>JBGTNH010000057.1:0-16284 GCA_041743165.1 Gillisia sp. | reverse complement strand
TGCAATGGTTTTCTTTCCTTTTCCCTGTTGGTGCAGGCGAAGTATTTGTTTTACTTGACTCATTGGTTTTGGTTTTCCAGCCATTAATTATCTTTTTGATGGTATTCATCAAATAAACCAAAACCAGAAAGAAAATAGCCGAGAGGGGTCAACATGCTCCCAAATAAAATCATCCAGAGGGGTCAACATGCTCCGGAATAAACTAAAATTTAGCTATCTTCTTTTTTCTAAGGGGATCAGCATCCGCCAGAACGGCAGGCACCTTTATGGTGGGCTTTAGGGGGGTCAGCATGCTCCAGTGTATCCAATAACTGGACTTGTACTAAAACCTTGAACTAAGTAACCTTCAATAGTTGTAATACTTGCTATCCAAGAAGCAACATTTTCTTTAAAACCGATTTGTACAAGATTATTAATTATCATCTCTTTTGAAATTGATTCAAAATAGTCTTTAATGTCTACTGACAAAATAATTCTCTTTGCTAAATGGGAGTTTGCATTTGTTTTGATGCTTTTACCTTTTACAAAACCATGAATAAAATCAAATGGAGTAAATATCTCACTCAAATAATTATTTAAAATTTTAAGAGAATTTTCGAGTTGATCTGACCATGCTTGATGAACAATTCTATAACCACCTCTTTTACCTTTTTTTTTAATGTAAAATTTTGAAACAGAAATTTCTTTTGGTGGAATTGGGATTTTATCTATAGCCTGAATAGATTCTTGAGTGTCTATAATAAAAAACTCATCGTTAATTGCCTTGTCGAGAAAATCTACATTGCATCTCAGATAGTTGGCTAAATCTTGCTTGGTTTTTATTTCTTTATGCTTCATGGATTTAAATAAAAAGTGGGCAGCCAGTATAAGATTTATTGTAATGCAATATAATCGAATACGAAATCATATTCAGAATTTAACTGGCTTACCCACTAATAATTGTCATAAAGATTATCCAAAGATACTTGAAAATTTTTTGATCTTTTTCTACCGAAAAAAATGTTTTGATGAATGAAATTCACCAATGCAATTTTTGGTGACACTAAATCAAAATTCAATTTCATCCTAGGCATAGGATTTTCTTCAGTGAATAAGTGGTAAAAGATAAAATTTAAATAATCAATTATTGCGAGATTTTCTTCTTCTTTGCCAACAATGTGATACTCGATATCGAAATTAGAATCTAATTTCCCAAAAATATCATCTAAGTTTTGTTCTAGAGATTTTTTTTGCAGTTTAATGGTCTCAAAATAGAAAATATTTTTATCTCGTTTATTTGCAACTATACGATCATATATTAGTTTTCTTAGTGAATGAGCAAAGTATTCTGATTCATCCATTTTATTAATGTTTCTAATAAAATAATCGGATTTTTTATTTGTTATCACAAAATATGCTCTGTAATCTAATAAAGGTAGAAGTTTGTATAAATCAGCTCGCATATCCATATTATTTTCAGTTGCGTGGAAACCTTGCTTAGCAATTTTATCTTTGAACTTATCATAGTATAAAGAACTCCTCAACTCTTCTTTTAATTTTACTAATGATTCAGTTATAGTACTGGGAGAGTCAGTCTTTATACATCCATGGATAAAAATGGTTGAGTCGTTATTGATATTTCCCGACTCATCAATGTAAAAATAATTTATCTTTTTTTTAAATTCATCCATCTTGTTAAAGAGTTAATTTTATATTGAAGCTAACGTCCCGAATAACGCAAGTTGCGGCTAATAAATACAGATTTATCAGTTAAACCTTGCTCTTAATGGCAGTCAAAAATGTCCGCTGTGCTTGCAACGGTAATAATTTAGAAATCAAAGTATTTGAAAGTAAATTTTTCTACACCAATTTCTAATTTAACGTTCATTAAATCTTTATTGTTTAATTTTTCTGATTCTAAAATTTTTTTCCAATTATCCATGATGTTTTTGCGGTCTGATTGTTTTAAATTCTTTATTTCAAGCCGGGAATGGTTTTCAATCAAATGATAGACCTTGCTTTTTTTAATAAATTGCTTTTCATTTTGATTCAATTTGTTATTAGCATTTAAATAGAGATACCTTCTAAGAGATCTTGTTTTATTCAAAGTAGGCTCGTCGTAATTCTCAACCTCTTCTTCTAATTCATGGAATTCACTGGAGGTCAGCGTTCTCTGTGAACGCAATTTTAATTCTAATTTGAGGAAATCATCGATATGTTTAATTAGTCGAGAGGAACTTTTCCATTTTTTATTATTTAAGGTTAGGAATTGATGAAATTGTATGGACGCTTTATGCGGGTCAAGATCCTTTATAGTATAAATGTATTGTTGAATAGGTTTAGGAGGTTCTTTATAAAAACTTTCTTTTGATTTAATTAGCTGTTTAGTTTTTAAAAAATTTATTAATTCTAATGATAGATCGGAACTATTTTTTAGCACCTTTTCATCAACCTTATTTTCTTCAAAATAGTTGATTTTTTTTTGAAGTTTATTATTCAGTATAATCAATTCCACGGAATATTTACTTATTCTTTCTTCCATTGGTAATTTCAAAAGTTTTAATCTATTTAAAAAAATACGATCAAGACTTTTCAATTTCCTTAGTGTAGTGTCATTCATTTAATCTAAAAATTTTGTTAAGCATTCTTTTTACCGTGTACTATCACATCAAATATATCTTTTTATGCGAGTTTATCCAGGAAAAACATCATGTTTTGCCTCTGTTTATTCATGCGTTTCACTTTGAATCCTCCACGTTCTGTACCTCATTTTGAAGAAAATGTCGAATTCCCCCATCTGTACCTTAAAAAAGGTAGATTTAAAATTTTAGTGTTCTCCCCCACTCTTTTGAAGAAAATTAGGGTTAATAAGGGACGCTGGGGGTGAGATCACCGGGGAAATTACTATCTTAGTTTTCCGGGTACAAAATTGCTAATTCCTGTGTTACTTTCCGGGACCTTTTGTACCCAACAATCTCACAGACCCCTCTATCACTGAAAATATAATAGCTGTATTGGCAAGTAGTCGGTAGTCTTTAGTCTTTAGTTGGTAGATGTTAGACTGCTTCAGCAATCAGCTATCCGCGGTCAGATGATCATAATTTTAAGATTCACTTCAACATGGATGCTCCCAGTTGCCGGGAATTTTATAACTGTTACCAAAACATTTCCAAATTACACAATGACCATCAAAAATGTATTTATTACTTCAAAATTAGTCCTGCGGCCAGACGGTAAACGGTATAACTATTATAACCTTAAAAATGCTCTAATTAGAACACCTTTTTCAAAACATAATGAAACTATGGTGAAAATTTTTAGAAGGCTGAATGGAGAGTGAGTATTAATGGCTAAACATGAAATTTATTCTGTGATTCCTGTTTTAAATTCTGTGAGAATTTCTTCTGCATAGGCGAGATCCCAATCTTTTAATACTGCCCATTTTTTTAAAAAATCAGAGTTCTGGGCCGAGGAAGTATGTTTCACCAGAATTTTAAGAACCCTATCCTCCAACTTTTTTGAGGATTTAAGGTATTTCCGGGCATTTCTCCCTAAAACCCGGGATGAAATTTTTAACTCATCCAATTCACCTTCAGAAAAAATATCATTATGATTCTCAAGAATTTCATCATAGTTGTAATCAAAATAGTGTTGAATTATCCTTAGAATATCCCCAGGATCCTGATCCCTATCTTCCGGCCTGTCACTCCAGGCTATGAGCTTTAAAATCACCATCCCTGGGAGTGGAGGTATTTGCACTAATTTTTCATTTATATAAATTTCCCGGGCATCTGCATGAACCTCTTTCAAGCCAAGGACATGAAGATCTATATCCCGTTTGTCAAAATTCAAAGTGAATTCCTCTTCAATTTCCCCAAATGGAAGCACATCAACTACGGCATTAAATGCTTTATTGTAAAATGTCCAGGGTGCATTTACCTTGATAAATCCCTTTGATTCTAAAGCGGTAACTATTTTTTGATATTCTTTAGTTGAAGAAATCATTATTGCAAAATCAATGCCTTTAGTCCCGCGACCTGGTTTTATATTCTTTTTTAGTAACCCCAGGGCTATGGCATTAACCCCAATTAAATAATAGGGGATTTTTTGTTTCAACATTATCTCGTCAATAATTTCAAAAACCTCTTTAAAATAGGGGATTGCAAGCTCTTTATAGGATTGGTTGGATGTACTCATCAAAAATCTTTTGGGCCGTTTCTCTACAGCGTTTATCCTCTTTTAATATCAAATCAGTGTAAACCAATATATGTGGGGCTATAGCTCCTGAATCACCATTCCAGAATTTTTCATAAACCAGAAGTTCTCCATTGGTATTAGGTTTCAAACTGTAATTTTTCATCAGGTTTAATGCTGTCTCATTGCTATAAAGAATAAACTCTTCTGGTCTCAGATAACCCGTTAGCAAATCCCCGGCAGGCTCCCCGCCCCAGTATGTTTCTCCCTGGTTTAATTGAAGCTTTTGCCAATCAGTTCGCAATTCATAACGGGCTCTGAAAAGTTTAGGTTTTAAAATCTTTTCATAATCATTAATCCAGCTGGTTAATAGTTCTTTTCTGTTTTGCCAGATGAAGTTTTTCCCATGAGAGATAATATAGCCAGAATCTTTTAGCGTTTTGATTACTCTGGGCACGATGCCAAGGCTTACCCCACTTTTTTCGGCAATGTTTCGTTGATTGGCATTAATAAGGTCAGAGTCTAATAAAAAGCTGAAGACAAGCTTTAATCCTGTTCCAGTGAATTTTTTATTAGCTGTCTCTTTCTTATTCTGTAATGGTTTATTAGAATCGATAAAGACATAAGTATTATCTGTTTTTAAAAAAAAATTTCCATTTTCCTCCAAGTAGGCTATTCCCTCCTTTTGTAATTGACTTTTTATTGACGGAAGCAATCTTTCGGCCACCAATAAAAAATTTTTATGCTGCCGTTTTCTATCAATAAGTTGAAGAAGTTGATGTTGCCGGAGCTCTTTCTTTATTTCCACAACCATTCTTAAAGGTGGTCTGTTTGGAAAATGAAGCACTAAATTACCATCTAACTCCTCACCTGCTTCAAACTTCCCATTTATTTGTGCAGGATCTTCAAGATTTTCTAATGCTTTATGCAGGATTTCAATATCCATCTGTTCACGTTTTTTTTGTGTTCACGATTCGTGAACACAATAAATATGTGAACAAATATACAAATATTCCCTTTATTTATTAGGAAATGTGATCCTGCGCCGTATGAATCCCTATAACATTCCCGGTCCTAGTAAATAAGTATACAGGAAGACTTTAGACCGCTCTGCTTTTAGAGCCTGGAGCCTAGACTTCTATATAGGGGTAATGAAAATCAATAACCTAATAATGTACTTTCTTTAATAAACTATTATAAATTCTCAAAAACGAAAACCACCCCCTCAAATAGATAAAGAAGGTTTTTGATTAGTACTAGCACGGATTTTCATTAATTCCCTATTTTTTAATCGGACTACAATGATTTTAAATCTTGAATCTGGTGAGATCTAAGAAACGTTTATTGTAAATAATACAGAACCAGCCAATTGCTGAAGGCTGATTGCTGAAAGCATTATTACCAATAATTGTCCCTTAACTTTCTTACTTTTACTACAACTTATTAATAAACATTTCCTTAATGAAAAATTCAATTCTTTTACCATTATTCTTATTCTTTGCATTTGTCTCCTGTGACCAGTCAAAGAATACACAGGCATCTACAGATGCAGCAATTGCCCTACCTCTGGCGAAGAAACCTAATGAGCAGGTTTTAAGACATGTAGTCTTATTTAAGTTCAAAGACAGCTCTACAGATACCGATATCCAACAGATAGTTGAAGGATTTAAGGAGCTTCCCGAAAAGATTGATGAGATACTTGATTTTGAATGGGGGACAGATATTAGCCCCGAAGGATTATCTAACGAATATACCCATTGTTTTATTCTAACTTTTGAGGATGAAAGTTCCAGGGATGCATACCTCCCTCACCCTGCTCACGAAGCTTTCGTAGGCCAAATTGGACCTCACATTGAAAAAGTTCTGGTGATAGATTATTGGGCGCAGAAATAGAAATGAACGCTTATTCGGGATTCGTTAATGCGGAAGCCGTGGAGTTCGGGAGTTGTGGTGTCGGGAGTCGGGAGGTCGGGAATCGTTAATGCGGGAATCGTGAGTTCGTGAGTTCGGGATTCGTTAATTCGGGAGTCGGGAGTTCGTGAGTTCGGGATTCTTCCCTTCTGCTTTCCCTACAGGTATAACAATGCCTGCCGGACCCCTACCTGATGACGGCGCTGAATATGGTCAGGGTCTCAAATCCACGTTTTTGGAATTGATGGTCTTTTCGGCCTGAGAAAGCTCATTCTGAATCTAAGTATGATTCAATATATTTAAACAGGCAGTGGGTACAGTACTTTTAACGCTCAAACCTCCCGGAATCAGGGGAGCCGCACAAAAAAAAGAGCCATGATTCCATGACTCCTTGTAAAGTTATATCAGTTCCTGCTGCTAATGCTGGATAAGGAGAAGTTTCCCAACGGAACTTTCTGAATTTACTGGATGTACAATGTAGATCCCGTTCCTAAGACTATTGACCTCCAGGGCTACAGTCTGCATTCCCTGCGGGATCTGGAAAGTCTTAACTACCGCTCCCTGTAAATCCACGATCTGGAAATAAGCGGCTTGTGATACCTGTAAAGTTGTACTTACATTCACCACATCTGATGCCGGATTTGGATATATACTAATACTCTTCGCCAATTGATCTTTCAGACCATTTGCAGGACGTATGTTTACCTCATTACTGTATTCTGAAGATTCGTCCGAATCTATTGCTTTTACTCGGTAGAAGTACGTCATCCCCGTGCGTAGCTGCGAATCTGTAAAGCTTGTGGTATTCGAAGGTAATTCAGCAATACTTTCAAAAGAGGTTCTTGTGTTTCCATGTTCCATTGCCCGTTCTACTATATAAGCAGACTCGTGAGATGATTCATCCTGCCAGTGTAAAGCAACCGCACGCGCATCGGCGAACATTGCATTTAACCCGGAAGGAGCCAATAGAGGAAGGTCAATAAGCTCTGTATTGCTCCACCCTGAATCCCCGTCTTCTGTGCTCACGGCCTTTACCCGGTATTCATAGGTAACTCCATCAATTGCCGATGTATCGAAATACTCTTCTGCATTTTCAGCTAAGGTGGCAATGGTCACAAATTCCTGGTCTTCTTCGCCCTTTCTTTCCAGTATATAGCCCGATTCCCCGGCCGAATTATCTTTCCAGGTCAAAGCTACCGCAAAAGGTTCTGTCAATTCAGCAACCAGGTCTGTAGGGTTTACCAGATAAACAAAGGTGTTAGAGGTAAGACCGGCTTCAGGAAATTCAACTGCGCGGTTTACTAAAATGTGAAATTCTCCCGGTGAAAGCGCAATAGTCCCTGAAGTTGTATTTACTTCAAATTTCTGCCCTGAATAGAAGTCGTACCAGCTGCCGGTTTCCTGAAAATTTACCTCGGCATTACCTCCGGTTACTCCAAAGTTTCCTATAATATTTACATGCATCTCCTCGTGATCTATCCTGATGTTTCTTATTTGTCCTGCAGGAGTCCATGCGAAAGTCCCTTCTTCAAAAACATCGGGAAAATCATTTACCAGGCTGATCATCGATGCTTTAGTGTGGTACAGCTTCATTCGGGATTCATCCTGGTCATAAGCAAGCCCATCGGCCCCACCACTCCACGGGATTGGTTTATTACCGGTTCTTCCGTTATAATCTATAGGGAAATCATATCCCAGCTCCCCGAATTGCCATATCATCTTAGGGCCGGGTACGGGATAATAGAATACCGAGGCGAGTTTTACACGCTCCAGGGCAGTTTCCAATTGTTTGATATCATAATCTCCGCTGCTTAAACCATGATTCAGAGCCCTTACTATCAGGCGCTCTTCATCGTGGCTTTCCATGTAAGAAATAAGATTTTTCTCATTCCAGCCACGTGTGGAAGAGAGGGTCCAGCTTAAATCCTGAGCAGTATTCCCATTAACCACTTCATTGTATTGATGGTTCATATTCCCCCACAGCATCATGCCGTAATCTGCAAGGACTTTTTCTTCGCTGTTATCTGCCAGGTGTTCCAGGATCACATAGGCACCTGGATCTGTATTCCATATCACATCGCTCATTCGCTTCAGGATATCGATACGGGATTGATCATAGGCACTCCAGGCACCCACATCATTGGGATTATTTTTCTGAGTAAAACCCTTGGAAAGGTCAAATCGGTATCCGTCAAATTTATATTCCTCTATCCAGTACCGGTTTACATCGTCAATGTAATTTTTGGTGTACTGGCTCTCATGGTTCATATCAAACCCCACGTTAAAGGGATGGGTGGCATCGGGATTGAACCAGGGGCTGTTTTCCGCAGGCTTATTATTGGCCCGGTCAAAATACATTTGCACCATCGGGCTTTGTCCAAACTGGTGATTTAACACCATATCCAGCAACACCACCATACCCATTTCGTGCGCTTTGTCTATAAAAGCCTTCAGGTCATTTTTACTTCCATAGTATTTATCTGGAGCAAAGAGGTACGTGGGGTTATATCCCCAGCTCTGGTTGTTCTCAAATTCCATTATCGGCAGGAGTTCAATGGCATTCACTCCCAAAGATTTCAGGTATGGCAGTTTTTCGATCACCCCGGCATAACTGTGCGAATCCACGAAATCCCTTACCAGCAATTCGTAGATCACCAGGTCTTCATTTGCAGGCCGCCCACCCACAACCTCAGGATAATTCCACTGGTAAGGCAGCTGTCCTGTTTGTAACACGGTAGCTATTCCAAATTCAGTTTTATCGTAGGCGACAGGATTTGGATAAACATGCGCGGGAATATTACTGTCGCTGTAAGGATCTGCAACCTTATCTGCATATGGATCGCCTATTTTGATGTTCCCCTCAACCCAATATTGGTAAACATATTCCTTTTGGGGTTCAAGGCCGGTTAGTTCCAGCCAGAAGGTTTCTCCATCAGGAGTCTGCTTCATTTGGTATGTATCGCTTATCTCCCAGTTGTTGAAATCTCCCAGCAGGAATACAAACTCCTTCTGCGATGCAAGCAGTACCAGGGTAGCTTTTGTAGCATCTGCAGGATCATAGTTGATACCGTTGACCATACCTTCAGGAAGTTCGGCCACTGTATTTGGCTGGCGCAGGTAAACCGAAAGTGTTTTTACTGAAGAAACCGTATTCCCTCCAATTTGCGCAGTTACTCTTAGCTGAATTTCTGCGGAAGTGGACAAGGTATACTGAAAGCTGATGGTCTTACTGTCACTAAGCTGTGCTACAGACTGGAATCCCCCGCCCTCATCGATCTCCAGGTTTATGTTTTCTGCAATTTCTGAAGCTTCGGCGCTAAGCAGAATTTCCTCCCCGGCAATTCCGAAGATTTCTGAAGCTTCGGGTGCTGTAAAGCGCACATAATCTCCCGGATCTATATTGACGAAGATATCCCCGTCTGTTTCAGATTTGCCCGTTTTTGTGCCATCTGCATTCCGAAAGACAATACCAAGACGGAAAACCGGAACGCCCCCTTCCACAGAATAATATTCACGTACAGAAGGTAAAGTGATCTGCCATTTGCCGATTTCCCCGGCTACAGGGGTCATTTCCCCTACTCCGTCATCCTGTCCCCAGTTGCCCACAACATTGTTCCAGGAGGTGCCCTCAGGACCAGACAATATGACTCCGGAATGCATATAAACTTTCTGCGCATCCTTAAGTCCTGTAACTCCCTGTTTGGCGTCATAGATAATGGTCACCGGCTCATCTGCCGTTGGAAACGCAGGATCCAGGGTCACTATTTCCCCGGCAGCACCACCTACCAGTTCAAAATCATAGCTTAGGGTAAAATCGTTAAAGATTATGTTGTAAAAACCAGGTACCACAGGAATATCTCCGCCGTTTCTGGTCGCCGTTCCGGTAGGGAATTCTGTTCCTCCCCAGTTTACATCCCAGGAATTATCAACGCGAAATTTTACGGCACCACTTGTAAGTTCAAAGTTTTCAAGCGTCCAGGTTTGTCCATCCTCCCCTTTTTGCATTGGGGTAGAGTTGTTCCAGTCTCCGGGAGTGGCACTACCCACTATTCCTACAGAATTATAGGATACAGGATTCTCCTTTGTAAAACTATAGGCAAGGGTAAAATCATTAAATCTTATGGTATAATATGCGCTTTCCGGGATTTGCAGGTTTGGGCCTTTAAATACTGCTGTACCTGTAGGAAATTCACTGCCACCCCAGTCAACATCCCACGCATCGTTCGCGCGCCATTTTAATTCCCCTGCTTTAAGATAAGCTGTAAGGATCCAGTCGTGCTGTTCCCCTGCTACCTGCTTCATTGGTGAGGAAGCGTTCCAATCATTCGCCGTAGCACTTCCAATAATCCCTACGGTCTCGTAGGTGGGGGCATTCAGTATCTTAAATAAATATTTTCCTGTCACATCATTAAAGGTGACCGAATATTCTCCTGCCGAAGTTACTTTTATATTGTTCGCCCAACGGTCTCCAGTACCGGCAGGAAAATCATTTCCACCCCAACTTATTTCCCAATTATTGTTGGCCAGAAATTTTAATTCATTTGCAGTAAGTGTAATACTTTCAAGAGACCAGCTGTGAGGATCATTGGAATCTACGGTCATAGGTACCGAAATATTCCAGCCACTGCTGGTGGCATCCCCTCTTATACCTACCGTCTCATATACCGGCGGACTCAACCCCTCAAAATGGTAGTCTCCGGAAGCACTATTGAAATAGATCGTATAATAGCCCGTTGCGGGAACCTGAAAGTTTGGCCCACCCCGCCAGGCAGTTCCCGTGGGGAAAGCATCTCCTCCCCAGTTTACATCCCAGGAGTCATTCGCCCGAAATTTCATTTCTCCCTGTGTGAGCCTAACCGTAAGCATCCACTGATGCGGATTGTCCTGGAACTGTAATTCCATGGGTACTGAAACATCCCAGTTTCCATTAGGTGTTGCGGGTCCAATAATTCCAACTGTTGGAAATACATCCTGCGCTATCCCTGTAAAAGAGATGAAAAGAAATACAAGCAGGAATTTTAGTTTAAGAGTAGTTGTTTTCAATATGGTCAGGTTTTTAAATGAGCTAAACTTAGATATGATTTGCTACTTCGGGGGAAGTAGTAAGATTAATTTTTTATTAACCTAAAAATATGAAATTTAGGCACTTATAGCACAATTTTATTTTATTTTATTAATGGAGAGGGAAATAAAATTTTTCTGCTTCGGGTACTGCTGTTCCACCTCTTTTATCTTTGGTATCACTGCCTTGTTTCAGCGAGAAAAATTTGTATCGGGAACAAGAGGGAGTTAGGAACTACAAACCTGTTCTCGATACATTTTTTCCTTGCGTTCTTTCAAACTTTATAACTTTGAAATAAAGGGTGGTGGAAAGGTTTCGGAATATCAAACTTTAGAACTTTAAACCTTGAACTTATATACTTTTAATTAAAATTCTTATCTCCGTATAAAATTTTATTTTAACTTTATAATACTGGAAACCAGAAAATTACAATATGCCCTACGTTCTGATTATAATTGTATGCCTTAGGTTTTCTTTTGATTCACAAACCAATAAATGCACAATATGAAACGTCGGGATTTTTTAGCCAATACAAGTTTGTTCCTAGGGACCCTTCCATTACTGAATCCATTATCAGCCAAAGCCGAAATACCTGAATTTTATGATGGAAGAATTGATCCTGAAGATTGGGATTCGGTTCGCAAACAGTTTTCCTTAACCTCTTCCAGAATCCATTTAGCGACATTTTTGCTTGCCAGTCACCCGAGACCGGTTGCAGAAGCTATAGAATATCACCGACGGGAATTTGATAAAGATCCCGTTCACCACTGGCATGAACATTTTATGACGGCAGAACCTGCTCAACAAGCTGCCGCCGCAGAATATCTCGGCGCAAATCCCGACCACATCGCATTAACAGATAGTACAACGATGGGTCTCGGTATGATCTATAGCACCATAAAACTTGACCAAGGAGAGGAGATCCTAACCACTACTCACGATCATTACTCAACAGAAATGTCGCTGAACCTCAGGGCAGACCGAACCGGCGCCAAAGTCAGGCGCATATCCCTTTATGATGATCCTGCTGAAGCAAATACAGAAGAAATTATTTCACGCATGCTTTCCGGTATAAAAGAAAATACACGTGTATTGGCAGTAACCTGGGTTCATTCCTCGACGGGAGTTAAACTCCCAATCTCTGAAATGGCTAAGTATTTAAAGAAACTGAATTCCTCCAGGAATCCCGAAGACCGTATTTTATTTTGTGTAGATGGGGTTCATGGTTTAGGAATAGAAAATATTTCTGTAGATGAGCTGGGTTGTGATTTCCTCATTGCCGGCACCCATAAATGGATCTTTGGTCCGCGTGGTACAGGAATTATCTGGGGCAAGCCGGAAGCATGGAAAAAGGTTTCCCCGGTCATCCCGGGATTTGGGATGAGTTACGGAGCCTGGCTTGGGTATTTACCAGAAGAAGCGATACCTGTGGGTGATCACATGTCCCCTGGCGGATTCCATTCCTTTGAACATCGCTGGGCGCTTCAGGAGGCCTTTAAATTTCACATGTCGATAGGAAAACAGCGAGTGCAGGATCGCATTCATTCCCTCAACACATTGATGAAAGAAGGTCTGGCCAAAATGTCCCATGTAACTCTCCGCACCCCAATGAGTCCTTCACTATCCTCGGGCATGGTTTGTTTTGATGTAAAAGGGCACACCGCAGACGAGGTTGTAGCAAAGCTTATGAAACAAAATATTGTCGCCAGTTCAACTCCGTACAAAGTAATTCACGCCCGGTTTGCGCCAAGTGTTATCAATAATGAAGGGGAGATCAAAAAAGCATTAAAAGCGGTGGAAGAATTTAGGTAAGGTCAGTTGCCTGTTGCCTGTTTGCGGTTTACAGTTATGGAGATTGTAAATGGCCTACCTGCCGAAGGCAATTCGGCAGAAGCGTGTTAACTTAAACCATCTTCAGCGAAAATCTGCAAATTTAAATCTGTGAGGACCTGCGGGAAACCTGGAGAAATTTGAGTTTTTTAGCTTAAAGGTTCTTTTTTTAAATTGACTGATTGAATCTTGAACTACGAACCTTGAATCAGGAACCCTTTTCCCTTCTTTATCTCTTTAGCTTTTTGCCTCTTTGACTTCTATTTTTATAACTAATTAAAAAAGCACTTCTTCAAAGGAAATTTTTTCCCCGGCTAATATAAACACCTTATTTTTAAGGCTGGAAGTATTTGCCTGAAGCTGGCGATAATAATCTGCATACTCATCATCGGGTTCTTTCAGACCCAGAAAGACCAGGTCTGCTTTACTGCTGGATTCGGCAAGGATTTCGGGAAAGCTTCTGTCCCCGGCTATTATTAATTCGTAACCGGCATTTGAACGCATTTTGTCGATCATGTTAATCAAGTTTCTTTCAGCTCCTTCGGCGGCAGACTCATTAGAAACCACCATTTTAATGGTTAGTTCCGCATCTCTCCATTCCAGGCTGCGTTGCAGCAAATGTACCATCACGATCATAAGAGCTCCGTTTAGTTTTAAACCTCCCCACCAGAGATCAATCTTTTCTTTGGGATTTGCCTGGTAATCTTCTTCCATATCCAGAATCATCACATTGCGCTGTGACCTGTAGAAATAGTGGATCATTTCACAATATTCGGGCAAATGGCTTTCCTCCCTTGTATCCCCCAGGATGATGGTGTTGGGAACAAGCCTTCCCAGACCGTAATGATCCACCAGATTTTTTGCCCCAATATAAGGATCGGGTGCGGGCACTATACGCACCAGGCTGTAAATATTTCTTTTGGAAAGGAATTCCTTGGTATGTCGTTCCATGTGAATCACCCTATCCTTCTTGATGTTCTTTTTGGTAAGTACTGTAGCCACTGTCATTAAAGACTTGCCTTGTACGAAGCTATTGGCCATTGCTATAAGGTACCAGCGACTTAACGGTGCCCCGGATAAGACTAGGTAATGAGGGCGCCAGTTCTTGGGATCAGAATCTTCCCTCAGGCGCATAAGGCTGGACCTGATGAGGCTAAGTCGGATTCCGCGGCCTACCCCACCCCATGTTTTATGAAGGTTCCTGCGTTTGATCCAGAAGAAAATAGCCGATACAAAAACAGCAGCAATAAAAGTTGCCAGTGGATTTATCAATATCATAGCACTTATGCAACCGGCTGCACCTAAAAGGGAAAAGAACCAGTGAACTTTGAACCGTGGCCGGAAGGAAGGGGATTTAAGTACATTTTCAACTCCTGCAGCAATATTCAGCACTCCATAGGCGGTAAGAAAGAACATAGTTAATACTGGGGCAATCATATTTAAATCTCCCAGGAGTACAGCTGTAACTGTGAAAATAAGAGTAAAAAGAGTTCCCAAACGTGGAAGATTCTCTTTTCCACTGCCTTTGCCCAGTCTTGCCATGACAGGAGGTAACACCCCATCCCGTGCGAGAGCCTGTAACACCCGTGGGGCAGCCATAGTGCTTCCAAGGGCACTCGATAAGGTAGCGCCCCAAACCCCTACCAAAATAGCGTCGCCCCAAAAGGCGATCCTTCGCATGATCATGGGATCTTCAATAAGGCTCAGAGAATCTGCCCGGGTGGCAAGGATCACAGGCAACACCATATAGATTACATAACCCACACCAACCGCCATAAAAGTGCCTTTTGGGATTGATTTCCCGGCATCTTTTAAATCCCCGGACATATTGACACCAACATCGATCCCCGTCACTGCAGGAAAGAAAACAGCGAAAACCACCCAGAACGGAACCGAATTTTCTGGAGATGCTCCCCATAATTCAATATTGGTAGATTCTATGGGGCTGCCAAATATCAGGGAAATAAGGGAAATACCTATGGCTGCAAGAATGAAATACTGAACCCTACTGGCTGCTTTTGCCGATACCAGGGCTACCCCGGCAACAAAGAAAATAGCTGCTACGGCTATGAGCTTTTCATTTAAATGTGGGAAAACCTGTACGATACTTTCAGCAAAACCTACTGTGTACATAGAAACAGACAGGGCCTGTGCCAGGTAGAGGGAAATACCAACAGCTCCCCCGCTCTCAATTCCAAGGGACCGGCTTATCATATAGTAAGCTCCCCCAATCTTTACCTGTTGATCTGTGGCTATCGCGGCAAGGGAAAGTGAGGTAAGGAAAGTAATGGAGGTAGCCAGGGTGACAATAATTAAACTTCCCACTAATCCCACATTACCCACTACCCAACCAAATCGCAGGTACATGATCACTCCAAGTATGGTGAGTATGGAGGGAGTAAATACACCTGCGAAAGTGTTTAACCCGGCTGCATGAACCGGGTTAACCTTCTTTTTAGTTTTTTTTTCCAAGTTGAAATAAATAGATCATTGAAGATAGAAAAGGAATTGCAGAGGCAGAAACAAAAAGGAAATAAAAATTTCTTGTTTTGCTAAGAGGTATTCTTGAATCTTGAATCTTGATTCTTGATTCTTGATTCTTGACTCTGGAAAAAGATGGTTATTCTTTTGCCAATTGTGAATACATATGATCTTTTTGCCTTAGATCATGATAAATTAGTTGGACATTATTTCAATCCCAATAAATGAGATATGCTATTTCCTATATCAGTTCTGCCCGCGAAGATCTTCAGGTACGAGAGGTAATGGATATTCTGGACCAAACCAATAAATTCAATAAAAAACAGGAGATTACCGGACTACTTCTCTGTAATGACAAAAATTTTTTTCAGCTCATCGAAGGAGAAGAAAAAACAGTTCGTGATCTGTATGCCAGGATAACCCGGGATCCCCGCCATCATAACATCATACAATTTTTAGACAAGCCCGTATCCAAACCCTCCTTTGATGGTTATTTAACCGACTTTATTGCAGGTAATAACAAATTTGACTCTGAAAAACTTGAAATGTACCTACACTATATCGAAGTTTTAAATCCCAAATCTGAAAAAGCAATGAACTACCTCGATGCAAGCATACGAGGTATCAAATTCCAAAAAAACAAATCCCAAATTCCAAAAAGTAAAAACGATGCAAGCATCGGGGAATTAAACCCGGATTATGCATTAGAATAAGTAAAGGGAGGGTTGGAATTTTTGATTTGGGCAAAAATTCCGTCCATCCAAGGTCTTCGTTTAGTTGGTAGGGCGATCTTCAGGACCTTTTTATTAGCGTGACTTACCTGCCAT
>JBGTNH010000056.1:0-114539 GCA_041743165.1 Gillisia sp. | reverse complement strand
TTCTTTCCTAAAAAACCTTCCTTAAACCTCGAAATTATTGATCAAAGACTATCTGCTTAAGTCGAACTCACGTTAAATATGTTCCCGGTGGAGGGCGGCACCAGATCCAACAGCAGGCTAAAAAACGTGGTTTTTCCCGCGCCGTTGTTTCCTACAAGACCAAAACTTTGACCATTGGGAATTTCCAGATGATCAATATCCAGAACAACTGTCCCATGATAACTTTTGGTGAGATTTGTGGCGGTTATCATTTAATTTTTATTTATCAATCCCCCTGTTCATTAAATCCATTTATCATTGCATATTTATTCCTTTTATAAAGTACAGCAATAAACTGAATTGCGTGGTTGCGCAGGAACAATCCCAGGAATCCCAATCCCAATAATACCGCAATCCCCACTTCAAAGGAAATGAATTTATTGCACATCCAGAAAATCAGCACGGGAATTGCCATCAATGGAATCCCCACAAGCCACTGGGCCGCGCCCGTGCCCTGATAATTCATAAATGAAGTCTTATTCAGGTCAATGCGTTTGCGGTTGAAGGATCCGGCATACAGCAATACAGGAATATTAACCCCAATATTATAAATGGCGCATACTATATTAAGCAAAAAGATCTTCCAGCCAAAATAGAGATAGGGAGTTGCTAAAATTGTAAGCGCCACAACGCTTACAGTAATGAGGCCGGCCTTTGCAGTAAGATATTTGGTCACAGGAATGTTTTGCGACATAATAAGCGAATAGTAGCCCGCGTCCCAGGCAGGTATGAACTGCCCAAAGTTGATCATAAAAATTCCGGTCATAAAGATTCCAACAAAAATAAATACAGCAGGCATCTCATAATAAATTTCCTTTGGATAGAAGATCAAACCATAGCCTAATAGTAAAATTGAAAGATAGACCGCAGTTTTAGGTCTTTTATTCCTCCAGATCATTTTGAGGTCCTGTTGAATATATGGGGCCAGATCCCCAAATCTTCGGGTCCATAGAAACTCCCTGGTATTGGCTCTCTTTTGTTTTGCTCCAAGATCGCCATCCAAATAAAATTTCCTTTCAAGATGATGCCTGTTCCAGTAGTAGAGGGATCCAAAAAGAAGGGTCGGTATAATTGAAAGCCAGGGATAGATCATGATGAAGTCCAATGCTTTTCCAAAAAGAAGACTTATTTCAAAAACTTTGAGGTATTCTAAAATGGCTAAAATGAGTACCAGAATAGCTACGGGGAGTAAAGCTTTGAGATCATCTGTAAATCTTTTTTTAATAATAAAATTTGCAAAATTTGCAGATAAGGTAAGCATGTACAAAGCAAACATCCATGCAAAGATCGATAGTTGTGAATATGGGCTTTGATATAGATTGAAAATTCCGAATGGGATTATAATAAGTAATGGTAACAGATTAAAGAATGAGAATACAGATTTGAAAAGCACGAAGTTCACGATTATTCTCTTCTTAAACGGAAGGATTAAAAGCGGTTTTATGTTCAATACAGGTAATGGTTGCAGGAAGAAACGTGCAGAGAGCTCTGCCAGAAACCAAAATATTACAAACCTGTTTACAAATTGAAGTGGGTCCTCCCCCGGCATGTATTTAACAATCAGGGGATACAGGCCTATTCCGGCAAGTAAAAAGATCGTAATAAAATAGATGGCAAGGAACCCCATCAATATTTTTAACCCCAGGCTTTTCCCAAGATTGGCCGATCTAAAAAATGCTTTCCATTCCAGCGTGAATAAACGCTTAAACATATATCAACTGTTTCATTAAGAGTGGGAAATTTACAATTTTGTTACAGTTTATAATTCTTCATCTTTGTATTTTTGCATTCAAATATTTAACGATGAATAAATTTTATCCTTTAAAGGTAAAGGAAATAATACGGGAAACTCCAGAAGCAGTAAGTATCTCTTTTGATATTCCGGAGAATCTAAGCGAAACTTTTGCATACAAAGCCGGGCAATATATAACCATACAGACCCAAATAAATGGAAATGAGATAAGAAGATCCTATTCTCTTTGTTCCATGCCGGGATCAGGGGAATTTAAAGTGACCGTTAAGGAGGTTCCGGGCGGAAGCTTCTCTGCATACGCCAATAATTCCCTGAGAGCAGGTGATATTCTGGAGGTACATCCTCCTGAGGGTAAGTTTATCTTTGAACCGGGTCAAAAACCGGGTAATTATGCGGCTTTTGCCGCTGGAAGCGGAATTACTCCAATACTTTCTATTATCAAAACAGTTTTGGTGAAAGAACCCGGCAGCACATTTGTTCTGGTGTACGGTAACCGAACTGTAGAAGGAACTATATTTTATAAGGAACTACTCGATCTTCAGCTTAAATATCCGGAAAGGTTTTTTATTGAATTCATTTACAGCCGGAGCAGGGAGGAAAATTCCCAATTCGGAAGGATAGAGACCAGCACGGTAAATTATGTGCTTAAGAATAAACATAAGGATACTGATTTTGATCAATACTACCTCTGCGGTCCAGAGGAAATGATATTTAATGTGGCAGATATGCTGAAATCCCGTGGGGTTTCTGAAGAAAACATCCATTTTGAACTGTTTACAACTGCAGACACCGGAGCTGTGGAGACCGGGGTTAAAGGAGAGGTACAGCTTACCATTACCGTAGATGATGAATCGTTTGATTTTACGATGGATAATGAAAAAACCGTACTCGAAATAGCGCTGGAAAATGACATTGATGTGCCTTATTCATGCCAGGGTGGAATTTGCAGTAGTTGTATTGCACGTATTACGGAAGGCACTGCTACAATGCGAAAAAATATGATCCTTACAGACAGTGAAATTGCAGAGGGCCTTGTTCTAACCTGTCAGGCACAACCCACCAGTACTGTTTTAAAGGTAGATTATGACGATGTTTAAAATAACCATCCTAAATTAAAAAATAGTTGGGACCATAGGGCCAACTATTTTTTTAGGATACCATCCTTTTTATCTTTTTGAATACTTCTTCCGGTGAAATACTTCCAATCACCAGTTCATAACCTGCCGGATATTTATTCCCGTAAATGGAAGTGGGCAAGGCAGGATATATTTCCCTGTCTGGTAAAAGATGATGATCTTCAAGTTGATTAAAGGCTGAAAATCCTGCAAAAGGATGGGTCACACCCCATATAGTAAGAACTTTCACGCCATACATCGCTGCCAGATGTGCATTACCGCTATCCATGGATACCATAAGGTCCAGGTGCGAAATGACATCCAGCTCTTCTTCAAATTTAAGCTTACCTGCCATGGATATGATATTATCATACCCATGGGCTATCGATTCCAGTTTCTTAGTTTCATCATGTCCACCGCCAAAAAGGAAAATTTTGAGATCTTTTTCTATTGCCAACTTACTTAAGACCTCAGCCAGTAAAGTCAATGGATAGGCTTTCGGCTCATGGGCCGCAAAGGGAGCGATTCCAATCCAGGTTTCATTTTTATTTCCTGTTATCGCCCTGACATGTAGGGGTAGATCATATTTATCGGGTAAAACTGCCAGATTTAGGTCCAACGGATATCCCAGAGCTTCCAAAACATCTGCATATCGCTGATGGGTGGTTTTCAATTGCCTGAAAACCTTATTGTTTTTTGCCGTGAGTGCTTTTTTTTCTAAACGCCCCTTATCTATTTGTTTAAACCGGATTCCCTGTAAAATGAAAAGGGGTTTTAGCACATTGCTCCTGAGCACATCGTGCATATCTGCCACTCCTGTTATTCCCAGACTTTTTAATTCTTTAAAAAGGCGGAATAACCCCCAAATTCCTTTATGCCGGTCTTTTAGATCTGCAGCATAAACTTCTACACTCGGGATATCTCTGAAAATGGGAGCAAAAAACCCCCTGGTAAGTATGGTTAATTTTAAATTGGGATAGGTAGCCATAAGGACCCTGATCACAGGTACAAGCATAGCCACATCACCCATTGAAGAAAATCTGATGATGAGAAGGTGATCCCCACCTGAGGCAGTTTGCGGAGATTTACCTGTCATCTCCTATTTTTTACGCAAAACAGGGTTTAATTCATCATCATTATACATTTTCATTTGCCGGTATACTTTCATGTATTTATCTCCTTTCTCGATATCATCAAGCAATTGATTAATGGCTTTTGAAAGATCTACCCGTTGCTCCAGAAGCACATCAAGTTTTGCCTGGCATTTCATCTGGTGTTCCTGGGAGGCGTCCTCACGGTTAGCTTCCTCATTCATATGGAAGATCTTTAATGCAAGTATTGACAGCCTGTCTATACCCCAGGCAGGACTTTCAGTATTAATTGTAGCTTCCTCTTTAGGTTGTACATGCTTAAATTTCTCAAGAAAATAACTGTCAATATATTCAACGGTGTCTGTACGATCCTGGTTTGAAGCATCAATTTTTCGTTTCAACTTTAAAGCCTCCACAGGATCAATATTGGGATCACGAATAATATCCTCATAATGCCATTGTACCGTATCTATCCAGCATTTCCGAAATAATAAGTGCTCGAGCAGTTGCCTTTCCCTGTGGTAAGGATTACTAAAATCCTGATCTACCCTATTGACCTCATGATATTTTTCAATGACCTCCTGAAATATTTGATTTGCTTTATCTGAAAACATGTGAGTTACTTTTTTAAACTAAATTAAAATGTCCCGGTTATTTACATTTTTAAGATTATAATCTGAGCAGTGGGCTTTAATGGGTATCATTGTCCCGTTTTTATTCTCTGCGGAACAAAGGTATTATATTTGGCAGTAGTATTCAAAATATGACAAATGGGTTTCTCTCTGCCTGTAGATAAACACCTTTAAAAAATTATTGGTATAATGATGGGCATGAGAACGAGGCCTATCAAAAGGATTTCCTTGAAGGTCCTTTCGCTTTTGCCTTCAAAATAATTAGAAACTATTATGGATAAGGGCACAAAGAAGAAAAGTAACTCACTACCATTTTTCACTGGAGAAAAAAGCGCAACACCAATGGCCGTGATCAGGGTTAACAGCACCAGAATGTATGTTGGTCTCGAATTGATATTTGCTTTTTGAAGGAGTTTAAGATAATAGGAAATTGTCCAGATAGCAACGGCCAGAATCACACTCAAGGGTAGGAATAAACGGGGTTGCTGATAGTTGCTGAAATCAAAGGTGCTTATTTGATACCATTGATTAAAAGTAAAAAAACGATCAAAAATTGTAATATTAAATCCTGTGACCAGTAAATAGACAGTAAATACAGCTACCGGCGGTATCATCCAATTCTTGAAATAATTAGTAGTATGCATCAAAATGCCACTATATACTATAAAAAGAAAGAGGATTGACCAAAAGTAGAAGAGGGACGCGATGCAGATCCAGAAAGTGGCATCAAATATCTTCTTTTGAATATCTTTTTGAGATTTTAAGCTTATAACCCGCCGTAAAGATAACAGAACAAAGAGATTTGCGACTATAACCAGATCATCCCTTAGAATATCAAAAAAAGATACCGAAAAGATTGCGAAAATCAGGATCTTATATGCGCTTCTTTTGGTGAGATCGTTTTTTTTTGCAATGAAGTCCAATACAGTAACACTTATAATAAAGCCGATCAAAACCCCTATCTTTTTTCCTAAGGTTCCCACATCGAAATTTGAAAAAATAGCGCCCGCATTTGCTATTACATAAAAAACCGTCATAAAGATAACGAGAGCAAGAAAATTTATAGGTTTTGATTTACCAAAAAAGCTTGTTAGCATTGCGGTTTTTTATATTTTTGTGCTAATTGAAAACAAAGTTATACAATGAAAGATCTTTTTGAAGGAATTGCCTGGCTTTTCGAGGAAATATTATTTTTGCCATTTAATTTGTTGCGAGAGCTGGAAGGTGATTCCTGGTTTTTAGCAAATATTATGAATTGGCTCTTTATAATCATCGCCTTTGCTGCTTTGGTTTTCTGGATGAAACAGCTTAAGAGATTTAATGACAATGAGGAGGAAAAAACAGATATAAGTGCCCATTCTTTTTTAGAATAGGTCAAATCCCAAGTCCTTTCTATAATACATCTTATCAAAATGAATTTTTTGTACATTTTGATAAGATTTTTTTAATGCCTCTTCATAATCATTCCCAAATGAAGTAACGGCTAGTACTCTGCCGCCATTTGTCACCAGTTTATCACCTGCAGTCGTGGTTCCCGCATGAAATAATATTGAATCTTTTACCTCATTTAAACCGCTTATATCTTTTCCTTTCCCATAACTTTCCGGATATCCTCCAGATACCAACATTACTGTTGCTGCGGTTCTCTCATCAATTTCAAGATTTGCCTCATCTAATTTTTGATTCCCTGTTTTTTCCAGAAGATCTACCAGATCTGATGTAATCCTTGGTATTACAACCTCGGTTTCGGGATCACCCATACGAACATTGTATTCTATAACAAAAGGATCATCACCAACTTTCATTAAGCCTATAAATACAAAACCGCGATAATCTATAGCCTCTTCTTTTAAACCATTTATGGTAGGTTTGATAATTCGATCTTCAACTTTTTTCATGAACTCCTCAGTGGCAAAAGGCACAGGAGAAATAGCCCCCATACCCCCTGTATTAAGTCCTGTATCTCCTTCACCTATTCTTTTATAATCCTTTGCTGTAGGAAGGACCTTATAATTATGACCGTCTGTTAAAACAAAAACGCTTAATTCAATTCCGGCTAAAAATTCCTCAATAACAACCTTTGAACCTGCATCACCAAATTTACTCTCCAGAAGCATATTCTCTAATTCTGCCTTGGCTTTATTGAGATCATTGATAATAAGCACACCTTTTCCTCCTGCAAGTCCATCGGCTTTTAATACATAGGGAGATTTTAAATCTTCAAGAAATCTCTTTCCTGCATCAATACTTTCAGCAGTGAAACTTTGATAAGCCGCTGTGGGTATCTTATGAGAAAACATAAACTCTTTGGCCCTTTGTTTGCTACCTTCAAGCAGTGCGCCTCTTTTGGAAGGTCCTATCAACAGTACCTCTTTTAGTTCCTCATCATCCAGGAAAAAGTCCCGTATTCCTTCCACCAGGGGGTCTTCGGGCCCAACTATCACCATTCTTATATCTTCCTGAAGAACAAGTTGTTTAATCGCATTAAAATCTGTCACCTTTAAATCGATATTATGGGCTATAGCTGCAGTTCCTGCATTACCGGGCGCTACAAAAAGTTTTGAGCAATGAGGGCTGTCCATGATTTTATAAGCAAAAGCATGTTCCCTGCCTCCGGCACCAAGTATCAAAATATTCATAGGATATTGATTTTAAGTTCTTGTGCCAAAAATAATTGTTTGTAACTTGAGGCACTAATATTTTTGAGACAAAATAAAGCTTATTTAACCTTTGAACTGGTTTAAAATATCCCTGCAGCTTAATAGATTCCCTATCAACCGGGCCCAAAAACAGCTGTGGGAAATTCAGGCAATTCAGAAAGGAGATTATAAAGAATATATTGAAAACTGCCGGGATGCTATTGTCCGGTATCATTTAGCCAACAATAATTTTTACAGGAAATTTTTCAAGGGAAAGGAATATACTTCCTGGAGTGAGGTTCCGGTGATGCAAAAGTCTGATCTGCAGCGTCCTCTTAAACAACGCCTGAGCAAGTCCTTTGGCATTAATACCAGTTATATTGGTAAAACCTCAGGCTCAAGTGGTCATCCTTTTATTTTTGCCAAAGACAGGTTTTGTCATGCCTTAACCTGGGCAGAATTCATTGACAGGTATGAATGGATAAAAATTGATCTTAACCAATCCTTACAGGCGCGTTTCTACGGGATACCTCTGGACTTCTATGGGAATTTAACCGAAAGATTTAAAGACAGGGTAAGCCTTCGCAGAAGGTTTAACGTATTTGACCTTAGCGAGAAAAAGATGCTGGCTTTCCTGGAAAGATTTAGAAAGTCAAATTTTGATTATATAAATGGATACACCAGTGCTATTGTTCTTTTTGCAAAATATCTTGAAAAGCATAAGTTCATTTTGAAGGACATATGTCCCAGTTTAAAGGTTTGTATAGTTACTTCTGAAAAGCTTTTCGAAAATGACAGGCTGCTTATAGAAAGATCCTTCGGTATTCCCGTGGTGAATGAATATGGAGCCAGTGAAGTTGGCCTTATCGCATTTGAAAATACTCTGGGAGAATGGATAGTGAATTCCGAAAGTCTCTTTATTGAGATCCTTGATGAAAACAATAACAATCTTCCATATGGAGAGGAGGGAAGAATAGTGATCACCTCACTGTACAATAAAGCTCATCCCATGATACGCTATGAAATTGGAGACACCGGTAGTCTTACCCTTGACAGTACCTGGAAGCGCCCGGTGCTTGCCAATCTTACCGGACGAACAAACGATGTCGCGAAACTTGCAGACGGGAAAGTTGTTCCGGGACTTACATTTTACTATGTCACGAAATCTATTATTGAAGATGCCGGTACTATCAAGGAATTTGTGATCACCCAAACAAGTATAGAAACTTTTAAGATCGAATACGTAAGTGAGAAGGAATTTAATCCGGTACAGATCCAGAAAATACTTGCGGCCATAGAAACCTTTGTGGGAAAAGATCTTAATGTAAGCTTAGAAAGAAAATTGATTCTGCAAAGAAACAAAAGCGGTAAATTAAAGCAATTTACCTCTCTGATCTAAAAGGCTTTTCCTGCATGCTTTTTACCATAAAATGTTCCCAAAGGAATCTCCCCATTGAATAAACGCTTTTATATCTTCCATAATTCAGGAAATTTCTGTAGATCCTGAAATTATGGATGATAAGTCCCAACTTATTTCCTGATAAGCTTTTTTTCCTCACCCTATAGATTGCCAAAGGTTGCAGGATTCCCCGGGTTGGGCCATATTTTTTTAAAATTGTTAACCACATGGCCCAGTCCTGGCGTTTGCGCATATTGGGGGCTAAAACCTTCCCAATCTTTCGTACATCATAGATGGCCGTAAGATTTCCCACATAATTTGAGCGCAATAATTTCTTGTAAGTCAGAACGGGTAAGGCCTCTATTACCTGGGGAATTCTCTCTCCCTCCTCATTCATCAGTAAATAACTGGAGAAGCACATATGAAGATCATGTTGTTCCATAAAATTGAGCTGAAATGCCAGCTTATCTGGCAACCACACATCATCTGAATCCAGAAATGCTATAAAATCCCCTTTTGCAGCTTTAATTCCGGCATTACGGGAGGATCCCGGTCCCTGGTTATTAATATTACTGATAAGATTTATACGGGAATCTTTTTCTGAAACGTCTTGTATGATTCGGCCGGTTGTATCTGTAGAAGCGTCATCGATAACTATAAGCTCCCAGTGTGGATAAGTTTGTTGTGTAACCGAGCCAATAGCTTCTGAAATAAATGCAGCCGAATTATATGCGGGCATAATTACAGAGACTATGGGTGCAGACTCCATTTGTTAACTTATCTTTTTATATGCCTGGAAAAATCCTTATGCTCACTTTTAAACAATTCCTCCTCAGTGAGATTTTTAAAGTACTCATAGGTGATCTTCATTCCTACCTCTCTCGAAACTTTAGGTTCCCATCCCAGGATCTCCCTGGCCCGGGTGATGTCTGGCTGTCTTTGCAAAGGGTCATCTGCCGGTAAAGGTTCATAGACTATTTTTTGAGTGGTATTTGTAAGCCTAATGATCTCCTCGGCGAAATCTTTAATAGTGATTTCCTCGGGGTTTCCAATGTTTACAGGATCGCTGTAGTCACTTAACAAAAGCCTGTAAATGCCTTCTATCTGGTCATCAACATAGCAAAATGATCTGGTCTGGGACCCGTCACCAAATACGGTGAGATCTTCCCCTCGCAGCGCCTGTCCAATGAAAGCGGGAATTACACGGCCGTCATTAAGTCTCATTCTTGGCCCATATGTATTGAAGATCCTGGCAATTCTTGTTTCTAACCCGTGGAAGCGGTGGTAAGCCATGGTCATCGATTCCTGAAAGCGTTTAGCCTCATCATAAACTCCACGGGGGCCAATGGTATTTACATTTCCATAATACTCCTCGGTTTGTGGGTGTACCAGGGGATCTCCGTAAACTTCAGAGGTTGATGCAATGAGTATCCTGGCATTTTTTTCTTTGGCAAGTCCCAATAAATGCCAGATTCCCAAGGATCCTACTTTAAGGGTTTGGATAGGAATCTTTAAATAATCAATGGGACTGGCAGGAGAAGCAAAATGCAGTATATAATCCAAGTCTCCCGCCACATGAACAAATCTGGTCACATCGTAATGAAAAAACTCAAAAGTTTCCTCTTTAAGGAGATGATGGATATTTTTTAGATCCCCTGTAATGAGATTATCCATTCCAATTACCTGATATCCTTCTTTTATGAACCGGTCACATAAATGTGATCCTAAGAAACCGGCTGCCCCTGTAATTAAAATCCTTTTTCCCATAAAATGTTATAGTGATCTTATTTATTAATATCTGTTTTTATTAGAAAGTGATCCTTATATAATTCTGCAACCCCTTCCTGCCATGAAGGAATATAATAATCAAATGTTGTTATAACTTTGGAAGTGTTTAAAACGCTATAAGCCGGTCTTTTTGCTATAGTTTCATAGGAATTGTCCTGATTTAACCTAACCTTATCAAGATTCCCTGAAACATTTAAAATCTCCCTGGCAAATCCATACCAGGTTGTTTCACCGGTGTTGCAAAAGTGAAAGGTACCGTAACTGGTGTTATGTTCCTTAATAAGCTTTAACACAAATTTTGCGAAATGATTGGCGTTGGTGGGAGTTCCATGTTGTGAGCTAGTTATATTTAATTCTTCTCCATTACCGGCCTTAGAAAGGATCGTCTTAAAGAAGTTATGGCCAAACTGGGAATAAAGCCAGGATGTTCTGAAAATGAAATAACAATTGGCAATATCTCTTATGTAGTTTTCCCCTTTTAATTTTGATTCTCCGTAAATATTTAAAGGCTCCGTTTCATCATTTTCATGATATGGCATTTGAGCTGTTCCCGGGAAAACATAATCTGTGGAAAAATGAAATAGAACAGTGTTGCTTTTTTTACAGATCTCTGCGAGGTTCTTTACTGCGTCTGCATTGATTAGGAATGCCTTGTGGCTTTCAGATTCTGCTTTTTCAACATTAGTGTAAGCAGCACAGTTTATGCAGTAATCAATGCGTTTGCTTGTAAAACACTGCTGTACATCAAAAATGGAGCTTAGATTAACTTCACTTGAATCCATAAAAAGCCAGTCAAAAGATTGCTCCCTGGCAGAAAGTTCCTGAAAACATTTCCCCAGTTGTCCATTGGCTCCTAAAACTAAAATGGTTTTCATGAGAATAGCGATCTTAATGTAGGTAATTGTTTGTCCTTTTCAGATAAAATAAATTCGCTTTCAGGCATACCCCAGTCAATTGCAAGATCGGGGTCATTGTAAATAATCCCCGATTCTGCTCCGGGTGAATAATACCGGTCACATTTATAAGAAAATACCGAAACCTCAGAAAGGGTCAAAAATCCATGAGCAAATCCCTGGGGAATAAATAGCTGATGAAAATTCTTATCGTTCAATAATATCTTAAATACAGATCTAAAGGTAGGTGATTCAGGTCTCAAATCAACAACCACATCCAAAACTTCTCCATAGATCACTCTTACCAATTTTGCCTGGGCATGTTCTCCCGCCTGAAAATGCAGGCCCCGTAACACCCCTTTACCAGAAACTGACTGGTTGTCCTGTACAAAATCAATCTCCAGCCCTGTACCTTCCTTAAATTTATTCTTACGATAACTTTCAAGGAAAACGCCACGGTGGTCTCTAAAAACGTCTGGTGAAATATAAAAACAATCCTTTAAAGGAGTTGAATGAAATTGCATGTTTTTTAAGAATTAAATATTTGTTCCAGGATCTTTTCGGTGATCAAATAGGTAGGTTTGACCCCGGCAGTCCCAAGACCTCCAGAAGCAAGAGTGCTTCCTGTTTTTAAAGGGTTGTCTGATGCGTAATAGGCATATCTTACCTTCACGTCCTCTCTTATATTACCCCGTAGCCGGGACGCAGCCTGGATAGCCTTTTGATAATGGGCCCCTTCCATTTCCAGACCAACAACATTCCAGGATGATTCCTGGAAAAATTTTAAAATGTCTTTGTTCTGAAGAGAGGTTCCCAATACGGTGATCATGGTGCCATCTACAACATTTATATCATTCCCGTCAAGATCCTCCTTTCTTATTTCATTATAAAATGGATAATTATCTGCCGTACCCTCAAACAAATGGGCAGAAGGTATCATAATATCACCTTTCTCCCCATCTAATATCCCTGCTTTTCCCATTATGGAAACAGATACCACGTTAAGATGGATAATATCTTTTTTGAAGGTAAAAGGTTTCAGCAATTCATCCATAGTTTCATAGGCCTGCTCTCCAAAAGCGTAATCCATAACCACAAGCACAGGTTTTTCATCGTCTGTAAGTTGATTGAACTTAGTTGTGCCGTAAACTTTTTTCAACTTTGTGGTATCAAAAACCTGCACATCTATATTGGTACCACTGGTATCCTCAAGAAATTTCATCCCATTGGCAAGTGCCACCTTAAGGATCTTGTTGCGTAATTGCCCATTTGAATTATCGCTTAACTCCTCATACATCTCCATAGGAGTTTTATCCTTCAATTCGATTTTTAAAGCTTCCGGGGTAAAGAGGGTATTCATAACACTATGCATGTTTGCACTAATGATATGTACAGGACGGTGCATTAAATTGTTTTCAAGTAAATATTGCTTTACTTTATCTGCCCATAACTCTCCATGAATGTGGTGTCCCAGTCTTTCCCTAAGTACCGGGCTAAAAGTCACGATTCTCTTGTTGTTATTTACCGTTTCATCCAGGGCAAGTTTCCCAAGCCAGTAAATTATATTCAGGAATCGTTCTTCATTTTCCGGTAACATGAATTTAGGATAGATCGCAGTAACCTCCATAAATGTTCTTCCCAATATATTTGCGGTATGTGTTAAGGCAATTTCTCTTTCTATCTGGGTGAGATCTTTTTTTAACACTGCTGCTTCAAGCTTATCCCAATCCCTTGAAACAGATCCATCCTCATGCATAATCACCCTCTTCATAATTTTATGAGATTCAAGGAACAGGAAAGTGAGGTGCGTTAATATGTCATAAATCTCAGACCTGCCACGGGTTATTTCAATGTTCATTTGTTCCTCATCAATGCGGTAGCAGTTCCTGCGTCTTTTTGGGGGAACTATGGGTTTAAAATGGGAATTGGCATAACCTTCATCACTGGTAAGATTTATATATCTGCATTCTTCAATACCTTTGGGAAGCCTGTCAATTACATACAGTAGCCCATCTAATTCAACCTTTTCATCTGCAATGGTGCCATAAATTTCAGGACGTAAAGTAATAAGAGATTCTCTTAATGTCTCTCCTGAAACACCCATAGGTTTGTAAAAACCACGGTTAAACAGGTGTCGCATTGTAATATATAATCTCTCTATTGCATTTGTGCTTTCCTGTGCCCGGGTTCTTCCCATTAATTTTAAATTCACCATATAGTATTATTGATTTTTTATATTTTCAAGTTGTTCTGCTATTCTTCTATCATTGGAAAGTCTGGGCAACTTGTTCTGGCCACCGAGTTTACCTATGGATTTCATGTACTGCTGAAAGCCATTTTCAGGAATTGTCGTCACTTTTAATGGCTGAAGGATCTTACCTTCTATGAGATCAAAATAGTAGGAATTTTGTTCCTGTAGGGAGCTATCTAATATAGAGCGAAAGCTTAACATATCGTCAGGTTCTTTTTCAAATTCTATGAACCATTCATGGTAGGGTAGTTCTTCGCCGGGAGGCGTAATTTGTGGAGCCACTGTAAATTCCGAAATTCGTGCTCCGGTTTCCAGGGAAGCTGTCTGGATTGCCTCTTCTACTTCCTTTGCAATAACATGCTCTCCAAAAGCGGAAATAAAATGTTTAATCCGTCCTGAGACAATTACCCGATAGGGTTTCAGGGATGTAAATTGTATTGTATCGCCTATATTATAGGCCCATAGTCCGGCATTGGTAGAAATTATAAGCACATAATTGATTCCCGTTTCAACCTCTCCAATAGTTAATCGTCTGGCTCCTTCTTCAAAAAACTCATCGGCCTTTACAAATTCGTAAAAAATCCCGGAATTAAGTTGAAGGAGCATGCCCTTCTCCCCCTGTTTATCCTGAAAGGCGAAAAATCCCTCAGAAGCGGGAAAAAGCTCAATACTGTCAACTTTGCGTCCTATAAGATTCTCAAATTTTGCCCTGTAAGGTTCATAATTCACTCCGCCGTAAATAAACAGGTTGAAATTATGAAAAAGATCTCCCACCTTTTTTCCGGTTTTTTCCTGTAATTTTTCAAAATACATTTGCACCCAGGATGGTATTCCGCTAATTATTGTCATATCTTCATTTCTGGTTTCCTCTACAATAGCATCCACCTTTTCTTCCCAATCATCAATACAATTGGTTTTCCAGCTTGGCAACCTGTTCTTTTGAAGATAGGCAGGAACATAATGGGCAACAATTCCTGAAAGTCTTCCCAATTTAACTCCATTCTTTTCATCCAGTTCGGGACTTCCCTGTAAAAAGATCATTTTCCCATCAACTACCGAGGAATTACCAGTTTCTTCAATATAACATAATATAGCATTACGGGCGGCTTCTATATGAGTGGGCATTGATTCCTTTGTAAGAGGAATATACTTGGCACCACTGGTGGTACCGGAAGTTTTTGCATAATACAAAGGTTTTCCCGGCCAAAGAATATCTGGTTCTCCTGCAACCATTCGGTCTACATAGGACCTCAGTTCTTCATAATCCCTTACAGGAACCCGGGCAACGAAATCCTTATGACTGTTTATGTCCTTAAACCCGTGATCTTTCCCAAATTCTGTCGCCGAGGCTTCTTTTAAAAGATCCCGGAAAACCTTTTCCTGAACTTCCACAGGCCGGGAAGCCCACTTATCAATTTTATTTCTGATGTATTTTGCAAAAATTTTTGCCGCAAAGGATTTTAAAGACATAATTTATTGAAAATCTATATAATCTGTTGGATTAACGGGGTTACCTTCCAGCCAGAGTTCAAAATGAAGGTGTGGACCCGAGCTTAACTCCCCTGTTGATCCGGCTGTGGCAATAACTTCTCCTGCTTTTACAAGATCACCCTGTTCTTTGGTGAGTGAGGAGTTATGCTTATAAACTGTTGTAAGACCAAAGTCATGTTTTACTATAATCACAAATCCTGTGGCGGCACTCCATTCAGAAAAGATCACCCGCCCATCTGCAGCAGACTTAATTGGGGTGTTTTTTGCAACGACTATATCTACCGCATAATGCCGGGTCCTTAGATCATAACCCTCAGAAACAGGTCCTTTGGCAGGTGGAAAAAGGGAAAAGTCCATTGAACCTCCCGCGGTTTCCAAAACATTAAACCTGTCTTCAAAGGCCACTTCTTCCCTTAAAAGCGAATCGGCCCGTGAAGGTGAAAGATCCACCTGAGACGGATCCATCTGAAATGCGCGGGTAAGAGAATCCCTGTTAAGGGTTCCCGATTCTAGCTCCCCTGTAAGCACTTTACGAATAGATTCATAATATTGATTATTGAGAAGAATCGTGTATTGAAGCGAATCTGTCTTGTAGGCAAGTTCTGTAGCCTGTTTTTTAACATCAGAAGAAGAATACCCGGGAATATATTCTCTCAACCCTGTAAACGCGATTAAAAAGGTAGTTCCTGCAATCAAAAGAATTACACTTGAAGTTACCAAAACAAATACATTAAGCCGGGTAAGTTTGAAAGAAATTTTTTCTTCAAAAGTATCCTCATTCAATATCACCAGCCTGTACTTATTCAGTAATTTAGTGGCGAATTTTTTTTTATTTTTTCTTGCCTTAGCCATAGGTCCTCTTACTGATACAAAGATACTACAAAGTTAAATTTATAGCATTTATTGCCAATAAACCTACATATTAATCTTTTCTTGTTAACTTTGTTATTTAAAATATTTTATTATGAACTCATTTATTTTACCATTATTTATGGGCCCAACACAATTAATTCTTATTGTGATAGTGGTACTATTACTATTTGGAGGACGTAAAATTCCGGAATTGATGCGTGGATTAGGGAGCGGTATAAAGGAATTCAAGGATGCGTCAAAGGATGATGATCACGATACCAAAAAAGTTCCTAAAGAATCTGATAAGGAATAAAAACACTTATAAAATAAAAAAAGCCCATTAATTTGGGCTTTTTTTATTTTATACGGGCAGACTGAAGTATGGCCTCCAATTCAAACATGTTATCTCTTTTAGCGGTGGCAGGTGAAAATGCAAACCCCTCAAGGATCACGTAACGGTTATTTGCTTCGTCTCTAACCGCGTAATTAACAAATGGACCAGCCATAAAAGCATTCTTAACTTCCCAGGTTCCCCTTGTCTCATATGCAAATTTCCCATCAATTTCAGTCTCAAAAAGATATGGAGCATATGCTTCTTCGGTAATCATATAACTTCCTTCTACAGGACCCGGAATATGTGCCTGGCCAATAGAATCTCTCATTTTAATAATATTTCCTATGATATTGGTGTCTCCTTCTATAACATGAAGAGGCACTTCATAGATCATGATCTCCATCATACCCTTTGGAATATCCTTTCGTATCCAAAAGAAATCATCTTCCTCTATCGCATATCTGTATGCCGAAGGAAATATAAGCGAAACTCCAAATTGTTCCTGTAATTTACTGTCGTCCTTAAGGGATTTTCTCATTCTCCTTTGCTTCTCCCTTATCTCGGTATTCCTGAATAACCGGATGATCTCATGGGAGTTTTGATTGATCTGATTCACGATCTCCTCATTGTTCATTCCACTTATTAAAATTCCTCTTTGGGGGGTGGCAAATGGATCTTTAAAACTTTTAAAACCTGCAGGTTTTCCGTTTTCTACTTTTATAAATAGCCTGTTCTTTCTCACAAACCCTGAAAACGCTTCAGGCGGCATTTGGTTTAGGGAAAAAATTGGTTCTTCCTGGGGGAGCCCGTCTACCGGAGCTGCGAGAGCGTTGCGTAGGGCTTCTCCAATACTTCCTTCCCATTTTTCATTTTCCAGAACTATCGAAACATTGTTTATATTACCCGAAGAACTTGTAACCACCCGGTCTCTTTGTGAATCTGTTCCATTGTTACATCCTGTAAATAAAAATGCAGCCAGAACTGATAATAAAATGTATTTCTTCATAATAATAAATTAAAGCCTGTGGCTTATTTTGAAATCCTGAGCACCATTCCGGGCTGTAGGTTTGTATTTGATATTTCATTCCAACTCTTCAAATTCTGTACCGTAATGCCCGGAAATTTTTTAGATATACTCCACAGGGAATCTCCCTTCTTCACGGTATAATGTTTTACCTGCTGTTGGGTACTTACTGAAGCTGAAGCAACTTGAGTAAGAGATAAGCTTTTAGCGGGATAAATAGTAAGATATTGTCCTATTTTTAAATTGTTGCTATTAAGATTGTTCCAGCTTTTAATACTATTAATCCCCACGCCGTATTTCTGAGCAATCTTACCTAAATAATCACCACTTTTCACCCTGTACCTAATCCTGTCCTGTGCTTCGACAAACCGCGGGAGCTCTTTTTCTTTACCCACCATCTCCTCTTTCGCAAAATCATAGATCTTCTCTTCGTTGTTGACAAAAAGGCCTACACTGCTACGGGGCAACCTTAAAGCATAAGATTCCTTTTCTACATAGGGGATGATATTCAACTTATAAGCCGGATTTAAAAACTGTAACATTTCTTTTTCAATGCCTGTAACTTCTGATATCTGATCAAAAGATAGGGACTGTTTAATGTGAATTGTGTCTGTCTCAAAAAAAGCAATTTCCGGCCGTTTGGGCTGGAAATGGTGTTCATCTGCATATTCAAATAAGTATAATGTGGCAAGGAAAGCGGGGACATAGCCTGCCGTTTCCCTTGGTAAATGCTGGCGAAGATCCCAATAATTGGTAGATCCGCCGCTACGCCTTATTGCTTTTGAAACATTTCCGGGGCCGCTGTTATAGGAAGCCAGCACGAGATCCCAATCTCCAAAAGTACGATAAAGAGTTGCGAGGTATTCTGCAGCAGCCGCTGTAGATCTCAAAGGATCCATACGTTCATCAACATACGAGCTCACATCAAGCCCATGCATTTTTCCGGTAGCAAACATAAATTGCCAAAGTCCCGTTGCACCCATATGAGATCTTGCACGGGGATTAAGGGTAGATTCCACAATGGCCAGGTATTTTACTTCCAGTGGTATATCCTTTTTGTCAAGATGTTGTTCAAACATGGGAAAGTAATATTCGCTAAGGGCCATAAGACGTTCCATAGATCCTTTATTGCGTTTTAGATAGGATTTGATCACGCTTTCAAGGATAGGGTGATATTCAATATTAAAAGGAGTTCTTGCATTGAGTCGGGCCAGGCGGGCTTTAAGAGTATCTGTAGGAAGCTCTTTAAATACAACCTCAGAATAATCCTGATTGAGAATTTCCTTTTGCATTATTTCAAAAAGATCTGAATTGAGCAATTCAGCTTTCCAAACCGAGTCAATAATAGCAGCCCGGGGAAGATCCTCTAAATCTGAAATATCTTTTTTTTCAACTCTGGCAGATATGGGTGACTTTTTTTTAAATTCGGAATCAGGTTCTTCAAGTTTTATTACTTCATCTGTCTTCTTTTCAAAAACCTGAACCCGGAAATTGGCCTTTTTTGTTTCAGCAGTTTTTTTTTCTGATTTTTCAGGAGTTTGCGCAAAAATTCCAAAAAACATGAAGAACAGCAGAAACGAGACTACTTTTTTCATTTAATAAGTTTTTTAATGCGAAGGAAGCTCCTCCTTCGGGTTAATCCTTTGACAATTCCTGTATTCCCGGTAATGATTTCCCCTCAAGCATCTCCAGCATGGCTCCGCCTCCGGTAGATACATAGCTCATTTGATCTTCCAGACCGAATTTCTTAACGGCCGAAACCGAATCTCCTCCTCCAACCAGGGAAAAAGATCCCTGGGAAGTGGCCTTACCTATAGCTTCTCCTATTTTGATGGTTCCTTTAGAAAAAGCTTCCATTTCAAAAACACCTACAGGTCCATTCCATAAAATAGTTTTTGATTTTGCTATAACCTTTGAAAAATTCTCAATGGTTTCGGGCCCTGCATCAAGACCCATCCATCCATCTGGAATATTATCAGTTCGGGAAACGTCAGTTTTAGCGTTTTCAGAGAAGTCATCTCCAATTACCGAATCAACAGGTAAATGCACCTGAACTCCTGCTTTTTCTGCCATTTTCAAAATTTCAAGAGCTAAGACCTGTTTGTCATCTTCAACAAGAGAATTCCCTACATTACCTCCTTGTGCTTTTACAAAGGTAAATGCCATACCTCCACCAATAATCAAGTGGTTCACTTTATCAAGAATGTTCTCTATAACTGTGATCTTGGAGGATACTTTGGCCCCTCCTAAAATTGCCGTAACAGGCTTTTCAGAAGAATTGAGTACTTTATTCAAACTTTCCACCTCTTTTTGCAGCAAGTAACCGGCGCATTTCTTTTCCATATACCTTGCAACAATTGTGGTCGATGCATGGGCTCTGTGAGCTGTTCCAAATGCATCATTAACATATATATCTCCAAGTTTTGCGAGATTTTTTGCAAAAGATTCATCTCCTTCGGTTTCTTCCTCATAATATCGGAGATTTTCCAACAAAAGTACGTCTCCCATTTGAAGTTCATGAACCGCCTTTTCAACCTCAGGCCCTACACAGTCTGAAACAAATTTGGTCCTAACTCCCAGAACCCCTGATACCACATCTACAATTTGCTCAAGAGAATACTTGGATTCCTTGTTTTCAGGCCTGCCAAGATGTGACATCAATATTACGCTACCGCCATCCTCAAGAATTTTAATAACAGTGGGTTTTGCTGCTTCTATCCTGGTTTTGTCGCCTACTACACCTTTTGAAATAGGTACATTGAAATCTACCCTTATAAGTGCTTTTTTACCCTTAAAATTATAATCGTCTATCGTTTTCATATGAATTAAATATTATTCAACCATTTGAGAAAAGTGCAAAAAGAAAAAGCAAATTTCAAAATTTTAAAATATCTTTAAAATATTCCCTTAAAAAGGGGACGGTTTCACAAATATAATTTTTTCTGAAGATATAAAGTGTAGTTTAATTTATCTTTGCATATGCTTTTTTCGGAAGTTTTCGGCTTACCTCACATTAAAAATCACCTAATAACTTCTACCCAAAGGGGAAGGGTGCCACATGCTCAATTGTTTACAGGGAATCACGGGAGTGGTTTATTGCCTATGGCAATTGCATATGCGAGGTTTATTTTATGCCTTAGCACTGGTGAGGAAAATGTCCCGGGAAACTCCGCCTGTAATGCAAAATTTAAAAACCTGTCTCATCCCGATCTCCATTTTGCGTTTCCGGTTGCTGCTACAGATAAGGTCAAATCTCATCCGGTTTCAGTCAACTTCCTTGAATCCTGGCGCCAGTTCCTGGGTGAACAACCCTATGGAAGTTTGTTTGACTGGTATCAAAGACTAGGGATTGAAAATAAACAGGGCCAAATGGGAGTTGATGAAGCCCAGGAAATCATGAAAGCCCTTTCCCTAAAATCTTATGAAGGGGGCTACAAGGTCATGGTCATTTGGATGGCTGAAAAAATGAATACGGCCTGTTCCAATAAATTATTGAAATTAATAGAAGAACCCCCTGATAAAACCCTATTCATTCTCATAGCCGAAGATGAAGAACAGATAATTCAAACTATAAAATCCAGGTGCCAGATCCTTCGATTTCCTCCACTGGGAGAAGCCACAATTGCGGAAGCTCTTATAAAAAATCACGATGTAAGAGAAACTGAGGCCAGAAAAATTGCCATTCAATCCAATGGCAGTTATTCTCACGCCCTGAATATCCTCAATAAAGATTCAGGTGATGAGATTTTTGAAGGACTATTTATTAAATGGGTTCGGTCTGCTTTTAAAGCTAAAGGAAATAAAGCTTCGATCCTGGACCTTATTGAGTGGAGTGAACAAATTGCCTCTAGGGGCCGGGAAACTCAAAAAAGCTTTTTGTTATATTGCCTTGATTTTTTTCGGCAGGCTCTATTGCATAATTATAAAGCAAATGACCTTTTATACATGGAAGTAAAAGATCCCGGATTTAAAATGGAAAAATTTGCCCCCTTCGTAGACGGTTCCAATATTCAGGGAATCACAAAAGAGCTGGAAGATGCTATTTATCACCTCGAGCGTAATGGTAACGCCCGATTAATTTTAACAGACCTCTCCATAAAACTCACCCGACTGCTGCACAAAAAAGCAGCCTAGTTAATTTTTTAAAAAATGGAAAACATCACTACATATATTACAGAGATCCTGATTCTTATTTTTATTTTAATCACCTTTTTGCAATCTGGAATTGATAAACTCATAGATTGGCAGGGAAATTTGGTCTGGTTAACAGGCCATTTCTCCAAAACATTCCTGGCCGGGAAGGTACCGTTTATGTTAGGAACTATTTTGGTAATTGAAGTCATCACCGGCTTACTCGCCCTGGCGGGAATAATACAGATCATTTTTGCAGGAGTAATTACTTTGGCATTATATGCCTGTATACTTGCCGCGATAACATTGTGCATGCTGCTCTTCGGCCAAAGGGTGGCAAAAGATTATGCAGGAGCTTTCACCATTACCGGTTATTTTATCGTTGTAATCATGGGTGTTTACATCTTATCATAAAACAAAAAACCCCGAAAGCTCCGGGGTTTTTTTAGAATTTCAAAAATTCCTATTTGTTATAACTGGCATTCAATTTTTCCAGAACCTCTTCGGTTATGTCAAGACCTTCTTTAGCATACATAATATTCGCAGATTCATTTGAACCAAAAATATAAGTGTACCCGTTCTCTTTTCCATATTCCTTTACATACTCTTTTACCCTATCAACAATGGAATTAATAACTTCATCGCTTTCCATACGTAACTGATTTCCCATTTGCTGTTGCTGTTGCTGAATAGATTGTTGCTTGCGCATTAATCTTTCTTCAGTTTCCTGTCGTTGTGCAGTTGTCATGGTATTCATGTTTGCCTGATATTCCTGCACTTCCATTTGAAAACCTCTTGCTACTGAATCAAGTTCAGATTTTACCCGGTCAGACTTTGTGGTAAACTCAGCTTCAACCTCCTGCATTTCGCTGTACTCCTGGATCAATCTGGTAGTATCTACATAAGCAGTTTTTTGCTCATTGCATCCGGTTAAACCAGCGGCAATTAAAACAATCATTAATATTTTTTTCATGATGTAAAATTTATTTTGGCGCAAAAGTAATAAAGTATGGTCAAATAATTCATTTTATTACAAATTTCCTCTTAATAATCAAAAACTATAGATATAACTCACTACAATAGAAATTTTATATAAATTTTGGATCGTTTTCAGGCTTTCTTTTAAGCGCATATAAAAAAGAAGGGGTGTTGTCCCATTTAACACAGAAGAACAGCTTAAAAGCTCTTGAAATGAATTTTAATCAAGCTTTCGGAAGAAATATGCAATGGAAGAATATTCTGAAGATCTTCTGGCTTTGATATTGGATTTGAGTCCTATAAGGAAACTTTTTATATACTTGTATTTTTGCGATCTGTATTTTTCAGAAAGCAGGCTCACATAAAAGGCATCAAAAATAAGTGGTTTGGAATCTGATTGTTTAAAGGTTGTTCCCGCCATAATATGTTTAAAGCTATTTTGGGAAAAATGCCATAAATGTCTTGGAACATCATAAGCAGCCCAAAACTGTTTATAATATTGAGCATCATAGCTTTTAAAATTGGGTACTGCAATAACAAGCAAGCCATTCTTTTTAAGCAGATGCTCAAATTCTATGATCTGGGTCTGGAGGTCATGTATATGTTCCAGAACGTGCCAAAGGGTGATCACATCATATTTATTGGCTTTAAAATTTTCTGCATTGGAATAAAGCTTAATGCCCTTTTCTTCCGCTTTCTTTCTCGCGCCTTCATCAGGTTCAATACCACTTACTTTCCACCCTGCCTTTTTTGCTTCAACAAGGAAATCCCCTGTTCCGGCACCAATATCTAAAAGCTTACCCCTTGAGGGGAATTTCCTGTTAATCCATCTAAGTTTCTTTTTAAGCATGTATCGTTTTACAAAGTGATACACGCTTTCAAAGAAACCTTTTTTTGAGTCTGTATGGGATATATAATCTTTACTTTGGTAATACCGGGAAATTTCGTCAAGCGCTGGACGCGGGGAAGTCACCAACATATCCTTCTCCTCGTCGTAAATAAGTTTAAATTTTTCTCCCGTTACAGAATAATCCTGAAGATTATGATATATTGTATTAGACGAAATGGGAAAAAATTTATTCACTGAAAATTGATTTACGGAAAATTATAAAATTTAATTTACTAAATGTTCCACGTGAAACAAAAATTTTTACCTCCCCATGTAAACCAAAAGAACAGAAATATCACTTGGGCTTACTCCGCTTATTCTTGATGCCTGAGATACAGTTACAGGTTTAATTTTATTTAATTTCTCCCTTGCCTCAAATGACATGGATTTGATATTGGAGTAATCAAAGTTTCCGGGAATTTTCACATCTTCCAACCTGTTCAGTTTATCGGCATTGTTTTTCTCCTTATCAATATAACCGGAATATTTTACCTGTATCTCGGTTTGTTCCAGCATCTCCTCATTAAGGTCATATTCATCAATAAACTCCTGGACCCCGCTAAAACTTCTTATATCATCCATGGTAATATTAGGCCGGGAAAAGATCTTGAAAATCTTGTCGCTTTGTTTCATAGGAGCAGAACTTTTTGCTTCCAGCACAAGGTTTGATTCCTCGGGCACTACGCTGGTTTCCTTAAGAAAATCCACAAATTTCATAGATCTTTCCTTTTTCTCCTCCATTTTGTGCAAACGCTTTTCTGAGGCCAGACCAATATTAAATGATTTTTCTGTTAAACGAAAATCGGCATTATCCTGTCGCAATAAGGTTCTGTATTCTGCCCGGGAAGTAAACATTCTGTATGGCTCCTCTGTTCCTTTGGTAATAAGGTCATCAACAAGCACTCCAATATAAGCCTCGTCTCTTTTAAGAATAAATGGTTCTTTTTCCCGAACCTTAAGTGCAGCATTCAAGCCAGCCATTAACCCCTGGGATGCCGCTTCTTCATACCCGGTAGTTCCATTGATCTGGCCGGCAAAATACAATCCTGACACCAGTTTGGTTTCAAGAGTATGTTTTAATTGTGTAGGCGGAAAATAATCATATTCAATAGCATAACCAGGCCTGAAAAATTTAACCTTCTCAAAACCTTCTACGCTTTTTAGCGCATTAAACTGAACATCTTCAGGAAGTGAAGTCGAGAATCCATTGACATATACCTCCACCGTATTCCAGCCTTCGGGCTCAACAAAAAGCTGGTGCCTGTCCTTATCTGCAAAACGATTTATCTTATCCTCGATTGAGGGACAATATCTTGGTCCAAGACTTTGAATCCTTCCATTAAACATTGGAGAGCGATCAAAACCTTCCTTTAATTTCTCATGAACCTCATGTGAGGTATAAGTCATATAACAAGATCTTTGTTTAATCAAAGGTTTTGTGTCGTCCAGATAAGAAAATTTTGAGGGAATTTCATCTCCCGGTTGTTCCACCATTTTGGAATAATCCAAAGATCTTCCATCCACTCTTGGCGGCGTTCCGGTTTTCATTCTTCCAGATTCAAATCCAAGCTTGACAAGCTCCTCGGTAATTCCGGTTGCAGCCCTTTCACCTGAACGCCCTCCTCCGAAATTCTTGTCGCCAATATGAATAAGTCCATTAAGAAATGTGCCATTTGTAAGAACCACAGACTTTCCTTTAATCCTAATCCCCAGGGAAGTTTTAACACCTTTAACCTTATCCCCCTCCATGATCAGGCCGGAAACCATCTCCTGATAAAAATCGAGGTTGGGGGTTTGCTCCAATCTAAGGCGCCAGTGTTCAGCAAACATCATCCTGTCACTTTGAACCCTGGGACTCCACATAGCAGGCCCTTTGGATTTGTTTAACATCTTAAACTGTATTGCACTCGTATCACTTACCAGCCCACTATACCCTCCAAGGGCATCGATCTCCCTTACGATCTGGCCCTTTGCAATACCTCCCATCGCCGGATTACAACTCATTTGAGCGATATTCTGAAGGTTCATTGTTATCAAGAGCGTAGAACAGCCCATATTAGCTGCCGCTGCAGCAGCTTCACTCCCCGCATGCCCGGCACCAACAACAATAACATCATATTCTATATCAAACATACTTTCTTAATTACTCATTGTTCCACGTGGAACAATTTCATTTTTTCATCTTCCTTTTGTCGCATCAAATCACTTTCTTCAGGTGTTTTATCTTTATACCCGCACAAATGCAATATGCCGTGAATTATTACCCGTCGTAATTCTTCAGAAAAACTAACGTCAAAAAGCAGAGAATTTTCCTCCACACGCTCAATGCTTATAAAGATGTCCCCTTGTGTTATTTTACCTACAGAGTAATCAAAGCTGATAATATCTGTAAAACTGTCGTGATTTAGATATTCTTTATTTAATTCAAGAAGATAGTCATCATCGCAAAAAATATAGCTTATCTCCCCAACCTTTCTCTCTTCAGAAACAATTACATTCCTGATCCAGGAAGCATAAGCCTCCTGCTTCTCGAGAATAAAATCATTTTCTGAATAAAAATTAATTGTCTGCAGCTCCAAAATATTGCTTCACTTTAGCTTTATAAATTTGGCGCAAAGGTAAGGTTTGTCGGTTTAATATTTCTGTAGATCTAAAATATTCTTTAGCCTTAAGAATTTGATCCTGAGCATTATTGTTAAATTCTTCAAAATTTGTGTTAGCCCTTCTTTCCTTATCCTCCTCCTGCTCCAGGGTAGCACTTTCAAGCTCAAGTAATCTATGGGTGATTCGATTCATTTTCTCCAGAGTTCTTCGGTTAAACCCATCATCCAGAATTTCCTTTTCAACCTGTTCCATTTCCCGAAGAATATGCGAGTTTTTCTCATCCAATCCCATTTCCCGAAGCTTATTCTCTAATTGCTGTTTCAGCATTTGTTGTTGCTTATAGATTTCAAAAAGACTTCCGCTCATTTCTTCCCCCTCATAGCCTCCTTGTTTCTTATTGCCCTCTTCACCCTCTTTTTCTCCATTATCACCAGATTCTTCGGGGCTACCATCTTCTCCCTGCTGCATACCTTCTTCCATTTTCTTTGAAAGCTCCTCCTGGGTCATTATGATATCAGGTAATTGCATTTTTTGTCTTCCCTGCCCCTGACCCATAGATGGATTAGCCATTTCCTGCATATTCCCCAAAACATCACTTAACATTAAGGCCAATTCATTTGTACCTGTCATAACATATTGCTGGCTGGAAGTTCCCTGCGGAATTTGGTTTTCAGCCAACCTTTCCAGAGATTTATTAATATCAAATTCTATATCTGTGAGCTTGGAGGCAATAGTTTCTGTAATCATCGGATTATTGACCGCAAGAGCAAAAAGACTATCGTCAATATGCTGAAAGTGCTCCTTTAATACCTGTTGATTTCTTAACTCCTTTGCATATTCGGGACTATTAGATTTAATCCCCCTGAATCTTAACAGGAGGGCTTCCTGGTTAAAGCTAAATACAATAAGATTGTCCAGGATCTGTCTGAGGCTTTCTATGTTGGCATCCAGTTGTTCCCCCTGGGTCATCATTTGCATGCTTTGCATTTTCTTGCTCATTTCCTTCATTTTCCTGGCCGCATCTTTTTGCTTCTTACCGGCATCTTCTTTATTTTTCTTACCAAGATCTTCCAAAGCTTTTTCCTGGTCCTGTTCAATTTCGGTTTCCATTTCCTCATCCCTTCCCAATTCGTAAGGTTTTTTTAAACCCTCATTCTCCTTTTCAAGAGCATCCATTTGCTCTTGAAAATCCCGGAAGTCCTCATTAAGCTTTTCCTGTTCTTCCCCGCTATTTTCATTTTCGTCATCGGCCAGCTTTTCCTGCTTATCTGCTAACCTCTCCAAATCGCGGGAAAGTTTCTGGGTCTTTTCCTGTACATAATACCTCTTGGTAAGTTCTAATAATTGTTCCAGATTCTTTTGTTCATTGGCATTTTGCTTTGAAAGTTGCTCAAGCTTTTCTGAAAGTTCTTCCCTGCTAATTTTATCTGAATATTTTTGCAATTCTTCAAGCAATGCTTCATTTTCTTCCAGACGTTGCTCATTACGATCTAGTCTTTCTTTCAATTCTTCTTTAAAGGCATCATTTTCCCGGGGATTTGAGTCCTCCAGGCTTTGTTTCAGCTCTTCAGAATAATTTTTTATTATTTCATTTTGCTGTTTCTGCCGCTCAAGGAAATCCTCAAGTTTTTTACGGTCATTGAAATTTAACTGATCTTTTTCTTTTTGAAGCCTTGTAAATTCCTCGAGTTCCTTTTCGGTTAATTCCATCTTCTCAAGGCTATGCGAAAGATTCTGTATCGATTCTCCCTGCTTTTGGAGTTGATCCTCCCTTATTTCATCTTCGCTTTTTTTCCTGAATCCAAAATTAACCGTCCTACTGCGTTTAGGGCCTCTTATTCCATCATTATCAAAAACCTCAAAGTAAACAGAATAATCCTCACCCCTTTTAAGATCCAGAATGCCGGGAAATGAATAAAAGAATTCATCAAATACCGTCTTATTTACAGGTATTGAAACCCTGGTGGCATTATCTTCCTCATTACCAGTAAAATAGACAAGGTTAAGTGATGAAATTGCATGATCATCTGAAACCTTACCAAAGAAATAAAGTTCTTGTCCTCTTATACTATCCCTGCCCTGTTCCACGGTTATTTCGGGAAACTGATCCCTTATCACCGTGGCTTTATAACTCATCGTTTCATAATCGCTCACTTCAGAATTTGAAGTTTTAATCTCATATGCGGTATTGTTATAAAATCGCTTTGAAAGATTATAATTGTCTCCTATTTTGGTAAAACCCTGGATGGTATCGGGTGACTTGTAAATTACTTCGTCAGTTGAGCGGGTCCTCATATTCCAGGTAATTTTAGTGCCTTCAGGAACGGTGGCATTACCCGATCCTTTAACCGTTTCAGAAGGCATACCCAGATAACCAGGATACTCGAGTTCCATTTCGAAATCAAGTAATTTTGGCACTTTTACCACCTTTACCAGATATTTTTTAGAGTTTACTCCATTGGCGCTAAGAAAAAACTCCATGTCCTGTTTCACTCCTTGTAAGGTATATTGAAAACCTCCGGTTCCCCCTGTTTTTAAATAATACATCTCTTTATTAAAATGTATAGTAGCGTTTTCCGGGATCAGGCTGCCCACAGTTTCAATATCCAAAGTTATACTGCTTCCTTCTTCAACAGTGAGAGCCTCATTATTTACCTGAAAAGCGAAGGGAGCAGGTGGTTCATAGGCTATACGGTGATGTATCATACGGGTATAACTTTCAGAAAACAAAGAGGTATTCCCGGTAAGTATAACGGCCAGAATAATCATAATGGGGAATGCGGCATATTTTAAATATCTAAGACTGCTTTTAAAATCTACTGCCATTTTGAATGGCACAGGCCTTAGTTCTCTGGACTTCTGTGAAATGCCGGCCAATAAAAGCTCCGACTTATGCGGTGAGCTTTGAAGCTGAAGGACGTTTACTAGTTTGTCTCCCACCTCAGGAAAATGCTTTCCAATAATACGGGATGCCTCAAACTCATCGATACCGCCGGCAAGTCTGAAAAGTTTTGCTATAGGAATTACTATAAATCTGAAGAATAATCCCGCCGAAACCAGGATGCAAAACCAAAAAAGCAAACTTCTGTAAGGGGGTGATAACCAGAAAAAATGCTCTATCAAAAGCACTACTATAAAATAAAGTAACCAGATGGAAAAGAAAAGAATGATCCCCTTAAGCAATTCATTGAGATAATACTTCCTGATAAATGCCTGTAACTCCTTTTTTATATAATTTAAATCTTCCATGTGATCACCTCTCGAGTCCTGTTTCTAAAACTACAAATTTCTTTTATATTTTTCTTGTCAAAAATGAGCTTAAATATTTATATAGCAAAGTGGTAACTTTTAAATATGCAGTGGTAACTGGTTTAGCATTGTTGACGGAAACCCTTACCTTTGCGTAAAATTAAAATTTATGTCAGGAAAAGTTCGGGTGCGGTTTGCCCCCAGCCCTACGGGGCCATTACATATAGGAGGTGTAAGAACGGCACTATACAATTACTTATTTGCAAAAAAACACGGCGGGGATTTTATACTGCGTATTGAAGATACAGATCAAAACCGTTTTGTTGAGGGAGCAGAAAATTACATAATTGAGTCTCTTAACTGGTGCGGTATCCCCTATGACGAGGGGCCAGGAAAGGAAAAAGGTTATGGCCCTTACCGCCAAAGTGAAAGAGCTCATTTATACGAGCAATATGCCCAACAGCTTATAGATACCGGAAACGCCTATTATGCCTTTGATACCACCGAGGCTTTGGACCAACACAGAGAGGACCATGAAAGCCAGGGTAAAACTTTTATTTATAACTGGCATAATCGCAAAAAACTCGATAATTCACTTGCTCTTTCAGGTGAAGAGGTTTCTAAAAAGCTTGAATCCAATGTTCCTTATGTTATAAGGTTTAAATCACCTGAAGGAGAACACCTCTCTCTTACTGATGAAATAAGGGGAGATATGGAAATTGAAACCAATATCCTTGATGATAAGGTTCTTTTTAAAAGTGATGGCATGCCTACCTATCATCTTGCCAATATTGTTGATGACCATCTTATGGAGATCACTCACGTTATAAGAGGGGAAGAATGGCTTCCTTCCCTGGCTTTACACGTATTGCTATACAGAGCCTTTGGCTGGGATGCTCCAAAGTTTGCGCACTTGCCCCTTATTTTGAAACCACAGGGTAAAGGAAAATTAAGCAAGCGTGATGGCGATAAATTGGGTTTTCCGGTTTTCCCACTTGAATGGAAAGATCCCGATACAGGGGAAGTTTCTAAAGGCTACAGAGAAGAGAATTACCTGCCGGCAGCAGTGATCAACATGTTAAGTTTCCTGGGGTGGAATCCGGGAACCGAACAGGAATTCTTTACACTCGAAGAATTGATAGAAGTATTTGAAATTTCCCGAGTCCATAAGTCTGGGGCAAAATTTGATCCTGAGAAGACAAAATGGTTTCAGCAACATTATCTCCATCTGGAGGATAGTGCGAAACTGGCATCGCAATTTCAGAAAATCCTGGAAGAAAAAGGACTCAAGGCAGACACTGAATACACTACTGAAGTTATAGAAATCTTAAAAGAACGTGCTGTTTTTATAGATGATTTCTGGGAACTGGGAAGTTATTTTTTTCGGGCCCCCGAGAATTATGATGAGCAGGCACAAAAGAAGATCTGGAAAGATGATACATCTGATATAATGGTCCAACTGGCACAGCTAATTTCCAATACCTCCCCTTTCACTTCAGAAAACATTCAGGAAAAGGTTAAAGGCTGGATACAGGAAGAGGCTCTGGGATTTGGCAAGGTTATGCAGCCATTAAGACTTTCTCTGGTAGGTGCTATGCAGGGTCCGGATGTGTTTGTAATCGCTGAAAAAATTGGAAAAGAGGAAACCGTTAACCGACTTCAAAAAGCTGCCTCCCTTTTTTAAGTTTCAAATAATTCCCTAAAAATAAAATACCAATCCCGCCGCGGCCATTCTCATGTTTCCTTTGAAATTGGGAACGGCGGGATCTTTTTCCCTTAATTCCTCATAGTCCAGAGCGTTAAAAAGATTAGAAATTCCATATTGATACTGGATCCATAACTTTATTTTGGGCAATCCTCCTGAAAATCCTGCAGCCAGGCTAAAATTCATTTTGGAGATCTCCTCCAAATCTGATGCTACAAGATCATAATCTTTCAAACGGTAATTTTCCTTTCCCTCTTCAGGACTAAATTTGCTGTTTAATTGTAATAAAGGGCCCATTTCAAAGGATAAATATTCTTCAATAAGCTTGTGACCCACAAAAAAATTGATCTGCACGCCGGTGGTCTTAAAATCGATTTCTTCGGGTTCAAAAGAGACGGGTGGAAGAACTTCAAGACCGGTATTGAATTCATGGAAATTAACCCCGTAAATAAAAAAAATCTTCTTCCCGGCTGTAGCCCGGGTGGTAAGTCCAGCTGTGTACCCAACTTTATTTATGAATTGAAAATCATCGCTATAGACATTCCCATAGGTAAGACCCCCCTGAACCCCTAAGCGATTATAGCTGTTTGGCGGAAATTTTCTCTGTGCATGCGCACTTGTGAGAAATACCCCGGTTAGTATCAAAAATATTAAACCTTTTAATTTCATGGAGACTTAAAAAACAGGGATAAAAGTAACTTAAATATTAGTATCTTATCAAAAAATCTCTCTGTTATGCTAAGCTCTATTTTAATAACTATTGCGGTTATATTTGCTCTCATCATTCTTTTTTCGGGCATTTTCACCGTAAAACAACAAACTGCGGCAGTACTGGAAAGATTTGGTAAATTTCGATCTACCAGAAATTCAGGACTGCATTTTAAAGTTCCCGTCATTGATCAAATTGCCGGTAGGATCAATTTAAAAGTACAACAACTGGATGTTTTGGTGGAAACCAAGACAAAGGATGATGTGTTTGTAAAGTTAAAGATATCGGTGCAATTCCAGGTAATTAAGACTAATGTATATGATGCTTTTTATAAGCTTGAAAGTCCACATGATCAAATCACATCTTATGTATTTGACGTGGTTAGGGCTGAAGTTCCAAAAATGAAACTCGATGATGTCTTTGAGAGAAAAGATGATATTGCAATTGCGGTGAAGCTGGAACTTAACCAGGCCATGTCAGATTACGGGTATGATATAATCAAGACCCTGGTAACAGATATTGACCCCGATGCCCAGGTGAAAGCTGCAATGAACAGGATTAATGCTGCCGAAAGAGAAAAAGTAGCTGCGGAATATATCGCTGAAGCTGAAAGAATAAAAATTGTTGCAAAAGCACGTGCAGAAGCTGAAAGTAAAAGATTACAGGGGCAGGGTATTGCAGATCAGCGACGTGAAATAGCCCGGGGCCTGGAAGAAAGTGTAGATGTACTGAATAAAGTAGGTATCAATTCCCAGGAAGCCTCAGCCCTTATTGTGGTTACCCAGCATTATGACACCCTCCAGGCCATTGGTGAGGAAACAAATTCCAATCTTATCCTGTTGCCAAACTCTCCCCAGGCAGGTAGTGATATGCTGAATAATATGATTGCTTCCTTCACGGCTTCCAATCAAATTGGGGAGGCAATGAGAGCTAAAAATGCCGAATTAAAAAGGAAAAAGGAAACCCGCAAGGCCTCCCCCAGGAGAGATCGTGGAGAACAACCCGAGGATGAAACATCCTAAATACTTCAATAAAAAAGCCGGAATCATTTTTAGAATTTCAATATACAAATGAATATTCTAAACTGTGATATCCGGCTTTATATTTAAAAGCTTATTATTTATTCTAATCTTTATTGAAAACCTGGTTTTTAATTGCCAGGGCAATGGCTTTTATTTCCATGGCTTTTCTTTTGGCGGCCTGCCCGGCACTACTAAGAACAGACAATGGGCTAAGTGCTTCTTTGGTCCTGTGAAAGCTCAATATTACTTCCTCCTTATCGATCTCACTTTGCAATTTAAGTATCTTTAAATCTCTCTCAATTTCTTCAAATGACCTGTATTCTTTCATATCAGATATTTAGTCTTTAAAAACTTTTCTTGAGCTTTTTAAAATAATACTCTTCTCCAGCATCTTTTTTCCAAACAGGAAAAACAGTACAAGGAGCAAAATATAAAATCCCGCAACTATAAAGAATCCTGCGCTTGGACTATTAAGAGCATTGCTTATTGCAATGGCTATGGCTACAGATAAAAATAAAAGCACTATGATGCCAATGAATCCTACAATCACAGCACTTACCAGAGAGAGAGCACCTTTTACAGCTTTGTTGTAGACGCTCAGCTTCACATACTCAGACGTACTTTGTTTGTAAGCCCTTATGTGTTCCTTTAACTCCTGAATGCTATAGGATTGCCTTTCAAATGCCATATTGTTATACTACTGCCTTATTCGGTGTATTCGATGAACCGGTTCGGGTAGCTGTGTTTCCGGCAACACCGGAGCTATCATCCTTTTGTAACTTTGCATTCTGCTTTCTAAGTTCCTCGAGTTTGGATTCCAAAGCTGAAAGGATCTCATCTGCTTTATAACTTGCAGAAGATAAAGTATCTTCAAGTCTATGCTCAAAATCAATTCTTGCTTTTTTGGCACGAGAACTTAAATTGGATGTTGTTTCCTGATATTTTCTATTGAATTGTTCTTTTGCTTCCTGAGCCTCTTTGCTCAGCTTTTCCCGAGTATTTTCTCCACTGTCAGGAGCGTATAATAAACCTATCGCAGCGCCTATTGCAGCACCGGTTAATAAAGCCAATAATGAACTTCCAGAATTTGCCATAATTATTAAATTTTTTAAATTAATTATCTATCAAAGATACTGTAAAGACTATGCGTCTCTTGTTAATAACCGGTTAATATGTAAAGTTTGATTCACAAATAAATCTTAAAACATATAAATTATTAATTATTCAGCAATTTTATCCCATGAATCTCTCAAAGTAACGGTTCTGTTAAAAATCAGTTTCTCCGGAGTACTTTCCTTGTCTATACAGAAATATCCTATGCGCTGGAACTGGAATTTATCGCCTGTTGAAGCATTTTTTAGACTGGGTTCAAGATACCCGGTAATCACTTCAAGTGATGCCTGATTAATAAACTCCAAAAAATCCCTTTCCTTATCTGCATCAGGAGTTGCCTGAGTGAATAACCTGTCATAGAGACGAATTTCAGCCTCAATTGCATGTGGGACAGAAACCCAATGCAGAGTGCCTTTAACTTTCCGAAGAGATTCTTCAGTACCACTACCACTTTTACTTAGGGGATCATAGGTGCAGTGGATCTCGGTGATCTCACCATTTTCATCCTTTACAACCTTCTCCCCTTTTATAATATAAGCACTCTTTAATCTCACTTCTTTCCCAATACTTAATCTGAAAAATTTACGGTTTGCTTCTTCCTTAAAATCTTCTCTCTCAATAAAAAGTTCTTTGGAGAAGGGGATCTTTCTGACTCCTGCACTTTCATCCTCAGGATTGTTTTCTGTTTCCAGCCATTCTTCCTTATTTTCATCATAGTTGATGATAACCAGTTTCACGGGATCTAAAACCCCCATTACCCGTGGGGCAGTTTTATTAAGATCTTCTCTTATACAAAACTCCAACAGGGAAACATCAATAACGTTTTCCCTTTTTGCGATACCAATGGTATCTGCAAATTTCCTGATGGATGCGGGGGTATAACCCCTTCTTCTTAATCCGGAAATAGTTGGCATCCTGGGATCATCCCATGATTTCACTATCCCCTTTTCCACGAGGTGTAGCAATTTTCGCTTACTTACCACAGTATGGCTAAGATTACGACGGGCAAATTCCCGTTGTTTTGGAAGAAAATCACCAGATTTACTTATTTTTTCCAGAAACCAGTTATATAATTCCCTGTGTGGTAAAAACTCCAGGGTACAGAAGGAGTGCGAAATACCTTCGATAAAATCGCTTTCACCATGAGCCCAGTCATACATGGGATAGATCATCCAATCATTTCCTGTACGATGGTGTTTCTTGTGGAGGCTCCTGTACATGATTGGATCTCTCATTATCATATTTGGGGAAGCCATATTTATCTTAGCTCTTAAGACATGTGCCCCTTCCGGAGTTTCCCCATTTTTCATCATTTCAAAAAGTTCAAGGTTCTCCTCCACCGGCCTGTCGCGGTAAGGACTGTTTTTACCCGGCTCTGTAGGTGTGCCCTTTTGTTCAGCAATTTGTGCTGAAGTCTGGGTATCCACATAGGCATAACCATTCTTAATGAGGTCTACGGCCCAATCATACAATTGTTGGAAATAATCTGAAGCATAACATTCCTTTGCCCATTTAAATCCAAGCCACACAACATCTTCCTTAATAGCATCTACAAATTCCTGTTCCTCCTTGGTTGGGTTGGTATCATCAAATCTTAAATTCACCGGCGCATTATATTTCTCGCCAAGACCAAAATTTAAACAAATTGAGGATGCATGCCCTATATGAAGATATCCATTGGGTTCGGGTGGAAATCTGAATTTTAATTGTGATAGCGAATATTCGCCCTGTAAATCTTCTTCAATGATCTGCTCAATAAAATTGAGGGATCTCTTTATTTCGGTCATAATTTTTAATTCTAAAACAGACTGCAAAGTTACCAAAAAATAGGTGGTTAGCCATCCATGCTGAAAGTATAAATTTTGGTATCTTCATTATCAAAAGGCGGGATATTTAAATATTTTAAAAGCTCTTAAATTCAAATAAACCTTAAATTTGCAGAAGTTATAAAAACAATCTTTTGGGAACAATAAAACTTAGAAATATCAAGGTTTTTTCCTACCATGGATGTCTTGATGAGGAAAGAAAGATAGGAAGCGATTATAGGGTAGACCTTACGGTAAAGGGGGATCTTGCACATTCTTCCAAAACAGATTCTCTGGCGGATACCATAGATTACGTGCACCTTCATAAAATTGTAAAAGAAGAAATGGCCAGCAGGGCGAAATTACTGGAAACCGTTGCAGAAAGGATTCTGAACAGGGTTCTTAAAGAGCTGCTTTTGGTACAAAAAGTAAAGGTTGATGTATCTAAAATAAATCCACCTATTGGGGGAGATGTTGGCCGGGTGACAGTTTCCAGAAGTAAATCGAGATAGTATTCTTTTGGTACTGGAAAATTTTATTACATTTGCCAACCAAAATTAATGGCATCGTGGCCGAGTGGCTAGGCAGAGCTCTGCAAAAGCTCGTACAGCGGTTCGAATCCGCTCGATGCCTCAAAAAGCTCCTTAACGGGAGCTTTTTTAATTTTCAGAAAAAGACTGCCCTATTCAAGGAAATTATGATTAACCACATTTTCGGGTTGCATGCTTTCTATCCTATCCTGCAAACCTTCAATTCTTTGAGGAAACAAACCTCTGGTTAAAAGTATCATCCCAAAGACAACCATTATAATGCTTATCCCTTTTTTCATGCGATATATTCTTTCGGGCGTAAGCTTTCTGTTTAATTTTTTTGCTAAAAGGATCTTTATTATATCAAAAACCAGATAGGTTCCCAAAACACTACCAAAGAAAACGATGATTCTGTTGATTTGCATTTCAAGAGTAGGACCAAAAACAATGATCAAACCCAGCCAAAATCCAAGAACACCTATGTTTATAAAATTGAGGAGAAAGCCTTTGGCTGCGAGGCCAATGTAATCATTTCTGCTTAATTTCCTTACTTCGGGTGTATCTTCCTCAATAGAAAATGATTTTTTAGTTTGTAAAAAAGCCATTACTCCATACGTGATAAGAATTACCCCTCCAAATATAAACAAGGCAGGATCATCTTTAAGGCTTTTTAATAATTTGGAAGTACTTAAATAAGCGATGAATAGAAAGATTATATCTGCAAGGATTACTCCAAGATCAAACATCAATGCGGCTCTAAAACCTTTAATAGCAGCTGTTTCAAGCAATACAAAAAAAACCGGACCCAATAAAAAGGCTAAAAAAAATCCCAGAGGTAAGGCTGCTAGTATGTCCTGAATCATATACAAATGTGATTTTCACTTGGGCAAGATATTAGTTTATTTTTTTAATTGACCCACCTAGACCGGTTTTTTCATGAATTTCCTCAGGATTACCATAGATATAAATATTACCCCCGGCGAGTGCCATTGCATTGACATATTTTTTTGCAGAAATATTAACCATACCTCTCCCATTCAATATTACATTTATGTTATCACCAATAAGATTCTCCCCCCTATAATAACCAGATTTAACCTCGATTTCCTGGATGGCGGCTTTCCCGGTAAGGGTTAAGGACCCACCGGTTGCAGCAGTGGCAACGATATTTTCCACTTCCAGTTCTGCAAAAATAGTGGCACCCTCCCGTGCTTTTAATTTAAGCAGTGGCTGTTTTATTTTGTTTCTGATATAAATTTTGGAATTGTGTCTTGCTTCAATAGAGAGAACATGCCTGAAGAAAATATCAACGTTTGTGTCATCAGATTCCAGAAGCTGAGCATAGCCAGCCCTGATCTTAAGAATACCATTTTCAACCTTTACCTGGATATTACTGGAGCCTTTTCCCTTTATTATAACCCTGTCTTCATTTGAAGGAATAAGATAGGTCCTGAGACCTCTTGAAATCTCTATTCCAATAAATTCACCGGGTAAAATAATTTTTTCCTGGGAGCTCATCTCCAAGGCGATCAAAAAAAAGATCACAGTAACAATATGCTTCATACTAAAAAAACAAAAAAAATATTCCTTTAATTTCCCTTGCCTAAAAGATTAAAATCCAAATGTTTTTTAACCAGATCTGCATTCTTAACGCTTACGTAAACCTCATCTCCAAGAGTATATGTTTTACCTGTTTTTCTACCCACAATAGCATATTGTTCCTGGTCAAAATCAAAATGATCTTCCTTGATATCCCTTAACCTCACCATTCCTTCGCATTTATTGGAAATGATTTCCACATATATCCCCCATTCTGTGACTCCTGAAATTACTCCAAGAAACTCCTCATCCTGGTGGTCTATCATATATTTTACCTGCATAAATTTTATGGAATCCCTTTCAGCGCTGGTTGCCAGATTTTCCATTTCACTGCTATGGTGAGATTTGGCTTCATATTCTTCTTCTTTGGCACTATTATTCTTCTCCAGATAATGTTGTAATAATCTATGGGTCATTACATCAGGATACCTTCGTATGGGAGAGGTAAAGTGTGAATAGTAGTCAAAAGCCAATCCATAATGGCCAATATTTTTAGTGCTGTAATACGCCTTGCTCATGGTGCGTATTGTGAGGGTATCCACAAGATTCTGTTCCTTTTTTCCCTGTACATCGGCAAGTAAATTGTTTAGGGAAGATGTTACAGATTTCCTGTCCTTTAAATTTATTTTATAACCAAATTTTGAAACCACCGTTTGCAATGCAGCAAGTTTTGAATCATCCGGCTCAGGATGACAGCGGTAAACAAAAGTTTTTTTAGGGGTTTGTTTACCAATAAACTCAGCTACTTTTTTATTTGCAAGCAGCATAAATTCCTCAATCAGTTTATTTGCTTCTTTAGAAGTTTTAAAATAAACACCAGTGGGTTCATTTTCCTCGTTGAGCTGAAATTTGACTTCTACTTTATCAAATGAAATAGCGCCATCCTTAAGCCTCCTGGAACGCATTTTCTTTGCCATATCGTTCAGGGTAACCACAGCATTAACAATTTCATCACTTACTGAGTAATCTTTATCCTGAATAGATATTTCCTCCGGAATGAAACCCTTTTCGGTTTCTATAATGTGCTGGGCTTCCTCATATGCAAACCGTGCATCAGAAAGAGTTACAGTTCGTCCAAACCATTGATCAATTACAAAGCCTTTTTTATCCAGTTCAAATATTGCAGAAAATGTATATTTTTCTTCATGAGGACGAAGAGAACAGGCATTATTTGACAATACTTCCGGTAACATAGGTACTACCCTGTCCACCAGATATATTGAAGTTGCACGTTGATAAGCCTCTTCATCCAGTACTGTATCAGGTTGTAAATAATGAGCAACATCTGCAATATGGATTCCAATTTCGAAATTTCCATTCTCCAGAGGCTTAAAGCTTAATGCATCGTCAAAATCCTTCGCATCTTCCGGATCTATTGTAAAAGTTAAAGTGTTTCTAAGATCTCTCCTCTTTTTAATCTCTTCTTCTTTTATGGAAGTATCAATGTTATTTGCAAAATCCTCAACTTCCTTCGGAAATTCATGAGGCAAGCCATATTGCGCAAGTATTGAATGTATCTCTGTATTATGTTCTCCGGGTTTTCCAAGAACCTGTTTGATCCTGCCAAAAGGTGAATCTGCTTTTTCCGGCCATTCTTCCAGGGTAACAACTACTTTATCCCCATTTTGAGCATCAAAAATTTTATTCTTTTGTACAAAAATATCTGTATACATTTTTGGATCCTGTATGGAAACAAATCCAAAATTTTCCTGAAGCTGAAGCACTCCCACGAAGTCTGTACGTTTTCTTTTAATAACATTTACAACCTCCCCTTCAGATTTTCTCTTTCTTCGTTTATTGTAAATATAAATTTCAACTTCATCTCCATCAAAGGCTTTATTCAATGCATTTGCAGGAATAAATACGTCTTCTTCAAGTTCTTCCACTACTACATAGCCAAATCCTTTTGTGGTCATATCCAATACACCTGTATAATATTCCAGATTGGCTACAAGTCTGAATTTACCTCTTTCAACCTCTTCAATCTCCTTTTTTGCTGCAAGCTGACTTAATTTTCTAATAATTTTATTTCTGGTATTAGCATCATTCACACCTAATTTCTCCGCTATTTCTTTATAATTAAAGGCTGTATCCGGCTTGTTACGTAAAATGCCTGTTATACTTTTAGTTAGATCGTTTGAATCTGAACCTGAACCTTTATTATTTTTCTTTTTCCTCATAATTTTCAATAATCGATAAAATTACAGCTTATATGTGACTTGAAATAATTTCGAAAATTAATTTTTTTTTAAATACAAGAATTTTCCCGGTCAAATTCTTAAAAAAATAAACTCCTCATTAACAAAAAATTGAGAAAATAATAAAAACCCATAAAACGCTTAAAACGTTAAATAAATACTAAAAAGTTTGAATTTTCAGATCTCTAACTATGCCTTAATTATTTCAGATTATACCAGATTTAACTCAAATAATTTGATTGATTACAAGATTTTTTAATTAAAATTCCTGAATTAAAAGATCAGAGCAGGAAGGATAAACATGTGTAAAACAAAACTTCAGTAATTAATAAGGTTATAGAGTAAAGTCACTAATTACAAAAATGAGTAATATTTATATTTTCCCCGGATATAACGCATTACTATTAGTTAAAACTCTAAAAAACAGAACTTTGAACTTTAAAAGATATACTATAAAAATAATTTTGAATTCAATTGAAGGGATATAAACTCTATTTTAATAAAAGGAGTTATGAACACATATTATATATCCATTTATTTTATTCTTTTTTAAAAAATTAAAATACTGTTTATTATAGGGTGTTAATTTGTACAATAACTTTTATGGAAATAGATAGGATTATTAGCTACACACAATCCAAAACAAGTTGTTAACAAAACCCTAAATTTGTAAGGCCTTGATTTCCTATTAGCTTTAAGAGTTTCTTAACAAAGGTTAATAATTTATATTTAAAAGGTTTTCTTAATATTTATAAATTTTTTTACTGTTCACAATTCAAAAAATGTTGCTTATAAGTTGAGCAAAAATTATAGTTATATAATTTGATTTAGTGCTTTAATTTTTTCTATTCGTTATTTTTCTCAATTCACCAAATTTGATTGTTATTTATAGACTAAATGTTATTCACATTTAAGGTTAAATTTAAATCCCTTTAAAATGAGACTTTTAGAGATAGTAATTAACAATGGAAATAATATTGGTTAACAAGCCATTATTTACCTTTGTACAAACTTTAAAATTAAAATTATGACAATTTCAATTGGTAATGATCACGCAGGGACAAGGTACAAGAATGCGATTGTTGATTTTTTAAGATCACAGAATATAGAAATTGTAAACCACGGCACAAATGAGGAAGGCAGTGTAGATTACCCAGACTTTGTTCACCCTGTTGCAAATGACGTGGAATCTGGTAAAGTTGAGCTTGGAATTATAATATGTGGAAGTGGGAATGGGGCCTCGATGACAGCCAATAAACATAAGGGAATAAGATCTGCCTTATGCTGGAGTGGTGAAATTACAAAATTGGCAAGACAACATAATGACGCTAATATTTTAAGTATTCCTGCAAGATTTGTTTCAGAACAACAGGCTGTGGATATGGTTCAAATTTTTCTTAACACAGAATTTGAAGGAGGCAGACATCAGAACAGAATAGATAAAATTCCTGTCCAGGGATAATGAGCCATCACCACCATCACCATTCTTCAGATATAAAGGGTAAAAAATTACTTTTTGTAATTATGCTCAACATGGGTATTACTCTTGCCCAGGCGGTAGGTGGTTTTATAAGTGGTAGTCTCGCGTTGCTTTCAGATGCCCTTCATAATTTCAGCGATGTTGTAAATTTACTAATAACTTTTATAGCCAATAAACTGGTCAAAAAAGAGGCTTCGCTTCACAGAACCTTTGGCTATAAAAGGGCGGAAATAGTGGCCGCTTTTGTAAATGCAGCAATCCTTATAACTGTTGCTTTATTTCTTATAATTGAAGCTGTACAAAGATTTAAGGAACCTTATCTCATTGACTCCGGCATTGTAATATGGATGGCTCTTTTAGCTATTGCAGGAAATGGTTACAGCGTTTTACTTCTTCAAAAAGATAGTAAGATCAACATGAATATTCGTGGTGCATACCTCCATCTTTTTACAGATTTTATGGCTTCCGTGGCGGTTTTAATAGGCGGTATATTAATGAAATTTTATCAAATATACTGGGTTGATAGTGTTTTAACTTTAGCTATAGCAGCCTATCTAATTGTTGCGGGATACGATCTGTTAAAAAATTCAACCAAAGTTTTAATGTTATTTACTCCTGCAAACCTTGCTCTTGAAGATATTGCCGCAGCTATTTCAGAAATTCCCGAAATCAATAACGTTCATCACATTCATGTTTGGCAATTGAATGAAGATGAAACACACCTGGAAGCCCACATAGATTTTAAACAGGACATTCTCCTTTCCCAATTTGATGAAATTAGAGACACAATTGAGGAACTTGTTTATCATAAATTTGGGATTAATCACGTCAATATTCAGCCGGAATTCGGAAGGTGTGGGCATAAGGATCTTATAGTCCAGGATTAAAAAATTATTAATCTAACGTGAGTTCGACTTAAGCAGATAGTCTTTGATCAATAATTTCGAGGTTTAAGGAAGGTTTTTTAGGAAAGAAGCTGTAGGCGATCAGCCCAGAGAGTAAGTTTGACAAGAAGTTATCGAAGCTTCTGTGTCTGGTATGTTCGATTTGGCACATATTTTTGAGTTCATCATTTACTGTTTCAATTATGGCCCTCTTTTTCAACATTACTTTGTCGTAGGTATGCATTAAGCTATTCTTCATGTTCTTTCTGATCTTGGTAACCAGATGGACTCCATCCACGAAGAGTTTTTCAAATAGATCTTTGCCTATATACCCTTTGTCACCATAAAGCTTACCCATTATCTTCTTATGGAAATTATCGCTTTTTAAAGGTTCTCTGTCATCAACATTACCCTGGGTAAGCATAAAATCCAGGATTTCTCCTTTATCATTGATGATTAAATGAAGTTTAAACCCAAAGAACCATCCTATGGAACATTGCCCTTTGGCAGCCATTCCTTTAAAAGTTTTGTGCTGCTTTTCTCTCTTGATATGACAAGATCTTAAGGGTGTGGAATCTATAAAAGAAATTCCCGTGCATTTTCCTAAACAACACATTTTCAGGAATAAGGCCATTGGTACTATTGCCTTTTGTTGGAGTTCTACAAAACGGTTATAAGATACTGTTTCAGGAAATTCACTTTTCAAATGTGGTTTTACGTAGAAAAGATAAAAGTGCTTTAGATTTCTAAAATTCCCTGAATGGAACAGCACCATAATAGTCATTACTTCACTATTGGAGAGTTTCGATTTCTTGTTTCTTCTCTTAATGCTGCAATCGCCTTCAAGAAGATGTCCTTGTTGGGCTTGTTCAAATTCTTTTTGAAACTCATCAATAAAACAAAAAATTTCAGTAATTTTATCGGTAGAAATCATAAGCAGATAGTTAGTTAAATATTTGGTTTTTAGATACTTAAATATACTAATTTTCTGCTTTTTCTTTGTTGTTTAATCCCTCTTTTTTTACCTTTTCTTATATCGAACTCACGATAAAATAATTGAATCTATTGATTAAACAGAAAAACCACAAGGGATTCCCACCCCGTCCTATGGACACCCCTTCGTTGGAGGGGAAAACTTGATCAGGTTCCCGGTCAATAAAGAGATAATGCTGAGAAAATTTAAATTTTATCGCTCTGAAGATTATTCAGTTTTTAATCTAAAAGCAACTTCAAGTGCCCACCCCGTCCTGCGGACACCTCTTCAGAGGAGGGGAAATTTTTATCCTGAGAGGGTTAATATCCCGAGGCTTACTTTGTTAGTAAATATTTAAAGTTTGAAAACGTGTATCCTCAAATTCTCCGGTGGCTTGCCCCGGAGAATTTTCCTAAAAACTTTTTATAGCAATTGCCATAATGCCTGAAATTGAGCGTTCAGATAATTATAAAAGATGGATAAATAATTCGTTGAGTCCTTCCCCTCCTACGGACGGGTGCCTGAAAGGCGGGGTGGGCTTTTTAGGTCACATATTTTCTTCCAAGCTTAAATTAAATGATTACCCAATTCTTTTAATCCTCCTGCCTGGGAGTATATTTTGTTTTCCGGACTTAAATGAGTTTCTTTAACATTCAGATTTTTTTGGTCAGAGTTATAAGTATGCAACTAATTATAAAAAATTCCCATTATAATTTCTGCCTGGCAATCCCAGCATTTCTTATATTCATTACTCAAACCAATCTACCTATGAAGAAAATATTTTTTGTTTGCTTTGCCATATTAATGATCTCTTGTAAAGAAGAAAAATATAAGCCTGAGGGCCTTCATCTTATCACTGAGGAAGAATTGATAGAAATGGTTCAGGACATGAGATTTCCCGTAGGGGACAATACTGTGATCAAAAATGAAAGAGGAGAGATCATTCCAAGGGATTCTGTAATGAATATACCCAGGTTGAGTGAAGACTGGACTTTGGATATGTATATCAACGAGGACTTTGAATTGGTTGAAATGGTCCTGAGACCTGCAACCGGAGAAGATAAAAGGTTTAAAAAGAGATTACAGGAAGAAGTTATGAATCCGCAACCCCATGATCATTAAAAAAAGTTGGTCTCATTTTTTATTACTTTGGGAAGGTCTTATGAGAAAAAATATGTGTCCTTACTTGAAAAAGCCGTAGAAAAGAGAGAACTTAGTAATCTTTGAGGAATGAGAGTTTAAATATAAAATCAGGGGAATTATGGAGAATCTGGAAATAAAAGCAGCAATACAAATTCAAAAGCCATCAACCGAGGTTTTTCAGGCGATCGTGGATCCTGAAAAAATGCGCAATTACTTTATCGGGAAAAGCACAGGTCACCTCATTGAGGGAACCTCTGTTATCTGGGAATTCCCGGAATTTGAAGGAGAAGTCCTTATCGAGGTTTCCAAAGTAATCCCCGGCGAGCTGGTTTCCTTTAATTGGGAGGGGGCAAAGGGTAAGAAATTACTGGTTAAAATTTCCCTTCGGGAATTGGAGGACCGCAGTACGGTTGTAAGTGTGACAGAAGGAAAGATGGAAGCAGATAAAGCCGGTATTGAATGGTATGGTGGAAACACAGAAGGCTGGGCAAATTTTCTCGCCAGCCTGAAGGCTTATCTGGAATACAATATCAATCTTAGAAAAGGTGCTTTTGAATTCCGAAAAGGAGAGGTGTAAAACAGATTATTACTTCCCAATCTTTGGTATTAAGAAAAATTCCAACCAATGGGATCAAATAAAAACCCCCGCCTTGAAAAAGGCGGGGGTTTCTTGTATATAATATATACTTTCAACAGTCTATAGTCTAAAGACTATCGACTACCGACTAATCACTACATCATTCCGGGCATTCCTCCGCCCATTCCACCTGGCATTCCGCCGCCACTTTCTTCTTTGATATCGATCAAAGCACATTCGGTAGTAAGGATCATACCAGCAACAGAAGCAGCATTTTCAAGTGCTATCCTGGTCACCTTTTTAGGATCAATAATACCTGCAGTCATCATATCTACAAAGGTATTTGTTTTGGCATCATACCCATAGTTATCTTTACCTTCAAGAACCTTGTTGATCACAACAGATCCTTCGCCTCCGGCATTCTCAACAATTGTTCTCAATGGAGATTCAATGGCCTTGTTTACGATCTGTATTCCTGTTTCCTCATCGGCATTTTCACCTTTAAGTCCTTCCAGGGCTGTTTTTGCGCGAACCAAAGCTACACCTCCACCGGCAACAATACCTTCTTCAATAGCCGCACGAGTGGCATTTAAGGCATCATCTACACGGTCTTTTTTCTCTTTCATCTCAACTTCACTTGCTGCACCTACATATAGTACGGCAACACCTCCGGCAAGTTTTGCAAGACGCTCCTGAAGTTTTTCTTTATCGTAATCTGATGTTGTAGATTCGATTTGAGCTTTGATCTGGCTTACGCGTTCTTTAATCGCATTTTGATCTCCGCTACCGTTTACAACTGTAGTGTTATCTTTGTCAATTGCAACCTTCTCTGCGGTACCAAGCATATCAAGAGTTGCATTTTCAAGGGAGAAACCTCTTTCTTCAGAGATCACAGTACCACCTGTAAGGGTAGCTATATCTTCAAGCATAGCTTTTCTACGGTCACCAAATCCAGGAGCTTTTACCGCAGCGATCTTCAGAGAACCTCTTAACTTATTTACCACAAGAGTTGCAAGGGCTTCCCCATCAACATCCTCTGCAATGATCAATAAAGGTTTGCCTGATTGTGCCACAGGTTCAAGAACCGGAAGAAGATCTTTCATTGAAGAAATCTTTTTGTCATATAAAAGAATATATGGATCTTCAAGATCTGCAGTCATTTTCTCGCTATTGGTAACAAAGTAGGGAGAAAGGTATCCACGGTCAAACTGCATTCCTTCCACAACATCAACGTGTGTCTCAGTTCCTTTGGCTTCTTCAACGGTGATCACACCGTCTTTTCCAACTTTCTGAAAAGCTTCAGAGATCAATTCTCCAATATGGTCATCATTGTTGGCAGAGATAGAAGCTACCTGCTTTATTTTTTCTGAAGAGTTACCTACTTCTTTAGTTTGTTCAGAAAGATTTGCGGTTATTGCCTGTACAGCTTTATCAATTCCTCTTTTAAGATCCATTGGATTTGCTCCTGCAGCAACGTTTTTAAGTCCTTCTTTTACGATTGCCTGTGCAAGAACCGTAGCTGTGGTAGTCCCGTCACCCGCAAGATCATTGGTTTTGGAAGCTACTTCCTTAACCATTTGAGCACCCATGTTTTCCAATGGATCATCAAGTTCGATCTCTTTTGCAACTGTAACCCCATCCTTGGTTACTGTAGGGGCACCAAATGATTTGCTTATAATTACGTTACGTCCTTTTGGGCCTAATGTTACTTTTACTGCATTGGCCAATGCATCTACCCCGCGCTTAATTCCGTCACGGGCTTCAAGATTGAATTTAATATCTTTTGCCATTTGTTTAATCTGTTTTTGATCCTGTCCTATAAGAACCAGATCTGTTATTTAATTGATTTTATTAGTCAGTGGTTTTCCTTATGGAAAGTAGGTTTACACAATTGCAAGAATATCGTCTTCCCGCATGATTAAATAATCTTTGCCTTCCAGTTTTAATTCGGTTCCTGCGTATTTGCCGTACAGCACTTCGTCACCAATTTTAACGGTCATGTTATGCTTCTTGGTTCCTGTACCAACGGCAACAACTTTACCTTTTTGGGGTTTTTCTTTTGCGGTTTCGGGAATATAGATCCCGGATGCTGTTTGAGTCTCGGCAGCGGCAGGTTCAATAACAACCCTGTCTGAAAGAGGTTTAATGTTTAAAGCCATTTGTGTAATGTATTTTAAGTTAATTAATTTTATTTAAGCGATTCTATAAATGACCAAAAGTATGCCACGGGGTTTATACTGCCATAAGCTCAAAAAAAAATGCCAGCTTGTCATAAGCCGGCATCTATATAAGGGGAAATTATTTTTTTAGGGAATTTGCTGAGTCTCTTCGGGATTTTGAACAGGAGACTGAACAGGTGCAGGAATATTTGTATCAACGTCTGGTCTACTGTCTATAACTCTGGATTCTGCTGTTCCTCCTCCGTCAAGAATAGTAACATTTGAAAGAAGGATCAATACCAGTAATAAGGTAGCAAGAGTCCAGGTGCTTTTATCAAGAAAATCTGTTGTCTTTTTTACTCCACCAAGTTGCTGACCACCGCCACCTCCAAATGAAGATGATAGTCCGCCTCCTTTAGGGTTCTGTACCATAATAACTATAACCAGTAAAAAGGCTACGATGATTATTAATGCTAAAAAAATAGTGAAAGTGTTCATTCTATACCTGTATTATTATCCTGTAATTTCTTTATTGCCCGAATTTGGTCTGCAAAGAAACCACTTTTTTCGGGATTTTTCAAAATTAAAATTTTATAGGCCTGCATGGCCTTTTTATAGTTTTTCTGTTCCAGGTATACGCGGGCTAAGGTCTCTGTCATTAGGGCTTCAGGGGGTGTCCCACGCTCCTTGGCAAAGTTGGAATTTCCAGCCGGAATGGAGGTATCAATACGCGGACTTTTGGAAATAAAATCGTCAATAAGCCCAAATTTCCTGTCTCTGGATTTCAGATCCTCTTCATCTTTGCGCTTTATGGGTTTAACACTTGTAAGACGCAGCCATTCTGAAAATGAATGAGACTCATCGCGATCAAAATCCAGAGGAGTTCCTTTGATTACCGTAACCTCCTTATTCTTTTCCACAGGATTTTGTGGCGTTTGCTGAGGTTTTATTTCAGGTTTTGAATGCCTTTCAAATAAACCCGGATCCATAACAAGATCAGATTCCTTTTTTTTCATTGAAATGGCATCATCAATTGCAATACTTTTTCTCCCAAATACCTCCCGGGGTTCAAAAACCGTAATACTCCTTAAATATTCATCCTGCTTTTTAATTTGTAAAGCGATCTTATCCTGCTGAAATTCTTCGGAAGTTATGAAATCAAAAAGCACACTCCTGTCTGCTGTATAGGCGGCTGTTTTTTTTAGCTCGTAATTATAGCTGAGACTATTTTCGGTATACAGGCCTTTTAAATGTACTGCTCTTGCGGCCTGAAAAAAAGGATATTTCTCCAGGATCTTTTCCAGTTGAAGCGTTTGCGCCGGGCTTACCGATGCTGCATCTTCAAGAAGAGTCTGGAATTCCTGTGAGGTCATTACCAATTAGTTAGGGATGCGTTGAATATATCCTGGGTGATCCTGGAGAAAATCTCCTCCAGGGCTGTGTCTTTCAAAGCTCCTGTTAAAGGAGCCGTGGCGGGAAAATCGTAATAAAAGGAGAACCTGCGTTCAAAATCATTTTCAGGCTGAATGCTGTTAAAAAAACGAACCATTACAACTATTGTTAACCTGTTTTGTGCTGCGCGATTATCTGCCGTAGCGGTCATTGGGGCTTCGTAATAATCAACGATCTCTCCTTCATACAGTAAATCTCCCCCACTATTTACCAGGTTTAGGTTGGTTTGATTCTGAATAAGGTCCTGTAACCGGTTGGTAAATTCCCGGTCTATTCCCGGTTCAACAAGATCTGCCACATTCTGGAAAAAGTTCACCTGGAAGGTGGATGCTCCCCCGGTATCGGCCCCGGTGAAGGAATAGATTCCGCAGGATTGAAAAGTCAAAATAAAGACAGGCAACAAGAGAAAGCTGAGTTTTTTTTTCAAGGGTTTTTTTATTACAGGTTGTATTGTTTAATCTTACGGTAAAGGGTTCTTTCACTTATTCCAAGTTCCTGTGCAGCATTTTTTCGTTTTCCGTTATGGCGGTCAAGGGATTTTTTAATGAGTTCCAATTCCTTGTCATGAAGGGATAGAGTTTCTTCCTCTTCGATCTCTTCAGCAAAATAATATTTATCTTCCTTATCGCGGTTTTGATTTTGGGCAATTTGCAGTACTTCCATCTTTTCCTGTTCCAGATCTTCCATTTCTACCTCTTCATCTTCATCGCGGTAGATCTTTTGGATAAGGCTTTCATGTTCTTCCTGTACATTTTTATGATTTCCGTTTTCCATCAATTTTAAGGTAAGCTTCTTAAGATCGTGGAGGTCGCTTTTCATATCAAATAAAACCTTATAAAGTATCTCCCGTTCATTGCTGAAATCACTATCCTTCTTTTTATCTGAGATCACCGCAGGAAGATTGCTGCCAATATCGGGAAGATAAGATTTTAATTCCCTGGATATGATATTTCTTTCCTGTTCCAAAACAGAGATCTGTTCAGCAATATTCCGAAGCTGGCGTATATTCCCGCCCCATCTGTAAGACTGTAGCAATTGCACCGCATCCTCTTCCAGCCTGATAGTGGGCATTTTATACTTCAAAGCAAAATCTGCCGCAAATTTTCTGAATAACAGGTGGATATCCTCCTTGCGCTCGCGCAACGGGGGCAGGTTGATCTCTATGGTGCTTAGCCTGTAATAAAGGTCTTCCCTGAATTTTTCTTTTTTGATTGCCTCAAACATATTGAGGTTTGTTGCCGCAACTATGCGTACGTTGGTCTTTTGAACTTTGGAAGAACCCACTTTTATGAATTCCCCATTCTCCAAAACCCTTAATAATCTCACCTGAGTGGTAAGGGGAAGCTCCCCGACTTCATCCAAAAAGATAGTTCCTCCATCTGCTACCTCAAAATATCCGCTGCGGGTTTGGGTAGCACCGGTAAAAGCCCCTTTTTCATGCCCAAAAAGCTCGCTGTCAATAGTTCCTTCCGGGATTGCACCACAGTTCACTGCAATGTATTTACCGTGTTTCCTGTGTGACAGCGCATGAATGATCTTTGGGATACTTTCCTTTCCCACACCGCTTTCTCCTGTAACTAACACCGAAATATCGGTGGGCGCTACCTGCATGGCTTTTTCTACCGCGCGGTTAAGCTTGGGATCATTCCCTATAATTTCAAATCTCTGTTTTATTGCCTGTATTGACTCCATGGTAAAAATTCCAAATTCCAAATTCTAAATTCCAAATTTGTTTGTTTTAGGTTTCCCGCAGAATTCGCAGATTCAAGCCGAAAATTTCTCTTGAAGACCATACATTATACATTATACAGTATACAATATACAGATCAGGATTTCGAACATCATATCAACTCTAAAACCAACTCTTAACTCTTAACTCCTAACCTTTAACCTGCGTAAGCCACCGCTTTCCCCTTCAACGTCGCACTGGTACAATCCAGGATCTCTACCATAACAAAATCTCCCACCTTATAATGCTCTTTGGGAAAAACCGCGACAGTATTTTGTTCTGTACGGCCGCTCCATTCGAGGGGTGATTTTTTGGATTCTTTTTCTATAAGAACTTCCACGGTTTTTCCGAGAAATTGTTTCGTCCTGAATAGGCTGTGTTCTCTTTGTTTTTCAACTATTTCTGCCAGTCTCCTCTTCTTGACTTCTTCGGGCACATCATCCACCAGTTTTCTGGCGGCCAGGGTCCCCGGTCTTTCGGAATACGCAAACATGAATCCGTAATCATATTTCACATAGTCCATAAGAGACAGCGTGTCCCGGTGATCTTCTTCAGTTTCTGTTGGGAAACCTGAGATGAGATCCTGGGAGATCGCGCAATCCGGAATAAGTGTCCTTATATTATCGATAAGGGTGAAATACTCTTCCCGGGTATGTAACCTGTTCATCTCTTTCAATATTCTGTTGCTGCCACTTTGAACGGGCAGGTGAATATAATTACAAATATTTTTATACTTCGCCATGGTTTCAATGACATCCATGGTCATATCCTGCGGATTGGAGGTAGAGAACCTTATCCTCATTTCAGGCTGGGCTTCAGCAACGAGTTTAAGCAGGTCTGCAAATCCCGTTGCAGTTGCTTTCTGCATTTCCGAAGCATTTTTAAAATCTTTTTTTAACCCGCCACCATACCATAGATAACTGTCAACATTTTGGCCCAGTAAGGTAACTTCCTTATATCCTTTTCCAGCAAGGTCATTCACCTCTTCCAGAATGCTTTGGGGATCCCTGCTTCGTTCGCGGCCCCGGGTAAAAGGCACTACACAAAAAGTACACATATTATCACATCCACGGGTGATCGATACAAAAGCTGAAACTCCGTTGCTTTGAAGCCTTACAGGGGAGATATCACCATAGGTTTCATCTTTGGAAAGAATTACGTTAACTGCATTTCGACCTTCTTCCACTTCATTTATTAGGTTGGGAAGATCCTTGTAAGCATCGGGGCCCACTACCAGATCCACGATCTTTTCTTCTTCAAGGAATTGGCTTTTTAGCCGCTCTGCCATACATCCCAGCACTCCCACTTTCATTTTGGGATTAATCTTTTTTACTGCGTTGTATTTCTCCAGCCTTTTTCTTATCGTCTGTTCAGCTTTATCGCGAATAGAGCAGGTATTAACCAGTACAAGGTCTGCATCTTCAAGATTAGGAGTAGTATTAAAACCTTCATTTTGAAGAATGGATGCCACCACTTCGCTATCTGCAAAGTTCATCTGGCAACCATAACTTTCTATAAATAGCTTGCGGGTGTTTGTGGTTTTTGGTTCCAGTTCAAGGGTATTACCCTGCAATTTTTCATCTATGATCTTCTCCATGTGTCTTTCAATGTCCCGGAATTAAATTAGCTTGCAAAGATAGGATTTAACAAATTTGTGACAAAGTGACAGGACATTTTTTTATCTTTATTTTTCCCTACCTAATAATGATTGCTGCTAAACAATACCCCTTTAAGGTTAAAAAACATTCCGGCAGCCTTTAATACTATCTTATTTTTGCTGTAAACACAATTTATCCTGAAGAGGAGCCATGAAAATGTTTACAGTTATCCCCGGTATTGCCGGTTTTGGTTATAGAAGGCAGAAGATGTAATTGTGGAGCTTTAACGACACTTTAATCTCTTAGGGTTTAATTCCCCGATGCTTGCATCGTTTTTACTTTTTGGAATTTGGGATTTGTTTTTTTGGAATTTGATACCTCGTATGCTTGCATCGAGGTAGTTCATTAAATGGCCCTAAACCTGCACAGCGAGTTGAAAAAGGTGGAATTTTGTTGATCTAAAACCGGCTTTACAGGACCAGTTCGGGTCTATTATTATGAAGCTTTAGTAAGTTAAAAAAAAATTGATATACTTTTGCATCAAGAAAATTAAGATTTATGGCAAAGAATTTAGTGATCGTGGAGTCACCTGCCAAGGCAAAAACCATTGAAAAATTTTTAGGGAAAGATTATACTGTAGCCTCAAGTTTTGGGCATATAGCAGATCTCCCTACCAAAGAACTTGGGGTAGATACAGAGGATAATTTCACTCCGAAATATATAGTCAGTAAGGATAAGAAAGATGTGGTGAGCAAATTGAAGAAACTCGCCAAAGGAGCAGATATGGTATGGCTGGCAAGTGATGAAGATCGGGAAGGGGAAGCTATAGCCTGGCATCTGGCTGAGGAACTTAAGCTTGATAAATCAAAGACCAAAAGAATCGTTTTTCACGAGATCACAAAATCTGCCATCTTAAAAGCAATTGAAAACCCTCGGGATATAAATTATGATCTGGTAAATGCCCAGCAGGCAAGACGGGTTTTGGACCGCCTTGTGGGATATGAATTATCTCCTATATTATGGAGAAAGGTAAAGGGCGGACTTTCCGCCGGAAGGGTGCAGTCTGTTTCTGTGAGATTGATCGTGGAACGTGAAAGGGAGATCCAGGATTTCCAACCAGTGGGCTCGTTCAGGATAGATGCTGAATTTACCAATGAAGACGGCAAAAGCTTCCGCGCAAAACTTCCAAAGAATTTTGACACAAAACAGGAAGCCGAAAAATTTCTTCAGCAAAATATTGGAGCATTATTTAAAGTGGCAGATCTCACCACTAAACCTGCAACTAAATCTCCGGCACCGCCTTTCACAACTTCTACTTTACAGCAGGAAGCTGCCCGAAAACTGTATTTTTCTGTGAGCAAAACCATGACCCTGGCCCAGAGACTCTACGAGGCAGGACATATTACTTATATGAGAACAGATAGTGTAAATCTGTCTGATGATGCTCAAAAGGGCGCAAAAAAAGAGATCCTGAAAGCTTATGGTGAAAAATATTTCAAGGCAAGACAATTCAAAGGAAAATCCAAAGGGGCGCAGGAAGCTCACGAAGCGATAAGGCCTACCCAGTTTGATAACAGTTCTGTGAATATGGACCGTGATGAAATAAGGCTTTATGAATTGATATGGAAGCGGGCCATTGCCTCGCAAATGAGTGAAGCAGTGCTTGAAAGGACCAGTGTTAAGATAGAAGCCGATAAGCATAATAAACATTTTACAGCCAATGGTGAGGTTTTGATATTTGACGGTTTCCTTAAAGTTTATCTTGAAGGTAGCGATGAGGAGGATGAAGAACAGGAGGGAATGTTACCCGCATTGAAGGTGAATGAAAAACTTGATAACCATTATATAACTGCAACCGAAAGGTTTACCCGCCCACCGTACAGGTATACCGAAGCCTCCCTGGTTAAACAATTGGAGGAACTTGGTATTGGCAGACCTTCTACATACGCACCTACTATTTCAACGATACAGAACAGGAATTATGTTGAAAAAGGAAGTATTGAGGGAGTGGAGAGAAAATACAGCCAGTTAACTCTTAAAAAAGGGAAATATTCTGAAAAGGAACTTACCGAGACCGTTGGAAGCGATAAGGGTAAGCTGGTGCCCACCGCCGTAGGGTCTGTAGTTAATGATTTCCTGGTGAATCACTTTTCAAATATCCTTGATTATAATTTCACGGCAAAAGTGGAGCAAAGCTTTGATGATATAGCAGAAGGAAATGAGGAGTGGACCAAAATGATGAAGGATTTTTATTCCGATTTCCATCCCCAGGTTCTGGATGTGGCCAAAAATGCCGAAAGGGAAGTGGGAGAAAGAATTTTAGGTGAGGATCCTGAAACGGGAAAACCAGTGAGTGTAAGACTTGGTAAATTTGGACCAATGGTACAAATAGGATCGGTTGAAGATGAGGAGAAGCCAAGGTTTGCAGGACTTATGCCAGATCAGTCTTTAGATTCTATTACTTTCGAGGAGGCAATGGATCTTTTTAAACTTCCAAAAGAAATTGGGGTATATGAAGGAGAGACTGTAGAAGTGAACAACGGCCGCTTTGGTCCATACGTGCGCTACGGAAAGAAATTTGTCTCCCTTGACAAAGGCGAGGATCCTATGAGTGTAGATATGGATCGCGCATTGGAACTCATTGAAGCCAAAGAAAGAGCAGATGCACCTATACATATATATGAGGGGCATCCTGTACAAAAAGGGGTGGGACGTTTTGGTCCATTTTTAAAATGGAATAACATTTTTATCAATGTAAGTAAGAAATATGATTTTGATAATCTGGGTGAAGGGGATATCGAGGATTTAATAGAGGATAAAAAACAAAAAGAAAAGGATAAAATCATCCATAACTGGAAAGATGAAGGCATAAAGGTAGAAAAGGCCCGCTGGGGAAGATCTCACATTATAAAAGGTAAGACCAAAATAGAATTGCCAAAAACGGTTGATGCTGCAAAATTATCCCTGGAGGAGGTTAAAGATATCCTTGATAAAAAGACCAAAAAGCCTGCAAAGAAAAGCCCGGGGAAAACAACAGCAAAAACAACCAAGAAAAAAGCTCCGGCTAAAAGATCTACTTCAAAAAAATAATGCATGGATTTTGAGTTTTTAAGCCCCCTTGATGAAAACCTGGTTGAAGACCTGAATTCTTCAGAAGTACAGAATTTAGGAAAACAGGTTAAATTCCACACCGGAAATTCCGGAATCCCGGACCTGGACGAGGTTAAAATTGTAATTATAGGAGTTAAAGAAAACCGGCTTGCCGATGGTGTTGAGGATGAATTCCTTAATTTTTCAAAAATAAGAAGGTCATTTTATTCACTCTTCCCCGGAAACTGGCATATTAAAATAGCAGACCTGGGAGATATAGAAAAGGGAAATACAGTGGAAGACACTTATTACGCCCTGCAAAGCATGTTGGCAGAATTATTAAAAATGGACAAAATTCCTGTTATTTTAGGTGGAAGCCAGGACCTCATATATGCCCAGTATCGCGCGTATGACAAATATGCACAAATGGTGAATCTTGTGAATGTAGATAGCAGGTTTGACCTGGGAGACGCCGAAAAACCAATTGGCAATAATTCTTATGTAGGAAAGATCGTAGTCAATAAACCCTACAATCTTTTTAATTATTCCAATGTAGGCTATCAAACCTATTTTAATTCCCAGGATGAAATTGAGTTGATGGAAAGATTATTTTTTGACGCATACCGTTTGGGGGAGATTTCGGGAAATATTAAAGTTATTGAGCCCGTGATGAGGGATGCCAATTTGGTCGCGATTGATATCAATGCCATAAATGCATCTGCTACAGGGGGAGAGATCAATGCATCTCCCAATGGGTTTGATGGAAAAGAGATCTGCGCCATTTCCCGTTATGCCGGAATTAGTGATAAAGTAAGTTCCTTTGGGATCTATGAGTATAACTCCGCTTACCCTCCTGCAGGTAATATGTTGATTGCTCAAATGATGTGGTATTTTATTGAGGGGGTAAATTATCGTACCAATGAAAATAGTTCTTCTGCAAAAAAAGAGTTTATAAAATATCAGGTTCCGGTAAATGAGGAGGTCCTGGTGTTTTATAAGAGCCCGGTAAGCGGAAGATGGTGGATTGAAATACCTTTTATTTCAAATACAAATACTAAATTAAAACGTCATACGTTATTACCTTGCAGCCATGAGGATTATCTGGAGGCTTGTAACCAGGTAATACCGGAAAGATGGTATAAAACCAGAAGAAAAAACGAAATATAAATATTTTAAGCGTATACTTGTTTGCCGTATTTTTACGGAAACTATTGTTTTTTAGAAAATAAATAGATAGGTTTACCGCCTTAAAGGAAAATGTCCTAACCAGAAAGAAATATGAAGAAATTTATTTCGCTTATTGCCGTCTTAGCAGTACTTGCCGGTTGTAGTCGGGGAGATCGCGGGCAACTTGTAGGCGCACAAGGGAAAAAGTGGAATCCTGAAAAACCATATGGTATGACCTTGATACCGGGAGGAGCTTTTATCATGGGGAAATCTGACGCTGACATTGCCGATCAAAAAAATGCACCACCAAAAACTGTTACCGTTCGTACTTTCTATATGGACGAAACAGAAATAACAAATGCTGAGTACCGCCAGTTCACAAACTGGGTACGTGATTCTATAGTTAGAATGAAACTTGCCATTGAAGCCGAATTTATGGGTGCTACTCCCGGTGACGGGGGTATTGGAGAATTTGCCTTTCTTGATACAGATACTGAAAATATGAGCGTATACGAAAAGTATATGTACGATAATTATTATTCACTGAGTGAGGATTACAATGGTAGAAAAGTAAACAAAGATGTAGATATCATCTGGGATACCCGTGATTATCCAGACGAGGCTTATGCCAGGATAATGGTTGACAGTATGTACATACCTATGGAGGAATCCTATAATGGACTTCGTACTATTGATGTTAAGAAACTTAAGTTCAGGTACAGGTGGATGGACATCCAGGCGGCTGCCCGATCCAAAACACAGTCCAGAGCAGATTTTATTAATACTGAAGAGGTCCTGGTGTATCCGGACACCACGGTATGGATAAGAGATTTTAATTACTCCTACAATGAACCTATGCATAATGATTATTATTGGCATACGGCTTTTGATGATTACCCGGTAGTAGGGGTTAACTGGAAGCAGGCCAAGGCTTTTACCCAATGGCGAACGCTTTATCACAATGCATACCGAAGAAGTAAAGGAAACCACGACGTACCAAGTTACCGCCTGCCTACAGAGGCTGAGTGGGAATATGCAGCCCGTGGCGGTCTGCCATCTGCTACATATCCATGGGGTGGGCCATATACCAAAAATGATCGCGGCTGTTTTATGGCAAACTTTAAACCTTTAAGAGGGGATTACGCGGCAGATCAGGCCCTTTATACGGTGGAAGCCAAGTCCTACGAACCCAATGATTATAATCTTTATAATATGGCAGGGAATGTCTCTGAATGGGTAAATTCTTCATATGACCCTTCATCATATGAATATATGTCCTCGATGAACCCTTCGGTTAATAATGAGGAGGATCTGCGTAAAGTTGTGAGAGGAGGATCCTGGAAAGATGTGGCTTACTTCCTCCAGGTGAGCACCAGAGATTATGAATATTCAGATACTGCCCGCAGTTACATCGGTTTCAGAACTGTTCAGGATTATCTTGGCACAGATATTATATTAAACCAACCAGCGAAATAAATTATAATCCTTTTATATTAAATCATAAAATAACCTATTTATCTAAATATCTAATTAATCAAACTAATTAATCACAGTTATGGCAAGCAATAAAAACAGAATGAAATTAATGAACATGGTGTATGGTTTGGGTGCATCAGTAGTAATACTTGGAGCCCTTTTTAAGATCATGCACTGGCCATTTGGTAATGAGATGCTTATTATTGGTTTAATCACAGAGGCAATCGTTTTTGCCGTTTCTGCCTTTGAACCTATAGATGATGATCTTGACTGGTCACTGGTGTATCCAGAATTGGCAGGAGGTCCTGCTTCCCAAAGAAACCAGGCTTTAATTGAAGAGAATAAAGAAACCGAAGCTTCATTATCAAAGAAACTTGATGAGATGCTGAAGGAAGCTAAAATAGATGCGAACCTAATGGATAGTCTTGGACAGAGTATCAGGAACTTTGAAGGAGCAGCAAAAGGTATAGCGCCTACTGTTGATGCCATGGCTTCTCAAAGAAAATACGGAGAGGAACTTACCCTTGCTGCAGCTCAAATGGAAACATTGAACAACCTTTACAAGGTGCAGGTAGAATCTACTGCAAGACAGGCTGAGATCAATGATCAGGTAGCTGAAAATGCAGGTAGGCTTAAAGAACAAATGGGGTCACTGGCCGCCAACCTGTCTTCTCTTAACGGAGTATATGGTGGAATGTTAACAGCCATGAATGGCAGAGCGGTTTAATCAATGGTTCAATTATTGGATCTTATAAAGAAATTAAAATAATTTAAATGGCGTCCGGAAAACAAACCCCAAGGCAGAAGATGATTAACCTGATGTATCTGGTATTCATCGCTATGCTTGCTTTAAATATGTCAAAAGAGGTACTTACCGCTTTTGGTCTGTTAAATGAGAAATTAACCGAATCTAATGAAACCACCACCCAGCGAAACCAGGCATTTATGGCTGGGCTTGCTGCTAAGGTTGATGAGCAGCCTGCAAAATATGCCCCATTAAAAGAAAAGGCAGACAGGATTGATGAATTATCCACCAATTTCACCAATTATATAGAAGGTATAAAAACTGACCTAACTGAGAAGCAAAGCGATACCAGGGATTATGAAACCATGGACAGGGCAGACCAGTTGGATGAAATGTTCTTTACAGGTGGAAGAAATACCGAAAAAGGAGACCAGTTTTTACAGCAAATTGCTATGTACAGGGATGGTGTTGTGAACCTTATTAAGGATGAGCCCGGTTTTGGTCCTATTGCTGCCAAAGTACAGAATGAGTTTGCAACTGAACCTGAAGAAAACAGGGATGGCAAAGAAATACCATGGCTTGAATATCATTTTCAGGGTTATCCTATGATCGCCTCCCTTACCAAGTTTACCCAGATCCAGGCAGATGTAAAGAATACTCAAAGTGAGATCCTTTCGGCAATGCTTTCGGGTCAACTGCAAAGTGAAGTTTCTTTAACCAATTATGAAGCCATTGTAATTCCGGATAAAACAGCCTTCTTTAGTGGAGAGAACTTTACAGGACGAGTTGTTTTAGGACGTGTGGATCAAACTTTAAAATTTGACAAGGTTACCATTAATGGGAACGAAATAACCACTATTAAAGCAGGACAGGTAGATATGAGTTTCCCTGCTGGAAATGTAGGTGAGCAGAATATTACCGGGGTTCTCCAGTTTAGAGAAGGAGATTCTGTAGTAAGTATTCCAATCAACAGCTCCTATGCCGTGATCCCAAAACCTAATGCTGCCGTTATTTCTGCAGATAAAATGAACGTGGTATATCGCGGGGTACAAAACCCAATGACAATCTCTATACCCGGTGTAGGACAGGTTTCTGCTTCAGGACCCGGACTTTCACCGGCAGGTGGTGCAGGAAAATACATGATGAATGTTACCACAGTTCAGGCCAGGGAAGTTACTATAAGTGTAACCGGGACATTGCCGGGTGGTGAAAAAGTAAGCGACAGTAAGGTATTCCGGATTAAGGATATCCCGGCTCCTATGGGAACCATTAGAGGTGAAGACGGCAGTGTTAAAATGCAGCGTAATGCCCTTGAAATATCAACGGTAGGTGCCTCTTTACCAGATTTTGATTTTGATCTGGGATTAAGGGTTACAGGTTTTAGCTTTAAAGTTTCGGGTCAGCCAACCATTAGAGTTAATGGCAGCCAGCTTGACAACGCTGCTAAAGCGGCCTTAAGACGTGCAGGTAGAGGTGAGACGGTACAGATATTTGATATCCAGGCCAACCTTGCATCCAATACCGGATATATGCTTAAAAAAGTATCTCCCGTGTTTGTGGAGTTAACGAATTAATAAAATTAAGAACCATGAAGTGGAATCATTTTTTGACGGGTGTAATGGCGGTGTTCTTTGTAACATCCTCCTTTGGGCAGGCCAATATTTTGAATGCCAAATCACCTGACCAGATTGGAATTGCCTCAACAGGGGAACTGAACGCCCGTAACAAAAAGAAACCATTGCCTTATGGTTATGTGGAAGACCGGGATATATTATGGTCCAAGAATATCTGGGAGGTTATAGACCTTGATGAAAGGGTAAACTTTCCTCTTTATTATCCTATTGATACCATAAATATTGGTGCCAACAGAAGATCATTGTATGATGTTCTTATGGCCGGAATAAGAAGCGGCCGGATCAAGAATATATACACCGATTCTTATTTTACTGAAAGAAGAACATTATCTGATATTAGCGCAGCGATCTCCAAAATAGATACTACAGATCTTGGTAGAGAGCAATATAATGCGGGTGAGGAAATTGATGCCCAGTATATTGACAGAAGAGATCTTTCCTCTGCAGATATTATGGAGTATAGAATACGCGGGATGTGGTATTTTGACAAACGCCAGGCTGAACTTAAATACAGGTTGCTTGGAATTGCTCCTGTGGCTCCTGATGTGAACTTCCTTGATGAGGAAGAACCAGATCTTGTTGAATTGTTCTGGGTGTGGTTCCCCGATGCCAGGGAGGTGTTGTTTGAAGCCTCAGCTTTTACTGGAGGAAATTCTTCGCAGGATATCTCATTTGATCACCTCCTCAATGCAAGAAGATTTAATGCCATGATCTATAAAGAAGAAAATGTACAGGGTGATCGCGGAGTGAATGATTATATTACAGAAAATTCATTTATGCAGCTTCTGGAATCTGAAAGGATTAGAGAGCAAATAAGGAATTTTGAACAGGATATGTGGAATTACTAAATTGTAAAACACTTATTATTATATCATAATAAACGCTCCGGAATTTCCGGAGCGTTTTCAATTTAATCGGGTATGTTGGATTATATTGTAGTTGGTGCCGGGCTCAGCGGTATAGCCGTTGCGGAAGAATTAATTTCCCGGGGGAAAAATATTATAGTTTTTGATGACAGTTCTCAAAATTCTTCCACCGTAGCAGGAGGCTTATATAACCCTGTTATTCTTAAAAGATTTACCCTGGCCTGGAATGCAGGAAGCCAACTGGAGATTGCCATTCCCTTTTACAAGAAACTTGAACAGAAACTTGGGGTGACGCTGCTGGAAGACCTTCCGGTATATAGAAAATTCAGTTCTGTGGAAGAACAAAACAATTGGTTTGCAGCTATGGACAAACCAATGGTATCCGCTTTCCTGGATCCAATTCTTGTACCTGGAGTTAATCCATACATCCCTTCAGATTTTTCCTTCGGAAGGGTTAAAAGTACCGGAAGGTTGGATACATCAATGCTGGTTAATGAGTACCGAAACTTTCTCAGGACGAAGGGAATTCTTGAAGATGATACCTTTAAAGTTAATCTACTTGTACCTGAACAGGATAGAGTAAATTATGGTGAGACCAGGGCTAGGCGGATTATCTTTTGTGAAGGTTTCGGGATGAAGAATAATCCTTTTTTCAATTTCCTTCCTTTACATGGAAACAAAGGAGAGTATATAATAATCAAGGCGCCTGAACTTAACTTGAATGTTGCAGTTAAGTCATCTGTTTTTATTCTTCCTTTAGGTGATGATCTTTATAAGGTGGGTGCCACATATGACAATCGCGATACCGATCCGGCTCCTAACCAAAAAGCCCGCGAGAACCTTACAAATCAGGTGAAAAAATTGATTACCTGTGAATTTGCGGTAATAGATCAGGTGGCGGGAATAAGACCTGCAAGCAAGGACAGAAAACCTCTGGTGGGGCAGCATCCCGAATACAAAGCTCTTTATTGTTGTAATGGGTTTGGAAGCCGGGGGGTACTTATCGCTCCGGCCATCGCCAACAACCTGATTGCACATATTGAGAATAATGCCCTTCTTGATCCGGAAACAGATATAAAAAGGTTTAGTAAGGCTTAAATTGGGTTTTTGTATTTGAGGAACAGATTGATCCAGATATTCCTTGAGATCCTGATAAGTAATGGCATTAGAAGGACAAGTGTGACTGTTATGGCGATAAATGTGGCCATAAGTCCGCCGCCAAAAAAGAAGTATGTAATAATGAAAACAGCTACCGAAACCGCCACTCCCAGGGCATAACTTACATACATCGCCCCAAAGAAAAATGAGGGTTCAATCTTATATTTGGTGCCACAATTGGAGCAACGTTCATGCATATCAAAGATCTTCCTCATTTTATATGGATTGGGTTCTTTATACATACTTTCTTCCTGACAAACGGGACAGGTGCCTGTGATAATGCTGTAAAGCTTTGTCCCTTTTAAGAATCTCATTTCTATTTTTTTACCATTACAAAAATAGGCATCTTTGCAAAAATATTAGAACATTACAATGCTTAACATTCACAACTTATCTATATCATTTGGCGGGGAGACTTTGTTTGATGAAATTACCTTCAGGCTTGGCGCGGGAGACCGTGTAGGACTTATAGGTAAAAATGGTGCAGGAAAATCCACAATGCTAAAGATCCTTGCCGGAGAACAGGAACCGGACACGGGACAGATAGCTAAGGATAAGGAGCTCAAAATAGGATTTTTAAAGCAGGATATTGACTTTATTCAGGGAAGAACAGTGCTGGAAGAAGCACAACAGGCCTTTGTAGAGATCAAGGCGATTGAAAAGAAGATAGACCACATCAACCACCAACTCGCTACACGTACGGACTACGAGAGCGATTCCTATTCAGATCTCATCCAGGATCTTAGCGAGATCACTCATCAATACGAAATTATAGGAGGTTATAACTATCAGGGGGAGACCGAGAAAGTGCTTATGGGTCTTGGATTTGAAAGGGAGAATTTCGGGAAGGTTACAGATACTTTCTCAGGAGGATGGAGGATGAGGATAGAACTTGCAAAACTGTTGCTTCAGAGCAACGATATCCTGCTTCTGGATGAGCCTACCAATCACCTGGATATAGAATCCATTATCTGGCTGGAATCTTTTTTGAATAATTATCCCGGCTGTGTGATCATTGTTTCCCACGATAAGATGTTTCTTGACAACGTTACAAACAGAACTATAGAGATATCCTTAGGCAAGATCTACGATTATAAAAAATCTTATTCCAAATACCTGGTGCTGCGTGAAGAACTCCGGGAACAACAGCTCGCCTCACAAAAGAACCAGGAGAAACAGATCGAGCAGACCGAAAGGCTTATAGAAAAGTTCAGGGCAAAAGCTTCAAAGGCATCCATGGCCCAATCTCTTATCAAAAAACTTGATAAGATAGACCGTATCGAAGTTGATGAGGATGATAATGCGGTGATGAACGTACGCTTTCCCATTTCCATTCAACCGGGTAAGGTGGTGATAGAGGCACATAAAATTGGAAAGACCTATGGCGACCTGAGGGTTTTGGAAAACATCGACCTTTTGATCGAACGAGGCAGTAAGATCGCCTTTGTTGGACAAAACGGGCAGGGGAAATCAACCCTCGCCAAGATCATTGTAGGTGAGATCTCCCACACCGGGACACTGAAACTGGGACATAATGTGCAGATAGGATATTTTGCCCAAAATCAGGCAGAATATCTGGATGGAGAGAAAACGGTGCTGGATACCATGATAGATTCGGCCAATGAAAATACCCGAAGTAAGGTAAGAGATATGCTGGGTTCTTTTCTTTTCAGAGGAGATGAAGTAGGTAAAAAAGTGAAGGTTCTTTCGGGAGGCGAAAGGAACAGGCTGGCATTATGTAAATTATTGTTGCAGCCCTTTAACGTGCTTATCATGGATGAGCCCACAAATCACCTTGATATAAAATCAAAGAATGTATTAAAGGAGGCCTTAAAAAGTTTTGAAGGCACTCTCATACTGGTTTCTCATGACAGGGACTTCCTTCAGAATCTCACTTCAACGGTATATGAGTTTAAAGATCACCGTATAAAAGAATACCTGGGTGATATTGACTTCTATCTTGAGCAGAGAAATGTTGAAAATATGCGTGCCATTGAGAAAAGGGACAAGATCCAGAAAGAGGATTCCCGCAATGTGAACAGCAAGCAGGAATATAATGACCAGAAGCGAATTAAATCCCTCAACAACAAGCTGAGCAATACCGAAGCCCAGATTAGCAAGATAGAAAGAGAATTACGTCTTAAGGATGAGGAAATGCTGGTGAACTATGAAAGAGCGATATCTAAACCCCAGTTTCTTGAGAATTACCAGAAAAAGAAAAAAGAGCTGGAAAACCTCATGAAATCCTGGGAAGTTCTACAGGAGGAGCTGGAGTCATTGAGTTAGAATATGGTTGTAATAATATTTACAAATGGAAGAGCATTTTTTTCAATGTCCCTATTGCTGGGATGAGATCTCTGTGCTTCTCGATCCCTCAGTAAGCCGGCAAACCTATATAGAGGATTGTGAGATATGCTGCAATCCAATAGAAATAAGTGTTTCCTTTGAAGACAGGGAAATATCTTCATTTACCGCAAGTAACATTGAGCAATAACTATTATTTTCCTTCATTTTGTTAAAAGTTCAAGATTTAAATTTTACCTTTAAGTAGTTAATTCTTAAATAAATGCTGTCCACATTTGAATTTTCGGCTAATGTTGTTGGAATCATGATTGATGCCAATGTTGATAAAAAAATGCTTCAGGAAGTTCATACTTACATTGAAAGTAAGTTTGTGAAAGACGATACAATAAATTTATTGGTCGAAATAATGCCAGGGGTAGAAGTCCCGGTATTTATTATGTTTAAAGATTTGCTTTTTAAACTGAGTCATAATCGATGTTTTAAGAAAATTGCCATTATTTCTGAAGAAGGAATTTTAAAACAGTATATGAAATTTAAGGATATTTTGATGGATGCAGAAGTGAAGACTTTTACTATAGAGGAAAGGCTGGATGCGATGAGTTGGGTTGCAGAATAATTTTTAAAAATATCTTTGTCAAAGTGGAAAACGGTTGTATATTTGCCATCCGATAGCGCAGCAATTTTGATTGTGTTTCTGAAGTTCTTAAAATATACATTTTACAATATATCGCGGGATAGAGCAGTAGGTAGCTCGTCGGGCTCATAACCCGAAGGTCACAGGTTCGAGTCCTGTTCCCGCTACAAAGCCCCTCAGAAATGAGGGGCTTTTTCTATGGAATTATTTTATGGGGGAGTTGGTAGTTTATATTCTTTATTCAGCAAAACATCATAAAAAATATTATGGTCAGACCTCCAATCTTATCGCTCGATTTAAAGATCATAACGATTTAGGTAGGAAAGGGTGGGTGAGGAAATTTCGTCCATGGGAAGTTGTTTATGTTGAATTTTTTGATAATAAAGCCGAAGCCTTAGAAAAAGAAATTTTTTTTAAATCAGGTAGAGGAAGAGAATGGATTAAAAGTAATATTTTTAAGTAGGATATAGGGCTCATATCCGCCGAGGCGGACATAGGTTCGAGTCCTGTTCGCTACTAGCAATGACAGGACTTCACAGAAATTTGGAGCCTTTCTTTTTATAATGGATACAGAATAGGTATCAAACCTTATAATTGTTCCCTAATAACCGATGGCGAACAAGTAAAACCAAAAAAGATATAATCTTTCCTCTAATCATACAGTTTCTGGCAATTAGAACAAAAAAAGCTCCGCCGTTTTTTAGCTCCGGTTTGTTTTTTGATCAGGGGAAGATCACACCTTAAACATACTTTTTTGGTATGCGCCAGCCAGTTCTTTTTTAATTCGTAATTCCTTTTCCATTCCAAAAATTGAAAGCTGTAAATGCGGGTTTCGTCAATGAGTTTGCCGAGTTTTGCAGCGGGAATCTTACCTGTAAGAGATTCAGGATGCACCCTGGTACGATAAAGGATTTCGTTCTTGATAATATTGCCCACTCCTGCAAAAATATCCTGATCCAGCAGGACATCGCAGATAAGTGCATCCGGCATTTTTTTTAATTTTGCTTTTGCTTTCTTTTTATTCCAATCTTCATTCATTACATCTGCACTCCAGTCGTAATGTTGATTAATATCCCCTTCCAGATATTTTATTGAACAGGCATAGAAATTTATTTCGCCATTTTTAAATTTGAGGTGAAGTCTTATAGCCCGGTCTGGTTTCTTTTCATCTACAGTATAACTCCCAAATAATAAGAAATGAACCCTAATTGTAAGATCGTTCAGGCAAATGAGGAAATGCTTTCCCCAGCTTTTAAACGCAACTATTTTTTGGTTAATAAGCCGGCTTTGGTCAATCTTACTGTTACCGCTAACAGCAATAATTTTTTGTCCGGAAAATTTTGCAGTAGCCTCTTTGACTAATAATATGGAAGGTCCCTCTGGCATTTTCGGTTAATTAATCATTTTAGAATATATTTCAATCCTGAACGAAACTATTAAGCGTTTTCAAATTATTAAAAGCATCACCCATGGTATTATTAAAATATACAAATACGGTTTTACCATCTTCTATCCACTCCTGTATAAGAGCTGAATATTCCCTTAAAATATCATAGGAATAGCTCTCCCGATAATTACCTGATGGACCATGAAACCGCAGATATATAAATTCCAGTTCAATATCATGTAATGGGGTTGCAGATTTGGAAATGTCCTGTATGACCATTGTGGCGTTGTGAGAATTCAATAGTTCATATACATCGTCCCGGTACCATGATCTGTTTCGGAATTCTACAGCGAGTTTCCAGGCATTCACAGGATCTGCCTCAGCAATACATCTTAATAATCTTTGTAATTGCTTAATGTATTCACTGCCTAAACCGGGAGGGAACTGTACAAGTATACATCCTTTCTTCTCATTGACCGCATTGACAGAATGAAAAAAAGTTTTTACTTCTTCCTCATCAAAATTAAGCCCTTTATTGTGTGTAATTCCTTTCCATAATTTAAATGTAAACCGGAAATGATCCGGTACAGATGCTGCCCATTTTGACACAGTTCCCGGCTGCGGTAATTTGTAGAACGAACTATTAATTTCTATGCTGGTAAAATGGGATGCAAAATAGGTAAGCCGGCTTGCATTTTCATAAGGGGGCGGAAATGAGTATTTCGGGATGGGCAACTGCAAACCGCTAAGACCTGAGAAAAATTGTTTTTGGAAACCCGAGGTAGTAATTAACTCCATACCCATATTCTTGTTTATTCTCCACCCTCAAACCACCCGCTGTACATCACGTAATTATCTGCAGTTTTTAAAAGCCGATCAATTTGGTCTGGGGTGAGCTGTTTCACCTTTTTAGCAGGGATACCGGCATATATGAAACCAGATTCACATCGCGTATTTTCCAGGACTACTGCGCCAGCGGCAATAATGCAATTCTTCTCAACCACAGCATGATCCATCACTATGGCACCCATTCCTATGAGGGAATTATCCTGCACAGTACACCCGTGGACAATAGCCCGGTGGCCAATAGATACGTTATCGCCAATGATTGTTGCAGCCTGTTTATATGTGCAATGTATCACCGCGCCATCCTGTATATTTGTCCTGGAACCTATGGTTATTGAGTTTACATCTCCCCGAATCACAGCATTAAACCATACGGAACATTCACTGCCTATTACCACATCTCCGGCAATGGTAGCATTTTCAGCTATGTAGCAATTTTCTCCTATTACCGGAAATATGTTTTTAACGGGTAGTATTAAGGCCATTTTTTAGTGATTAGTGATTAGTGATTAGTGAATAGTGATTAGTGATTAGTGATTAGTGAATGGTGAATAGTTATTAGTGAATAGTTATTAGTTATTAGTCGTTAGTCGATAGTCGTTAGTTTTCTCAGGTGGTCAGGGGTCAGAGGACAGAGGTCGGAGGGCATCGGACATTAGCGGGGAATAAGAAGCCAGAAATCAAAAACCTAAAACCTAAAACCACAAACCTGAAACCAGAACCTCAAACCTCAAACCTGAAACCAGAACCTGAAACCTGAAACCTGAAACCTGAAACCAGAAACCAGAAACCAGAACCTGAAACCTGAAACAACCTACAACCTACAACCTACAACCTACCACCCCAAAATTACATTTTTCAATTCAATTTTACTCATTTTTCACTGTCCGGAAATGGTTAATAACCTCTTAATAAATCAATTTGGCCTCTCCCCGGATGGGTTAATTATATTACTACTTTCATAAAATCTAATTTAAAAGTTTAAAATGGGGTATTTTAAATTAAGAGTCGCTTTTTGGATCTTGACCATGGCCGGGATTTCCGGCATCAACCACACTTTTGCACAGGAAATTCCTGAAATTGAGATCTTTTCAGAAATAAATGGGGATTTCCAGCAGATCAAAGGAGTACAACAGGATGAATTGGGAAATTTGTGGATTGCTTCAGATTCCCATATTGAAAAATTCAATTCCTATGAATCTGAGTTCTTCAATAATTTCAGGGGCCTTCCAAAAGGCACCGGGGAGATCAATACTATTCTTATAGATTCCAAAGACAGGATATGGATTGGTACTGCCACAGGTTTAATGAAATATGATCCCGTAAAAGATCAGTTTTTACAGATTGCACCAGAGGCTGTTGCACCAGATATTCAGCAAATCAAAGAAGATGAAAAAGGGGTATTATGGATTGGTGCCACATCAGGAATCTGGAAATTGCAGGAAGAAAAACTTACTATGGTAGGTAAATTTACTATTCCGGAAAATGTTAATGAACTTCTGTCTGTAGGGCAGGAAATTATATTTGGAACCCCCTCAGGCTTGTTTGTGCTTAATAAAAAGAATGGTACTTATAAAAAAATTGATTTTCCCCGATCTTTAAACATTCAAAGCCTCGAGTATTCCGGAGATTTTTATCTTATTGGCACCCTGGATGATGGCTTATATCGCACCTACCCCGACTTTACCAGCCTTGAAAAAATATATACCCTGCCTTATTCTTCCAACCGTATTCCTATTACCGGAATCTCTCAGGACAGATCGGGTAATTTTTACGTCTCTACAATGGGTGACGGGCTATATGGTCTGGATAAGAATTTAAAGCTCATTGAACATTATCTCGCCAGGGGTAATTCTCTTTCTCTTTCAGATAATCGTCTGGTTGGATTATATCTGGATAAGTTCAATACGCTGTATGTTTCTACGGAAACCGGGCAGATCAATTCCCTCAACCTTCGGGAGAATGTTTTCATGTTCATAAAGCACGATCCAAAAAAACACGGAAGCCTGGCCGATAATTTTACTACTGCGATTGAGAAAGATCGAAGTGGTAGAGTATGGTTTGGAACCCAGCAGGGACTGAGTATCTGGAATCCGGCCAACGATTCCTGGCAACATATAAAAAATCTTTCTTTCAGCAAACAAAGCAGCCTGCCCGATGTTATAAAGGATCTCAAATCTGATGATATCCATATGTGGGTAGCGACCTACAATGATGGAGTGTATAAGGTGAATATTGAAACCCTTTTACGTGCTCATTATTCAGTTGATTCCAAAGTTAAGACTGAGGTGCAAAGGGCGAATGCCCTTTTTGTGGATTCAGGAAAAAATGTCTGGGTGGGAGGGGCAGATGGCGATCTCACCCAGATCACAGCGGCTGGACAAATACGCACATTTGATCTTCGTGGGGTACATTCCATAAAAGAGCTTGCCGGAGGTGATATGATCGCCGGTGGGAAAAATGGCGTTTTCCGCATAAGAAAGGGAAGAAATGAGATCGCCCAGGTCAAAAAACTTGGTCCTAATGCTGAAGAACTTCCTTACTTCACCATTAATTCTATAAGTGAAACCTCAGATGGGGAGATCGTTCTGGCTACCGAAGGGGCCGGAATTATTATATATAATCCTTCCAAAGATTCCTATTGGAAAATGGATCGCGAAACAGGTTTGCCATCAAACCGGATACGCGGACTCATAATCTACGAAAATGATGACATATGGGCGGGAACATCCAAAGGTCTCGTAAATTTCAGGCCTGCTGTTGAAGAGCCGCTATTAAGGATTTTTGACAAAGATGATGGATTATTGAGCAATATCTTTACCCGGGGAAGTTTTGCCCGGCTGGATAATAAACTCGCCTTTGGAACATTTAAAGGTGTAAGCCTGTTTGATCCCAGGAATGTAAAGGAACTTTCAGATAATGCACCTAATGTGGTCATAGGATCTGTAAATATCAATTCCAAAAAGAAGGGATCCAAAAAACTGGGATCTGCAGATGTACGGAAGGGACTGGATTTAGACCATCATGAAAATAATTTCAAATTTAGTTTTTATGGACTGCAACCTGGAAAAAACAATGCATCTTTAAAATACTCATGGAAACTTGAAGGTTTTGATGCGGGATGGTCTGTTCCCACATCTCAAAATCAGGTGAGTTATGCCAATCTGCCTCCCGGCGATTACACACTTCTGGTAAAAGCCGGTACCCTTAACGGAAACTGGAGTCCGGAGGCCCAAATGACTATCAACATTGCAGCACCATGGTGGATGAGTACTACAGCTTATTTAGCATTTGCAGCAATTCTTCTGGTCATGCTTGTATTGCCATTCTTTATAATGAGAATGAACAGGAAACGACGTAATAAAGCGGCAAGGTCCTCATTCTACAACAGCCTGAACCAGGAATTGGGTACGCCTTTAAATATTTTACTGGCTTCTCTCGATAATCTTTCAGATGAAGAGGAGCAAAAGAATAAGCACAGACTTAAGAATATAGTGACGAGACTCAGGGAGCTGCTTGAACCCGTACTTAACTTTCAGCCTGTTGTTTCTAAAAAGAACAGGAAACCTAAAATTGAAAGGATCATAGTGAGCGATTATATGGCAGGAATGAAGAAAGACCTGGCACCCCTGTTAAAGGAAAAGAACCTGGAGATCATCATTAATGATCAATGGAATATGGAGTATTTCTATTATGACGTGACCTATCTTAACAAGATATTTTTCAACATCATTTCCAATTCTGTGAGATATTCTTTTGAAGGAGGAAAGATCATTATAAACCTCATCCAGACAAACCGGGGAGATCTGAAAGTACAGATTGCCGATAATGGTTCCGGGCTTCCTTTTGAAGATCAAAAGGTTATTAAAGAGTATTACAGGAATATAAAAGGCAACACAACCAAGGGTAATAACGAGAGTATCAATTTACTATATGTAAAAGATTTTATAGATAAGCTGGGTGGAACCATTGTTTTTGAAAGTAGTAAAGATCAGGGTACAACCTTTACACTAATCCTTACAAACCACCAGAAGAATACCCGTATAGAGGAACTGCCCATTGGCAAGGAGGTTCCTGAACCTGTAATGGAGATTGATCCGGTTGAACAAACCTTGCCGCCAGTGAAGACCCAACCTCAATTCGATCCTATGGAACCGATAATATCTTCACCGGTAGAAAAGGAGTCAAAATCTGAAATAAGGATTTTGATTGCTGAAGATAATGATGAGCTAAGAAAAGTATTTTTGGAGTCTCTGAAAAAGTTAGGAAAGATCTACGAAGCAAAGAACGGGATGGAGGCATTTGAAATTGCGAGCCGTGTGCATCCTCATATTATTATTGCAGACCTGGATATGCCCGCAATGGATGGATTGGCACTGAGTAAGGCTCTTAAGAATAACATCCAGCTGGCAGAGATCCCGGTTTACCTGATGATCTCTGAAATGGAAAAACTGCAATTGCCCCACAGCAGTAAAAATGAGATCCTGAATATTATTAAAAAGCCGGTAAATATAGATTCCCTGTATGAAATTATTGCTGAAAAGCTGGACAAACCCATCACTGTCCCATACATGAAAGCTTCCCTGAGTGAACGCAACAGCAATATTCTTAAAGGAGGAAGGGAAGACTTTTCATCCAAACTTGAGAAATTCATTATAAGGAACATTCCAAATAGTTCTCTGGCAGAAGAGGAAATAGCGGCTGCAATGGGAGTAACACCGGTAACATTGCATCAAAGAATACGATCACTACATGGGATAACTCTGGAAGATTTTATCTTAAGATCCAGGCTAAATTATGCCAGGACCCTGATCTCACAAGGGGTATCTGATCTGGGAGAAGTTGCCCGGCAGGCAGGATTCAATAATCGTGATGTCTTTTACAGTACTTTTAAAAAGCAGTTCGGGTTTATGCCGGGAACAATAATGGAAAAATAACTCAAATGACAAATGAAGCATGGGCCGGCGTAAGTCGGCCTTTTTGTGTTTTAAACCTCAAAAGGTTAAGGAAAATGCAATCTTCAGTAATTATTTGTAAAAATTAGTAACTTAACATCAAAAGCAGGAAATATATTTATTAATCCCTCAATTATGGAAAAATCCTCTGAGAATAATGTTTTGATAACTCTCCCGGTAAATCTTGCCTTTGCCGCCATTGACGGTTATTTAAAAGAGAATTATACGGGAAAGATCATTAAGGAGGAGAAGGAAAATGGTAAAGTTTCTGAGTATGCCGAAATTATTGCTATGTCTCTTGACAGGAGCGAAGAAGAAGAATATGACATAGCGGTAGATGTCGCTTTTAAAAATCTTACCTCTCTTTTTCGTAATAAAACCGGTAGGATCCTACTTCATCTTTCGCTTAATTTCAACCAGGCAGAGCAGGAAATTTTTGTAGATAGTTTTAAGCTTAAAGGAAATTCAGGCAACTGGCTTATGGATAAATCTATGCAGGCTGTGGCCAATACATTTCTTCATAAAAAAATTAAAGACAAGATGGTCTTTAATTTTCGTGAGATTATTGCAGAACAACTGGAAGACATCAATAAGAAACTTGAAGATCCTTATGAAGTAAAGGAGGGCATAAATTTATATGGTAATCTTAAAGATTTCAGTATACAAACCATCATTCCAAAGATCAGGCACTTTTATGTACTGCTTCATATTGAAGCTGATGCAGTAATGGATATTGATAAGATTAATATTACTACCCCTCCTTTATGACCCTGTTGTTTAAGATCACTAAGATATTGCAGAATTCCTCTACAAATTATAATAATTTGCTTATTTCATCCCGGAGCAGCAAAAGCATAAAAAATACAATTAAATTCTGGTGAAAATTTGCGGCCCTAATTTTGCTGAGATTCTTTAAATTAGCAAAAATTAATAGAAAAAATATGAAGCAATTACCACAGTTACTTTTTGGACTGGCATTTTTACTTTGCATTCCTCAGATAAATGCCCAGGAAGTGACCAGGAACAATCAGGATGTTTTTAATGAATTTACCTACCGCCAGGGAAACACTTACAGAAGTGCTTCCGGAAAACCCGGACCGGATTACTGGCAAAATGAGGCCGACTATGTGATTGAAGCCACCCTTGACGATGTGAACCATACAATAACGGGGAATATTACAGTCACCTATACCAACAACAGTCCCGAGGATCTGGATTTTATCTGGATGTACCTTGAACAAAACCGTTTTACACCAGATTCCAGAGGTACTCTTACCACTCCAATACAGGGTAACCGGTATGTTGGCAATGTTGATGGAGGTTATGAGATTACAAACCTTAAAGCCACCGTTAAAAAGGGCACCTCCTCACGTCATATAATTGATGATACAAGGATGCAGGTGTTTTTTGATGAGCCTATTGCAGCAAAGGGTGGAAAGGCAACGGTTTCAATGAATTTTAAATATAATATCCCGGTAGATGGAATGGACCGTATGGGAAGGCTCCAGGTAGGTGATGGTACTATTTACGCTTTGGCTCAGTGGTTCCCACAAGTTGCGGTATTTGATGATGTATTAGGCTGGAATATTGAGCCTTACCTGGGAGCAGGTGAGTTCTACTATGATTATGGAGATTTTGATTTTAAGATCACGGTACCCTACGATCATATTGTGGTAGGATCTGGAGAACTTCAAAATCCCAGCCAGGTTTTATCCAAAACGGTATTAGACCGGATGGAACTTGCATCCAAAAGTGATACCAGGGTTTACCTGGTAAAACCTGAAGAGGTAAATTATAAGTCCATAAGGGCAAAGCAAAGCGGAACCCTGACCTGGCATTTTAAAATAGAAAATGCCAGAGATGTTGCTTTTGGATCTTCCAGGGCATTCATCTGGGATGCGGCCCGTATCAATCTTCCCAGCGGAAAAAAGACCATGGCACAAAGTGCTTATCCAAAGGAAAGCGATGGGCAGGAAGCCTGGGGCAGATCTACCGAATACTCAAAAGCCTCAGTAGAACATTATTCTGAAAGATGGTTTGAATATCCTTATCCGGTTGCCGTGAATGTGGCAGCAGATATAGGTGGAATGGAATATCCGGGATTGAATTTTTGTTCGTGGAAAAGCAAGGGAGCTTCTCTTTGGGGGGTAACAGATCATGAATTTGGACACAACTGGTTCCCAATGATCGTTGGGACCAATGAAAGAAGATATGCCTGGATGGATGAGGGGTTTAATACTTTCATAAATCATTACAGCACCCTGGAATTCAATAACGGGGAATATCCTTCAAGATTAAACAGGATGCGTGCTATGACAGGCTGGTTTGTAAATCCAAACCGGGAAAGTATTGATACCTATCCTGATGTTGCCAATCTTCAGAATCTGGGAATGATCGCCTATTATAAACCTGCGATGGGTCTGTATTTGCTTCGTGAGTATATACTTGGTGAAGAAAGATTTGATAATGCATTCAGGTCCTATATTAAAACCTGGGCCTACAAGCACCCGCAGCCCAATGATTTCTTCAATCACATGGAAAATGTGGCAGGGGAGAATTTAGACTGGTTCTGGAAAGGCTGGTTCTATGGTACAGGAAACATTGACCTGGCAATAGATGAAATCCAGAGATTTCAGGGAAATTATGTCATTGGTCTAAGCAACCGGGGTGAAATTCCTATGCCTGTGGTGATGAGGGCAACTTATAATGATGGCAGCACAGAGGATATCAGGTTGCCGGTAGAGATTTGGCAACGGGGTAACAGATGGAACCATCTTTTGAGAACTACAAAAGAGTTGGCAGGCATTGAACTGGATCCCGATAAAATATTGCCAGACGTTGACGCATCCAATGATATGTGGCCGGTGGCCGGTGAACAAAATACAGGTAGATAAATTCAAATTGGAAAATTCTGAGATAATAGAGAAAATAAAAGAGGAGATTGTAAAAACTGAGGCCCAGATATTAAAATACAGGGAACTCTCTAAACCTATCTCCCCTGAAAATGCTATTGGCAGGGTTTCCCGAATGGATGCTATCAATAATAAATCAATTAACGAATCGGCCTTAAGAAAGGCAGAAAAAAAGCACCGTGACCTCAAAAGGGTACTGGAACGTGCAGGTAGTAAAGATTTTGGTATTTGTTTAAAATGCAAAAGACCAATACCTGTGGGGAGGTTGATGATAAGGCCTGAAAGTTTGTACTGTGTACCCTGTTCAGGATAACCTGTCAATTATTAAAAAGCAAAGATCCCGGGTAATTCCGGGATTTTTACATAAATATAGCGTTGATTTGTAACAAATTATAGGGCTAAAGCGTCTTTTAAATAAATCCTGTTGATATGCGATTCATAGTTCTTCTTTTAAGTTTATTATTATTTCAATATTCAAACGCACAAGAGATTACTGCCGTTGTGCTTGATGCCAATACCCGCCAGCCTGTTCCATACGCCACCATTCAATACGGTCCCAACCAGGGAGTGATCACCAATGATGAAGGCAGGTTCAGCCTTATTAACAGCAGGCATAATATAGAAAATATTACAATTTCCTCTCTGGGTTATAGCAGTGTAACTCTGGAGGTAAAAGAAATAAAAAATGAAATAATTTATTTACCTACGTCCAACATTGAACTTAAGAATGTTTTTCTCACCAATAAAAATCTTACGGGAAGGGAAATTATTAAAAAAGCAAAGGACAATGTAAACAACAATTATAACTTCGATCTTTCTCATAAGAAATTCTTCTTCAGGGAATCCAATGTAAACCATGTAAGGCGATTTGATTTTTTGGTGGAAAAAAGCACCTTTCCGGAGCTTGATCAAGACTTAATGAGACGTATCTCTGAAAATATCCCAAAATATAATGACTCCTATAAGGAGGTATTGGGAGATTTTTATGGCAATTATGAGAAACAGAAGATCCAGGTGATCAAAGCGGCAAATCTTCACAACCCTCAAAGCACTGAAGGTCTTACAGAACTAACAGATAAATTGGAGCGCATTCTGAAAGATAATATTAAAGAAGATTCCTTTTTGCGCATAAAATCAGGAATTCTAGGGGTAAAGATGGATGCAGAAGAGCTGGAATTGGGAAAAAAAGAAGAGAAAAAAATTACAGCCGAAGAAAGGACCGAAGAACAAATTGAGAAGGATCGATTACAAACCCAAAAGAATTTAAAGACTTCTACCACCAACAGGGTTGGGAAATTGATGAAATCCATGTTCTGGAATGAAGGAATCCAATTGGATATATTCTCAAAATCCAACAAGTATAATTTTAATGTTGAGGGCTATACCCAGATGGGAAATGATATGGTGTACGTTATTTCCTTTGAGCCAAAAAGAGGAGCTGACTTTAAGGGGAAAATGTATGTGAACACAATGGATTATGGGATTCACAGGATTGATTACGTTAATATGAAGCCTTTAAAACAATTCAGATTGTTGGGCATAAGTACAGCAGATGATATATATAGAGGAAAGATGACCTTTTCAAAAAATGAAGCCACAGGGAAGTACAACCCGGTATATATTGAAAGAGAAACCGGTGAAAGTTTCGGGATAAACAGACCCCTCACAATTATAGAGCGGAATAAAAATGTGAAAGGTAAAAGAAAACAGAATGAACTCGATATGAATATAAAGATCAATGTGGGACAGGTGAATAAACTGCAGCTGGTAATCTATGAGAGTTCTGCAATTGGTGCCATGGATTATTCATCTCAATTGGCATCAGCACCTTTTGAATATGAAACATTTAAAGTTTATAATCCGGAGTTTTGGAAGGGCTATAATATTATTGAACCCAATGCTGCCATAAAAGCCTTTACCGCTCTGGAAAGTAATGATAAATTATATTAGAATACGTTCCCGATGAACTTCTTCGGGATCTGTTATTTTAAATAGAAAAATTAAATTCTAGTTCTGATGTGATTCCAGTTTTTGAAACATGTTTTTTTCCTTTATCATGGCAGTTGTTTCCTCAGGAAGCATATTTTCCCATCCTGATTCCCCCTCAGAGATCATGCGATACACTTCCCTGGAGTAAATATCCAGAATTTCAGGATCATAATCTGTAATATCTACCACCCTGCCATTATCGATAAAGAATTTGTATAACTCTTTCATACGAGGATGCACTTTAAGATTTTTACTGGTCGTTATCTCGCCCGTTTCACTGTCTTTTAAGGGGTACAGGTAAATCTTAAGGTCTCTGAAAAATAATTTTCCAAATGCTTCGAGAATACCTCCGCTGAGGTGACGATAATATTTTTCATCAAAAATTTCGATAAAAGTATTCACACCCATGGTCAATCCCATTCTTTCTTTTGTGTGTACTGAGAAGTATTCAACCACTTTATAATATTCCTGGAAATTGGAGATCATAACTGTTTGTCCCAGCGATCCCAAAAGATCTGCCCGGGCCATAAAATCCCTTTCATCGATTTCCCCTTCAGCTTTAAGGTTAGACATGGTCATTTCAAATATAACCACGGCGTTTTCTTCTTCTACCTTTTTTTCTTTCAGAAATAATTCAAGGGATTTTTCATACATACTCATATTGACCTTTGTTACCGGCCTAAAACTACCTCTGAGGGTAAGAATATTTTTCTTATATAATACGCTGGCAGGTAGCACCATGTTGCCATCTGGGGCAAACATTACCGCCTGGGTCATCTCATTCTTTACAAGTTGCAAACTCATCAATCTGTTATCTACATCTTTGAATAAAGGACCTGAGAAATTTATAAGATCTATCTCTATTTTATCCTTTGAAATATGATCGTAAAGACTTTTTAAAAGCTCTCTTGGATTATCATATTTATAAAAAGCCCCATAAATAAGGTTTACCCCCATGATTCCCAGAGTAATCTGCTGCAAGGCTGCATTGGACTCGTGAAATTGGACATGGATTATTATCTCGCTGTATTCCTGTCTGGGTTCAGCCTGGAAGCGTATACCCAGCCAGCCGTGTCCTTTATACCTCTTTGCAAAATCAATCGTAGCTACGGTGTTGGCATAACTAAAGAACAGTTTGTTGGGATGTTTGTCACGGGAGATGCGTTCTTCGATAAGATCAGTCTCATAGGAAAGCATAGCCTTAAGGCGGGCCTCGGTTACATATCGTCCCTGGGGTTCCAGCCCGTAAATAGCATCGCTAAAGTCTTTATCGTATGCGCTTATGGTCTTGGCAATAGTCCCGGAGGCTCCACCAGCACGAAAGAAATTCCTCACCGTTTCCTGTCCTGCGCCTATTTCAGCAAAGGTTCCATATATATTGTCATTCAGATTTATTCTCAGCGCCTTATTTTTTACAGACAGTTCGCTTTGAAAATTCTTATCTCCACTTATTGTTGCAGGCATAATTAAAATTGTTTTGTTATCCTGGTAAATTTATTAATGTTTTTACCTTTTATCACTGATATTAGTCAGAATATCGAATAAATTTTAATTCGTTTGTTATTCGTTAATTCCGAACAGTTTTGCGCGTTAAAATTGAATATTCTTAATTTTTTCAAGGTAAAAAATTGCAACCGATTCTTAGGGATATAAACCCATTTTGTAATTTTTTTAACCGTCTGCATCATTTATCCTATTAAAAATCCATATCATAGGAGCGGTCCTGTGCTATGAATTCAATTTTCAATAAATTAAAAACGATCTACAGCAACTTTGTAAGTAGGATCTTCAAGAATATTTACTTCAATGATCGCATCTGCATTACTAAGTAACCTCCGGCTATCGGCACTTAAATGTTTCAAATGAAGTTTTTTGTCCTGTTTATGATAACGTTCTGTAAGTTTATTTACAGCTTCAATACCAGACATGTCTACAATCCTGCTTTCAGCAAAATCAATAATGACTTCCTCGGGATCATTTAACACGTCAAATTTTTCATTGAACGCCTGAACAGATCCAAAGAATAATGGTCCGTAGATCTCGTAGTGTTTTACTCCGTCACTGTCAATTTTCTTTCTGGCCCGGATCATCTTTGCATTATCCCAGGCAAATACAAGCGCAGAAATGATCACTCCCACCAGTACAGCCAGGGCCAGGTTATGAAGAAATACAGTGACCATGGTGACTAAAACCATAACCAGTACATCGCTTTTTGGCATCCTGCGGAAGGTTCGTAAACTTGCCCATTCAAAAGTTCCAACAGCAACCATGATCATAAGTCCTGTTAATGCAGCCATAGGAAGCAATTCAATGATATCTGCGCCAAACATAATGAACAATAACAGACTTACAGCCGCGACAATTCCTGATAGTCTGGCCCGTGCACCGGAAGAAACATTAATAAGGCTCTGCCCCAACATTGCACAACCTCCCATACCTGAGAAAAATCCTGAAAGCACATTGGCCGTTCCCTGGGCTACACATTCTTTGTTTCCACGACCCCTTGTTTCAGTGATCTCGTCAATAATATTCAGGGTAAGAAGGCTCTCTATTAAACCTACACCGGCCATTATAGCCGCAAAGGGGAAAATGAGGGCCAGGGTTTCAAAAGTTAGGGGTACCATTGGAATGTGAAAGGGAGGAAATCCACCATTAATGGAAGCAATATCGCCCACCGTTTTTGTGTCAATACCCATAAAAACCACAATCCCAAATACAACCAGGATAGCCACAAGGGAAGCTGGTATTACCTTGGTTAACTTAGGAAGTCCCCAGATTATGAGCATTGTAAGCAATACAAGGCCTAATAATATGTAAAGTGATTCACCTGTCATCCAGATCATTTCTCCTGCTTCATTAACAGTCTTGAACTGGTCCAGCTGGGACATAAATATGATGATCGCAAGACCATTGACGAATCCAAAGATCACCGAGTGGGGTACCAGGCGTATAAGTTTTCCCAGGCGTAAAACCCCTGCAAGCATTTGAATAAGTCCGGCGAGAATTACAGTTGCAAACACATATTCCACCCCATGAGAAATTGCCAGTGCGACTATCACCACTGCCACAGCCCCGGTTGCACCAGAGATCATTCCCGGCCGGCCACCCAGCACTGCGGTAACCAGTCCCATAACAAATGCCGCATAAAGACCGGTTAAAGGTGAAAGGCCCGCAATAAGTGCAAAAGCCACCGCTTCCGGGATGAGGGCAAGTGCAACGGTTAATCCTGCCAATACCTCAGTTCTATAGTTTACTTTTTGGGAAAAATCAAAAAGATTGAATATTTTTTTCATGTTGTTTTATTAAAAGAATAGGATTTCAGGATGGAATAGAAGCATCCTGATTGTTAAATAGAATCATTCAAGGCCGGATGATTATGGCGGGGAAACCGGGGAAGAATTTCTGAAGTATGCTTTTTTCATAGAGCGTGCAAAAATACTCCTTTTTATCAGAAAATCAAGATTTATTAGTCTTCTTCTTGCGTTCCCCGATTGGGTTAATAATTGTTTAAAGCCTAGGCAGGCCTTTTTAAATGCAATATCTTTGCAAAAATGATCATTTATGGCCCATAAAGCAGGATTTGTAAATATTATAGGAAACCCTAATGTGGGGAAATCTACATTGATGAACGCATTTGTGGGGGAAAAGCTTTCTATTATTACCTCAAAAGCACAAACGACCCGGCACCGGATCCTGGGAATTGTGAATGGGGAAGATTTCCAGGTAATTCTCAGCGATACACCCGGAATCATTAAACCGGCATATGACCTGCAACAGTCTATGATGGATTTTGTGAAGTCTGCCTTTGAAGATGCAGATATTCTTATCTATATGGTTGAAATCGGGGAGCAGGAACTTAAAGATGAAGCTTTCTTTAAAAAGATCATTAATTCTAAGATCCCTGTGCTTTTACTGCTTAACAAAATTGATACCTCCAACCAGCAACAACTGGAGGAGCAGGTACAATTATGGACTGAAAAAGTTCCCAATGCTGAAATTTATCCAATCTCTGCCCTTCAGGGTTTCAATGTTTCTGAAGTATTCAATCGGGTTGTAGAATTGCTGCCGGAATCTCCGCCATTTTATCCAAAAGACACCCTAACAGATAAACCTGAGCGTTTTTTCGTCAATGAGATTATAAGGGAAAAGATTCTGGTGCACTATAAAAAGGAAATCCCGTATAGCGTTGAGATAGACACCGAAGAATTTTTTGAGGAGGACGACATCATCAGAATGCGAAGCATTATCATGGTAGAACGGGAAACTCAAAAAGGAATCATCATAGGTCACAAAGGCACCGCTTTAAAGCGGGTTGGAGTAGAGGCCAGGAAAGACCTTGAAGCTTTCTTTGGAAAACAGGTGCATCTTGAACTTTATGTAAAAGTGAACAAGAACTGGAGAAACGATGCAAGACAGTTGAAGAGGTTTGGATATAATAATTAAGGGCCCCCTAACCCCCGAAGGGGGAATTTTTACTCAGGCGGGGTGGATTTAAGAGACAAGATTCAAGATTCAAGAAACAAGATTCAATAAACAAGACTTTTTAATAGATCCAAGTTCCAAATTCCAAACTAAAACGGGAATACTTTTTTTTGGCTCCCTTTAGGGCGGGGTAAACAATAAAATAGGCCACCTTACACCAAGGCATAACTGATTTTATACAACCTACCGTACGGCAAAGGCATGCCTTGGCCCTACACAACCCACAACCCACAACCTACAACTGACAACCCCTTCACCCCATCTCTAACAACTCCTCAACATACTGCCTGGAATTGGATAATCGGGGAATTTTGTGCTGGCCTCCCAGTTTGTCGTTTTTCTTAAGCCAGTCGTAAAAAAGCTTCTCCCTGGCCTGGTGGATCACGGGCATGTTCAGGGTCATATTATTAAAACGTTTGGCCTCGTAATCACTGTTTATTTCCTGTAATGCGAGATCAAGCTGAGTGATGAATAAATTAAAATCTTTTGGAGGAGTTTTGAATTCAATGATCCATTCATGGGCCCCCTTTTCCCTGCCTTCCATGAAAATAGGTGCTACGGTGTAATCCACTATTTCGCAATTTGTAACCAGGGAGGCCTTTTTTAAGGCATTTTCTGCATTTTCAATGATCAATTCCTCCCCAAAAACATTGATATGGTGTTTTGTACGACCCGATACCCTTATGCGATAGGGTTTTGTGGAAGTAAAACGCACCGTGTCCCCAATTCTGTACCGCCAGAGTCCGGCATTTGTTGTTATTATGATTGCGTAATTCACCCCGATCTTTACTTCGCTGAGAGGGATAATGGTTTGTTCCGGTGAATTATAGTTTTCCATAGGAATGAATTCATAGAAAATACCATAATCCAGCATGAGCAACAAGTCCTTATTATCATTCTGGTCCTGGCAGGCAAAAAAGCCTTCAGAAGCATTGTAAATTTCATAAAATCTGAAATCAACTTTTGGCAATATCTTTTGATATTGCGGGGCATAGGGATCAAAACTAACTCCCCCGTGGAAATATACTTCAAGGGATGGCCAAACCTCAAATATATTCTCTTTTCCGGTAGTATCCAGCACATTGTTGAGAAGCACAAGCATCCATGATGGCACCCCGGCAAGGCTCGTTACTTTTTCTTTAATGGTCTCATTTACGATTGCCTGCATCTTGACTTCCCAATCATGCATCAGGGAAACTTCATTACTGGGAGTACTGCTGTATTCTGCCCAAAAAGGCATATTATCTATGAGTATAGCCGAAAGATCCCCGTAGGAGGTCCCGTTATCCTTGTATATTTCCTTACTTCCTCCAAGCCTCAGGCTTTTCCCGGTAAACATTTGAGATTGCGGATTGTTGTTGAGATACATGCATAACATATCCTTGCCTGCAGCATAGTGGCAGCATTCCAGAGAATCATCACTCACCGGAATAAATTTGCTTTTGGCACTTGTGGTTCCACTGGATTTTGCGAACCATTTAATAGGAGTTGGCCAGAAAATATTACTTACTCCATTTCTGCTTCGTTCTATGTTATCCTTGTAATCTTCATAATCCTTTACCGGAACACGGGCCGCAAAGGTCTGGTAGTTTTTAATAGAAGAAAAATCATATTGCCGTCCTATTTCGGTATTTTTAGCTTTGGCTATAAGATTCCTTAAAAGTTCATGCTGTACTTCCTGAGGATATTTAATAAATAACTCCATTTGGTGGATCCGCTTTTTGAGGAACCACGAAGCAATAGAGTTTACTAAAGGGATTGGCATTTTTTCTTTTTATATTTATGCGCCGGCAGAAGCTTTAGCAAAAATGGATGGGCTAAATTTAAAATTATTCCTGAAGCCTGCAAAAAAATGATCTCTTTATTAAAATAAACTACATATATGAGGTACGAAGGGGTGCTCACAAAGATGAGTGCTGAATTAACAGATACAGTTCAATATTACCTGATCTTTGAATCTGATTTTATAAACGTAAATCAACTTCTAGATAAGAGGTTAAGCATAAGTTTTCTCAGGTTTCAGTGTCTCAATTGTAAACTTCAGAAGAAGATATTTGCTCAGGGATTTTGTTATAATTGTTTCACCTCTATTCCCCAGGCAGGAGAATGGATAAGAAGCCCGGAACTAAGCAAAGCGCATTTAGGGATAGAAGACAGGGATCTGGAATTTGAAAAGGAGTGCCAGTTACAACCTCACGTGGTATACCTTGCAAATTCAAGTGATGTAAAAGTAGGGGTAACCCGCAAAACCCAGATTCCCACGCGATGGATAGATCAGGGCGCACACGAGGCCATAGAGATCGTGGAAGTGCCCAACAGGTACCTGGCCGGGATCACGGAAGTTGCTCTTAAAGGGCATGTTTCAGATAAAACCAACTTTCGCAAAATGCTCACTAACGAGATCAAAGATCTTAATCTCGAAGAGGAAAGAGAAAAACTGAAAAAATTTATCCCAGAGGAAACCAGACAGTATTACCTGGAAAATAACAAAGAAACCGAGATCAAATTCCCCGTCCTTCAATTCCCAAAAAAAATAAAGACCCTCAATCTTTTCAAGAACCCATTTTATGAAGGGGTGCTTAAAGGAATTAAAGGCCAGTATTTTTTATTTGAAGACGGAACAGCATTTAATGTAAGAAGTCATGAGGGGTATGTTGTGGAAATCAGGATTTATTAGACAATTATCAGGCAAGCTCATATTGTATAATGTAAACTGTATACTGACACCTGTCAACCGATATTTCTAACCAATAACTGTGCGGCCAAGGCTTGCCTTGGCCTACAATCTACAACTGTACGGACAGGGCATGCCCTGTCCCTACGCAACCTACAACCGTCAACTCTCAATTATTCCTCGTCGTATCTGCCGGTTTTTTTGTTCCCTTCAACAAACCGCCTAGGATGGTTCTTGCTGCATCCTTTACCTGGGTTTCATTGGTACGTGTCACAGGTGGAGTTTGAATAGTATCGCGGGTCGCTGTGGTATCTGCCGGGGTAGTGGTTGTTGGTCTGGGCGCTCCTTTTGTAAGTATATCCCTTATGGCCTCCACACCTCTCTGCTCCAGGTTGGCTTTTTGTTTAGCTACGATCTGCTGTGTAAGACTGGCCACGGCCTGCTCCATATTGATGTTGATCTGTGGGTTTTGAAACTGCCCCCTTAATCCTACAGGAACAGCTACCACCATGGTTTGCAGGTCTTCCCCGCTCAGACTTCCAAGGATATTCCCAATCTGGCTGCCAAGCATTCTTGCAGGTACATCCAGCGATAAATTATAATTCATATTCATATCAAATCCGTGACTTCCTGATACATTTACATTGATACCTTTTACATTGAAGCTGAAAGGTTGGACTTCCACATTTCCATTATTGAATTTTAAATAACCTTTCAGATTGGCAAGGTCTATATCCTGTAAATTCAGGAAACCGAGTTGCTCATCCAGACGGGCTAATAGCGCCAATTGTTCGGGATTAACCTCTGCGGTAAGAATCTGGGCAAGAGCATCTCCGGCAATAGTGTTGAGCTGCGGAGTGAGATCATCGTTGAGATTACCCTTAACATTGATCGCAGTTTGCATTTTTCCCTCAAGGGCTTTAGCAATGGGAGCCAGTCCCTGTAACATTTCCAGGCCATTAAATGATTGGGCTATATCCAGGGAATTCAATTTAAGATCCATATCAAATGTGGGTTGCGCCCCGCGGGTGGAGACATTGCCATCAAGAGCAATGGTTCCTCCAAAGATGCCTGCGGAAATATTCTGCAATCTGGCAACTTCATTATTAATGATCAATGTTCCCCGGGTATTATTCAGGACCAGGTCATCATACAACACCCTGTTGGCAGCAAAATTCAATTCTACATCAAGAAATGATGGAATTTTCACAGCCTGTTTACCGGTCACCACTTTTGTGTTTTGCGGGGTTGCAGTACCGTTAACAGGAGTTGACTGAGCGACAGTTTCAGCGACCATGAAATCATTTACCGAAAAATTATTTGAATTTACCTGAAATGTTCCTTTCAGATTCTGATCTGTAAACAGAAAACCCATCAAATTCTGAATAGTCCCGTTTGCTCTTAGATCAGTTTGCCCAGTGGTCATGACAAGTTCAGGAACAACTACATTGCCCTGGTTGAAATTCATAGTGGCTGAAGCTATTTTTACTTCATTGGGAATTTCTGGCGAGCGGTAGCTAAAGTCCCTTATTGTGGCAAGCCCCCTGCTGTTTACATTCTGATATTGCTCCCTTTCAATGGAATTCATATCAAAAGAAGTGGTAACATCTGCAGTAAGAATTCCGTTGAGGTCCTGATCCAACTCAAGGGGGTAAGCCTGCTCAAGATTAGCCAGGTTAATAGTTCCTTTCAAATCCATATTTACCAACATGTTGCCGGTAAGATTTCGAATGCTTCCGTTAGTAGCAAATCTGTCCTGATCAATTCTGAAAGTTACATTTTCAAAAGTCAGGTATGTATCATCTGCTAGACCTGTCCTGTTTAAAATATTTAGATCCAGGTTTATATCCTGAACGCTTTTGGGAAGATCTGGGTACTTAAAGGATGCATTGCTTGAGGTTACCCTTATGTCCATTTGAGGGATATAGGTCTCATCTACAATACCTTTAATAGTACCGTTGACCACAAAATCACCGCTGGTTTGAACATCTTCAATATTCTTTGCATATTCCTGGGGCATGACCGCGAGGAAATTTTTAAAATCTGATGAAGGTGTCTTAAAGCTCAGGTCCAGTTCGTTGTTATCTTCGTTGACTTGCACATAGCCATCAAATGTGAGCGGTAGTTGATTGATCATTGCCCGGTTTTCCAGGAAAGTATACCGCATATTGTCAAGATCCATCTGGATTATTGCATCAAGGGAGACCCTGTGCCGCCTTAAATAATTGATCCCATCAAAATCAAGAGTTACCAGGGAATTTGATCTGGTATCAAGTTCAGATTGTTGCAGTGAAAAATCGCCGGTCCCTTCATGATTGAGATCTTCAAGATACATGGAGATCTTAGCTCCCTCATCTGCATAGCGAAGACGCGAGTTGTTAATCTCGTAATGTTTCAGGTCAAGCCTGAACGGTGAACTTGTAGTATCTCCTGGAGTAGAAGATTCTTTAGCGATATCATAATTATTGTTACCCAGGGAGTCAACCTTAATGTTTACATAGGCATTATTGATCCTTATCTCATCAATTTTTTTGGGATGCTCACTTCCTTTAAATAACTCCTTTATAGACATTTCCAATAGGAATTCCTCGCTAATGGCAAGGGTGTCGCCTGCAAAAGGCGCGTGGTTTATAACGCTCAGATCTTTAAGGACCACTGTAGCCTGGGGAAAACTTCTGAAAAAGGATAAATCCAGATCGCTGAATTCCACAGTGGCATTCACATTTTCATTTATGGTCTTTTTAACCATATTCTTTATTTGTGACTCAAACACAAAAGGTGCTGCCACAAGTAAAATCAAAAATACCAGAACAACAATTCCAATTATTTTTAATGCTGTTTTCATTTTTATTTAATTTAAGTTACCCATGTTATGGGATATCAAAATGTCTTTCAAAAATTAAGTTCTTTCAAGCCCTCATTTTAAATAGAAAAGCAGTAAGAAAATTATGTTTTTTTAATCGAGGCAAATCCGAAGCCGCTAAGTTGATTCTAATAAAAATCCGCTAACTAACAACGGTCTAACCCATGCCAATTCATCTAATAAAGGTACAAACAAAAATAAGACCGAAATACTTGTAACAGAATTTTGACTGGAACATTCATGAGTATTTGATAAAGAGGAGAGGGATCTGGCTGAAACATTTACTTCAAATTTATCTTAAAGCATTTGGCTCCAACCTAAAGTTTTAAACACTTACCAACAAAGTTGAGATTATTTAAGATTGTTTTATTTAATTTGTCCCATAATTATGGATCTTCACATTAACTCTTCACATAATATTGATTTTACCTAAAACCTTTTATATCGCCCTGGGAAGTAATGAAGGGAATCGTTTGGATCTTCTTCAGGCTGCAGTAGGTCAGATTTATTTGCATATAGGAGATATTATGAGTATTTCTCCTGTTTATGAAACTCCTGCCTGGGGCTTTGAGGGGAATGCCTTCCTAAATGCATGTATTGCCGTAAGGACCCGTTTCCCTGCCGGTAAAGTTTTACAATTGTTGCTTGAAATTGAATCAGTTCTGGGGCGAAAAAGGAATGATTCTGCAATATACCTGAACAGGACCATAGATCTCGATATTCTCCTGGTAGAAGATGAGATAATAGGATCACCCACACTTCGGGTTCCTCACCCTCAATTGCAAAACAGAAAATTTGTGCTGGTTCCGCTGTCCGATATTGCCCCCGAGGTAAAACACCCCGTTTTTAATAAGACTATTGATGATATTTTGAAATCTTCTACAGATGTATCAGGAATATCGGTTTACCGGGGTTCCCTCGTAATTCCTCAAAAAAAATATACTTTCAGACAAAATAATTATATAGCCATAGAGGGTAATATTGGTGCAGGGAAGACCAGCCTATCCACAATGATCTCCCAGGATTTTAACGCAAAGCTTATCCTGGAACGGTTTAAGGATAATCCGTTTTTACCCAAATTCTATGAAGACAGCAACCGGTATGCCTTTCCCCTTGAAATGTCTTTTCTGGCAGACCGGTACCAGCAATTATCTGATGATCTGGCCCAGTACGATCTGTTTACTGACTTTGTGGTGTCAGACTATGATATTTTTAAGTCTTTGATCTTTGCAAGAATTACTCTGCCTGAAGAAGAATATGTCTTATATGATAAACTCTTCCGCATAATGTATAAGGAACTGGTAAAACCAGACCTTTATATTTATCTGTACCAGAATACAGACAGATTACTGGAGAATATCAAATCCCGGGGCAGAGATTATGAACAAAATATAAAGGCAGATTATCTTATGGAGATCAACAAGAGCTACCTTTCTTATATCAAATCTCAAAAGGATATGAAAGTGCGCATCATTGAGATTTCAGATATTGACTTTGTAAATAACCGCAGGGACTATCTTGAACTCCTCGACAAGATCCATGAATAACCTCATAAAAAAATGAGACAAGCTGGGACTGTCTCATTAATATATAGAAAAATTGTTAGCTATTAAAGTTCATGAGCTCCTATATCCTGGGCATTTCCTCTTATTGGCAGGTTGCCAAAATAATCACTTTCTCCAATTCCGGAAATCTCAATTCCCATATCTTTTGCCGGAGAATCTGTCTTAATCTTATAGCCTTCCAGTTTTTTAAGGTCATTTCCAAAACCTATAATCGTACCTGTTCCCGCGTTTTGTAAAAAAGGATCTTTTTGCAGGCCAACAGAAATTTTGTTGTGAATTTCATTACCCGTTGCTCTAAAGGAATCCAGGGAATTGTAAACCTTCCCATGATAATTAATAATTGCAGTCTGGGGACTGTGGTAAAGATTAACTTTAAATGTAGCAGAATATCCTGCAGGAACACTTACTAAAGCTGCACCATTTTCTGCATGAAGGATGTTATTAAAGAAATTAATGTTTCCACCAATTGTTTTCCATTCAAGAAGTTTTACGGCTGCAGAACCTTTATAATTTCCCTGCTTAATATAAAATGTATTGTTATAAACATTGATATTATTCATTGAGCTTACTGCATCTCCATTAAAGAGATATACACTACCTCCATTTGTGTTGGCATCATTCTCACTTATATTGTAGCGCACAATAATGTTATTCATTGCTCGTGCACCGGTAAATTGCCCTATCAGATATCCTGCGCCATCGTTATCATGAGAATAATTATATTGAATGATCCCATTGGTCACACCACCATCAAGATCAAACCCACCGCCGTCACAACCTCCTCCTGAACTCATATTATAGACTTCATTAAACTGAATTGTTACGTTATCTGAATCCCAGTACCAGATACCTACTGGTCCGCCACAGTTAGTGTTTCCCTGTCCGCTATTATATACGGTACTAAATTCAATGGTTGAAAATTGAACATCGGCCAGCTCGATCCCGTTGCCGGAATGGGCTCCTTTACTATATCCCGGAATATTAAAAACTTCAGCATTGCGCACAATAAGATTGGAATGAGCATAGCCTGTTTTGCTTTTACTGAACATCCCATAGGATGCAATACCTTTATCCAGAATATCATTTACCTTAACATTATCAATAAGCACGTCATTAAACCCTGAATTACCATTATATGCTCCTATTACAATACCATATTTTCTGAAGCCTTTTACTTCAAGGTTGGTTATTCTTACATAATCCAGTTTTGTATCACCTGAAAGGTCATTGAAAAAATGGACGCCTGAATCCTGATTTGTATCCATGCCACTTCCTTCCAGAATCAAATTTTCAATCCTGATTCCCGAGGTATTATGAACATAAATTCCAAAACCGGTACCGGCAAGTATTCTTGCCTTCCCTGTTCCATAGGAGGAAATCAAAACAGGTTTCACAGGGTCATTCCCGTCAAATGAATCAAGAGTGAGATTTCCCTGAAAGGATTTCCCGCCTTCAAATAAAATTTTGCTCCCCGGCGCAAAATCAAAAGCGTTGAGTTTATCTATAGTCCGCCAGGCATCATCCGGTGAATTACCACCGTTGTTGTCATTTCCGTCTGGACTAATGTAATATGTTGATCTTGCTTCTTCCAGTATTTGATCTATTTCTGCCTGGAACTCGGGGGTACAGGAGGTTATGGTTAAGATCAAAGATAAACCAAACCAAAAGTAAATGTGCTTCATAGGGGGTTAGTTTAAGTCCGGGGGAAAACTTCGTTTTTTTGGCTAAGACGCTAAATATTAATTGAATGAGTCTGAAACCGGCTGCTAAATAACACTATTATCCGATTAAATGCAAATAAAATCGGCAAAAAGAGTTAAATATTGTTAATTTTTAAAAACTGACTACTAATTAAAACTTAATAGAGGGGTTTTAAACGCAAAAACACGGTTTTGAAGAAGGAAATTTGTAGGAAGGAAAATTATAGTGATTCTCTTCACCTACCTGAATTTCAGAGTTGGAAGTGGGCTTAGGAAGGTTTAATTAGTGGGAGAACCGGGAAAGGGCTTCAGGAGAAAGAGATAGTTTTTTAAAAAGGTCCCAGAGTACAACCCCCACACTTACAGCAATATTTAAGGAATGTTTACTGCCAAACTGGGGTATTTCAATTACCCCGTTACTTGCTGAAACAACTTCCTGGTGCACGCCTTTTACCTCGTTTCCAAAAACAACAGCTAAAGTCCCGGAAGGTTCTGTTACAAAATTGTGCAGCATAATAGAATTTTCAGCCTGTTCAATGGCAAATACTTTGATATTCTCCTGTTTAAGTTGATGTACAACATCCAAAGTGTTTTGGGCATATTCCCACTCTACAGTCTCTGTAGCCCCCAATGCGGTCTTTTGTATATCCTTATGGGGCGGCGTTGCGGTTATCCCGCATAAATATATTTTTTGAATAAGAAAAGCATCACAGGTACGAAAAACAGAGCCTATATTGTTAAGGCTTCTTACATTATCCAGAATGACGATTAAAGGGGTTTTGTCTGATTCCTTAAATTCATAAACCGATTTTCTCTCGAGTTCATTGTTTTTTAATTTCCGTTTTTCCATGTTCAAAAATACCAATTATTCCGGCATAGTTTAAAATTGGATTAAATTTGAGGGCGTGCTAATCATCAATTTAGCCATCACTTGTTTCTGCTATAATGAAATAGGTGCAAAATGAACCTGATTATTATTGGAAATTGTTTTACGGTTTTAATATCTTAGGGAGATATTAACAGCCAAGATTTATACTTCATTATTTTTCAAAATCCTTATTTATGAAACTTTTTTATTTCCCACTACTGCTTGCATTTATATACTGTGGAACTTTTTCAGTTTTCTCACAAAATATTAATACCAGTGATACCCGGCTGCTATCATCCCCTGCGATGAGCGACAGCCAGATCGCGTTTATTTATGCTGAAGATCTATGGATCGCCAATAGAGACGGTTCAAATCCCAAACGTCTTACCGTGGATCATGGAATTGAATCAAACCCCGTGTTTTCACCAAATGGAAGTACAATAGCTTTTAATGCTGAATATGATGGGAATATAGATGTTTATGTAGTTTCTTCCCGGGGCGGTGTACCCGAGCGCCTCACTTGGCATCCCGGGGCAGACCAGGTGCGTGGCTTTACCCCGGATGGTTCTGCGGTTCTTTTTGGATCACAACGCGATGTGTTTACCGGCCGTTTTAGCAAATTATACGAGGTTGCGGTAAGCGGTGGACGAATCACTGAACTTGAGATTCCAAATGCTTTCTGGGCAGATTATTCACCAGACGGGCGATACATTGCCTACAACCCCTTATACGATGCTCACAATCAATGGAAGTATTACCGTGGGGGAACCATGTCCCGCATCTGGATATATGATACAAATGATCATTCTGTTCGGGAAATTCCAAAGCCCGAAGGAGGGAGCAATGACACCAAACCTCAGTGGCTTGGAAATAAGGTATTCTTCCGTAGTGACCGGGATGGTGAATTCAATCTTTATAGCTATGATATGAATACGCAACAGGTTACACGACATACTTCCTATAATGATTTCCCGGTGCAAAATCTTTCCGCAGGAAATAACAAGATCATTTTTGAGCAGGCCGGTTACCTTCATACTTTTGATCCTGCGAATAATGCAACCGCCAAAATTATCGTGGGAATTGCAACAGATCTTCTTGAATTAAGACCCCGGTTTGTTAAAGGAGATAATTACATACGCAGCGCCTCGGTGTCACCTACCGGGGCAAGGGTGGTAATGAATTTCAGAGGGGAAATAGTTACAGTTCCGGGAGAAAAAGGGGATGTCATGAATATCACATCCACACCGGGAGTACATGAGAAAGATCCTGCATGGTCTCCCAATGGTAAGTTCATTGCATATTTTAGCAATGAAAGTGGAGAATATGCCCTCCATGTTCATGATCAAAGTGAAATAAAGGAACCCCGTAAATTCAAGCTGAGTGGTGCGGGATTTTATGCTCATCCAACCTGGTCACCAGACAATAAGAAAATAAGTTTTGTTGATAATGCGCGCCAGCTATTTGTCCTTAATACAGACTCAGGCAGGATTGATAAAGTCGCAGAAGATGATCGCTATATGCCTGGGGTATTTCGCAATTTGTTTGGCAGCTGGTCTCATGATTCCAACTGGATAAGTTATACGGTAGTAACGGGGACCAGTTTTGAACAGGCACATGTTTATTCGCTTTCAGAAAACAGATCCTATCCCATTTCTGATGGTTTTTCCAGTGTTTCCAGCCCGGTGTTTGATCCAAGCGGTAAATATCTTTATATGCTGGCTTCTACAGATGCGGGCCCGGTGGTAAACTGGTTTGACCAGTCTAATCAGGATATGCAAATGACCAGTTCTATTTACCTGGTAACACTTCAAAAAAACGTTGAATCTCCTTTTGCCAGGGAAAATGATGTAGAAAAGATCCAGCAGGAGGAAATTGAAGAAAACAAGAAGAAAAAAGCCGAAGAGGAAAATAAAAAACCCACAACGCCTGCCCTAAGGATTGATTTTGAAGGGATAGAAAACAGGATCGTGGATATTCCGGTTCCGGCGGGAAATTATACTTTTTTAAGTGCCCCGGCTGAGGGTAAGTTGTATTATTTGTCAGCTCCTCAAAGGCAGCAGAACAAGGCTTCATTAAATATGTATGATCTTAAGGAAAGGAAGAATAAGGAAATCATGCCGGCAACTTCCTATGAGATCTCTGCCAATGGAAAAAAGATTCTTTATCAGGCAGATGGTAAATGGGGAATAGCGGAAATTGATAAGATCAATGAAAAACGAGCATTAAACACTGCAGATATACAGGTTAAGATAGAACCCCTTGAAGAATGGCCAAATATTTTCAATGAGGCCTGGAGGGTTAACAGGGATTATTTTTATGATCCCGGCATGCATGGGGTAGACTGGAATGCGATGAAGCAAAAATATGAGCCTCTTATTGCAGATGTTACTACCCGAAGTGATCTTTACAGAGTAATGGAATGGATGTTCAGCGAACTCGGAGTGGGGCACCACCGTTTTTCAGGCAAGGGAGACAGGCTTCATTCAAAGGAATCTGTGCGGGGTGGTCTTCTCGGAGCAGATTACAGTATTGAAAATGACCGATACAGATTTAAAAAGATTTACGGCGGACTTAACTGGAACCCTAATTTACGTTCCCCTCTTACAGAACCCGGTGTGGATGTAAGGGAGGGAGATTATCTTCTGGAAGTAAATGGTAGGGAAGTAAAGGGGAGTGATAATATTTTTGAATTCTTTGAAAATACTGCCGATAGAATTGTTATGCTTACGGTTGGTCCAAATCCAAATATGAGAAATTCCCGCAAAATAAAAGTTACTCCGGTGGCCAATGAAGGAGCTTTAAGAAACCGCGATTGGGTTGAAGGAAATATTAAGAAGGTGCATGAAGCTACAAATGGCCGGGTAGCTTATGTTTATGTGCCAAATACTGCTACAGCAGGACACGAATATTTTAAACGATATTTTTTCCCGCAGGCGGATAAGCAGGCTATTATTGTTGATGAACGCTTTAATGGTGGAGGGCAGCTGGCAGATTATGTAATAGATATCCTTAGAAAACCCGAGCAGGCACACTGGAGGTTTCGCTATGGTAAGGATCTTAAATCCCCGAGTGCATCAATACAAGGGCCCAAAGTAATGATCACAGATGAAACTGCAGGATCGGGAGGAGATTACCTGCCATGGATGTTCAGGAAATTTGAACTGGGCACCATAGTAGGGAAAACTACCTGGGGAGGCCTGGTGGGGGTACTTGGTTATCCTGAATTTATTGACGGCGGCTCTGTAACAGCACCCAATGTGGCTTTTTATACTGAAGAAGGATTCCGGGTGGAGAACGAGGGTGTTGCACCAGATGTTGAAGTGGAACAATGGCCTGCAGATGTCATAGCCGGCCGAGATCCCCAACTGGAAAAAGCTATCGAGATAGCGCTAAAGCAGCTGGAAGAAAATCCGCCGGGACAAGTGCCTTCACCGGTTTTTCCGCAGGTTGGAAAACAGTAAAATAAGAGCCTTTTTCCCGGGCCCGTTAATATATAAATGATGACCAAAATTTCCCTGTATCTGTTTGCATTTGTGCTGTTCATATCCTGTAATGAGGTTTCTGAAGATTCCTATGACCTGTTAATTTCAAATGTAAAGATCGTAGACGTAGAATCCGGGGAAATCCTGGAGGGTATGCTGGTCCTTATCGAAGGTGATACCATCAGAAAGATTGTAGGTGAGGATGAAATAGGAAACTTTAGCGCACGGGAAACACTGGATGCCGGTGGTGGTTACCTTATGCCGGGTCTCTGGGATATGCATGTGCATTTTAGAGGGGGCGATACTCTGATTACTGAAAATAAAGAACTCCTTCCCCTCTTCCTTGCTTATGGTATAACCTCAATTAGAGATGGAGGAGGAGATATCACCCCGGCGGTGCTGGAATGGCGGGAGAAGATTTCCGGGGGGGAATTGGATGGCCCGCAAATTTTCACTCCCGGTCCAAAACTTGACGGTACCCGTCCTGCCTGGCCCGGATCCATAAAAGTTACTTCTGCCCGGGAAATTGAAACCGCTTTGGATTCCCTGGAAAGCCTGGGCGCAGATTTTGTGAAGGTATATGATGGAAACCTTACCAAAGAAGCTTTTTATGAGATCGTAATCGCTGCTGAAAAACGCGGCCTCAAAACCACGGGCCACATGCCCCTTTCTGCAGATTTCCTGGATGCAATAGATTTGGGTTTGGATGGTTCTGAGCATATGTATTATCCTCTTACAGCCGTTTCTCCAATAGCCGATAGTCTGAGAGCTCTCAACAGAGGCTATGGGATTGTTGAACAACTTGTAGATTCCTATGACCCGCAGCTTGCAAAAGAAGTTTTTGAGAAAATGAGTACCAATAATGTTTATGTTACCCCAACCTTATTTATAGGTACTACCCTGGCCGAAATTTTGGAAAAGGATCACAGCAGGGATAGTCTTCTCAATTATATTGGCCCCGGCATACAGGATACTTACCAAGGCAGGATTGAAGGAGCAAGACGGGCGCAGGCATCGGGTAGCCAGATGAGGCAAAAAATGGAGGATATAAGTGCAAAAATGATAAAACCAATGTATGATGCTGGGGTGCCTATCCTGGCAGGTTCAGATAGTGGTGCTTTTAATTCTTATGTATATCCCGGGGAATCTTTGCTGGGAGAATTGAATGCACTTGTGGAGGCCGGACTTTCTCCCAGGGAAGCCATTGAAACTTCAGTGATCAACGGGCCTAAATTCTTTGACCTTCAGGATTATTTCTCAAGCGTGGGGGAGGACAGGGTTGCACACTTGATTCTGCTTGAGAATAATCCTCTGGAAAATCTGTCAAATCTTGAAAACCCGGTAGCTGTAATAAAATCGGGAAAGGTTTATAACAGAAAGATGCTTACCGCTTTAATGGAGTCAATAAGGAATTAACTTCCTTAAGAATAGAAAATTTTCCTCACCATCTATTTAATGAAATTGAATAGGATTTCCAGGCTTCCCTTTTATGTGCCTGGGGGGAGCTTAATTCGGCTGTAAGCCCGGAAATCTTAACCAGGGCTTTCTTATCAATCCTGTAAAATTAAAGTTAATTAACACTAATTGAGATTTGTCCATAATCTAATATCCTAATTTAATGCTGACAAAATATACTCCCGGACAAGAATCATCATTAAAGTCCCGGGAAGAATTAATTCTAAAGTTTTGTAGTAATGACAAGAATTGAAAATTTTGATGTGATCATAGTTGGCGGGAGTTATGCAGGATTATCTGCAGCCCTGAGTTTGGGAAGAGCCTTAAGGAAGGTTTTAGTGATTGATAGCGGGAATCCTTGTAATGAGCAAACTCCGCATTCCCATAATTTTTTAACCCGGGATGGGGAAACACCGGCTCAAATTTCAGAAAAAGGAAAAAAAGAAGTTTTAAAATATCCGTCTGTCAGTTTTTTGCAGGACCGGGTGGTATCTGTTTCAAGGAATGAGGGTCATTTTAAGGTTCAGACCGAGGAAAAAGCCCTTTTTTCGGCCAAAAAGATAATTTTTGCCACCGGACTTATAGATATCATTCCCGAGATAGCCGGGTTTGCCGAATGCTGGGGGATCTCTATACTTCATTGCCCTTACTGTCATGGATATGAGCACAGGAATTTACCTACCGGGGTCTTTGCCAACGGACAGGCGGGCTATGACCAGGCGAAATTCCTTTCTAACTGGACAAAAGATCTGGTGCTGTATACCGATGGGAAATCCACTTTAACCGAGGAACAAACCGCCAATCTTAAGAGAAGGGATATACCCATAGTGGAAAAAGAGATCCAGGGATTTGAGCATTCCAGTGGTAAGATAAGCCATATCGTATATAAAGATGGGAGTAAACAAGGGCTTAAAGTTTTATATGCTTCTCCCGAAGTAAAACAACAGAGTGAATTGCCCTGTGAACTAGGCTGTGAATTTACTGAACATGGCCGTATTGAGGTGGATATTTTTCAGAAGACCACCGTAGAAGGGATCTATGCTGCCGGGGATAACTCCAGCCTGGGCAGGGCGGTCCCCGTAGCAGTTGCGGCAGGTTCAGTTGCCGGGGTAATGCTCAACAAGGAACTGGTAGAGGAAGAGTTTATACAGGGAAAGAACATTGGAAATCCCGACCTGGTAGAACAAAATTCCTGATACCCACCTACGCAATGAGTTTAGCCGTATTTTAAAAACGAAATTATGAAGAACCTGAGCTTAATAATTCTGGTGAGTATGTTTGCTTCCTGCGGTCCGCGTATCACTGAAACCAACAAAGTAAACATGATGGTGAACAGTTATACTGTCGATTGTATTGGTGAAATGGAAGGAACCTGCCTCCTGGTTCAGGAAGGGGATATGATAGGAACAGGGAATTGGGAATATTTTTATTTTGTAGACAGTATTGAAGGCTTTAAGTATGAAACCGGTTTTATCTATGCCCTGGAAGTGAAAAAAACAGAGATTGAAAATCCTCCGGCAGATGGATCTTCTGTCAGGTATGAATTGGTGAGGATTATTTCTAAGGAAGCGCAATAGCCCCCCGGCCCCCGAGGGGGGGAGAAAAGATTCAAGATTTAAGATTCAAAATTCCAAGCACCAAGTTCCAAATTCCAGGCACCAAATTCCAAGCACCAAACTCCAAATTCCAAAACAAACCATATTTAAATTCCAAACACCCAGAACCAAATTCCAAAATAAGAACCAAGAGTCTAGAATCAAGAGACAAGACTTTTTTAGAAAATAGAGTAGAGAAAATAGAGTAGAGAATAGAGAGAAGAGACTTGATTAAATTCCAAGCGCCAAGCACCAAATTCCAAAAAAAGAACCAAGATTCAAGAATCAAGAGACAAGACAACTTAATCAGATATTAGAATATAGAATATAGAATAGAGGGAAGAGACTTGATGGTAAATTAAATCCCCGGCACCAGGCACCAAATTCGATTAATGAAATAGAGGAAAAATTTTCATATTTTTATCCTATGTGGTTATCTACAGTCCGTATTAAAAATTTTCTTGTTTGCCTGGCCATTCTTGCCTCAGGCTTTTCCTATTCGGGATTTGCAGGCAGTCCCGGAGTTAATTCGGGGGTGGTCACAGAGCTTTATAGTAACCGCAATCATTCTGTACAGTCCACTACCCGGTGCTTTTCTTATAGAATAGCTCTTCATGAGCCAATATCCATTTATTTTCCCAGGATTAAACATGTCCAGCTTTTATTTGATGAAGCTAACAAGTTTACGGTAGGATTTAATTTGCACCAAAAAATATCTTTAAGTCTTGAACCCTTACGCAGGCAACCATTGGTGATTTATTTTACCCAATCCCTCTTTCCTTTTCATAGCCTTTCATAATTAATTCGTTCCAAGGAATTTTTTTAATCCACCCTCCTCCAGTGAGAGTGAATTGCTGTAATTATGAAAAAAATAAGAAAATTATTTAGGACAATTTCCCTTGTCTTCTTAATTATCCTCGCCTCCATTATACCTTTTCCTATCCCGGTTTTTAATCGGGACAGGTCTCCTAAATATATTATGGAACAGGTGGATAAAGAGTTAGAGGAAGATGAGGAAGATGAAAAGAAATAAATCCAGGGTCGGTAGCCATATTCTATTATTTCAAAGTGAAGTTTGAAATACTTAAAAAGAATGAAATGGAAATACATTCTTAACTTGCTAAAAAAAAGAATACAAAGCCTACAACTTTTTAAATTCGAAGCACCAGGCAACAAGCACCAAATTCCAAAATCCAGGGAAAGCAGTCAGCAAAGTATATTTACTAACTTTGAACTTTGAAATTTTGAAACTTTAAAACTTTCAACTTTCAAACTATTTTTACCATCACACCATCACACCATCACACCATCAAATAATTAAACCATCAATAAAATTTGCCCAGACCCAAAACTTCACTTGAGCCGAACAAGATAAATTTCAGGGAAAGCTTTGCTTCCTTAAAATTTGTGCCCAGGTTCTTTAAAGAGATACGGAATGTTAATCCGCTGTTGTTTTATATGAACCTGGTAATGCGTTTTATTAATGCAATCCTGCCGGTCCTCATGTTGTGGGTGGGAAAGCTCATCATTGATGAAGTGGTGCTCCAGATAGGTTCAGGCCTTCAGGATCTGGACAGGTTATGGATCCTTGTGGCTGCAGAATTTGGCCTGGCCATCGCATCAGATCTTATAAGCCGGGGTATCAGTCTTACAGATGCCTTGCTGGGAGATCAGTATTCTATCAACACTTCGGTGAAGATTATAAAAAAGACCTCTGAGATCAACCTGGATCAGCTTGAGGATTCAGAATTTTATGATAAACTGGAACGGGCAAGGCAACAAACTACCGGGAGAGTTGGATTAATGTCCAATATCCTCACCCAGGCCGAAGATATTATTGTGATCATTACTCTTCTTGCAGGGGTTGTCACCTTTGAGCCCTGGCTTATTATTTTGCTGGTAGTCTCGATTATTCCAACCATCATGAATGAGATCAAGTTCAGCGGCACAAGTTATTCCCTGGCAAGAAGCTGGACCCAGGAAAGACGGGAACTCGATTATCTTCGGTTTGTTGGGGCGAGTTATGTTACCGCAAAAGAAGTCAAACTCTTTGGGCTCTCAGATTACCTGGCTGCGCGCTTCAAGAACCTTTCAGATCAATATTACAAACAAAGCAAGAGCCTCGCCCAGCAAAGGGCCGGCTGGGGATCTCTTTTCAATGTGGTAGGAACGGCTGCCTATTATGGGGCATATGTTTTTATTATTTTCAGAACAGTTACAGGGATATTTTCTCTGGGTGATCTCACTTTCCTTTCAGGTGCTTTCAACCGTCTTCGGGGCAAATTGCAGGGATTCTTTACCCGCTTTACCGCGATCACAGAAAGTGCTCTGTACCTTCAGGATTATTTTGAATTTATCGACTTAAAATTTGATGAAGCTGAAGGGGATGTAAAACGTCCGCTTCCAAAAAAGATCCTAACTGGATTTGAGTTCAGAAATGTGGGATTCAAATATCCGAAATCTGAAATATGGGTAGTTCGGAATGTTAATTTTGAGTTGCGTTTTGGAGAAAAACTTGCCTTTGTAGGAGAGAACGGTGCAGGAAAGACCACGCTTATAAAATTGTTGCTGAGGTTTTATGAACCAACTGAAGGGGAGATCCTGCTGGATGGCATTCCGGTCACAGAGTTCAGTCAGGCCGCCTACCAGAATTACTTTGGGGTCATTTTCCAGGATTTTGTAAAATTTGAACTTACCCTGCGGGAAAATATTGCAATGGGTGAAATATCCCAGATAGAAGATCAGCCCCGTATCGAAAGCGCTGCGGAAAAAAGTCTGGCCAACGAAGTGATCTCGGCTGTGCCGGGGGGCTATGACCAGCAACTGGGAAAACGCTTTAAACTTGGAAAGGACCTATCCGGCGGACAGTGGCAAAAGATCGCGATTGCCAGGGCCTATATGAAAGATGCTGAAGTGTTGATCCTGGACGAACCCACCTCTGCCCTTGATGCCCGTGCAGAAACGGAAGCTTTCCAAAGGTTTATTAAACTCACCGAAGGCAAGACTGCGGTAATTATTTCCCACCGTTTCAGTACCGTAAGAATTGCCGACAGGATTATGGTTTTAAAGGAGGGAACCGTTCACGAAATAGGGACCCACGAGGAACTAATGAAAAACAATTCCCTGTATGCTGAATTGTTCAACCTTCAGGCAGCCGGGTATCAATAACTATCTACTCAGAATTCATAGTTGTCCGGGAAAGAATCAAGAGGCAAGAATCAAGTGAATGGTGAATGGTGAATGGTTAAAAGGGAAAAGAGAAAAGTGGAAAGTGGAATGTTGTCAAATGGATGGAGGATAGTTCTCCAGATAATCTGCGAAGGTCTGCTTTAAATCTGCGGTGCTCTGCGGGAAACCTTTTTAGGTGGTAGTCTTTGTCGTTGGACAATAGAGGTCAATAAGCAATTACCAATAATCAATATGCAATGAATAGGGAATGGTTAAGGATGAATGGTGAAAACCAGAAATCAGAAACCAGAAATCACAAACCACAAACCCAAACCAACACACCATCGCACCATCATATCATCAAACTATCATACAAAGGATATGAATAACCTGTGGATAATTCTGGATAAAAGATGTATCTTAAATAGTGATTAAAAAATTGGAATAAGTACATTTACGGGAATTAAAACCTCAAAATCTTGGCAGCCGGAAAATCCAAAGAAACAACACCATTGATGAAACAATACAATGCGATCAAGGATAAATATCCTGATGCTTTGCTGTTGTTCAGGGTGGGGGATTTTTATGAAACCTTTGGGGAAGATGCAGTAAAGACCGCCCGTATCCTTAATATAGTTCTTACAAAACGTGGCAATGGCAGCGAGGTGGAAACCGCGCTCGCAGGATTTCCTCATCACGCCTTAAATACTTATTTACCTAAACTGGTAAAAGCCGGTTTGAGGGTCGCAATCTGTGATCAGTTAGAGGATCCGAAGTTGACCAAGACCATTGTGAAGCGCGGAGTGACAGAACTGGTGACCCCCGGGGTTTCTATGAATGATGAGGTGCTTAACAGCAAAGCCAATAATTTTCTTTGTGCTGTTCATTTTGGAAAAAAAGATCTGGGTATTTCATTCCTGGATGTTTCCACAGGTGAATTTCTCACCGCTCAGGGCTCTGCCGAATATATAGATAAGTTGCTTCAGAATTTCAGCCCCAGCGAGGTGCTTATTCAGAAGAACCATAAAAAGGAATTTTCCAGGATCTTTGGAGATAATTTCCATTGCTTTTACCTGGAGGACTGGGTGTTCAGGTTTGATTACTGCTATGAATCCCTGAATTCGCATTTCCAGACCAAGTCGTTAAAAGGTTTTGGTGTTGATCACCTTGCTGAAGGCATCATTTCTTCAGGAGCCATATTATTCTATCTTGGAGAGACGCAGCATCACCGGCTTCAGCATATCACAGCTATAAACAGGATAGCTGAAGAAGAATATGTCTGGATGGACAGGTTCACTATTCGCAATCTTGAATTATATCATTCCCATGCTCAAAATGCAGTCACTTTACTGGAGGTGATCGATAAAACCATTTCGCCAATGGGAGGAAGGCTACTCAAGCGTTGGCTTGCTCTTCCACTCAAGAATGCAGAAAAAGTGAGAGGCAGGCACAAAGTTGTCTCCTACTTTATAAATAACCGGGAGGAGCTGGAAGCCATCCGCAGTCAGATAAAAAAGATAAGCGACCTCGAGAGGTTAATCTCCAAGGTGGCCACCGGAAAGATCTGTCCTCGCGAGGTGGTTCACCTGAATAATTCCCTTGAGGCCATAGTACCGGTAAAGGCACATGCTATATCATCTTCAGAAGAAGCCCTTAAAGTGCTGGGAGATCAACTTCAGAATTGCGAAGTATTGAGAGCCAAGATCAAAGAAACCCTGAGCGAGGATGCCCCGGTGAATATTCTGAAGGGAAATGCCATCGCTAAAGGATTCCATGCCGAACTCGATGAGCTGCGGGGACTTGCGACCTCCGGAAAAGATTACCTGGATACCATGCTGGAACGGGAAACCCGTGCTACGGGTATCTCCTCCCTTAAAATAGGAAGCAATAATGTTTACGGGTATTATATCGAAGTGCGTAACACACATAAGGATAAAGTTCCCGAAGGCTGGATAAGAAAGCAAACACTGGTCAATGCCGAGAGGTATATCACTGAAGAGCTCAAGGAATACGAAAGCAAGATTCTTGGTGCCGAAGATAAGATACAACAGCTGGAGCAGGACCTGTTCTCAGGCTTTGTTAATTGGCTGGGAGATTACATACAGCCGGTGCAGTTAAACGCCAGGCTCATCGCGCAGCTGGATTGCCTGTGTTCTTTTGCCTGCCAGGCAATTTCAGAAAGTTATACAGAACCGGTCATTGATGATTCTTTTGAATTGGAGATAAGGGATGGAAGGCATCCGGTAATAGAAAAGCAATTGCCCCCGGGTGAAAGCTATATCACTAACGATGTATACCTCGATAGAGATTCCCAGCAGGTCATCATGATCACCGGACCCAATATGAGCGGTAAGTCGGCCATACTTCGTCAGACTGCCCTTATCGTCTTACTCGCACAAATGGGCAGCTTTGTTCCCGCAGGTTCTGCGAGGATAGGATTGGTGGACAAGATATTTACAAGGGTAGGGGCAAGCGATAATATTTCCATGGGAGAGTCAACCTTTATGGTTGAGATGAATGAGACAGCAAGTATCCTGAATAATATATCAAACAGAAGCCTGGTACTGCTGGATGAGATAGGAAGGGGAACCAGCACCTATGATGGGATATCCATTGCCTGGGCCATAACCGAATACCTGCATGAACACCCCTCCAAACCCAAAACACTCTTTGCCACACATTATCACGAACTTAATGATATGGGTGAGACCTTTACCCGCATCAAGAATTACAATGTTTCGGTAAAAGAGTTAAAAGATACGGTATTGTTCCTGCGGAAACTTGTGCCAGGAGGCAGTGCCCACAGTTTCGGAATCCACGTGGCAAAAATGGCGGGGATGCCACAAATGGTGATCTCCCGGGCCAACAAGATCCTGAAAAAACTGGAAAAATCACACCAGATGGAAGATTCGGGCAAGATCCTGAGAAATTCGGCCGAAAGGGATATGCAGCTCAGTTTCTTCAATCTTGATGATCCCTTACTGGAAGAATTAAAGAAAGAACTGCTGCATATAGACATCGATACGCTCACTCCCGTGGAGGCACTTATGAAACTCAACGAGATCAAGAGGATGCTGCAGAGTAAGCAGGGGATAAGTTAGGAGTTAGGAGTTCAGGGTTTAGCGTTTGTGTTCAGCGTTTAGGGTTTGTGGTTTGTGGTGTGTGGTTTGTTGTTCAGCGTTTAGGGTTTGTGGTTTGGGGTTCAGTGTTCAATGTCCAATGTTCCACGTGTACGTCAGCGTTTGGGGTGGAAGTGTCATTTGTACAGAAAACTTCTCACCATTCACCATTCACCATTCACTAATCACTATTCACTACAGACTAAAGTCTACAGTCTACCAACTAACTAAATATTATAAAAAAGCCTTTGGTATTATAAGAAATATATTAAATTTGCATCCGCAATCTGGCATTGCACCCGCGCTCTTAGCGTGAGATGTTCATACAAAATGCGAAAATAGCTCAGTTGGTAGAGCGCCACCTTGCCAAGGTGGAGGTCGCGGGTTCGAATCCCGTTTTTCGCTCTGAAAGCACGTTGAACTTAAAATCCAATGTGCAGTTCTAAAATTTTCCACGCTCGGATGGTGGAATTGGTAGACACGTTGGACTTAAAATCCAATGATCAGCAACGGTCGTGCGGGTTCAAGTCCCGCTCCGAGTACTTTGTAAGCCCCTGAATATCAGGGGTTTATTTGTTTATATCCTCTTCAGTTAATCTATGAAGATCGAGATAAATATATCAGCCGGGCCAAGTAATGGGCCAACTTCTTTTACTATAAGAATGGATAAAAGACAGTATTCAGATCCTAAATTATATATTCCTAAAGTAAAGGGTAAGCCTTCGGTTGCTCCGGGGAAAAGATGGTATGTATGGTTTTTATGGCGAAATCCGGAAACGGATAAACTGGATATAAAAATCAAATTCTCCAAGGGAATAAATCAATATAAAACTGTAAAGGAACGAACCCAAGTAGGGAAATCTCTTGTAAAAGCCTATACTCTTGCCCTGGAAAAGGGTTGGAACCCTGTGGATAAATCAATATCCAAAAAGAAAAAAGAATCTGAAAGTAAGATTTACACTTTAAGAAGTGGTTTAAATTATGCGCTGGAATTAAAATGCCGTAATGTAAAGGAATCTACCAGGATCGATTATGAGTATAGGGTTTCTGTTTTTATTCATTGGGCAGAAAAGGAATCTAAAGCCGGTTTAGAGATTGATAAATTTACTTTAAACGATTTCTATGATTTCATGGATTACCTGGAATTGGAATATGTAAATAAAAAAACAAAGAAGAAGTTATCCAATACCAGTATAGGTAACACTAAGCGTGTTATTTCAAGCCTTTTTACAGAATTAAAAAATAGAAGGCTCATAGAACATAATTTTATTAAGGATATCACCACAATTAAAAGTAAACCTATTAAGAATAGGCCATTTACTTTTAATGAATTGCAGGATATAAAAAAGTATCTGGAAGTTCATGATATATATGATATCATTTCTTTCATTTATGATTTATCCCCTTCTTCGACCTAGGGAAATCTGTCGTTTAAAAATTGAAGATCTTAATACGCGAGATTGGATTTTAGGAGTAGAAACCAAAACAGAAAACCGTAGTTATAGTAGAATTATTGAAAAGATGAAACCTGCTATCGAAACGATGAAAATTGATGGATTTCCCGGTGGCTATAGCTTATTTACACCTGAAAATAAACCTGGGGTATGGGAAACTTCCAGGGAAGATAGTAGAGCTATATACTTTTCAAGGCGATTTGGAAAAGTTTTAAAAGCATTAGGGTTTAGCAAGGACTACAGCCTTTACAGTGTGCGCCATTCTGCAATTGGAGATTTATTTAATGGTAAACAAAAAGAAGGACTGAGTGAAAGGGAAATAATATACCAGTTAATGCCCCTTACTGGCCATAAAAGTGAAGCTGGATTAAGGAATTACCTCCGTGACATAAAATCGGTTCTACCACCAGATCATAGTGGTGTTTATACTATTGATTTTTAATTAAATGCATTTTTTAAAGAGGACATTTAAAAAATTAGGAAATAGAAGAAGTAATAACCGGAAATGAATAACTTAACCTAACAATTCTAAATTATACCAATTGAAAAATTCTTTTGTAGCATTCTTTGACATACTTGGATTTAAAGATTTAGTTGAAAAAAACGAACATGAGAATTTATTGGAATTATATAATGATTCACTGAATGTTACATTGGATTTAACTGATAATATTTTTTCGCCCATTTATAATTTGATTACCCCGGAGGCTGAAAAAGATTCACTTGATATAAAAACTTTCGTAATTTCTGATAGTATTATTCTGGTTCAAAATAATCTTTCTCAGCGAGGTCTTTTAAACTTAATTGCAAAATGTCAAGCCCTAGTAAGCATTACAATGAGTGATGGCATACCAGTACGTGGAGGACTTTCATTTGGTCCAGTATCTATAATTCAAAATAAAAGAGGAACTACTATTGTTGGACGTGGACTTACTAAAGCATATGCAATTGAAGCTACGCAGCAATGGTCAGGAGGAGTGATAGATAAAGAATGTTTCGAATTATTTCCTTATATAAATGGAAAAGATTTTATTAAAAAGTTACTGGAAGATAAAATGAATCCACTAATAATAAAATACAATATTCCCCTAAAAGAATCAAAGTTTAAAGTAGGATACTGTATAAATTGGCCACAGAACAGATTGTTGAAAAATGAGGAAGATATACGTTCAGCATTTATTAAACATAAAAAAGAAATATCTTCGGAGAAAGAACAGGCCATTGTAGATAATTCAGTTAAGTTCTTTGTTCATGTAAAAAAACTCTTGAAGTTATCAATTTAAAGAATGTGTTCGGCTGGTGCGCCTTATTTTCTTTAAATTGTCCAGGAACACAAGAAATGCAAAAAATAAAAGTAGGAATAACATTTCCTTACTTATGCCTTTGAGGAACCAAAAAAACCCATGGGCGCTAGACTTGCTGTTGGTTCAGCAAATACCCTATGTACTTTCTTACTCAAAACGTTTGAATTAAGAAAAATAAAGAACTTGTAAAAACATCGATTAATATTGAAATGCGGGCTATTAAATTAAATTTATATTATTGATAAAGGTATGAATTATTAGAGCCTTTAGAACCCGAATTTGCCCGGAGGACATGCGCTACCTGAATCAGGTTACTATTTTTATGGAAAAAAGATACGATTTAGCAAAGTATGAATATGAAACGGAAGACGAAAATGGCAGACATCGACTTGTTTATGCCTATTTTGGACTAGCTATTTACTCTGGTCAATGTTTAGAAGAAACATTTTCAATTATGCTTTGGACCGACAGAATATATAAAAAACGGGTTACAACCAACTTAGCAATTAATGAAATATTAGACGCAATAGAGAAATCCAAAAAGACGATGGGCACTTTTATCAAAGAAGTCAAAGATAGCTATAATTTGACAGCATCAATTATTGATCAACTTGGCCAAATACTAAGCTCACGAAATTATTTAGTCCATAAATATTTTAAACTTCATATTGAGAAATTCCATTCTGAAATTGGACAGCTCGAAATGATTCAATATTTCTGTGATTTTATAGAAAAATCAAATAAGTTAGACGAAGAGCTGAAAATATATTATTCATTATACACTGACAAACTTGGCTTAACTGAAACAAGGATTAAACAATTGATGATTGAAATGAAAGAGCAAGAATTAAAACGAGTGAAAGGGAATAGATAGAATTACAACAGCAAACATCACATTTTTAACCTAATGAAAGCAGAGAAAATTAAAAAAGATATAGAGGAATTTGATCACTCAGTTAAAGAGTTTACTTCCAATGAAGACTTTCTCTCAAGGGAGGAAAAGCAAAGTAGAAAAATTGAGTTTAGAAGAAGGGCCTCTGAAATTAATAATGATTTATCTAAAATAAATGAGGAACTTGATCGGCTTCTTCTCTCCACTGTCACTACTCAATTTAGTCTAAATGAGTTGTTCGAAAATTTAAAAGATAAATCAACGTTTTCGGAAAGTAACCCAAGAATTCTTTTTGAACAAAAAAGGAAAGAGAACGAATGGAAGAATAGAATAATAACGGAAGCAAAGTTGGAGGCAAAAAGGGAAAGGGAACGTTCAATGTTAGTACAACTGAGGAACATGGGGAAAAATGAGAGAGAAACTATAAAATCCCTTTATTATAATGGTCCTGAAGACCGGGAATTTATTAAAGAGATAATTGCCACAGGTTATGATATTTCGGAATCTATTTTTCCAATTAAGAGATTAGTTGAAAGAGGTCGAACATTGGGATTTATTCAATTTTTAATTGAAAATGGCTTAGAATTAACAAGGCCGGATTTACTTTTTTTGAAAAATAGTGGATTTCTTGATTGCAAAGAATTTTTTGAAGCTGTGGTATCATCGGAAAAGGTTGATGAAAAAATTCTAAATGAAATAATCGAAAATAATTAAAAAATGGACGAGTCTATTTGGACAGCAGAAAAGGATTGGCAAAATAGGAAAGAAAATTTTCTTGCAAATCAGGATAGGTTAAATAGTAATATTGATAAATTAAAGAAAAATTTTTTATCTGGGAAAGCTTCTGCAGTCCAACAGGTATTGAAGCTGATATTAATGAATTCAAATTATCCTTTTAAAATCGAAAAAGAGGTTTTCCTTGAATATAACCCAATTAATAAAATGGTGGTAGTGGATTACTTCCTTCCCAACCTTGATGATATTCCAAATATAGAAGGTATAACATATATTTCTGCAAATAGCAAGATTAGGGTAAAATGCATTTCGAAAAATCAATTACACAAACTTTATGATGATATAGTCTATAAAATAATACTGCGCTCAATCCATGAATTGTTTGTAGTAGATACATTAGATAAGCTCAAATCAGTTTCATTTAACGGCTGGGTTAAGCGGCCGAATAGTGCCACTGGAAATGATGAAATAAATTGTATTGCTTCGATTCACGTTACAAAAGGGGAATTCGTGAAAATCAATTTAAGTAAGGTAGATCCTAAAGCATGCTTTAAAAATTTAAAAGGTATTGGAAGTAGTAAATTAAGTGGAATGGTTGCAATCCAACCGATTATACAACTTTCGAGTAATAGTAAATTTGTGAACCCTCAGCAAGTGGTGTATGACGAGTCAACGAATTTGGCTTCAATGGATTGGGAGGATTTTGAACATCTAATTAGAGAATTATTCGAGAAAGAGTTTAGTGAGAATGGAGGAGAAGTAAAAGTAACCCGTGCAAGTCGAGATGGGGGTGTTGATGCGATAGCATTTGATCCGGATCCTATACGTGGAGGCAAAATTGTCATCCAGGCAAAAAGATACACCAATACTGTAGGGGTTTCTGCTGTCCGAGATTTATATGGTACTGTTATGAATGAGGGCGCTAATAAAGGAATTTTAGTTACAACATCTGATTATGGACCAGATTCCTATAGCTTCGCTAAAGGAAAGCCTTTGACATTATTAAACGGCGCAAATTTACTATATCTCTTAGAAAAACATGGAAATAAATCAAGAATAGATATAAAAGAAGCTAAGAGGATTATGATGGAGAATAATAAAATTAGTTAGTATACTGAATCTACAGATTGTAAAACTTTTTTTACTCAAGTATTAGGTGGAATATTAACTAAGAAAAATTATCCAATATCATTTGATTTTTCTCGATTACATTTTTCACATAAAATTTGAATATTTCTATAAGTATTAGATCCGCCGCGTGAAAAGGGAATTATATGATCAAATTCAATTTTTTCCCTGCTTCCACAATTAACACATTTACCACTATCCCTATTCCACACTTTATCAAGAACTTCTTGAGGAATTTTTTCTCTTTTGATTATATCATCAGAGTCTGCAAGAATGCCTTCTTGTATTAATTCATTTCTTATCTCGAAACTTATTTTTTTTCTTTTTTCTTTTTCAACCCTGTATTTTTCTTTTTCTATTATTTCATTTCTAATGATATCCTTATAATTTATTTCTTCATCAATTCTTTTCTGTTTTCTTATTTCCTCTATTTTCTCAGCAATATAATTCTCGTGTAATGGTAAAATATGAGTATTAAAAAATTCTTTCCTTTCATCTTGAAAATTTATGTTTTCGATGTGGTGATGTAATTCCCCTATGTCTGTGATGTTAACTGTTCTATGACTTGACCCGGTATAGGGACTTATAATACCTGTTAATTCAAGTTCATCAATCATTTTTCCGGCTCTTACAAAATCTACCTTTAATTTTTTGTGAAGTAGAGATGCAGAACCATTTTGAGCTATTACAATAATTTCTGCCGCCTCTCGGAATAAGGGATCAAATTTATTGGGATAATATTCTAATGTGTTTTCATTTGACATTCCATGCTCAATTTCCTGTCGAATAAAATTCTGGATTTCATTGTCTGATAGCTCTATATTTTTATTTCTAACAGCTGGATCCCGATTAACCCTAGTATCATGTATTGATTTTTCCTTCGGCTTAATTGAATCATTATTTTCTTTGCTAATTTTCTCAAATTCCGATTTTTTGAATCCTCGTAAAAACTTAAATATTCCCATTTTTATTTTTAAGCTTGTATTGTTGTAGTTAAATTGATTAATTCTTACTAAACTAAGTTATTTTTTGTAAAGCAATTATTACCATATGCATGAATTCAAAAAATAAGTCATTTATCCTGGAGCTTAAACCACCCAGTTCTTTGAAAAATAAGGAGCAATGTTATTCTTCAAGATCATTTTCAGAAGTATTATATTCAAACTTTACGGTTTTCCGTAAAAGGCATTAACAAAATTTTAATAAATTTACTGAAGATATTAAAAATTGTAATAGCCATATTACTACGAGTATAAGCCTTAATACAAAAGTTCATAATATAAATCATGAAAAAAATAACTTCTATTTTATCCCTGATTCTAATTATCATCACAAATGAATCTTCCTTTGCACAAGAAGTATCGATGAATGAAACCTTGAAGATATATGAATATACCGACATAAGGGAATTTGACCTCAGTATAGAAAATCGACTGAACCTATTTGCAAATAAAATGAAAGAGCTAAATTATTCTGAGGTTGAAAAATTTGATGATGGAATTAAAGGAGAAAATTTTTTCACTAAAATGATTTTTGGTTCAGCAATGGAAGTTCATTTTAATTCTTTTATAATGTTTAAAGAGGGCAGATATAAACTTACAATTAATAATTTTAGAATTAAAGATGAACGTTATGGAACTGTAGCTGTAGAAACATTGAAGAAAAGTTCGCAAAAAAAATGGATAGAATTTATTAATGAGCAATTACCTCAAGTAGTATCCAATTTGGAGAATATGGATAAATGGTAGTTAATAAATCTTGTTTATGAAAGATAAAAATATTTCAGAAATAGAGTTTAGAGAAGATTTAGATTATGATTTTCTAAGACATAGGACGCTAGGTGTTTTAATTAGAAAAAGAATTGACGTTGAACTTTACCACAAGGAAAAGGACATTGTGTTAGGAGTTAACCATGATGAACTCTTAAAACAGCTTGGTGTTACTAAAGAAGAATTATTTATTGTAACTTCTAAATTAAGGGAAGAAACTGAAATTGAATTTTACAATGATGCCTTTAAAGGATATTTTGCCAAACCAAAGGCAATAGACGCATATATTTCGAAGAAATATTTAAAAAGACCAAGAAATGAAAAACGAGAAAATGTCAAATATTATTTTCAAATAATTGTTCCGATAATATCCTTAATTGTTGCAGCTATGTCAATAGGCCTTAATATTTACCAAGCCTCATTATAAAAAAATTGCAAATAATCAAATCAACAAATTTCTAAAATAGATTAAATAGAATCAAATGAAAAAATTATTAATCTTTTTCATATTCATATTGCCGATTCAATCAATTTCATCTCAAGATTTCGAATTCCCAATAGATTCAATCTCAGGAGAAATTGTTTATTCCGGTATTGTTGATTTACAAGATTTAACTAGAGAAGAGCTATTTCTTAAAGCCAACGAATGGATAGCGAATTATTTTAAATCCTCTAAAGATGTAATACAGTTTGCGGATAAGGAATCAGGAAAAATTATTGCTAAAGGAATTTTTGATGTTAACTATAAGGTTATGGGAATGATCACAGATGTAGGTTATATTTCTTTTACAATTGATTTATCTGTTAAAGATGGAAAATACAGATATATTATAAAGGATTTTTGGCATCACAACGGATCTTCGGCAATTAAGAGTCCCGGGGACCTGAGAATTGAAAAATCTGGTTTTCAATTGAGTAAAAAAGCTTGGGTATCAATTAAGGAACAAATGAATAAAACTGTCAACGATTTAATAAGTAGCTTATATGATACAATGGATTTTGATAAGGATACAAATGCTGATTGGTAATAATCAACATGATAGATAAACTACAGACATTTCGAAAAATAAAAAACTATGACTAGATTACTGTTAACAATTTCAATCGTATTCACATTCACCCTTTCTGTATTGGGACAAGAGCCATTGACCTATTCTGAGGTTGTTCATATTGAGAATGTCTCACAAAAAGAACTTTATAACCGGGCTAAACTTTGGTTTGCGACCGTGTACAATAGTTCTAATGATGTCCTCCAGATCGAAAACAGTGAAGAAGGTGAAATAATTGGGAAAGCAGTAATGGAATATAATCCAAATGTTTTCATTAAAAGTGAACAGACAAAAGGTAATATTAAATACACAATTAAAATCTTTGTAAAAGATGGAAGGTACAAGTATGAAATAACAGATTTTATACATGATCCTCACGGAAATTCATATGGCAAATCGAGTATGGGTTTAATATCAACTGAAGAGGAATTTCCAAATCCAAAACCTATGGAAAAGCGATGGAGTAATAAAGTATGGAATGATATAAAAACTCAAATCGAAGGTAATATGAGTTTATTAGTAGTTAGCCTTAATGATGGCATGAATAAGGAATCCGAATCAAAAAAAGATGATTGGTAAAAAACCGGCTTTAACGTCAGGGACCTCCCTGTGAAAGAAAGTATGTCCAGAATAGTCAGAAAAATAGCTGCAGAAATTACAAGGTTCTTTTAGTTTAAAAAGCTCATTTTTCAAATACCAAAGATTGTTTTTATATAATTGGGGTTGCAATCAACCTTCCACTGTGTGCATCAGACAAAGGACTACAATTATTTCGAGGTTGTTCTATTTCTAGTTCTCTACCCGAATCTCCAACTAATTTCCCAGTGAAAATATTTAATTTCAAATCAGGAGCATCATTATACCTGTTCTTATTTGCGAAAACATAGTTCTCACGATAATCTTCAGAATCTTTATAAACCTTGAGAATTTGATCACCATCAAAAGCTGCTTTAGATCCTCCGCGCATTCCCTTTGTCCCGGTCTGTTGGTATATGATAAAAAACCATTTTCCATTGAAGGCTTTTCTTATATCCCTATCCAGGTCTACGTCTGCAGGTAACTTTTGGAAACTGTCAAAAAATATACAGTCATATTCCCTTATCGTTTCCCTCTCCGCATTCCAGTCTGTTACTTCGTCTATAATGCCAATGTTTTGCAGGTTGGCCGGTGATATATATTGCTCTACCTTATCCTTAAATAATTTACTGGCAGGGTGTTCTTCCAGAGAGTAAAATAAACATCTTTTACCCATTCCCGCTAAGGCATTTAATATTTGAAAAAATAAACGGGTTTTACCAGATCCTTGCTCCGCATCTAAAGTGGTAACTACGGAATGAACGGGCTTTACTTCCACCTGACCTAAAAACCGACCTATATCTCCGGGAATAGAAATTATAGGAATTTCGACCTTCTCCTGCATCGCTGCGGCTAAATTCTTAGCCCTGGTTGGTTTACTCTTAACGGGGGACGGTTGGACCGTTGTAGGATCTGTAGCCGGGAAATTTAATCTTCCGGTGATTTTCCTTCTTTTTTTTCTGGCTCCAAACAATCCAACCTGGTTACTTCCCGCATTTACATATTTCCCTTTATCCTGGTATAATAACTGTAGTTCCTTTTGTAGCTCCTGGATCTCTGTATTGTATTGAGAAATTTTATTATCTGCTATATTCTTAGCTATCTGGTAATCTTTAGCATCCGGGTTTATATAGTTTTTACTGGAAGGGTTTAAGAACCGCTGCTTTATTTCATCAATATTTTTTTGCATAGAAGAAATTTCTTCTTTAATATCTTCAACTTCCGCTTCATATACATTTTCACCTTCAGTCTTATATTTAAACTTTGCAAGGTTTAAAGGATCTGAATAATCGAAAAACATATCACCGGTAATACTGGTGATCTTCTGCAGGAAATCAGATTTTGAAGAAATTCTTTTAGATAGGTTGGTATCATTGAGAAATTTAAACATTTCCGTTTCCTGGGGATCTGTTAACTTCTCATTCTGCCTTCTGGCCTGGCCAATCCAATCTGCGATTTTTTCAACCTTTACGCTGCTGTCCTTATCCGTTGCACTTTCAAATCTGGTTAAACTTTCCGCAACCGGACCGTTGGGGTTTAAGTAACTAAGATTTAAAATATAGCTACGGTTTTTCCCTTCAATTTGAGCTGCAGTATCAATTTCTTTTTTGCTGTCCCCGTTTAAGCGCATTTCCCTGTAGATCCTTGCTCTTTCGTGTGGTTGTTCCAGG
>JBGTNH010000055.1:0-30986 GCA_041743165.1 Gillisia sp. | reverse complement strand
TACCAGACACAGAAGCTTCGATAACTTCTTGTCAAACTTACTCTCTGGGCTGATCGCCTACAGCTTCTTTCCTAAAAAACCTTCCTTAAACCTCGAAATTATTGATCAAAGACTATCTGCTTAAGTCGAACTCACGTTAATATAGGTAGAAAACCAGGATCGATATGATTCACCGTGCCGTTAGGTACGGAATATAATGGGTTAGCAGGATCGCTCATGGTCTATGGGCATATCCTGTACCTAAAGGCACAGTTACCTTTGCCCTAAATTATTCTACCTATATGCGGTCCCTATGGGACAAAAAATAGTCTAAACAAAATCCTGGAGAAAGAAGCCTCCTCGCTTCCGAAAAAGTTTTTTGTGCAAAGGAGGAATCTGAATTAGCCCTCTTCTTAATCCAGCCCGGAAAAATCAAAAAACCTATTTTAGATTTTATTATTAATGAAACGTTTTCTTACTTCAATTTAAGTCACGTCAGGGACATAATATGGGTAGAAAATCCCGATCCATATGATGCTCCCGTGCCGTTAGGTACGGAATATAATGGGTTAGCAGGATCAATCATGGCCTGGAGGCATATCCTGGACCTAAAATTTTACCGCAGGTCTCAGGTCGACAGAACGGGAAGAGGTTTTCCTGAGATTCTTCACCGCGCCTACGGGCCGGCTATTCCGTGCGAATAAGAAAACTCCCCCTTTGGGGGTTGGGGGGCCATTCCCCATTCGGGGCTGGGGGGCTTTAATGATCCACCGGTTTTGTAACGCCTGAAGGTATCCTGATCTTTTCCACAATATCCTGCACTTCCTGAGGAGGGGGCGGAGTAAACTGGTTGATCACAATGGCAAAAACAAAATTGGCGATCATCGCCACAGATCCAAAACCTTCCGGTGAGATACCAAACCACCAGTCGGGCTTCAGGCTGTCTACAGCTTCCTTGCCTCCGTCAAAAATTCCGAATTTAAACTTCAGCATATAATAAAGCATAAGGCATAATCCCAATACCATCCCGCCAATCGCTCCTTCTTTGTTCATTTTTCTATAGAATATTCCCAGGATAATAGCAGGGAAAAATGATGCCGCGGCGAGTCCAAAGGCCAGGGCCACCACCGCAGCAACAAAGCCCGGCGGATTAATACCGAAATAGCCTGCAACAATGACTGCTGCTGTAGCCGAGAGTCGTGCAGCCCATAGCTCTCCTTTTTCAGAAATATTTGGCTTAAAGATACTTTTAATGAGATCGTGCGAGACCGAGGAAGAGATCACCAGCAACAGCCCTGCCGCTGTTGACAGCGCGGCAGCAAGAGCTCCAGCCGCAAGAAGCGCTATCACCCAGTTGGGAAGGTTGGCTATTTCGGGATTGGCAAGCACCATGATATCGTTATCAATGAACAATTCATTGGTTTCTGTATCTCCCACATAATGAATGAGGCCATCATTATTTTTGTCGTCAAAAGTAATGAGGCCTATGCTTTCCCACTTGGTGAACCAATCTGGCATACCCGCATACTCCTGATTGCTCACGGTGTTCAGCAGATTAGTCCTTACAAAAACAGCCACTGCCGGAGCAGTGGTGTATAAAATAGCAATGAACAACAGTGCCAGTCCTGCCGATTTCCTGGCATCCTTTACTCTTTTAACCGTGAAGAACCTTATTATAACATGAGGGAGTCCCGCAGTACCAACCATAAGGGCCAGGGTGATCGCAAAAACATCAATTCTGGATTTTGTTCCCGAGGTGTATTCGGCAAAACCGAGTTCGGTATTCAGGCTGTTGAGTTTATCGATCAGGTAGATACCGGACCCATCTGCCAGAGTATCTCCCATTCCCAGCTGGGGGATAGGGTTTCCGGTCATTTGAATGGATATGAATATAGCCGGTACCATAAAAGCAAAAATAAGGACGCAATATTGAGCAACCTGGGTATAGGTGATCCCTTTCATTCCTCCAAGGACGGCATAAAATAAGACAATGACCATTCCTATGATCACGCCTGTGTTGATGTCAACTTCAAGAAATTTAGAAAATACCACCCCCACCCCACGCATTTGTCCCGCGACATAAGTAAAGGAAACTATAAGGGCGCAGATCACCGCGACGATCCTGGCTGTTTTGGAATAATACCGGTCTCCAATAAAATCGGGCACTGTGAACTTCCCGAACTTTCTAAGATACGGGGCCAGTAATAAGGCCAGAAGTACATACCCACCTGTCCACCCCATCAAATAGACAGACCCATCATATCCCATAAAAGAGATAAGGCCCGCCATGGAGATAAAAGACGCCGCACTCATCCAGTCGGCAGCGGTTGCCATCCCGTTAGCCATAGGAGAAACACCCCCGCCTGCCACATAAAATTCAGATGTAGAACTGGCCCGGGACCAGATCGCTATTCCTATATAAAGTGCAAAGGTAAGTCCAACGATAAGGAAGGTCCAGAGCTGTAAATCCATAGGGGAAGTTTTGGTAAAGTGATTTGGTTAACCTGCATTATTTATTGTAACCATATTTTTTATCGAGCCTGTTCATGAGATAGACATATATAAAAATGAGAATCACAAATACGTAGATAGAACCCTGCTGTGCAAACCAGAATCCAAGGGGGAAGCCTGCCAGGGAGAAATTATCGAGAAAATCCTTGAAAAGTATACCCGCACCATAGGACACCAGAAACCAGATAACGAGTAAGATAAGAACGTAAGTAATGTTCTCTTTCCAATATGCTGTTGCCTTTTTTTGGTCTTCCAAAGATTGATACTTTACATTCTGTTGCAATATAGCAATTTGAATGAAAAATTTATGATAAAACAGGAGGAGTGCTGTAGATATCTCCCATGTATTTTTCGGGTACTGAAAGTCGGGAATAAAAGCAAAAAAAAATCCCGCAACTTCCATTCAGGAAATTGCGGGATTGTGAATTTTTAATTTTTTTTATTTGTCATATGGTTTGGTTTCCATGGCTTCTTCCGGAATATCCCACATATCCTCAAGCTCTTCCAGGGTTTTGCCTTTGGTCTCGGGAATATATTTATAGGTGAAGAAAATAATGGACAGGATAAAGGCCGAAAATATGAAGTAAGGCAGGGATCCATTCCAGTAAGCAGAGTTGTTGACTTCGCTTTCAGCTACCAGGGGGAAGGATTGGGTGACAACATAGTTTGCAGCCCATTGCGCCGCCACAGCGATAGACATCGCAACGCTACGCATATTATTAGGGAACATTTCAGACAAAATAACCCAAACCACAGGACCCATTGACATGGCAAAGGAAGCAATGAATAACAACACTCCCACCAGAGATAGTATACCTACTGTCCCGTTCATAAGGGTAAACCCAAGCATCAAAAAGCCTGTGAGCATTCCTATAGACCCTATGTAAATAAGGGGTTTTCTCCCAAATCTATCTACAGTAGCCATTGCCACAAAAGTGAACAGAAGGTTTACAGCGGCGAGCAAGACCTGTTGTTCAAGCACATCTTCCTGTCCAAAACCTAATGCCTGTTCAAATATATCTGCTCCATAATAAAGTACTGCATTTATACCCGTGAATTGTTGCAGTATTGAAAGTACTGTTCCAATGACAATAATCGAGAACACCCCTTTTGCAAATATATTAAGCCTGATCTTCTTGTTATCCTTTTCGATGGAATTTTCTATCTCATGGAATTCAATATCGGCCATTTCCTTTCCATGAATTTTTACAAGAACTTCAAGGGCTTTTGATTTCTGGCCTTTTAGTGCCAGCCATCTGGGGCTTCTTGGTACAAAGAATAACAGTATTAAAAATGACAGACTTGGAATAAGTTCACTCCACAGCATATATCTCCAGCCCGCCTGAATATTTTCTTCAGGAGTAGCGGAATTCCCAATCATATAAGTAACTAAGAATACCACAAAAAATCCAATAACGATCGCCAGTTGATAATAACTTACCAGGGTACCACGAATTTTGGCGGGGGCGATTTCAGCAATATATGTAGGAGCATTCATAGATGCTATACCTATTCCAAGTCCTCCCACTATTCTGAAAATTACCAGGAGGGTCACGCTTTGAGGCATAAATTCAGGAAGTCCTGATCCCCAGGCAGAAACAGAGAAAAGAATTGCCGATATGATAAGGGAATATTTTCTGCCTATTGACTTGCTTAATGGACCGGCGATAACCGCACCAAAAAAACAACCAATGAGGGCACTCCCTACGACCCAGCCTTTCATACCTGCATCCAGGTCAAAATACTGACTGAAGTAATATTGGGAACCGTTTATAACACCTGTGTCATAACCAAAAAGGAGTCCGCCAAGGGCAGAAACCACAGTGATAAGGATCAAATAAGTTTTGTTTTTCATAGGGGTACTGAGTTTTTAATTATAAGATTAGCCTAAAGTAAATTTATTTTTTGGTAACCTTGACCCAGTCTACATAAAATTTTACGGGAAAAATGGAATCATCTACTTCCGGACCTCCAAAATTGCCTCCTACCGCCATATTTATAAGAAAGTAAAATGGATGACGAAAAGGATAATGATCATCATTGTACTCTGGTGGGGTAAATGTATATACGTGCTTACCGTCAATAAAATATTGAATCTCATCTTCATTCCAAACAGTTTTATAGGTATGGTAGCCTTTTTCTATATCCTCAATAATGGTTTTTTGTGAACTGGCCTTATCTCCATGATTGGCTGGAGTGTGTAGGGAAGAATATATGGTATGGGGTTCCCTGCCCACATATTCCATAATATCTATTTCTCCTGAAGCAGGCCAGCCCACCTCCCCGATATTAGTGCCAAGCATCCATACTGCAGGCCATATGCCATGTCCTTCAGGGAGCTTTAGCCGCACTTCAATTGTTCCATATTGAAATTCAAATTTATCACGGGAATTGATTTTACCGGAGAAATATTTATCTCCGTTTTTTACAGCCTCAATAACGAGTTTCCCGTCTTCAACATTTACATATTTTCGATCATAAATTTGCCGTTCATTATTTCCCCAGCCGCACAGATTTGGGCAACCATCGCCCTCCTCGTAGTTCCAGTTCTCCATATTAAGATCCTTTCCATCAAAATTATCCTCAAAAATAATCTGAGCTTCGGAAGTACAGGATATTCCTATGAAAATGACAGGAATTATTGATAATATTCGACTTAATTGCATTGGTATTATTTTTTTAAGCTGAAGCTGACCTTTTTGAGATCTACTGAATTTCCTCCAATAAAGAGCTCAAAATCCCCGGCTTCAGACTCCCATTTTCGGCTGGCAGAATAAAACTGAAGCATTTTATCGTCAATAGTAAATTTAATGTTTTTTGATTCCCCGGGGGCGAGTTCCACTAACTGAAAGCCTTTTAATTCCTTCATGGGCCTGGTAGCACTGGCTACAACGTCACGCAGATATAACTGCACTATTTCCTTACCTTTTACCTCCCCGCTGTTGCGAATTGTAAAACTTAGTTCAAGATTGTCGCCTTCCTTCATTTGTAATGCTGAAAGTTTGGGATCGCTATAATCAAAGGTGGTATAGCTTAGTCCGAAACCAAAAGGATACAAAGCGTCCTTTTCAGAATCTGTATATCCCGAAAATGTCACATGTTCAGGATTTGAAGGTCTTCCAGTGTTTTTTTGATTATAATACAAGGGTTCCTGACCCACAGATCGCGGAAAGGAAACCGGTAATTTTCCCGATGGATTGTATTTTCCGAAGAGCACATCTGCGATGGCATTTCCGCTTTCTGAACCCAGTTGCCAGGTAACCACTATACCGGGTAGGTTTTCAGTAGCCCTTGAAATATCCATGGGTCGGCCGTTCATAAGCACCAGCACAATATTTTTATTCACCTTATAAACTTCTTCCAGTAATTCCTGTTGAAGGCCTGCAAATCCAATTTCCACCTGGCTGCGACCTTCACCGCTCTGGAACCCATCTTCACCAAGGACCATAAGCACAACATCTGCTTTGCTGGCAACTGCTACAGCCTCAGCAAAGCCTGATCGATCTGTTTTATTGATCTTAAGTGGCATTAAAAAACTTCTTTCCCCCATGCCCAGGTCTGTTCCTTTAGCATAGGTAACCTTTCCCCTGTTTCCCACAGCATTCCTAACGCCCTCAATCACCGAGATGGCTGAATTTGCTTCACCCTGCGCTCTCCAGTTGCCAATTGGCGTATCCTTATCATCTGCAAGTGGACCTATTACCGCGATATTTTTCAAAGATGGCTTCAGGGGAAGGATATTATTCTCATTTTTAAGCAACACGATAGATTTTCTGGCAATATCTCTCGCCACTTCCATATGCTTTTCAACCGGTAAGGTTGCGAGCATGTCTTTATTGGAATATCTGTATGGATCTTCAAAAAGGCCCAATTTAAATTTCACCCGTAAAACACGTTTTACAGCATCATCTATAAGATCTTCATCAACTTTTTTCTCCTTTACTAAACCGGCAAGGCCTTCTTCATAGGATCCTCCTTCCATATCCATATCACTTCCAGCTTTCATTGCAATTTCGGCCGCATGGGTCTTGTCTTTGGCAAAACCATGGTAGATCATTTCGGTAATAGATGCCCAATCTGAAACCACGAATCCTTCCCATCCCCATTCCTCTTTAAGAATATCCCTTTGTAACACCCTGTGCCCTGTGGCCGGAATGCCGTCTATATCATTAAAGGAATTCATCACGGTGGCCACCCCGGCATCAACAGCTGCTTTAAAAGGTGGGAGAATAGTGTTATGCAATTCATTTTCACCAAGGTGGACGGTGTTGTAATCCCTTCCGGCCTCAGCCAAACCATAACCTGCAAAATGTTTTGCGGTGGCTGCAATGGTATTGGGATCTGAAAGATCTGTTCCCTGGTAACCCTTGATCTTGGCAACTCCCACTACTGAAGTAAGATAAGGATCTTCCCCAGACCCCTCCATGATCCTGCCCCAACGGGCATCTCTCGAAATATCTATCATTGGAGAAAAAGTCCAGTTTACACCATGGGCCACAGATTCCAGTGCAGCTATCCTTGCGCCTTCCTCAATTGCCTCAAGATCCCAGCTTGCAGTTTCTCCCAGAGGAACGGGAAACATGGTACTATAACCATGAATCACATCATACCCGAACAACATGGGAATTTTCAATCTGGAGTTTTCCATTACCAGTTTTTGAGCTTCGGTAGTGGCTTTAACAGATAAAACATTAAGCATGGCGCCAACGCGACCATTTTTTATATTCTCTTCCTTTTGTTGATTATCCAGGTTAGAAGCTGGACCAGTAAGGTCCCAGCTACCATTATATAAAACAAGCTGCCCAATTTTTTCCTCCAGCGTCATTAATGCGAGAAGGGAATCTACTTTTTTCTCTACATCCAGTACTGAACTGCGAATAGTTGCGGTCTGAGCTTGAATAAGTAATGAACCTAAAATAAATAAGGATGTGAGGATAATATTTTTCATTTAAATAGGTTTGCTTTTTCCCCGGACATGTTATGGAAGATTTCTTCTGTTATTTACCCTCTTGTAAACCATTTGAAAAACCGTCCTGGAATATCGCCTGGGGTGGTTGTTCTACCCCAAAGTTTTCACCTAATAACCCAACAACGATTGAGAATGCCTGCTTAAAATACTACCAAAGGGCAATTATAACATATGAAAATATCTTCACCAGATTATTTATTCAGTTTATACTGCAATATATTAATAAAATGTTAACGAATTTAAAAACATCCCTGCTGATTTGTTTAGCTTGTTATTACATCCTCCTCACCCACCAATAATTTTCGCCAGCAATAATTACAATAGGCATATTGTTGTTAACCGAAATATAGACAATGCCCATCTATCCGGAAATAAACCATTCTGTTTAGACTGAAAAGGTTTTTGATAATCCCGGGCGGAGTTTCTTGGCTTTATTTTTTCTAAGCTGAGATAATAAAAAAGAATACTCCATTAAACCTGAAAGAAGAATCAGGATCTGGTTGAATCAAGATGCCGAAGTTCTGTTTTAATAACGGTATACACCGATTTCTTTACTGAAGGTTCTTTGATTCGTTGTACCAACATATTGGTTGCGGTCTCTCCCATCTCGGCAGGGTGTTGATCTACATAACTCAGTGAAGGCCATAGATATGGAGCAAAATCCTCATTGGCATAACCTATTATTTTTACATCGCCCGGGATATTAAGTTTATTTTCCTGCGCAACCCGGGAACACAATAGCGTGCTTAAATAGTCAAAACCAATGAGAGCATCTACTTTTTCTTTTGTAAGAATCTCGTTAATTTTTGTCTTGATAACCCCCCTGTCCTTTGAGGTGATTATTAATTTATCATCCAAAGGAAGGCCGAAATCTTTACACGCCTCTAAGTACCCGTCTAACCTTTTTTTTCCTAAACCAATTTCTCCCAGACTGCTCACAACCGCAACTTTTTTACATTTTTGTGAATACAGGAATTTTACAGCTTCATATATACTGTCCTTATCATTTACCCCAACCATATCCATTTCCAAACCTGCAATGACACGGTCAAATAATACTACGGGAATCTCGTATTCAAGCAATCTGTGCAGATGATCATAATCCTTTTGATGCTGCGTCTCTTCAGACACAGAAACCAGCAAACCATCCACTATTCCGTTTGAAATAAGTTCCACAATTTGTTGTTCCAGTTTAAGTGATTCGTTGGAAATATAAGTAATCACCTGGAACCCCTGTTTGCGTGCAGCTGTTTCAACACCACCAAGCACCTTTGCAAAAAATGTGTTTGAAATATTGGGTACTATAACTGCTATATTTCCAGACCTGTTGCTTTTTAGATTTACTGCGGTGGGGTTTGGCCTGTAATTATGCAGCTCTGCCAGTTCTTTTACCCGCTGGATTGTTTTGGGACTTATTTCGGAGCTGTCATTCAAAGATTTTGAAACAGTGGATACCGAAACATTTAATATTTGGGCCAACTCTTTTAAAGTGATCTTTGATCTCATAAAGAAAAACATTAAAAATAATAAAAGAGTTAAAAATAGTAAAGATTACTGACGGTCAAAGGATTGTGCTACTGTTTTTTATAAATAAATGATAAATCTTTAATTTATTTAATTGAGATCTTCATATTCGAACTTTTGACCTCCTACCGAAATTTCGACCATAGCACCGGCCTTTGGCATGGTGACTATAGCGATATCATCTCTGAATTCAAGATTTACGGCCCTTCCTTCCTCTAATACCACTGCTGATGCATTTCCGGCCAATTCAAAATTTCCTGATTTAAAGCGGTTCAAGGCCTCCTGGGTTTTAAAAAAAATCACCTGTCGAAAAGCCTGTCCACCTATCTGCAGACCAATATCCAATTGACGTAACTTGGCCATTCCCACAAGATTTGCGCTTTCATAAACTGCTCCATTACCTGCGGCCCCACCAACTACATAAGCACCCTTACCAACGTTTGGAAAAATTGCATAACCCTCAACACTCGCAAAGATTTTGGACATAGCGGGATCCTGCTGAATGAAAGCAGCCTTGGCTGTTTTTGCATCCTCTATAATTTTTTTCTGTGCAGGAGTCTGGGCGAAAATAAAAAGCGGAAGTACTAAGAATAAAAGAGTAATATTTTTTGAAAGTGTAGAATTCATGAGTTTAGTATTTAGTTTACAAGTATTCAAAATTAGGGTTTTCAGGGGAATTTTAGTTTCAAAAACTGTTGTAATTTATTGGGTAAGATAAGCTTTAATTAAACATAAAAAAAACCGGGATTAATGGCCCCGGCTTCCTGATTTTATATTCACAGCCCGTTATCTCCCTGTTATATCCTCTGTACTGTACTGTGTAGGAGGGAAATTTTGCATGGTTTCTTCCAAAAATTCTACTTTTCCGGTGGCTAGATCATATACAGCCCCTACAATAAGCAAATCTCCACTATCATATCCTCTTGCCAATACAGATTCCAGATCCCTAAGCTCATTTACCTGATTAATAACATTCTGCCTAACAGCATTATTCACCTGATCTCCACCTCTGTCTCTTACCTCAGTTGCAGCCGGCTTGATAGCATTAATAAGGGTTACGATATGTCCCGGCGGAGCTTCGGGCAAGCTAACTGCAGCATCTACAGCTCCACAGTTGGTATGACCCAACACGACAATTAGTTTGGTATTAAGGTTCAAATAGGCGTATTCTATACTCGCATAGGTGGCCTCTGCCATCACCTGCCCTGCCGTTCTGGCCACAAAAAGATCTCCAAATCCCTGATCAAATAAAGCTTCACTGGATACCCGGGAATCTGAACATCCTACAATGATCCCAAATGGAGATTGACCATCAGACAAACTTTTGATCAGTGCCGGATCCTGCCTGGGGTGTATACTTCTACCCTGCTGGAAGCGTAAATTTCCTCCTTTTAATTTTTGAATGGCATGATAAGGATTGGCGACGGCAGAGTCTATATTCACTATATAATTATCCTTCCTCCATTGTGGATTTTCCATATTCTTTCTCATATTCTCAGCCTGTTGTTGAGGAGTAGGTGTGGTTGGTTTTGTTTGAGCGCAGGCGGTTTGAATTCCCGCAAAAAAAATTGTACAAAGTAATAAAAGCGTATTCCTGATTTGAAAAGTTTTCATGATTCAAATTTTTAAAAATTTTAAAAATAAATGGAGGATTCATGTAACCACGCATCCTCCATTTTTATATGTTTATATTATCTGTTTACCGGGTGGAAGCTGAATCTTTGTCCGCCTACCGAAATTCCAGCCATTGCGCCTCCCTTAGGCATGGTGACAACTGCCACTCCATCCTGGAAGTCAATGTCTCTGGAAGCCCCTTTGTCCAGAATAACTGCCGAAGCATTGGCGCTTAGTTCATAAGTTCCGGATTTGAACCTATCCAAAGCTGCCTGGTTCTCAAAGAACAATACTTCAACAAAGGCTTGTCCTCCAATCTGAAGTCCTACATCTACCTGTTTAAGATCTGCATATCCTATAACATTCCCGTTTTGATAAACCACACCGTTACCAGACGCGCCGCCAATAACGTAAGCTCCTTTACCTACATTAGGAAAAATTGCGTATGCGGTTGAGTTTTGAAACATCTCTGCTACTACCGGATATTGTTGTTGCATAGTGGTCCTTTCCTGACGGGCATCTGCAATTAGATCATCACCTGTTTTTTTGCTCGATCCGCAGCTTACGAAGATCATTAATAATAATACCAGGACCGGTTTGTAAAAATCTTTTTGAAATTTCATTTCATTTGTAATTTTATAATTAGTTATGGAAATTACTTCATTTACAATGGTTTATTTGTTAATCCCTTGTTATTTCTCTTGAAATTAACAGGATTTGATAAAGGGGTGTTAAGGAAATAGAGTGAGATTTTGGGACGTTCAATTATCCTCTGGTTTATAAAACTAAAATAAATTTTCACCTAAAAAATGAAAATCGCCTGGGTAACCGGCCAACAAATCCTTCTGAAACTAATTATCAAAAGGATTTTCTGAAAATATGTAGCCTCGACAGAAGATATTAAGAAACTTTGATTGTTTTGTAACAAATACCTATTAATTGTGTCTTTTAAGTACATCAATCAACTTCGTCAAGTAAACAATTAATGAAATTTTCATTTTTAACCATCTTCATCATCTGTTTTTGCTTGAAAGCAAACGCACAAGTCACCAAAAAACAACTTCAAATTCAACGAGTTACAGAGGCTCCCAAAATAGACGGAATCCTGGATGATCAAGTTTGGGCCAATGCAGAGGAAGCGACAGGCTTTATCCAGTTTCGGCCTAACATAAATGTGCAGGAGAATGAAGAGAACAAAACAGTGGTAAAGCTTTTATATGACAATTCCGCTTTGTACATCGCCGCATTTTTGTATGACGATCCAACAAAGATTTCAAGACAGCTATCCAGCCGGGATAATTTTGGAAATGCCGATTTCTTCGGGTTTATAGTGAACCCAAATAATGACGCTCAAAATGACACCGAATTCTTTGTGTTCGCTTCCGGAACCCAGGCCGATGCCATTGCTAACCCAAGTGTGGGCGAGGATTTTGGCTGGAATTGCGTTTGGAGCAGTGCAGTAGAGATCGTGGAAAAAGGATGGATCGTCGAGATGAAGATACCTTATAGTTGTCTTAGATTTAATAATAATGATGTAGAAACCTGGGGAATTCAATTTCACAGAAAGTTTAGTAGAGATGAATCTCAATATACCTGGAATCCTATAGATGTATCTAAAGGGAATATTGGCTTGTATCATGGAGAATTAAAAGGTTTGAGCGATCTTGATCCTCCAACAAGACTATCTCTTTATCCGTTTATTTCTACCGTTCAAAATTATTTTGACGGGACCCATCAATCTAACTTTAATGCAGGTCTTGATGTGAAATATGGGCTTACCGAAAACTTTACGCTCGATGCTACTTTAATTCCTGATTTCTCACAGACTGGATTTGATAATATTACACTAAACCTGGGGCCTTTTGAACAAACTTTTTCTGAACAAAGACAATTTTTTACTGAAGGTATAGATCTTTTTTCCAAAGGAAACCTGTTTTTTTCCAGACGGGTTGGGGGTGCACCCAGCAAACGTCCTACGACCTCACCAAATGAAGAAGTGATAGATTTTCCGGAATCGGTAAAGGTTTTGAATGCTGTTAAGGTTTCCGGAAGAACAGCAAAAGGATTGGGCCTGGGCTTGTTTAATTCTTTTACTGAAAAAGCAGAAGCTACCATAGAAAATATAATTACAGGAGATAGGAGGAGAGAAGTGGTGGAGCCTTTTACCAACTATAATATCGTAGTGGCAGATCAACAATTTAACGGAAATTCTTCGGTTGGAATTATCAATACCAATGTAATCCGGGAGGGTTCTTTTAGAGATGCCAATGTTACAGCCCTTACATCCAATATTATGAATAAGCGAAACACCTACCAGGTACGAGGTGATTTAAAACTAAGTAATGTAAATCGGGAATCTGGTACAGAAACAGGGTTCAGCAGTTTTTTTGCGGCACGAAAGGCACACGGAAATTTAAGATATAGTATAGATCACAGTTATGCAGATACCAATTACGACCCTAACGATCTCGGTTTGCAGTTTAGAAATAATTATAACGATTTTGGTATAGACATTAATTACCGAACTTTTGAACCATCGGGGAAATGGAACCGCTACTTCGCCAATTTCTATGTGAACTACACCAGGCTGGCGAATCCAAGCACCTTTACCGGATTGGGAATGGGATTAAGCACGAATGGTACAACAAAAAAATTGAATGCTATGGGTTTCAATATTAATTTGAGGCCAGGAAGGCAATATGATTATTTTGAACCAAGAAAACCGGGAAGCTTTTTTATAACAGAAAATGGAGTAAATCTAAACGGATGGTGGCAATCCAACAGCAATAAAAAACTGGCATTAAATGCCAATATAGGAGCAGAAACGCTTTTGGAAGATGGCCGTGATTATTTTAATTATTGGTTCGGTCTTGGCCCTCAAATACGCTTTAATGATAAATTTATGATCTCTTATTTCTTCTCCAGAGATTATTATACCGGAGATAGAGGTTTTGTAACTCAGATAAACGGGGATGTGGTATTTGGAGACCGCCAGCGGGAAGAGATCGAGCACAGCGTGCGTGCGGGATATAATTTTAACCCATATCACAGTTTATCACTTACACTTAGAAGTTACTGGGGAATTGTAAAATATGAGGAGCAATTGTTCACTTTGATGGACAATGGGCGCGTCACAGGTACAACAGGATATACCACCACGAACATCCCTAATAACCCAGATATTAATTTCTCTACCTGGAATTTCGATCTTGGATATTCCTGGCAGTTTGCCCCGGGAAGTTTTCTCACTGTTTTGTACCGTAACCAGTTATTAAATATTGATTCCGAAGCTCGTAATTCATACATGAGAAGCATTGATAACTTGTTCAAACAGCCTATAAACAATGTGTTTTCTTTAAAACTGCAATATTTTTTAGACTATAATCAGATCTCCGGAATATTTAAGAAACTTTTCTCTAAGCCTTTTTAATTTTGATGCTCTGGATGGTTTGGTTTTTTTGCGCGGTTTTGCTTTTTTGAGTCCCTGAGTAATGATTTCCAATAATTTTTCGACCACCCTTTCCTTATTCTTATGCTGACTTCGGGATTCACTGGAATCCATTATAAGTACCCCTTCATTGGTAAGCCGGCTGGCTAATTTATTGAGAAGCCGTGATCTTTCTTCTTCATCCAGTGCCACGGAGTTTTTGATATCATAATGCCCGACTACTTTGGAAGAAGTTTTATTAACATGCTGGCCTCCCGCTCCCGAGCTTCTTACCGCTTTAAAAGTCAATTCCTGTTGAAGAATTTTAAGATCTGGCATATTTAACCGGGCTGGTGGGTAGATTTTAAAAGATCTGCTACTGTTTTTACGGGATTGAATGTGCTTACCGGCACCTCTATGAAAACTGTATTCCAATAGGCCATACCACCATTCCACAATCCCGGAAGTTCCAGTGCCTTTAAGGAACGCCCATTATCACTTTTCTCTGCAATAAAACTGGTTGAGGGATCTACGTAATTTGAAAGATCAAATTTTTCACCTCTATGATTCCTGATTGAGGCAACTATATCTACAGGATTAAAATGAGTTGCATTTTGGGCTATCTCTTTTTGTCGGGGATCATTTTCATCAATTTGAGCTCCCTCAATGATCTGTAATGATTTTGTTCCATCTTTCATGTTTACCAAAAATGGTCCACCTCCCGGTTCCCCTTCATTTTTAACCATTCCGCAAACTCTTATAGGGCGATTAAGACGATGCCGTAATTTTAATATTCGCTCTTCTGATGAAAGGTTTGCAATCTGGGCCTCTATATCCACAAATAATTCATCTTTAATGAATTTCCTGATCTCGGTTAATAAGCTTTCATCAGGCATTTCTTTATCCAGCAGAGTGACGTATTGAAAACATTTATCCTGAAGTTTCAACAGTTTTCCCGCCAGTAATTTTTTATATTTTGCTACTTCTCCTGCTTTATCCAGGACCACCACATTATCTATATTCTTAATAAAGATGACATCTGCTTCAATAGCATTGAGATTTTGAATCAAAGCGCCATGACCGCCGGGCCTAAAGAAAAGTTTTCTGTCATCTGTCCTGAAAGGTTCATCATTAGCATCAACAGCAATAGTATCTGTAGCGGCATCCTGAAAGGAAAAGGATATTTCAAATCTTGTTCCTGTACGGCTTTCAACACGAGACCTTATATTGTCCAGTTCTTCACGGAATTTATCCAAATGTTCTTCAGAAACCGTAAAGTGAAGTTTAGCTATGTTTTTTGAGGATGCATATTCCGCCGCCTCATATAAGTGTTCTTCAAAGGCAGTAGCGACGTGATTTTTATATTTATGAAAGGGGACCAGGCCTTTTGGATATTTTGAAAGATCTAATCCCGGAGAAAATAGAATGGTTTGAAGCAACAGGTATTTTTGAGCATCCTCATTAAGATCATCAAACCCGGGTTGACTATCCCGGGATATATTCACTGCACTTTCGTAAAAGGGCAGATTCTGCATTTGATCCAGAAAATTCTTTAATTCTTCATCTTGTGTACGGTCGAGAAACTCTCCTGAAGAGGATTTACCAGGATCAAAATCATTAAGAAAATTATGCAGGGATTTAAACATTCTGCTTGCAGCGCCTGAGGCAGGAATGAATTTAATGATCTCCAGATCATCTCTTTTTTTGTCATAGTAATTCCCCAGTTCTTCTCTTTCTTTAGAAGTAAATTGATGAATCCCGTTTCCGGAAGTGGCTGCAGATTCAATATTTACCGGAAGATTACCCCTTTTAAAGATCTCTATTTGCTCTTCAACCTTTTCTGCCTTAATATTTTTTTCCTCTATCTGCGATAAATCTTCTGCTGTAAATCTCAAATTTTCTGTTTTAAAAGTTCATCAATATGTTTTACGGCGGTTTCCAATCTTTGATCCTCGTCCCCTTGTAAAATAACAAATGGACGATTGGTTTTTAAAAGACTATGGTGGAATCTCCGGAACATACCTTCCCGGTCATGGGGTTTATCACGTATATCATCCGGAACCCAAGGTGTATCAATATTAGTTAAAAAGTAAAGATCATACCAGTTCTTTAACGCATGTTTATGAAGTAATGGATTACAATAGCCATTATAATAAGTTTCAGAATATACTTTAAGTTCTAGAAGATCTGTGTCACAAAACAAGATTTTGTTTGCAAGAGGAGATAAGACATTTTCCTGCTTTATCTGTCCCCGCGCAATGACCATGAGATCATGGGGCGTACAAACTTCCTTATTCAAATCCCATTTTTTCTGAAGGTATTCCCTCATGTATTCCTGGACCCAAATTGTATTATAATGGTGGGCAAGTTTTTGAGCAAGGGTAGTCTTTCCCGTAGATTCCGGACCAAAGAGAACTGCTTTCAGGCAATTTGAGGGGAGTTGCGTAAGCTTTTCTTCCATGCTATATAACCGTAAACGGCGATTATTGTAAATACAAAATACTGGAAACTTGTAAAGGTAAGTCCTTTATAAAAATAGAAAGGGATTGAAATTATATCACCAATTATCCAAAATATCCAGTTTTCAAGTTTTTTCCGAGCCATAAGCCACATTCCCACAAAAAATATCCCTGTAGTAAACGTGTCCAGGTATGCAGACCAGTCTGTAAACCTGTCAAAATGATCATATACAAGGTAAACAAAAAAGATAGTACCCAAAAACAGCAGAACTGCATATACATGTTCCCTACCGGTCATTATAGTAACAGGAGTAATATGTACTGCGTCCACCTTCCTTGTCCAGATGTACCAGCCATATATGCTCATTGAAAAATAATAGGCATTGATCATCATATCTCCCAGCAATCCCCACTGCCACAACAGGTAGACAAAGATCAGGGTGCTTACAATCCCGGTGGGATAAACAAGGATATTTTCCTGTTTTGAATACCAGACAGATAGAAATCCAAATATGACGGCAATTATCTCCAGTATTATGAACAGTGGTCTGTATCCATAATATTGAGCAAAGAAGAAATCAAAAATTGGCTGCATAGTCGCTGCGGTCAGATTTTACAATTTTGATATATATCAAACCACGTTCTATCGCTTCAAAAGCAGTTTTTATTTCCGCATTAAGAAGCCGCATCACCTCGTCATAATCCCCAAAAACTTGTGTACTTAAAGAGTTTTCTTTAATGGTGAGTCCTGAATTTCTAAGAGCCTTGATAAAATCAATAATGGCCGGTTCATAATTATCCTGGAGAGGAGTTAAGGTAAGTTCTACTGAGATCTTCATTTTACTATTTTTAAATTGTAAGCCTCAAATTTAAGGAATACTAGGATGGGGTAACAAAGTCCTCTTCAAAGGCGGTTCCTATAACGATAAGATCTGCTCCCGCTTTAAGTGCGTTTTCCTGCTGAATTTTGGTTCTTATACCGCCACCCACTATTAGGGGGATATTGATCGCTTCCTTAACCGCTGAAATGATTTCAGCAGAAACGGGTGTGCTGGCACCGCTACCCGCCTCGAGATAAATAAGTTTTTTCCCGGAGTATTGCCCGGCAAGAGCTGTATTAACTATCAATGGAATATTTTGCTGATTAATGGGTTGGGTATTGCTTACCTTTTCAACCGCACACTTTTTTCCGCCATCTATAAGAATATAACCTGTAGGAATAGTTTCGAGTGTTGAAATTTTAAGTTTCTCCGCAGCCTTAATCTGCTGCCCGATAAGATATTCAGGATTTCTACCCGAAATAAGACTCAGGAATAATAAACCATCTGCCAGGTCTGTGATCTGGTTATGATCTCCCGGGAATAGGATAACCGGTAATTGTGTGATGGCTTTTACAGAGCGTACGGTATATTCTGTCCTGTTCTTCTCATCTGTACTTCCTCCAATAAAAATATGAGTAATTCCTACCGGTAAATTTTCTATAAATCTTTGTGCATTCCCAATAAGAAATTTGTCAGGATCTATAAGAACAGCAATTTGCTTTTGGCCATGTTTTGAGGCAGTAAAAATATCTCCGTAAATAGATGTGGCTGCGATCATTTTTGTTGAAGATCTTTGGCTTCCCAGTTGTAAACACAGGTAAAACCCTCAAATTCCAGAAATTCCATTTCAAAATCGGAAGTTTTTCCATTAAAGAAAACCTTACCCGTGGTACGTGATGCCTCAAAATCAAAATCGGCTATATTGATATGTTGTAAAAAGCCAAGGCCGGGTTCGGCCAAAAGTTTATAGATGGATTCTTTACCTCCCCACACAATAGTTAGTTTTCTTATAAGGGCATCTTCATTTGCTACGGTGTGATATTCTTTAAGCGGAGTAAATTTATTTGCGATCTTCAGAATTTTATCCCGTTGTTTCTCAATATCTATCCCTACTCTTCTCTTGCTCACAATTATTCCTGTGAAATTAAATGAATGGGTGATTGAAATTTGTTTACCGTCTTTTAAATGGGGTTTTCCCCAATCATCGTAATAAAGATCGCTGTCCACATAGCCCGCTTCTGCCAGAAGGTGCCTGATACTCATGAAACCACGTTGGTGAATTTCAGATTTCATTCCTCTTACCCGGGCATCGCAGTTAGGAGTTAATTCAATTCCCTCGCTCAACCATTCCAATGATTCTTCTACCTTCCAGATATAGACTTTAGTATGTTCATCGATTGTTATTGTTTTGTAAAGGGGCATAACATTTTGTTAGATATTACGTATTTTTGCGACTTAAAATTGCTATAAATCAAATATAATAATATGTCTACGAAAACAGTGCCTTATACCGCTTATAAAGTTAAAGATATTTCCCTGGCAGATTGGGGTAGAAAAGAGATAGAACTGGCTGAGGCAGAAATGCCGGGTTTAATGGCTTTGCGTGAGGAATTTGGAAATGAACAACCTTTAAAAGGAGCTCGTATTGCAGGGTGTTTACATATGACCATACAAACTGCAGTTCTTATTGAGACTTTGATCGCTTTAGGGGCAGAGGTAACCTGGAGTTCATGCAACATTTTCTCTACTCAGGATCAGGCTGCCGCTGCAATAGCTGCTGCGGGAATACCTGTATATGCCTGGAAGGGAATGACCGAGGAGGAATTTAATTGGTGTATTGAGCAAACTTTGTTTTTTGGTGAAGACAGAAAACCACTTAATATGATACTGGATGACGGTGGTGATCTTACCAATATGGTACTTGATCAATATCCTGAACTGGCATCGGGAATCAAAGGACTTTCTGAAGAAACTACAACAGGAGTTCACCGTCTTTATGAGCGTATGAAGAATGGGACACTTCCAATGCCCGCAATAAATGTTAATGATTCGGTTACCAAGTCCAAATTTGACAATAAATACGGCTGTCGTGAAAGCGCTGTAGATGCGATACGTCGTGCTACAGATGTTATGCTGGCGGGAAGAAGAGTAGTGGTTTGTGGATATGGCGATGTGGGAAAAGGAACTGCAGCATCATTCAGAGGAGCAGGCTCTATCGTAACAGTTACAGAAATAGATCCTATTTGTGCTCTACAGGCAGCTATGGATGGCTTTGAAGTCAAAAAACTTGAAACCGTTCTTGATAAGGCAGATATCGTAATTACTACAACAGGAAATAAAGATATTGTAAGAGGCGAGCACTTTGAGGCTATGAAGGATAAGACCATTGTTTGTAACATTGGCCATTTTGATAATGAAATTGATGTTGCCTGGCTTAATAAAAACCACGGAAACACCAAAAACACAATTAAACCTCAGGTCGATAAATACACCATTAACGGTAAGGATATTATACTTTTAGCTGAAGGTAGGTTAGTAAACCTTGGTTGTGCCACAGGTCATCCAAGTTTCGTGATGAGTAATTCATTTACCAACCAGACACTTGCTCAAATTGAACTCTGGAAAAATTCAGATAAATATGAGAATGAAGTTTATATGCTTCCAAAACATCTTGATGAGAAAGTGGCAAAACTTCACCTTGAAAAGATTGGGGTAGAGCTTACAGAACTTACCAAGGATCAGGCAGACTATATTGGAGTAGAAGTTGAAGGTCCATTTAAACCTGAGTATTACAGATATTAGATATGAGATCTTAGACTTTAGATTTTAGATTTTTAAACATTGTAAAAAGGGTTTTTCAATAATTGAAGAACCCTTTTTATATGTAATGTAATTTCAAAATCTCTAATAAGTAATGCTTTCTTCTGCTATACTACAGGATGGCTTATTTATTTTTGAGTGAGGGAGAAATATTTCTCTCAGGGATTCATGAACCACATGATAAGAAAAGACACAATTATAAGCACAAGGGCAGCAAGGAAAATAAGCACCCATCTGGAATAGCGGGTGGATGATCTTCTTTTTGATTTGCCTTTTTGCCATTTCCCCAGAAAACCGGTTTCCAACAAAACTGTTTTTGCATGATCAACCTCATCTTTGGGCACCTGAATGCGTGTTCCCATATTTCCGGTCACTCCAATTCCTGCGGAAGAAGCAGTGGCTTCTCCTAATACCTTATAATCAATATTATTCTCTTCAAGAAGATTTTTGATAATGGAAATCTCAGTTAGATCATCACCGATATAAATAGTAATATATTCCATTATTTAAAAAATTTGAACATATAAGATACAAAAAATCCCTTTCATTTGATTGAAAGGGATTTTTAAATTTTTAAGGAAAGCATACCTTTATTCCAATCAGGAACTCAGGTACTATGCATCAAACGGTTCAATAGAAACGTAAGATTTGTTGTTCTTCTTTTTTGTGAATTTCACAAGACCGTCAACTTTGGCGTGTAAAGTATGGTCTTTTCCACCATACACATTCTCACCAGGATTGTGTGTATAGCCTCTTTGTCTAACGATGATGTTCCCTGCAACTGCAGCTTGTCCTCCAAAGATCTTAACACCTAAGCGTTTCGATTCAGATTCCCTACCGTTCTTGGAACTACCAACACCTTTTTTGTGAGCCATGGCTTATAAGTTTTATCTAATTAATATTATTTATTCTTAAGCAATTCTTTAGCCTGCTTCACCCATTCATCAGCTTCGATCTTGTCGCGGGTAATACCATCAACATTGGAAAGCTCCTGTCTGTCTGCAGCTTTAAGTTTGCTAATTTGCTCATAAGTATAAATACCTACTTCGTTTAATTTTTGCTCGTAAGCAGGTCCAATCCCGTTAATCTTTGTAAGATCATCTGCATCAGCTTTCAAAGCAGTTCCTATACTGCTAAGAAGTTTCTCAGCATTAATAGTGATGTCCTGCTCATCTGCGCGTTTTTGAGCTCTTGAGATCAAATTTTCGCTAACCTCAACTTCTTCATTTTTTGCAGCAGGCTTAGCTTCTCCTTTCTTAGTATCAGCTTTAGTCTCCTTCTTTGCAGAAGAAGCACCTTTAGATCCCGGTAAAGTAATACCTGTGATAGAAATTTCAGTAAGAGATTGACGGTGACCATTCTTAACACGGTAACCTTTTCTTCTTTTCTTTTTAAAGACAATAACTTTGTCTCCTTTGACGTGCCTGGTGATTGTTGCATCTACCAAGGCTCCATCTATAGCTGGGGCGCCTAAGGTTATGTTATCACCATCACCGGAAAGAAGAACTTTATCAAAGGAAACACTGTCTCCTTCTTCTCCCTGTAAGCGGTTAACATAAACCCTCTGGTCTTTTGCAACTTTAAATTGCTGCCCTGCTATCTCTACAATTGCGTACATAGCGTATAATTAATTAATTATTTTAAAGAAAAAACCCACCTTCTTTTTTTGAAGGCGGGTGCAAATATACTTCTAAATAATTAATTCACAAAGTGTTTATAAACTTTTACAATTCATGTTCCCTTCCCTCTGCAGTGTTCCATGAATCCTTCAAAATTTGCATAAAGGCAAGAGTGAGTACAACTGTGGTAGCAAAGCCCATAAGGGCAACAGTAAAAATGAGAATTCCTATATTAATATAATCATTACTATACCATTGGGAGAGTAATCTTTGCATAAAGTCGGGTTCCAGCTCTGTGGCATAAAAAGCGAAAAAAATTGTAAATATGATAGTTGCAAGAAATCCGGTGATGATCCCAGTTTTAAAACCTTTTTGGTATTTAAATTTTGGCCCTTTTTCCTTTTTGTAAGTAGTAATAGCAAGAAACATTCCCACCCCCACAATAACCGGATTGAACAAACTAAAAAACGGGTTGGTATGGGCATCAAAAAGAGAGATAAGTAAAAAATATACTATAAGTCCAATGGATATGAATAAACCAAATTTCAAGGGAACGGATAATTTTTTCATAACTAGGCTAGTTAACTTTTGAATTCAATAAATTTTAAACGTTTAAAAATTTATGATGGATTAATATGCTGTTTCTATTTTTATCGAAGCGAATTGTCTACAAATTTCAAAAAAATAAAATCTAATTGCCTTAACAGCCTGTTAATTTAACACTTTTAAAATTTTATTTCCTGTTTTTCATAAAGTTCTCCTTACCATGTAACAAAATTGGGCTGAGAGCTACTAATGTTGTACTTTAATAAAAACTACATACAAATGATCAATAATTTCAAATTATCAGCCTGTGCGCTGTTCCTGATATTTTCAGGATTTGCGCAAGAAGTTGAATTTACCGAATACGAGCTGGATAACGGGCTAACCGTTATTCTTCATCAGGATAACACCGCTCCGGTGGTCAGTGTAGGGGTTATGTACCATGTAGGTGCCAAGGATGAAGAGGAAGGACGTTCAGGTTTTGCACACTTCTTTGAACATCTTTTATTTGAAGGGACCAAGAATATTGAACGGGGAAAATGGTTTGACATAGTAGCCGCCAATGGTGGAAGCAATAATGCCAACACGACCCAGGACCGTACATATTATTATGAGACATTCCCATCCAATAACCTCGAACTGGGATTGTGGATGGAATCTGAAAGAATGTTGCACCCGGTAATCAACCAGATTGGGGTAGATACCCAAAATGAAGTTGTTAAGGAAGAAAAGAGATCAAGAATTGACAATGCGCCTTATGGAAAGATCATCTATGCCACAGGGATCAACCAGTATGTTTTTGAAAAACATCCCTACAAAAATTCTGTAATTGGAACTATGGAAGATCTGGATTCTGCTTCACTTCCTGAATTTATCGCCTTTTTTGAAAAATATTATGGTCCTAACAATGCCACACTTGTAGTAGCAGGAGATATCGACATTAAAAAGACCCTTGACCTTATACAAAAATATTTTGGAGCTATACCAAGAGGCCAGGAAGTAGAAAGGGTTAATATTAAAGAAGAACCTATCACCCAAACCATAAAGGCAACAGAATATGACAGCAATATTCAGATTCCTGCCAAAATTTTTGTTTATCGCACTCCTTCAATGAAAGAAAGGGACGCTTATGTACTGGATATGATCTCATCCATTCTTACAGATGGAAGAAGCTCCAGAATGTATAGGAAAATGGTGGATGAAGAAAAGATAGCCTTACAAGTGCTAGCATTTCCGAGATCTCAGGAAGATTATGGAACGTATATTATGGGTGCTTTAGCCATGGGAGAAACACCTCTGGAAGCTCTTGCCAATTCTATAGATGAAGAAATTAAAAAGTTACAAACTGAACTTATTTCTGAGACCGAATATCAAAAACTTCAGAACAAATTTGAAAACCGGTTTGTAAATTCAAACAGCAGTATTGAAGGTATTGCCGCTTCTCTGGCCACATATAATATGCTTTATGGAAATACTGCTCTTATCAATGAAGAAATTGAGATCTACCAGGGTATTACCCGTGAGGATATTAGAAGAGTGGCAAACGAATATTTGAAGCCAAATCAAAGGTTAGAACTGGATTATTTGCCTGAAAGTGCTAAAGAACAATAAAATCATATAAAAATGAAAATCAATATAATTTCAATATTATTTATTTGCCTGTTTACTACGGATGCAATTGCACAGGTGGACAGATCAAAACAACCGGAACCGGGCCCGGCACCTGTAATTAACCTTGGACAACCACAGGAATTTACCCTGAAAAATGGATTACGTGTAATGGTGGTTGAAAATCATAAGTTACCCAGAGTGACCGCCAGTTTGGTTACAGACAACAAACCACAATCCCAGGAAGCAAAGCCGGCAACTTCAACTCTGGTTGCCGCCCTTTTAGGAACCGGCACACAAAAATCTTCAAAAGATGACTATAATGAAGAAATAGATTTCCTTGGAGCAAACATTTCCTTCGGTTCTGCAAGTGCTTCTGCCAGTTCACTATCTAAGTTCTTCCCACGAGTATTGGAGCTTATGGCCGAGGGAGCACTTACTCCAAAATTCAGTCAATCTGAATTTGATTCTGAAAAAAACAAGTTGATTGAAGGTATTAAAGCAAATGAAAGGAATGTTGGAGCTATCGCATCAAGAGTAAGCCTTGCATTAGCTTACGGTAACAATCACCCATACGGGGAATTTCCAACAGTTGAAAGTACTGAAGCTGTAACTTTACAGGATGTCCAGAAATATTACAGCACCTTTTTCGTCCCGAAAAACGCTTATCTGGTGGTGGTAGGAGATATTAAAGCTGCAGAGGTAAGAAACCTTGCCGAAAAACATTTTGGAAGCTGGAAAGGCGACAATCCTCCTGAAAAGGAGTTGCCTAAAGTAACCAATGTACCTTCAACTGAGATCAACTTTATAGATATGCCTAATGCTGTTCAAAGCGAGATACGTGTACAAAACACCGTTAACCTCAAAATGGCAGATGCAGATTATTTTCCTGTATTGGTGGCAAACCAGATTCTTGGAGGTAGTTTTGGAAGCTATTTGAACATGAACCTTAGAGAAGCCAGAGGGTATACATATGGTGCGGGAAGTTCAACCGGCGCAGATAAGTATGCTTCACGTTTCGTAGCATCTACCAGTGTCAGAAATGCTGTTACAGACAGTGCTGTGGTAGAAATAATGAAAGAAATAAGAAGGATCAAGGCAGAACCTGTTGATGCAGAAATGCTTGAAAATGCAAAAGCTAAATTTGCCGGCGATTTTGTTTTAAGACTTGAAAGGCCGGCGACTATTGCCAATTATGCACTTAACATTAAAACAAACGATCTTCCTAAAGATTTCTATCAAACCTATTTAAAAAAGATAAACGCAGTAACACCTGCAGATATTCAAAGGGTAGCAAACAAGTATTATCAAACCGATAATATGAGGATTGTTATAGCCGGTAAAGGAAGTGAAGTAATTGAAAATCTTGAAAAGATAAAGATCAATGGTAAAAATGTTCCAATTAAATATTACGACAATAATGGTTTTCCCATCGACAAACCAAATTACAATCAGGCCATAGATCCATCTGTCACAGCAGAAACTGTATTTAATAAATACATACAGGCAATTGGAGGAAAAGCTGCCGTTGATAAAGTGAATTCTGTATATATGATTGCAGATGCTGAAATCCAGGGACAGAAATTGAAACTTGAAACCAAAACAACTACAGATGGTAAATTTTCACAAACCGTTTCGATGGGTGGGATGACCATAAGCAAACAGATTTTTGATGGCACAAAAGGTTCTGCCACCATGCAGGGTCAAAAAGTTGAACTTAATGAAGATCAACTTATAGCTATTAAAGCTGAAGCCAATCCTTTCCCGGAACTCACATTAAAAAATGCCAGGTTGACCGGTATTGAGCCCGTAGGAGGTAAAGATGCATATGCAGTTGCAATAAGTGATGACACTACAGTGTTTTACGATGTTGAGACAGGTTTAAAAGTACAGTCTGTCAAAACTGTTTCTCAGGGTGGCCAGACTATGTCTGTACCTACTGGATTGGGTAATTACAAGGAGGTTAAAGGAGTGAAATTCCCATTCCTTATCTCTCAATCTTTTGGACCGCAGACTATTGAATTTGAAGTGAATGAGATAAAGATCAATGAAGGAGTGGCAGATGCTGACTTCGTGGAATAGACTTCAAAAATTAAATTAAAGCAGGAGACAAAGTTAGGTTTTAAGTCTAACTTTGTTCTCTTTTCCCACCACCCTCATGACTTGCGTGTACGGCGGTTCCCTTAAGGAGTTTACGATTTAATAATCTATAGTTCCTGATAAGGCTGTAACAGTTGCTCAGGAACCATTATTGTTCATTCCTATCCTAGTGCAGGACTATTGCAAAGGTCCCACCATCCTTTTTTACTGAAAGCGATTCGGTTATAAGGGTCTCTTCAACTCCTGATACTAGAAAAAGGTGCATTCTTATCATAAATGAGAAGCATCCAAAGAAATAGTGTAGTAAACTTTGAGCACAAGAGCTATGAGGGTTTTTGCCAGGATGGGAATCATATTTTGGTATGGCACCAACTAAGAATTAACTTGAATGGTTTGCAAGCGTGCTGCGTAGTCATTGAAACATTACTATGTCCCAATAGTTTATAGTAAGCCTAGAGCACAAAAAAGCCTGCATACAAGTATACAGGCCTTTTCGAAAAATTCTTTAAAAACTATTGGTTCTCCGTCAATGGGATTGGAAATTGGGTAAAGACATCATCTCCAGGCCTGTCTATTGGCAAGGTATTCAAAATCCCAAACCTTCTTGCATCAATCCATCTGTGTCCTTCTCCATAAAGTTCATATCTTCTTTGATTGAGCATTTCGGCCTCCAGCGCATCCTGTGTCACAGGACCCGAATAATCTGGTAATGAAGCCGCATTTCTAATAATGTTCAGGGCCTCAACAGCCTCAGAAGGATTTATTACAATATTAGCTTCAGCGTAAAGCAATATCAGTTCGGCATTTCTAATGATTGGAATATCATCTGTTCTGGATTTGTACACAAAGAAATCATAATCCCCGGAAAGTCCGTCAAAAGTGATTGTCTCATTTCGAAGACTTGTTTTTTCAGCAACTCTGGTATCTCCTTGTTCTGCATCAGTTATAAAATTGGGTTGCACAATTCTAACTCCTGCTGCAGAAGCATTTTCAGGAAAAAACACAGGATTCACTAAATCGGTCTGGTCTTCAGAAAAGACGTAGTAAACACTTTTATCAAGATCTCCTGATAAATCCATGAAAGAGTCTTCAAGGAAGTTAAGCACTGCCGGATAATCCATTTGATAAGCAGCTACTCTTGCAGATAAAGCTTTATTTACCTGAAGAAATTCCGCAGGAGTAGTAAACCCAACAAAACCTGCGGTAAAATTAAAAGGAAAGGAATCACCTCCGGAAGCAAGATCTGAAGCAGCCTCTTCCATTAGGCTCCTAATGGCGGTTAATGCTTCTGGTCGAGAAACAAAGGGCCCCAAATTATTAGGATCATTAACATCAATTCTAATTCCATTCTCGTGGACCAGATTTAAGTTAAGCAATAGCTCATAAGCTTTAATAGTATTAAGAAAACCTTTTGTGGCACTTATCTCCTGTGGCGTAAAATCTGCTGTAGAATTATCTAAAGCATTGAGAATAATATTAATATTCTTAACGGTTCTGTATCGCGCTGCCCATGGGGTAGTTATGTAAAAGGTGTTATTATCCAGGACTGCATTTTCCCTACCTAAAAGGTCTGCAGTAAACCTGGGGTCAGAACTGGAAAAACGGTAAAATTCCCTTCCTATCACCCCAACATCATCATAATAAGTACCTAATCCCGCTCTCATAGAAAAAAACACTCCCCCCACAAGATCTGCAAGATCTCCACGGCCAAGATCTTCCACCAACCCATCTACTTCAGGTCCATTCAAATCGGAAAATTCTTCTACATCACAGGATGCAGTAAAAATCCCGATGGTCATGATAACTAATATTTTATATAAAATTTTCATACTGCTCATTTTTAAAAATTAAATTCTGCTTTAAATAAATAACGTTTAGACGAAGGGAAAGGAGTTACTTCAACCGCATTGAATATTGCCTGCCCTCCAAAATTTGATACTTCGGGATCATAACTGTTATAATCAAAAATATTAATTAAGTTAGTTCCCGAAAAACCTACTCTTATCCTTTGAATGGTGCCGTTAAAAATCCGGTCTGAAAGAGATAAGGGGATGTTATAGTATAATCCCAGTTCTCTTAATCTCAAATAACTGGCATCTTCAATAAACACTTCGGCTGATGAGCCAAGCTGACTAATCCTGAAGGGTCCATTTCCTACTTGCCCTGTAGGGTCCAGGTCTACAGTATCAAAGTCATGACTGGTACCGCTTAAATCTGTTAATAATGCTGTTAAATTTACATTATCTCCCCCTTGTTTCCACTGCCATAAAAAGGAAAGTTCAAGACCCTTATACCTTAAAGAATTATTAAATGCCATTTGGAAATCGGGTTCAGAATCGCCAAAAACCTGTAAACCATTAGGGCCGGGATTGGGTCCTATTCCCACCAGTTGAGTGGCACTTTTACCTTCTTCAATGCGGAAAGTCCCCAAAGTTGCTCCAAAAGCGCCTACATTAAAAGCTGGTACATCAAGCCTGGTGATTTCAGATTCATTTTTGAAGAAGTTGATGCCTAAATCCCAGTTAAAATTTCTATTTCTAAAAAGAACCGCATTTAACCCTATTTCCACACCTTTATTCTCAAGACTACCCCCATTAACAAACTGAGTGCCAAATCCTGAGGAAGGCTCTTTTACAGAATTCAGAATAAGATCGTCTACTTCTTTAATATAATAGGTCAGTGATCCAGTTATTCTATTTTTAAACAAACCAAAGTCTATTCCTGTTTCAAATTCCTTTTGTCTCTCAAATTTCAGATCAGGATTTCCTAAGACACCCCTTAAACTAATTCCTTTTAATGTACCGTCAATCCCCACATTGGTAAAGTTATCAAAGGAGGTAAACAGAGCGGCCGGAGGAGGGAAATTTCCTGCTTCCCCATAAGCAGCACGAATTTTAAACTGGTTAAGAACCGATTCCTGGTTCCAGAAATCAAATTCATTTAAATTCACTGCTACAGAGGCTTTTGGATAATAAAAGAGTTCATTGGCATCTCCATTATTTGAAGATTTGTCCCCTCTCAAGCCAATGGTGGCTATCACTTTATCCTGAAAATTCACTTCTTCCTGAACAAAAAACCCTGCATCTTCCTGCTTTATCCTCAATTGGTCTATCCCCGTATTGGTGGCCTGGTCTACATTTGTTTCAGAAGCCACCAAATCTGTAGCCGCAAGAAGGAATTGATTTTGGTCAAAAAATTCGTTGGTCAAACCAGCCTGGGTTCTAAAGTTAATGCCATTATCTGTAAAATAGTTATGTACGAGAAAGGCTGATAAATTATAATTTTTGTTGGTAGTTGTTCCCTGCACAGAAACTCCGTTCTGCCCCCCATTTGCGGGTTTTTGGAATTGAAGTTCTTTAGGGAAAAAAGCTATAGTGTTATAACCGTAATAATCTACCCCACCTCTTAAGATAAGCTCCAGACCGGATTTTTCTGTTTTAAAAATGTCCAGGTTTGCAGAACCTCCCATAATTAAACGATCTACTTTTTCCTTATTAACCACTAGGTCGCGTGTTTGCAAAATATTGGATGCTCCCAAAGGATTATCTGGATAATTACCATTTTCATCAGGAAATAATTGTAACCACGGCACGGTCCCTGTAAGAGCAACCCCCATAGATGTTCCTGTATTATCATTGTTGAAGAATCCCCTGTCTGAGGTAGAATTAACGTAATTAGTACTCAACCCAAATTTAATAAAATCGTTGGCCTTGTGGTCCAGGTTTACTCTAAACGAAATCTTCTCATAACCTGTATTGGCCACGATGCCATCCTCATTATTATGTGTTACACTGGCAAAATACCTGGTACTTTCACTACCTCCACTGGTGTTGAAATTTGTAATACTTATAAGTCCCTTTTCTCCAAAAAGTTCCTTTTCGTAATCTATTAGACGATTTTGGTCTCGTGCCTGGATAAAATCCTGAACGGCAGCCTCTCCAAATGAGGTTCTTACCCGTTCTTCATTGTAATCCCTCACTCCCAGAAGGTTAATCACTTCTGTCCACCCCAGGCTTTGAGAAAAGTTATATCTTGTTTGACCCGCAGCACCCCGTTTTGTGGTTATGATAATAACCCCCGCAGCAGCCCGACTACCATAAATAGCGGCAGTGGAAGCACCTTTAAGAATTTCGATATTGGCGATATCTTCAGGATTAATATCTGCTATCCGGTTTGAGGGGTTATCCTGATTAGATGAACTCCCTTGGCCTGCCGCAGCAGAAACAATGTTCAAACCGGCCGGAATTGAAGAGTTATCAATATAAACCCCGTCAATAATATAAAGAGGCTGAGTATTTCCCTGCAGGGAAGTCGCACCTCTTAATTTTACTGAAAGCCCGCCTCCGGGAGCTCCGGAATTGGCACTTACAATAGCTCCCGGAAATTTTCCGTATAAAGCACCATCTAAAGTAGGTGGCGTCGTAGTTCCCACTAATTCCTTAGCTGAAATCGAGGAGACGGCATTGGCGGAATTTGATCTTTTTATAGACGTGGCCAAACCTGTAATAACAACTTCCTCCAATGCTGCTGCAGATTCAACAAAGGAAACGGTAAAAGGAGAAGTGTTTGTAACCCTTAATTCTTGTGTTTCATAACCAACAAAGGAAAAAACCAGAGTAGTAGGTAAGCTGTTTACGGTAATAGAAAAATTACCCAAATCATCACTCATAGTTCCGTTTGAAGTTCCTTTTTCTATAACGTTCACGAAGGGAACTACCTCCCCGGTTGATTCATTTATTGTTTTACCTGTTAAAGTTTCCTGAGCGATAACTAAAGTTCCGGGGAAAAACAATAGGCATAAGAATAGTTTTAAATTTCCGTAAATAATTTGCCTCATAATTGGTTTGTTAAATTTAACCCGTATTATGCATTTAAGAATTAAACCTGTTTGTTAACTCTCTATATTCAGTATATTTCGTATACATTTTAATTTCACCCATATGGTTAATCTTCCCATTGAGTATTCTGATAAGCACGTGACTCCTTTTGGTG
>JBGTNH010000054.1:0-11320 GCA_041743165.1 Gillisia sp. | reverse complement strand
TTTTTTACCTCGGTAGAAAACTGTATTTTTAGTACTCAAAATTGGGTGGTTTTAGTGTGGTTAAAGATGCCTCTAAGCTCTTTAAATATAACACTTTCCGCCCAATTTTTCTTTATATCTCATGAATTTTTCGGGTTAAATAACTCCTGTGCAACTTCAATTGATAAGCTTCACTGTAATCCCAGGGTTGGGGATCATTTGTTTGGATGCGTACATCTGCACCGGGACCGTATTCAGAAATAAACACTGGCCGGTTAGGATACCGCTCATGTTGCTCATCCATAAATTTTCCGAAGCTTTCCAGGCCGGGGGAATACCATCCAAAATAGAGGTTCCATCCGGTGACATCTGCAATATCGGCTATGCCCGATTCATTGTACAATTCATTCTCGTGCAAGGCCATCACGGTGAGCCTGCCGGGATCGAGTTTTTTCGTTTCCTTTTCAAGCTTTTCGGCCAGCGCTTCAGAGGTTTTGATCTTTGCTTCCTTTTCGGGTTCGGTCATTTTGTTGTTAAAGACCAGCCGAATGAAGATCTCATTCATATGTCCCCACATGATCACTGAAGGGTGGTTAAAGAACTGCAAAATTTGCTTCCGCTGCATTTTAAGGGAAACCTCGTGATAGGCTTCAGAATCTGTGACATCATTGATCACAGGCACTTCGCTCCACACCAGGAGGCCGAGTTCGTCGCAGATCCGGTAAACTTCAGGATCCTGTGGATAATGGGCGGTGCGAATAAAATTGGCACCCATGTCCTTTATCATTTCATAATCCTTCCGATGCAGCTCATTGGGCAACGCATTTCCCAGTCCTTCGTAATCCTGGTGCCGGTTGGCACCGATCAATTTTAAAGGTTCTCCATTAAGGAAAAATCCTTTTTCGGGATCAATTCTAAACCAGCGAAAACCAAAATTGGAACTCAGTACATCCTGCAGTTCACCGTCTGTAACAAGCCTGACTTCCGCTCTGTAAAGGTGTGGGGTGGAAGGCGACCACAGCTGTGGATTCAAAATATTTTCTTTAAAATCCACTTTTAAAGTTTCTCCGGAATTGATCCTGAGCTTCTTCCTTAAAGTTTTAATAGTATTTCCGTTTGGATCGAAAATTTCGGTTTCGACTGTAACCGCTCTTCTTTTTTCTGAATCATTCACCAGCCGGGTTTCAATTTCAAGAGATCCTTTTTCCGCAGAAACTTCAGGAGTTCTTATGAGAAAATTACCGGCAGCCTCATTTGCCGTTTCAAAATGCACTTTTGGGGTGGTGATGAGCCACAAGTCGCGGTAAATCCCGCCGTAGAAATTGAAGTCGGCATCCAGAGGAGGAATGTCAACATTGTGGCTATTATCCACCACAATCTTTAGTCGGTTCTCTGTTCCGGGTTTCAAGGCTTTGGTAATATCAAAGACAAATCCTGTATAACCGCCGCGATGTTCGCCAATCAGCTGATCATTAACATAAAGAGTAGTAACCTGATTGCTGCCCTCAAACTTCAGGAAGACCTGCATATTTTGCCATTTTTGAGGGGCATATAAGGTTCGGGTGTATGTGCCTTTTCCACGGAAGTATTCTTTGCCGTCGCGAAATGGATCTTCGGCATTCCAGGTATGAGGAAGGTTTACGATCTTTTGCGGATGTACTTCCGAAGAGAATTTCCAGGCAGAATTGAGGGTTTGAACCTGTCGCTGAGAATGGGCGAGACTGGTGACAAATATTAAGATTAGAAATAGGAATCTTGGAGCATTCATTGGATTAGTTTTTAACTGAAGAATTTGGCATAACAGGTTGCACCCAGGCCACTTCCACATCGCCGTCCTGGTATGGATTTTCTTTGATCTTGTGGGAAATGATCTTTGCCCTCACAAAAAGATAATCGGTGGTAAGCTGAAATTCAGCTGCTGTTCCTTTGACCGTCTTTAAAATTTTGGATTCCAGTTTGTCGCGTTGAGCCCCTATGAATTGGATCTCGTAATCCACTCTGGTTTCAGGCTTAACTTTAACACTGAGTGTATTGTTTTCAAAAGAAATTTTCTCGAGTTCCACCCCTGTGGTAGCATAAAAATCACCGGCTTCCATACTTTCGATTAAGGAACGCGGATCAAGTTTTTCAGCTTTTACCATCACCCAGCCGCGCCCGGCGTTGCTGTACCGGTTTCCAAATTTGTGGTAGTGATGACTGTCATCTGTGGCGAGTCCGTAGAGCAGGGGTTTTCCTGCCATAACGTAGGCAATATTAATCTCGTCCCACATTTCTTCGGTGCTGCTGTGAATGCTGTCGCCGTAGTTATTTACATATGGATGCCCGTTGAAAACTTCAAAAAAACGCTCTCCATCTACCTGGATGATATCTTCGGCAGTAATTGCGTAGGTAAAATTGGGGTGGTTAAGGTGTTGCAGGATAGGCTCTCCGGTGCGTTCACTTTGCTCTCTTATTGCATTAATATTATTCTGAATGAGCTCCACAATAGTATTTCCTTCGCGTGGCTGAAGTTCTTCCTGAATGTTTATCGCACCCATGTGAACCGCTTTGTTATCGAGATAGGCAGTAACTTCTTCGGCCTTAAAAATGAGGAACTTCTCCTCCTCTTCAAACAGCGGACGGAATTCCTCTAAGGTCTTTAGCCGCACATGAGTTCCTGCGGAATCTTTTCTGTACTCCACCCAGTCTTCCCCGTACTTTTTCAGGTAGTCCTGAAAAGCACTTTGATACAGCGAATCTCTGGGAATGGTCTTCCACTTTACACCTTCAGGAATAATATTATGATCGGAAAGTGCTACAAAATCATAGCCTTTATTTTTATACCATTCCATAATTGGTTCTGGAAATTCGTCCCCATCACTCCAGTAGGAGTGGGTGTGGAGATTGCCTTTGTAATTTTTTTCCTGGCTAAAACCCCATTTAGGGAAAAAGAGGAGTAGTACTAGAATAAGTAGGGATTTGGAGTATTTCATTAATTAAATTATTTTAAAACTTCAATCTGTAGTTTTTCATCATTGAGAAAAACTCTCTTAAAAAAGCCAAAGACTTCCTCAAGATATTTGAACGGCATTCCAGAATGTTCGTGCCTGCCACCCTCAAAGCTATATAGTAAATATGAGGACCCCAGCTCCCTAAGCTTGTGAGTTATTGTTCTTGAACCGTCGAGCATAATATAGCCGGGGGCATCGGGATCACAATAATGATGAGGGGCAGAAGCATAGGGAACCAAATTATCTTCGGTACCGTGAAAGAAGACTCCGGGCACGGCATTTTTGGGAGTAATATAGCGGGCGTCTATAATGGCTCCAGCCAGGGAAAAAACACCATCAATATGAATAGATTCATATTTTCTGGGATCCTCGAACATGAGCGGGGCATTGTAAACGGTATTGAGCACGGCCTCGGCACCTGCACTGCTGCCGCCCACAATTACTTTGTCAGCATCGATTTTATATTCTTCAGCATGGTTCAACATGAATTGTACGGCGTCCATAAAGTCTTCAGCAGCTTTTTTAAAGGTCCCGATCTTTCCGGAAGCTTCATAATCACAGCCAAAAGATTGTCCTTTCCGCGTTAACCGGTAAGAGATTTGTACTGCTACATAACCTCTTTTCGCAGCTGCCTGAGCAAACTTTACTTCTTCCTCGTTTGTGCGCGTACCGCCAGCAAATCCGCCGCCATGCATAAAAACAATAAGTGGTCTGGAGGGGGCGGTGTCATTTTTTGGAAGATAAATATCGAGCTTAAGCTCTTCCCGGTCTATGACGGCATAAGTTGACGTTACCGCAGATTCTGCTTCAAAAAGCTCATCAACGTAACGCTCCTGTGCTGGGCATAAAAAGCAAAGGAAGAGGAGACTCAGGCAAATATAGTAGTGCATTTTTTTCTACGAATATTAGAATTTCTAAGATAAGTTTTTTCTTGCTTTCAGGCATCTTTAAGTGTTGCAAATCATGGGTGTGAATGGTATTTCTGGCAGGAATTAAGTAGGCATAAATGATATTTAAAAAAAAATCTTAGTCTCAGGCAACCTTTCGTAACTTTCATGCGTCTATATAAACAGAAGCTAATTCTACATTTCGTGAAAGTAATTCCGCTTTTTAAGAATGAATCGCAATTGATCTCCCGTGCAGTGAAAAACAACCGGGAAGCTCAACGGCTTTTATATGAAAAATTTGCCGGGAAAATGCTCAGCGTTTGTAGGACGTATATAAAAGACCTTCACCATGCAGAGGAAGTTATGCTTACCGGATTTTTGAAAGTGTTTACGCATCTGCAGGATTTTAAAAGTGAGGGGAGTTTTGAAGGCTGGGTGAGAAAAATAATGATAAGGGAGTCAATTTCATTCCTGAGGGTTCAAAAGGATTTTGAATTTCGGGATGAGGCAATTGAAGATGGCAGGCAGAGCTTTGACAGTTTTCAGACAGAGATTGATGCAGAACACATCCAACAGCTCATTGATGAGCTTCCTGAAGGCTATAAAGTGGTATTTGTCATGTATGCCATAGAAGGCTATAAGCACCAGGAAATTGCCAACATTCTGAATATAACAATAGGCACCTCCAAATCCCAGTTATTCAAGGCAAGAAAAATGTTGCAGGAAAAATTAATATTACAAAACACCGCTGGTTATGGGACGACATAAATTTGAAGATCAGTTTAAAGACAAGCTTGCACAAAGGGAGATAAAACCTTCTGCAGAAAGCTGGGATAAATTATCGGGACAATTAGATTCCGTAGAGAAAAAAGAGAAGCCGGTATTTTGGTGGATAGGGATTGCGGCAACACTTCTTGGAGCCATATTCTTAGCTGGAATGGTTTTTAATAATCAGGAAGTTGACAGCCCGGTAATAGTTGATAATCCCGTAAAAATTGAGAAAGAAGATTCTGATAAAGCCTTTGAGAAAAATGTGCTTGTCGCAGAAGAAAACAGGAAAGAGGAACCTTCTGAGAAAGTTGGGAAGCCCTCTTTGCTAAAAGAAAAAGTTTCTCAACCGGTGAAACAAAGAAATGAAGCCACTGTAATTGCTGAAGTTAAAAAGGAGAATTCACCGGTAATTAGGGAAAATGAAATGACCCATCGCGATAAGGAGATCTCTAAGAAGCTGGAAGAAATCATCGCTGAAGTTCCATTAAAAGATGCTACAGGGGAGCATATAAATGATGAGGTAGAAGCCTTGTTATATAAAGCAGCAAGTGAAATAAGCCTGGCAAAGAAACATACGGGCTCTAATGGGCATGTAGATGCCGGCGATCTGTTATTTGCAATAGAAATGGAACTGGAGCAATCTTTTAGAGAAAAAGTTTTTGATATACTTAAAGAAAGTTATCTCAAAGCCAGGACGGCAGTAGCCAACAGGACCAATTAATATTTTAAAAATTCATCAATCAATTATAATTAATCATCAACCCGGTTCGGAAAACCACCTCTTTGAAAGAGGAGGTGGTAACGAACATTAAAAAACAAAACAATGAAGACCATTACCATCTTATTCAGTTTATTATTATTGAATACCTTCCATCCACAGGTGCAGGCTCAAACTGAACCCAATCAGCAAAAGGTTGAGCAGCTTGAACAACAAAAGGAAAAAATAATTGCAGAAGAGAAAGAAGCTTTGAAAAAAACTGTTGAAGCAATAAATAAGCGCCTTGAAGACGGAGAGATCACTTCGGCAGAAGCAGACAGGCTAAAGGAGGAAGCCGCAAAAAAGCATGCCATGAATATTGAAAACCGTATTGCAATCGTTGAAAATGAGATAGCATGGTTATCGAGGAATATAGAGGAGGAACCAGGAGGAGATATGAAAACTGAAAGAAGAAGAGATAACAGGAACTATCATGGAAAAGGCTATAGAAGAACATCTACCCACTTATTGCTTGCCGCGGGATTCAATAACGCTCTTGAAGAAGGTCAGTCTCTTTCAGATTCTGATTTCAAGGTAGGAGGGAGTCGGTTTTTTGAGCTGGGAATGACCTGGAGGACGAGGGTATTTGATAATTCCAACTTTATGAGGCTGAGATATGGATTCTCATTCCAGTTCAATGGATTAAAACCCACAGATAACCGGTATTTTGTAGAAGAGGGGGATTTGACACGTCTCGAAACTTTTCCTCTGGACCTGGATAAATCAAAATTCAGAATGGATAATCTGGTGTTCCCTGTTCATTTTGAATTTGGACCCTCCCGAAGGGTGGATACAGAAAGATCAACATGGTACTCCACTTCCAATAAATTTAAGCTTGGACTGGGTGGTTTTGCGGGGGTAAACCTTGGAGAAAGACAAAAGCTCAAATATGAAGAGAATAACGATGAGAAAGTGTTACGTAAACATAAAAGTGATCACAATACCAATGATTTTATATATGGACTAAGTGGGTATCTTGGATGGGGTGACACTTCTTTATACGTTAAATATGACCTTAATCCCATATTTAAAAGTCCTAACCCAGATCTCCATAATATATCTGCAGGGATAAGATGGGATATAGATTAATTAAATGACGGTTATTGACAAGCACGACAGGCGTGAAAAAGGTTTAAATGTTCATCCAAACTTACATAGCTTTAATCAATTAGAAATTAAAAGAATACCAAAATTTAAGACCAAAGCTTCTAAATTTCGCATCTTTTAAGAATGCGTTTCCAGAACTTAGATCGGTGGCATTCAAAGAAGGGTTAACCTGGAAATCTGTGGGATTTTCCCTGTTGTATTGTAACAGGCCCTCTCCATTTGACTTGAGCAAATTGTTTAGACCTGTCTCAACGAAAATCCCCAGGTACAACCAATGATTTGGAGCCACACTTTGCTTAATGCCTAATTCTAAAATTGCATTTATGGCATTTTTGATATCGATGTCCTCCTTTGCAAAAGTGTTATCTTCAAAAGTGCCAAACCCTGCAAATTTTGGGCCCTCTAGCTCTGCATTTAGATGTTCAAAAAAGCCTGTAGTGATTAAACTATTTGCTTTCGCTTTAGCTTCGCTGGTTACAAAAATGTTATAGTTAGCACCAGCACGTGCATAGAATCTGGTTGCACCGGCTGTCTCATATTGAACAGCGAGCGGGATAGAAACTACAGTATAACGCTGATTTTCAGAATAACCAGTCAAAGTATATCTAAACTCAAACGCATCACCTTCTATATCTACTGTATTTTGTTTACCGGAGAAATTCAGGAGACCTGTATTATTCTTTAAATATCCTATTCCCACTCCCGAGTGTAAACTCCATCTTTCATTTAAAGCATAACCTACCCCCAGGTTTAATCCACCCCTTAAGCTTTGGTCATTTTCTATTAGGGACTCATCGCTTCTGAGTTCTGTTGAAGAAGCCTGAACTCCTATAGAAACATTCCATGGTGATTGAGCCATCGTTGTAGGTAGTGACAGGCCTCCTAAAACCACTGTGGCTATGATCCATTGCTTTTTACCTGAAGCTAATTGATTTATTATGTTATGTATTATAGTCATTATAGGGGGTTCTTAGTTTTTAATAAAGTTTTTGGATACCGTACGTTCTGGCGTTACAAGTATGAGTCTATAAATCCCGGTGGGTAGGTGGCCAGAAATATCTATACTGGTACGCAGACCATCCACCGGGTGGCTCTTAATAAGTCTTCCGCTTAGGGAGTAAATGTGGTAAACCGCTCCTATTAGTTCACTAGCGGGGTAATCTGCTTGTACATTTAAATTACCTCCTTGCCGTATAGGATTTTCCCCAATGACCAAAGAAAAACTGTTTTTCAATATAATATTAGCTACACAAGTTTGTAGGACATCACCTTCTGTTGTTGTCATTTTTACCATATAACTTGCATTGGGATCAAGAATATCAGTCTTGAGGTTCCCTTCTGAGAAAGCCTGATCTGTGCCTACGCTTATACCATTCTTAAACCACTCATAACCTGTAAAAGAATAGCCTCCGTTTGTGCCCGGGTTATTATTTACCACTAGTGTGTTGTTGTACTTTTGTACTGCTATATCTTCAAAATCAAAAGCTTTTTCCACCACAATAAGGTAAGTTATGGTTTGAGTTCCATCCTGCGATGTCACTATAACCGGCTGTCGATAGATCCCTGGAGAAGGAGTAGCTATGCTAAAATTGGATCCTGTGTTTACTTGAGCATTGGGGTCAGTTAGGAAAGAGACTTCTATTGAGGAGGCTCCATTATCACAATCAATTAAAAAATTTACCTGGGTTGGAGGATTATTAAACACCTGTCCACCTATGGTAATACTTGATGGCATTGCATTAGCACTGGTAATGATCAGGGTGCGCTCCACAGCTGTAGCCGCCTGATAATTAGCATTTCCAGGCTGTGCCGCCGTGATTTGAATCTGTCCTGAAGTCTGTAAGTCAACAAAACCCTCAGGGGTCACTGTCGCCGCAGGCTGTGGCGATGTGAATGTATAGGAATATGTTATCGCAAGTCCGGAGGATGCCGTTGCATCCAATTGGAAATCAGGATCATTTTCCAAACTTCTATTGACCAAAGGATTAAACGTAATTGTCTGGGGTGCCTTGTTAATGATTAGCTGCACGATTATGCTGGTTGGTGCATAATTTGCGGTCTCAATCGCTTTTACAGTAATCAAATAGGTTCCTGCATTAATAAATCCCTGTTGTGGATCATAGGTCAGGGTGGTCTCGCTATGATTCAAACCAGCCATTACATTTTTTACCGAACCATCAAAGGTGAAGGTCTGAGTTGCATCTGCCGTTATAATGGCTGCTGCTTTCCAGATAGTCAATGTTGCTTCAAGGACCACGGTAGTAAAGTTAGGCCTGGTAACGGTTGCTTTTACTACATATATTCCTGCATTAATCTGGTCATTATTGATATAGGTAACTGTTGCATCTGTTGCTTGTCCTGTTACTAAAAGTGACTTGACAGTGCCGTCAAATGTAAAGCTATCGCCTTCAAATAACAATCCAGCTTGTGTAGCGGGAATAATCTCAAAATTGGCTGAAATATAGATCACTGAGTAATTAGAACCTGCATCAATGGTCCCCTGTAGAATAGCATAATTCCCTACATCTTCGCCAGCTACTCTGGTCAATGCCCCGGTAAGTATCCCTTCATCCTCGCCATCAACAAATCCTGAAGCCGTAAAATCAAATACGGGATCTTCTAATCCAAAAACCTTATTTTGACCAATGGTTGCTGTGATTGTAAGCTCGGTTGGGGTAATATTTGCTGAAAGTATCGGTTGAACCAAAGTGTATTTCGCTGCATCTGCACCAGATAAAATATATCCGGTGGTTGTAATTTCAATACCTGTTCCCACATTTGCACTTGCAAAGGTATAGACCGGAGTTCCTATAAGTGTGACGATGTCGCCTGAAACAACACCTGATAACGTTGCTTGCCCGTTAGCTGAAGCTGTTGTTAATCCATCATAGGCTTTATTATCACCTGTAAGTCCTGTGATACTTAATTCTATACGTGAATCAACAAGGATGCCTGTGGTTAAGCCTATATTGTTTAAAGTAAGGTTAGCATCATTTAATACCGCATCCTGAATAGTTCCGCCATTGGCCACTAATGTTCCAATGCTAATCCCATCGGTATCTAATTCTCCTGTCTGTACCGTATAACGAAACAGCAAAGTTCCTGTCCCTGTACCGCTCTCGTATACTGCCTGCCGGGTGGTTGAACCTATAATAATGGCGAGTTGTGGAATGCCCGTTACGGTTACATTTTCATTAAAATGAATTGTAAAGTCTAAATTCTGCCCAGCAATGTAAGTGGCACTTGTAGGTACAGCAACAGAAGTAACTGTGGGCGCATTGGTATCTTTAGAGACCGTATTATTTGCAACAGTTCCTGTATTTTCAGCCTCATCTGTAAGTGTAGCAGAAAGAGTGATGGTGCCATCACCTAGGCCACTTAGATCAATCCCTGTAATTTGTTGAGTAGCAGTAGTTATTGTACCTGTTCCTGTAACAGCTGTTCCACCTCCATCGCTGCTAAATGAGTAGTTGTAGGTTGTTCCTGCTTCCGCGTTAGTAAATGTGAAACTTGCAGCCGATTGACTGGCAGCATTAATACTTGCCTGATCAATATTCACCACATAAGCTGATGGTGGGGTTTGGTCCAGCGTGGCTGAATTATCACTTACTATATCACCTGTATTTCCGGCACTATCTGTTAAGGATACCGTAACAGTTAATGTTCCATTAGTTAGTGAAGTCACATCAATAGTAACAACTTGTGTATTTGCCGTCACCACTATTGGATTCGATACAGTAGCAGTATTTCCATCTCCAGTGCTTGAAATTGAATTATTTATGGTCGTTCCAATTTCGGCATTTGACACGGTGAAACTAGCTGTACTTGCTTCAGAAGCATTGATCAATACATCATCCCACACAACAGAATAGCCAACGGGAGGTCCGGAATCTTTTTCCTTACTGTCTGTGGCGGTAGCTCCAATGTTTCCTGCAGCATCTGTTAATGTGATTGAGAGTGTAATCGAGCCGTCTGTGAGGCTTGATATATCATAACCCACACCATTATTATCGAATTGCTGTGAGATAGTGGTTACTGTTTCAGTTCCCGTTACCGGAGTACCTCCTCCATCACTGGTAAAAGAATAATGTAATGTAGTACCCGCTTCTAAACCGCTTGCAGAAAATTCAAGAAACGAATCATTAATTGAATTAATTTGTACTTCTCCTACTAAATCAATTGTAACATTATATCCTGAAGGTGGAACAATGTCTTTTTGAATGGTTGCAGTTGCAGCTAATCCAGTATTTCCAGCGCCATCGGTAAGGGTTACTGACAATGTAAGTGTTCCGTCATTAAGACCACTTACATCTATGTTTGTTATTTGATCAGTTTCGGTTGCGATAATGCCAGAATCCGTGACGTTTATTCCTCCTCCTGAACTACTAATGGTATACTCGTAAGCTGCATTAACCTCAGCCGAAGTAAAGGTGAAGCTTATGGAAGTGGTATTTCCGGCATTAACTGCCGTTTGATCAAAAGCTATGGTGTAGCCAGATGGAGGGGCTGCATCTACAAATACAGCATTAGTGGCACCTACATTATTCAAAGTAAGATTAGAATCATTGCCTGCACCATCTTTGATCGTACCTCCATTTGCAGCAAGTGTGCTAACTGCAATCCCGTCGGTATCTACCTCTCCTGATTGTACAGTATAACGGAACAACAAAGCACCTGTACCTGAGCCGTTTTGGTATATTGCCTGGCGGGTAGTAGAGCCTATAATGATAGCAAGTTGAGGTGTACCTGTTACGGTTACATTTTCATTAAAATTGATGGTAAAGTCTAAATTCTGCCCGGCAACGTAAGTGGCATTAGTAGGTACAACA
>JBGTNH010000053.1:0-35266 GCA_041743165.1 Gillisia sp. | reverse complement strand
CCACCAAAAGGAGTCACGTGCTTATCAGAATACTCAATGGGAAGATTAACCATATGGGTGAAATTAAAATGTATACGAAATATACTGAATATAGAGAGTTAACAAACAGGTTTAATTCTTAAATGCATAATACGGGTTTATCTGTTTCAAAATGACCGGTGATCACAGCGTCAACTTCGAGTAATTTTGCCAGTTCTTCAGGGGTAAGTAGTTTTAAATCTTTGATTTCGTTCTTTAAAAGAATTGCATTTGTTTTTTTTGGATCCTGAACATTTATGTTCAGCTTGCCTCTTTTTTGCCGGTTTAAGAACCAGGTATACATAGAGTTTTGAATAGCATATCCTTCACCCTGTTCCAGTTCTTTTAATTGTTCGGGAGTAATTTGCTTCATTTGATTTGGCCGCAGAGACACTTTTGCCGAAAAAGGAACAATGGCAATGGTCTTATGCTCTTTAGCCAGATTATCAAAATTAGGATGTTCAAATAATTTGGTTTGCGCTTGAGAACCGTAAGCTGAAAGGATAATAGTTGTAAAAAGCAATAATTTAAATGTAATTTTGCACATAATGGTTAGGATTAGATTTAGGTCAAATATATATTTTATTTTATAACGTTTTTAAGAAATTATTAACAATTTTAGTATGAAAGGAACCGTCTATAAATCAACAGGAAGCTGGTACCAGGTAAAAGCTGAGGACGGGAATTTTTATAAATGTCGAATCAAAGGTAAATTCCGAATCCAGGGAATTAAAAGCACCAATCCTGTAGCAGTGGGAGACCGGGTTGCCATAGAAATTGATGATGTTAGTGAAGAGGTGACGGGAGTGATCAGGGAGATAGAAGACCGCGATAATTATATCATCAGGAAATCTGTGAATCTCTCCAAACAAACGCACATTATAGCCGCAAATATAGACCAGGCATTTTTGCTTGTCACGCTTAATAATCCGCCCACCTTTACCACTTTCATAGACAGGTTTCTTGTAACTGCAGAAGCTTACCAGATTAAGACAATTCTGCTATTCAATAAGATCGACACCTATAATGAAGATGAGTTGGCCGAGGTAAAATATCTGGCAGCCCTTTACAGGGAAATTGGCTATGAATGCATAGGTATTTCAGCTAAAAACGGAAAGAATGTAGATAAGGTAAAAGAAAAAATGGCAGGAATGACTTCAATGATCTCAGGGCATAGCGGTACCGGCAAATCTACTTTGGTCAATGCCATAGAACCAAGCCTTGACCTTAAGACTTCAGGAATAAGTGCTCAATCCAGGCAGGGACAACATACCACCACTTTTGCAGAGATGTATGACCTTAGCTTTGATGCAAGGATCATAGATACTCCGGGGATTAAAGGATTTGGGGTGGTTGAAATGGAAAAGGAAGAGCTTGGGGATTATTTTCCCGAATTCTTTTCTTTGAAAGCTCAATGCAAGTTCCATAATTGCCTGCATCTGGAGGAACCTAAATGTGCGGTCAAGGAAGCCCTTGAAAATGAAATCATAGCCTGGTCAAGGTATAAAAGTTATGTCCAGATCATTAAGGGTGAAGATGAACAGCAATACCGAATGGACGATTTTGAAGAGCAATGAGAGTAGTTTTACAACGCGTTATAAAAGCTTCGGTTACCATAGATAATAAGATCCATGGCGAAATAAAGAAAGGTATTCTTGTTTTACTGGGAATAGAGGATCCAGATACTATTGAAGATGTTGAATGGTTGTGCAATAAGATCCTTCATCTCCGGATCTTTAATGATGAAAATGGAGTTATGAATCTTTCCCTTTCTCAAATTAAGGGTGAGATATTGATAATAAGTCAGTTTACCCTTCATGCCAGCACAAAAAAAGGGAACCGTCCAAGTTATATTAAAGCGGCCAGGCCAGAAAAAGCAATTCCCCTATACGATAGATTTCTTGAAGAAATGGAAAGATCTGGAGGAAAAAAACCCTTAAGTGGAAAATTTGGAGCTCACATGGAAATTTCCCTTACAAATGATGGCCCGGTCACCATAATTATAGATTCAAAAAACCGCGAATAATTGAGGTTATATTATTGAAAAATACTATTTTTAACAAAATCTTAAGAATGGTGAAGCTCAATTTCTTGATGGCCGTTTGCCTATTAGTTACTAATACATTTAGTTTTGGCCAGGATTATTCCATAGCATCTCTTACTGGAGATCTTATAAAAAATTCGAATGCTGTGGTTCGCAGTGAGCAAATCAAGGTCACCGTTGAAGCGGTAGATCAACTCACTATTACAACCCGGAGGGTGGTTACCGTGCTTAATAAACTGGGGGAACGTCATGTTGAAGCAGTAGAATTTTTTGATAATTCAAATATTAAAGTGAAGAATCAGCAGGCAACCATCTACAATGCTGCTGGTAAGGAAATCAGAAAATTTAAGCAAAAGGAATTTACAGAGCGAAGTGCCATTGGTTCTAACGATCTTTATAATGACAACCGGGTAACTTATTTAGATTATACTCCACGTGAATATCCTTATACTGTTGTGTATGAGAGCGAGATAAAGAATGTAAGTACTGTTTTTCTGAGGCCCTGGAAACCCATCACCAGTTATTTTATAAGCCTGGAAGAGGCCACCTACCACCTTCAAAATATATCAAACATTCCCGTAAGGATTTCCGAAAGAAATTTTGAGGGCTACAAAGTCCAAAAAGAAGAAACCAAAGATGGGGTTCTCTATAAAATTGTTAATGTGGCGGGCCTGAAGCCCGAATACTTAAGCCCCGATATTGAAACATTCACTCCAAAGGTTCTCTTTGCCTTAGAAGAGTTTTCCCTTGTTGGAGTGAAGGGAAAAGCAACCAACTGGAAAGACTTTGGTAAATGGCAGTATGACAATTTGCTGGCGGGTAAAGATAAAATTCCAGCCAGTACCATTTCAAAGTTAAACGACTTAACTGCCAATGCTAAAAGCGACAGAGAAAAAGCAGAAATTGTCTATGATTATGTGCAAAACAAGACCCGTTATATTAGTGTCCAGTTGGGCATAGGAGGCTGGGAACCCATGCTTGCTTCTGATGTAGACAGGCTGGGTTATGGTGACTGTAAAGCTTTGACAAATTACACCAAGGCATTGCTGGAAACTCAGGGTATTACGTCTCATTATGCAGTAGTCTTTGCCGGTGATGAAATAATAGATATAGATGAAGATTTTGCCTCCATGCAAGGGAACCATGTGATTCTTAATATTCCTCAGGAAGAAGAAGACATATGGCTGGAATGTACCAGCCAAACAGCTCCATTCGGTTATTTGGGTGATTTTACAGATAACCGTAATGTCCTTTTGGTCAAACCAGAGGGGGGTGAGATAGTTAAAACAAGAAAATACACGACCCAGGACAATGTAAGAGAAACCTTAGTTACTGTAGAACTGGAGGCCACAGGATCTTTTTCAGCAACAATAAATCGCACCAGCAGGGGAATTTCTTATGGTGATATTTATGCTATTTCCAGGCAAAAAAGAGAAGACCAGGATCTTTATTACAAAAAATCATGGGGACATTTAAGTGGCACTTCTATAGATGGAGCAGAATTTACAGACGACAGGGAAAAGAAAGAATTTCATGAAAAAATCAGCATAAAAGGAGACAGGTTGGTTACCAAAGCGGGAAAAAACCTGTTGTTGTCTACGAATTTTCTCAAAATACCTGTTTATGAGGTGACAAAAGTAGATTCCAGGACAACAAAATTTGAAATTAATAGAGGCAAAACATATAAGGACACCTTCAGGTTCATAATCCCGGAGGGCTATACTATAGAATCTCTTCCTGAAGATGAAATTGTGGAGAGTAAATTTGGAATCTATACGGTAAAAATAACCGGCAACACTTTAAATAAAGAAAACCATATAGAAGTAATAAGAGAATGCACTATACATGATGGCATCTATGAACCGGAAGAATATAATCTCTTTCGGGAATTCATGATCAGGATTAGTGGATTAAATAATCAAAAAGCGGTTCTTGCAATTATCAACTAAACCATTTATTATGAAAATAATTACATCATTTGCCTTCTGCTTTATGTTATTCGCAAGTTTGCAGGCCCAAAATTTTAAATTTGGAAAAGTCTCTATGGAAGAGGTGCAGGAAGAGGTTCATCCTATAGAAAAGGATGCGAATGCGGCGGTACTCTATTCTAAGATAAGTACCCGTTACGAACTTACTAAGGAAGGATTTACCCTCATTACAAATGTACATGAAAGGATAAAGATTTATAATAAGGACGGTTTTGACTGGGCTACAAAAAAAATAAATTATTATAAAAATAATTTTGATAAGGAAAAAGTTTCCGCTTTAAAAGGGTCAACTTTTAATATCAAAGAAGGTAAGCTTGTAGAAGAAAAATTGAAAAAGGATGGTGTATTTGAGGAAGAAATTTCCAGGTATCAACTCTCTACAAGATTTACAATGCCTAATGTACAGGAAGGCAGTGTTATTGAATACGAATATTCACTCTTATCGCCCTTCGTTACCTCCATAGATGATATTGTCCTGCAGTCTACCATACCAATAAACAAAATGGAAGCTTCTGTGGTTATACCTGAATATCTCAGCTTTAAGAAGCATGTCAACCCCCGCTCTCTTTTTTATCCGGATATTAAGGAATCTCAATCAACCTACCGTTTTAATTCTACTACCACAGAGCGAACCGGAGACCTTGTGATAAGTAGTAAGACCAAAACTTCAACCTTAGACTATATACAGAATGTTTACTCTATTAGTCATGAAAATATTCCTTCCTTAAAAATAGAAGATCATTTGGATTATCTTTACAATTATGCTGCTGTTTTAAAATGGGAATTACAGTTTACAAAGTTTCCTAATTCTCCCATTGAAAATTATGCTCAATCCTGGGAAGGGGTCGCCAAGACGATCTATAAAGACAATGACTTTGAGGGAGAACTTACCAAATCTAATTACTATTCTAAAGATCTTGAAACCTTATTGAGCGGAACTACAGGTGAGGTGGAGAAAGCAGCAAAGATTTTTCAATTGGTGAAGTCTAGGGTTAAGTGGAATTCTTACCTTGGATACACTACAGATAATGGAGTAACAAAGGCATACAAGGAAGGAGAGGGTAACGTAGCAGACATAAACCTTATGCTCACCTCCATGCTTAGAAAGAGTGGACTTGAAGCTTACCCGGTACTGGTAAGTACCAAAAATAATGGAATACCGTTATTTCCAACCAGAAAGGGTTTCAATTATGTTATTGCCGGAGTGAAGCTGAATGGAAATTTTGTTTTACTGGACGCAACAGACCCTATGGCTTCTTTTAATGAACTGCCCACAAGGGCCCGAAATTGGAATGGGCGCATGCTTCTGGATAATCAAAATTCGGTAAGTGTAGATCTTATGCCGCAGAGTCAAAGTAAAAAACAAACCACTATTAATCTTCAAATAGCTGAAGATTTCACCTTAAAAGGTAAAAATATTAATGTTTTAAATGGTCTTCTTGCCAAATCCTACCGGGACAAGTATTTGAACCTCAATAAAGATAATTATACTGAGTTCCTTGAAAAAGATAAGGGCAATATTGAAATTTTAAATATTGAAACCGAAAATTCAAAATCAATTGGGCAGGAATTAAAAGAAGTATACCAATTTGAACTGAAGAACGGGATGGAAGTTATAAATGAGAAGATCTTTTTGAAACCCCTGCTTTTTGATGCGGTTTCCAATAATCCATTTAAAGCAGAAGATAGAATCTTTCCAATTGTTTTTGAATTTCCTTCTATAGATCATTGCATTGTTAATATTATGGTGCCTCCTGGTTACGAGGTGGAATCCCTTCCAGAAAATATCATTGCAGAACTAAAAGGGGGATCAGGTACTTTTAAATTTATTGCCTCGCAGAATAATAGCTATATAAGAGTAGAATCTGTAATTGACTTTAAAGAAATTGTATATTCTCCAGCAGATTATGAAGCATTGAAGAAGTTTTACGACGCATTAATAGAAAAACATTCTGAAGCTATTGTGCTGAGAAAATCATAAAGTTATGGATTTAAAAAATGCCCAGCTTGCCGTAGATGAATGGATAAAGGCTCATGGTGTGCGATATTTTAATGAGCTTACCAATATGGCGCAGCTTACAGAAGAAGTAGGTGAGGTAGCCAGGATCATTGCACGTCGTTATGGAGAGCAGAGTGAGAAGGAGACAGATAAAAATAAAGATCTTGGAGAAGAATTGGCAGATGTGCTTTTTGTAGTGCTGTGTCTTGCAAATCAAACCGGTGTAGACCTTCAAAATTCGTTTGATAAAAAACTTGAATTAAAAACCAGTCGTGATCATGACAGGCATCACAACAATGAAAAATTGAAATAAATGGCATTTAAAAAAATCGTAAAGGACAGGACCTTTTGGAAATCTGTAATATTTCTGGGCCTGGCCTTTGCTGTGATTTATCAATTTGTTTCTATGCTTTTTGATTACGGCGGAATAGATCTTGATGCTTTTTATGAAGATAAACTCGCCGGAAATAATTGGATAAGATTTACAATTGGCATGTTAGTCGCAGCATTCATTTATGGTTTCATAATTTCATATGGACAGTTTATCTCAAAGATTAAAAGGGATAAAAGAAGAATGACAGAATAATCCTATCTTTAATATCCCAGTTAATTAAAATATGCAAATTCAGATCTCACATAGTGGAGGGCCATTGACCGGAAAAATAAAGATCACCGGGTCCAAGAGCGAATCTAACAGGTTATTAATCCTCAAAGCATTGTATCCCAAAATCATTTTGGAAAACCTTTCTAATAGCGATGATAGTGCGGTAATGCAGAAAGCCCTGGGAATGAATAAGGGTGAAATAGATGTACATCATGCGGGAACAGCTATGAGATTTCTTACCGCCTATTATGCTTCTAAACCAAATTGTGACATAATACTTACAGGCAGTACCAGGATGAAGGAGAGACCCATCGAATTATTGGTAAATGCTTTAATAGATCTTGGATCTTCCATTGAATATGTTGAGAAAACAGGATTCCCACCTTTAAAAATTTCAGGACGCTCCCTTGACCGTGAGAGCGTAACTGTAAAAGCAAATATCAGCAGCCAGTATATTTCGGCATTAATGCTTATTGCCCCATCGCTTCCCAATGGTCTAAAAATTCATCTTGATGGACAGGTAACTTCCACGCCTTATATTTTAATGACTCTCGACCTTTTAAAATCCCTTGGCATAAAAGGTAGCTTTAAAGATAAAATCATTGATATTGAGCATCAACACGAAATAGCTGCAAAAACGGTTAAAATAGAATCAGACTGGAGTTCGGCTTCCTATTATTATAGTCTGGCGGCAATAAGCCAAACAGCAAATATCGAATTGTCTAATTTTAGAAGGGTTAGCTTGCAGGGAGATTCCTGTCTGCAGGAGATTTACAGACATTTTGGGGTGATCTCGAAATTTGAGAATGATACCCTTTTTCTTGAAAAGAAACCCTGCAAGAAGCCAAAAAGGATTATTGAAAATCTTCAAAACTCTCCCGATATCGCTCAAACCATTGCGGTTACATGTCTCGCTCTTGGAGTTGAATGTGAACTTAGAGGGCTACATACACTTAAGATCAAAGAAACAGACAGGCTGGAAGCATTAAAGACAGAAATGGAAAAATTTGGCGCAAGGGTGAATATCACTCATGATAATCTTCAGCTTTTTCCGCCCGTCATCCTCAAACCGAATGTGACCGTTGCGACCTATAATGACCACAGAATGGCTATGGCTTTTGCCCCATTGGCGTTAAAGATTCCCTTGATTATTAAGGATGCAGAGGTGGTTTCAAAATCCTATCCGGGGTTTTGGGAAGATATGGTCTCCCTGGGTTTTACAGCTGTAAGATCCACTCAATAGGGCTTTTCCAATAATAAACACCTATTTCCTTGACAAGGCCTATCCCGCGGTTGTATATTTGCATCTTTTAAAAAAATATATCATATGGGAATGAAACTTTCACAATTTGGTTTTGATCTGCCAGAGGAACTATTAGCAGAATATCCTGCTGAAAACAGGGATGAATCCCGGCTTATGGTCCTTAACAGAAAAACCCAAACAATTGAACACAAATTATTTAAAGACGTACTGGAGTATTTTGAACCCCACGATGTGATGGTCCTAAATAACACCAAAGTATTTCCTGCCCGTTTATACGGTAATAAGGAAAAAACCGGTGCGCGAATTGAAGTGTTCTTGCTTAGAGAGTTAAATGCTGAAACAAAATTATGGGATGTTCTTGTAGATCCTGCCAGAAAAATAAGGATTGGAAATAAGCTTTACTTTGGTGATGATGAAAGTCTTGTTGCTGAAGTTATAGATAATACAACTTCTCGCGGAAGAACTTTGAGATTCCTTTACGACGGGTCTTATGCTGAATTCAGGAAGAAACTTGAAGAACTGGGGGAAACACCTCTGCCAAAATATATCAAACGCGAAGTACAACCTGAGGATGCAGAGCGTTACCAAACCATTTATGCCAAGAACGAAGGTGCTGTTGCAGCTCCAACGGCAGGTTTGCATTTCTCAAAACATCTTTTAAAGAGACTTGAAATAAAAGGAGTTGATTTTGCTGAAGTTACATTGCACGTAGGATTGGGAACTTTTAACCCGGTGGAAGTTGAAGATCTTTCCAAACACAAAATGGATAGTGAGGAAGCTTATATTGAGGCGCCTGCAGTGAAAATAATAAATAAGGCCATTGCTGAAAGAAGAAAAGTTTGTGCAGTGGGAACCACTTCCATGAGGGTACTTGAAAGTGCAGTATCGTCAAATAACACTTTGAATGAATTCAGCGGCTGGACCAATAAATTTATTTTTCCTCCCTACGATTTCAGTATTGCAAATTGTATGATCACAAATTTCCATACACCAAAATCTACACTAATGATGATGGTATCTGCATTTGCCGGCCATGATTTCATGAAGAAGGCTTATACTGAAGCGATTAAGGAGAAATACAAGTTCTATACTTATGGGGATGCGATGCTGATTCTTTAAGTATTTTTAGTTTAAAGTTTAAGCCACGAAATGACATAAAAGTCTGCTTCGTGGCTTATTTTTTGTATTCTCATATTTACCTCATTTATAATTACATAGGATACCCTCAAAAATATAATCCTAAAAATCTTCATACTTTTGCAGCATGAAAAACGGAAAGAAAGATATACGCGCTTTAACAAAGCAGCAACTCCAGGACTTTTTTGTCTCACGGGGTGATAAATCTTTCCGGGGTTCCCAGGTCTACGAGTGGCTGTGGCAAAAAAGCGCCCATAGCTTTGATGATATGACAAATATTTCCAAGGCAACGCGTCAAATGCTCGAGGAAAATTTTGTTATTAATCACATTCGTGTTGACCAGATGCAGCGTAGTAGTGATGGAACCATCAAGAATGCTGTTAAGCTTCATGACAATCTTACTGTAGAGTCTGTACTTATCCCTACTCCTAAAAGGACTACAGCATGTGTGTCTTCTCAGGTTGGATGCAGTCTGGATTGTAAATTCTGTGCTACGGCCACGCTTAAGAGAATGAGAAACCTCAATCCTGATGAAATATATGATCAGGTAGTTGCAATTGATAATGAAAGCCGGTTATACTTTGACAAACCCCTTACCAATATTGTTTTTATGGGGATGGGTGAACCTTTGATGAATTACAACAATGTAATGAAGGCGGTTGAAAAGATCACATCTCCCGAAGGATTGGGAATGTCGCCCAAACGAATTACCATTTCAACCTCAGGAGTGCCTAAAATGATCAAAAAACTCGCAGATGATGAGGCTAAAGTTAAATTAGCAGTCTCCCTGCACTCAGCTATTGATGAGGTTCGTACTACTATTATGCCCTTCAATGAAACTTTCCCATTAAAGGATCTCAGGGAAGCCCTGGAATATTGGTATGCTAAGACCAAAAGCAGGATCACTTATGAATATATAGTCTGGGAGGGAATCAACGACCAGCCCAAAGATGCCGAGGCTTTGGTCAAATTCTGTAAATATGTTCCATGTAAAGTAAACCTTATAGAATACAATCCCATAGACGACGGAGTTTTCCAGCAGGCAAGTTCGCAAGCCACCAGGATGTATGAAAGAATGCTGGAGCAGAATAATATTACGGTAACGGTACGCCGCTCCCGAGGCAAGGACATCGATGCAGCCTGTGGGCAGTTGGCGAATAAGAGCCAGGTGGTGTAAAGGTGAGAATAAATTTGGTAAATTAAAGAAACCTAACAGGTTTTAGAAACCTGTTAGGTTTTCTCTTTTAAAGCACCAATTTACATATAATAATTACTGAAAAATCTGCTTATATTTAAGTATGAAACAGGATTTTATCGAGCCGGGTGCGATTTATCATATTTATAACCGGGGCAATAACAAAGAAAACATTTTTTTTGAAGAGAAGAATTATGATTATTTTCTCCAGCTTTTTTCCAAATATATACTGCCGATAGCTGATGTCTATAGCTTTTGCTTACTTAAAAACCACTTTCATTTTCTTTTAAGGATTAAAGATTACGAAGAATTAGAAAAAAATAAGAAAACCAATCCCTCTCAACAATTCTCTAATTTATTTAATTCTTACACCAAAAGTATAAATAAAATGTATGGGAGATCAGGTAGTTTATTTCAGGAACATTTAAAAAGGAAAAGGGTAGATAATGAGAAATATTTGATTCAGCTCATAGGTTATATACATCTGAACCCTATAAAACATAAATTAACTTCTGACTTTAAAAATTTTAGATTTTCATCCTACAGAGCTTATACTTCTTCAAAAGAAACTAAAATTGATCGGGAATTTGTTTTTAACTTAATTGATAAGAAAGAATTTGAATATTGGCATGATGAGGAGCGCGTGGCATTGGAAGAGGTCCAGCGTTTATTAATGGGAATGGAATGAAAATTTGGCTGGTTTTATCAGACCTAACAGGTTTTAGAAACCTGTTAGGTCTACACTATGTATTATCTCTCCCTCAAACATCAAAATCATCACTTCGCACCATCTCCAAAACCTGTTAAAGACCTGTATATAACATGTTTTTTTGGCCTATATTTGGCATTCGTTATGAAGGTCATTTCTCAAATAAAATTACCGGTAGAAAAGGAGATGGAACTTTTTGAAAAAAAGTTCTTTGATTCCATGTCTTCAAAGGTGGCCCTGTTAAACCGGATCACTCATTATATCGTAAACCGTAAAGGCAAACAAATGCGGCCTATGTTTGTATTTCTGGTTGCAAAAATGGTGGCTGAGGGGAAGGTGAATGAGAGAACTTACAGGGGCGCGTCGGTCATTGAATTAATCCATACCGCAACCCTGGTGCATGATGATGTGGTTGATGATTCCAACAGGCGCAGGGGATTCTTCAGTATAAATGCTTTATGGAAGAATAAGATTGCAGTATTGGTTGGGGATTATCTGTTGTCTAAAGGGCTGCTGTTATCCATAGATAATGATGATTTTGATCTTCTTAAGATCATTTCGGTTGCTGTGCGTGAGATGAGTGAGGGAGAACTCCTGCAAATTGAGAAGGCTAGAAAACTCGATATAACCGAAGATATCTATTATGACATTATCAGGCAAAAAACTGCGACTTTAATTGCTGCCTGCTGCAGTCTGGGTGCAGCATCTGTAAAGCCAGATACTTCCCATGTTGAAAATATGCGCAGGTTTGGCGAATTGATAGGAATGGCATTCCAAATCAAGGATGATCTTTTTGATTATGGTGATGAACAGATTGGTAAGCCAACCGGAATAGATATCAAGGAACAAAAAATGACACTTCCGCTTATTTACACACTCAACAATACTACCCCTGAAAAAAAGAAATGGATCATTAACTCGGTAAAAAACCATAACAAGGATAAAAAAAGGGTGAAAGAAGTGATCACATTTGTCAAAACCAGCGGGGGGATGGGATATGCAATTTCAAAAATGAAGGAATTCCAGATTGAGGCTCTTGCCATACTCGATGAATATCCCAATTCAGAATATAAGGATTCACTTGTACTTATGGTTAATTATGTAATTGATCGAAAGAAATAATCCTTATATTTTCTCTCATTTTTTTTCAATCTTTTTGTCGAAGGAGGTCTTTATCTAAGCCATTTATCCCTATTATTTCTTCCTGCTCAAAATTCCTTGCCAGGAAATAATAATTTCAGGTCGTTTTCGGGACATGATTTTATTACCAAACTTTTTTGCTATTTAATAATACCCAAATCTGACATCATAAGCTTTTGGGGGTAAATTCATTAAATTAAATTTTTACACTGTAAAAAAAGACTAGTTTTGTAACTATATCACTTGCACTTTACCTGCTCAAAATATTTTGCACTATGAGAAAATTTGGTATTAATATATTGATATTCACGTTTTTATCAATTTTCCCCTCTACGTCACAAGAACTATCGCCGCCTATACATAATTATTCTTCCGAAAGTTACCATGCTGCCAGTCAAAATTGGGATATAGCTGTTGATGATGAAGGTATCATTTATGCGGCTAACCATCAGGGTTTACTTTCTTTTGATGGTCAACGTTGGGAGTTGTTTCCATTGCATAGCAGGTCAATTATTAGATCGGTTTTTCCTTATAAAAACAGGATTTATACAGGTTCATACCGAGAGTTTGGTTTTTGGGAAAAGGACACTAAAGGGGATATGTGTTATACCTCTCTTATCTCTCTTATTGGAGATTATGAACTTCAAAGCGAAGAATTCTGGGAAATTTTGAAATATAAAGATGCCATTTATTTCAGGTCTTTTGGAGCAGTCTATAAATTTCATGAAAATACTGTTTCAGTGGTAAAAAGAATTAATGTAAACCAAATGGAGGTGTTTAACGATAGATTGATCATAGGAATTGGAGATGAAGGGCTCTTCTATCTTGATGAAAATGGGGATCTTGAACCGTTGCCAAATCAGGAGTTAATAAATGGCGAAAGAATTAGGGAATTAATTATACATAATGACCGGCTTCTGATAGGAATAAAAAATGCAATTTACTTCTTTGACGGAACTCAAGTTCAGAGACTTTTTAACCATGAACTCGAGAGAGAATTTGAATTACATGAATTAAATAATGTTCTTTCTCTTGGACCGGGAGAAATTGTTATTGGCACTCTTAATAATGGAATTATTTATTTGAATGAAAAAACCAATCAACTTTCTACCTATAACCGTCGTGATGGATTACAAAATAATACGGTTTTGTCAATGGCCCACCGGAACGGTAAAATATGGTTAGGACTGGACAACGGTATTGATGCAGTAGAAATTGACTCTCCAATACAATTTTTCACAGATAACAGTGGAAGCCTCGGTTCTGTTTATGATCTGGTTTTTCATCAAAATCATCTTTACTTAGCCTCTAATACTGGAGTGTTTAAGCTGGTAAACAATCAGTTAAAGCTATTAAATGGAGCTGAGGGACATTCCTGGAATCTACAGGTCCATGATAATCTTTTATATAGCAATCATAATAATGGTACCTATACGGTTGTAAACGATGGTTTTGTTCCTGTAGATCAAAGAACCGGAAGCTTTGATATAATTAATTTTGATAAGGATAAATTTCTTATAGGCAGCTACACTGGAATTGATTATTGCAATGAGTTTAATATTGTAAAGCGTCTTAACGGGATCAACTTTCCCGTAAAGAGGATGTTACTTGAAGACCGAAGGACATTATGGGCCACAGATGCCTATGAAGGTATTTACAGGATTGGCCTTACACCGCTTGGAGACAGTACCGTGTTTGTCAGGAAAATTCTGTCAGAGAATATGGATGGAGATCACAATGCCGAAGTATTCAGGATAAACAATCAGATCGTAGTTTTCACAAATGGAAAATGGTATAAATATAATCCATTTTCAGACCAACTTGAGACCCTGAATGAATGGCATAGATATGAGAACAGTAGACTTCTTCTACAGGATGAAGAACTTTACTGGTTTATAAATTCTGAAGAGAATGCTGTTGAAATAACAAATTTTGAGGGGGATAGAATTTCAATTTCTGCGAAGATGCTTAATAATCGTACAGTTAAAAATCATGAACAGCTGGTGAAATTCAATGACTCCATATATCTTATTACTCTTCATGATGGCTATGCCCGGATAAACCTGGAGAAACTAAAGAGTTTAAGAGCTTTAGAATATATTAGTACACCTGTGGTTCATAAATTGTATGATGCCAATAAATACTACGATCTAAGTTCGGTGCCTCACATTCCGTTAAAGCAGGCAAAAGAGGTAACTCTTTTTGTCGGTCTTCCGGTTTCTGATGCGAACATTATGAGTTATGAACTTATAGGTAAAAACAATTCTACTATAGCAGGAAGGGTACAAGATGGAAGAATTTATTTTCAAAACCTTCCGCATGATGAGTATGACCTTAGGTTGACGGCAGTGGGTTCCCGGGGAGAGTATCCAGTTTTAAGTAACTTCCAGTTTATTGTTGATCCACCTTGGTACCTTGAAGGCTATATGAAAACTGTATACTTTTTATTAATAGTACTAATTCCTGTGTTTATTTATTATATAAATAAAGTTAAACTGCAAAAGCACCGGCAACTTCTTAAATTGAAATATCAAAGAGAACACGAAGAGCAAATGAACAGGATTGAAAAGGAACAACTTATTACAGAAATCAATCTTAAGCGTAAAGAGTTGGCAAATTCCACAATGATAGCGGCTAAAAAGAATGAAGTTTTAATGGAGATACATGGAGAGCTTAGTAAAGATAAAACCAAATTTTCAAATCAATATAGATTAAAGCACATCATGAATAAGATAAATAGCGCGGTCAAAAATGATGATGAATGGAAAGTGTTTGAAACTAATTTCAATGAGCTCCACGAAGACTTCTTTAAAGATTTACTTTCGAAATATCCTCAACTTAGTAACAAGGATCTGAAGCTTTGTGCATATTTAAAAATGAATTTATCTTCTAAAGAAATTGCTCCATTAATGGGCATTAGTGTGAGAGGCGTCGAAGTTCATCGTTACAGGCTTAGGAAAAAGATGAACGTTGACAATTCTGAAAATTTGAACAACTGGTTGATTTCTAACTTTTGATCTGCTGTTAGATATATTTTAGGCCTTTAGGTATTACATCATTACTACATCATTCAAATTTTTAACAATTGTATAAATACTACAATAGTAGGTTAATTCGTTTATTTTCAATAAATTAAAATTATTAATAACATGAAGTAGCAGTTATGTACTAAATCGTTTTCGAAGAGGGAAAGAATCCCTATATATTTAAGGTTAATTAATCTGGAGTTAATCAATAATTAACAAAATGTAAGTCTATGAAATTTAAATTACTCTTCATGGTGCTGTTCCTGTTTTTCCTGGCAGGTTATTCTCAGCAACCTAAAACCATTACAGGTACTATCGTTGATTCGAACAATTTACCTTTATCTGGAGCAGCAGTGAAGGTTATTGGGAAAGAAATTTTTGATGTCGCAGATATGGACGGGAATTTTTCGCTAACAGGTGTATCAACAGGTGATGTTTTTAGAGTTACCTTTTTAGGATTTGTTTCACAAGAGGTATCAGTCACTAATGCCAATGAATATTTTGTTTCCTTATTTGAAGATACTGCTGCTTTGGAAGAAGTTGTGGTCGTAGGTTATGGTTCTCAAAAGAGAGCAGATCTTACAGGTGCGATTTCCACAGTGAGGGCCGAGGAACTAAGCAAGAATCCAACCGGCCAGGCTATGCAGGCTATGCAGGGAAGAGTGGCGGGTTTGCAGGTGGTAAGTAGTGGTAGCCCGGGAACTTCCCCGGCAGTAAGAGTAAGGGGGGTAGGTTCCTATTCAGGTGGAGATGCGAGTCCTCTTTTTGTTGTCGACGGTATGTTTTTCGATAATATTGACTTTTTAAATACCGCAGATATTGCTACCATTTCCGTATTAAAAGATGCTTCTGCTTCAGCAATTTATGGGGTTAGGGCAGCAAATGGAGTGGTTCTTATCGAAACGAAATCTGGAAGATATAATCAAAAGTCTCAAATTACCTATGAAGGTTATGCCGGTGTTCAAAGGGCACAGAATGTTGTAAAAATGGCAAATGCCGAACAGTTTGTGACATTTGTGAGGGAAACAGGTTCTGCACCTGATATTTCTTTTATCAATAACGCTATGCAGCGTTTTGGTAGGAGCCGTATTAATCCAAATGTCCCAGATGTTAATACAGACTGGTATGATGAAATTCTTCGTGATGCGTTTATCCAAAACCATAGTCTTAACTTTTCGGGTGGTAGTGAAAATGCGATTTATTCTATAGGAGCCAATTTTTTTGAACAGGAGGGTATTCTGGACATGAAGAATCAATATGAGCGATTCAATCTTAGAAGTAAATTAGAATACAGGGTAAATGATTATCTTACAGTAGGAGCAAATGTTGTATTTAGTGACGCAACACGTTATGATCCCGAAAACGGAGCCTGGAGAAGTGCTTATTTTGCAGTTCCTATTTTACCCGTTTTAGATCCTACCAAAACCAATGCCACCCCAATACCCTATGCCAACGCTCAGGATCTTGGATATCGTGGTGGACAAAATCCTTTTCCTATTATGGATCTTAGTGAAAACAGGAATAAATTACGGAACGTGCTAGCCAATTTCTATGCCGAAGTAAACCTTATTCCGGAAAAACTCCGTTTCAGGACCTCTTATAACCACAATTTCGAGTCTATAGAATCACGGCAAATAAGGCTTCCGTTTTTTCTGGGAGAAAATTTTCAAAGAGAAAACGCTTCCATTTTGAGAAGTAATATCAATATTTCCAATCAAATATGGGATAATACATTAACTTATACCGATAATTTTGGAAAACATGGATTAACTGTACTAGCAGGAACATCTTTCAGGGATGAATCTCTCGAACTCCTGCAGGCCGGAGCATTAAATTTCCCCTTATCTGGAGAAGAAGCTTTTTTCATTGACCAGTCACAAACAATTGTCGCCGATCTAGTAAGGGATGATGCCAGGGAGGAATTTGGATTTTCATATTTTACCAGGGTAGCTTATGACTATGCCAATAAGTATCTGGTTTATGGTACCTTCAGGGCAGATGGCACCAACAAATTTCAGGAGAAATGGGGTTATTTTCCAACTGTTGGCTTAGGTTGGGTACTATCTGAAGAAGATTTCTTTGGTGAGAACAACGTCATTGATTTCTTAAAACTTAGAGCAAGTTGGGGAAGATTAGGGAATGATAAAGTTTCGGCTAGTGATGGATCCATCACTTCCCGCCCCATTTTTACAGCTCTTGGAGATGTACGCTTTTCAGGGTTACTTACCAATAGTGATTTCACCTTCTTAAAATGGGAGGAGACAGAGGAAACTAATGTGGGTATTTCTGCCACTTTATTTAATAATCTTACTGTCGAGGCAGATTATTTTATTAGAGATACCCAGGATGCGGTTATTCCTGTTGAAAGACCATTGATTCCCGGTGCTACCAGACAAAATGTGGGGGAATTAAGAAATTCCGGATTTGAAATGTCCGTTAGCTGGGATGTTGCTATATCAAAGGATTTAAAAATTGGTGTTAATGGAAATTTTGCTACCCTGGACAATGAGGTTAGGAATCTTGCCGGTGCTGAATTTTTGGATGCCGGTACCGCAGAATTTAGACAACGGTCTATTGTTGGTCAGCCATTGTTTGCATTTTTTGGACGAGTAGTAGAGGGAGTTTACCAAAACCAGGCCGAAATTGATGCAGATCCTGTAGCAGTAGCAAATAATCTTGTTCCCGGAGATTTTAAATTTCGCGATATTAATGGCGATGGACAAATTAACGATGATGACAGAACTGTTATAGGATCTTTTCTTCCGTCAGTTACTTATGGTTTTAACCTAAATCTTAATTATAAAAATTTTGATTTTTCCACTCAGCTTTATGGACAGGCTGGAAACCAGATCTTAAACAGGAAAAGACTGGAAGTGATTTTTACAAATGATACAAATATTGACCGGGATTTTGCTGTTAACAGATGGCATGGTGAAGGAACGTCAAATGTCTACCCTTCGGCAGCTGCCTTAAGAAAAGGCTGGAACCAGAGGTTAAATACTTTTTTTGTTGAAGATGGCGACTTCTTCAGGATCCAAAATGTAACCCTAGGTTATACTATAAATAAGGATGGCAGCATGCCGGGAATTCCTTTTACCAGGATTTATATAACTGCAGAAAAACCATTGACTGTTTTTGATTATAATGGTTTTGATCCTGAAGTTGCAAATGGAGTAGACAATCAAACTCATCCTATTCCTGCCACCTATACTGTTGGAATAAACATAAAAATTTAATTAAATCATATGAAAATTTTAAACCGAATTTCAGGTATTAGTTTAAGTTTGGTATTGTTGCTAAGCATTAGTAGTTGCTCAGACAAACTCGACGAACTGCCTCTTAATAATAATTTTGCAGGCGGTACAGATTTTACCAAAACAGAGGATATGATCCTACATATTGTAGGTGTTTATGGAGCTTTCCAATCAAGAGGATGGGAGCAACCCCTACTCATTGCCGTGAGAGGTGATGATGTAAATGCAGGAGGTCTTGGCGATCAGCAGGATTTTTGGGAGACCGACTTGTTTAATTATAATAAGGACTACTGGATGTACAATTCCCTTTGGGAAAATATGTATGTAGATATCATCTCTGCCCACACCGCCATGGAACAAATAGAAAGATTTCAGGAATTTGCCAATGAGGCTGGTTTCCAAAAAGGAAATCAATTTATTGCAGAGGCTAAGGTGCTAAGAGCTATAATGTTGTTACAGATCTCTCAGGTTTGGGGGGCAGTTTTTATTCCTGAATCTTCTGATACAGAAGAATTGCTGGACGTCGAGTCACTTCCCAGCCAGAATGAAGTTATGCAGCATATCTCAGATCAAATGGATGAGGCCATTCCTTTTTTACCAGATATGAGGCCTAACCAAAGAACAGATATTCCTGGTGGAGTAACAAAATATACGGCTTTGGCTGTAAAAGCGTTGGCAAACCAGGAATTGGAGAACTACCAGGCCGCTGCAGATGCGGCAGGAGAAATAATTAACTCGGGATTGTTTAGTTTATTCCCAGATTTTTATGAACTGTTTAAAACTCCTGGTAAATTGAGTAATGAGATTCTGCTTACTTTGCAGTTCTCAGATTTTGGTCAGGGAGAGGGAGATAGGGAAGGCCATCTTTTTGCTCCTTATGGTCCTCAAAACTGGACTCCTGCCGTAGCAGGTGCAGGTAGTGGTTGGGGATTCTTCGAGCCCAGTATTAAATTTATTGGATTTATGCTTGATCGTAATGAAACTGTGAGACTCGAAACAAGTGTTCTTTTTACCAATACAGGAATTGAAGAACTAAAAGCTGAGGGTTATACCAATTTACCGGGTTTTGTTTCCAATACTACCCGTGATGGAGATGTCATTAATAACTTTGCCCGTGCAAACTTCTCCAGTGGAAAGCATTATTTACCAAGTAATCAACTCATTCCTGGAAGAACAGAATATGGAAGTAACAAAAATTATCCAGTTATTAGGTATGCAGAAATCCTCCTGGTATATGCCGAGGCCATCGCTCACGGTGCTTCCCCATCAGCAATAAGTGCAACTGAAGCTGTAAATTTGGTAAGAGCAAGAGCAAATATGCCTCCACTTTCCAATGTCACTTTAGAAGACGTTCTGGATGAGAAGTTTGCAGAGTTAAGTATGGAATGGGGTAAGAGATATTATGACATGATCAGGTTAGAGCGTACAGGAGAGCTTAGCTACGATGGAAGGACATTTACCATGGATAAAGAATTTCTTCCTTATCCACAGGCACAGGTGGACCAGTTTCCTATCCTTCAGTAGAATAATAATCAATAAAATTATCAAACCATGAAAAAGCATAGTAAAATATTTTTTGGCATCATCCTGTCCCTTTTTGCCTTTACCTCATGTGATGACGGGATTGACCCCATTACTCTCGTTGATCCGGGTCCAGATGCCGGGGCACCAGCGGTGACAATCCAGTTTCCTAATGAGGGAACTTCACTTCAGGTCGTCGAAGAGGTTACTTCTATCAATATCCGCTTTGAAGTCGTTGATGATATTGAAGTTGAGTTGGTGGAGGTTTTAATAAATGGAAACCTAATTGCAAGCTTTAATGAGTTTCTTGATTTCCGCATTGTAAAAAGAGAAGTTCTTTTTGATCAGGTTACAAATGGAGAACATACCCTTACTGTTCGCGCTACAGATATTGCGGGGAATGTTACTGTGAAAACGGTTAATTTTAGTAAGGAACCACCGTACGTCCCCCTGTTCCAAAATGAAGTTTTCTATATGCCATTCAACGGTGATTTTATGGAACTAGTAACTCTTACTTCTCCCACCCAAGTAGGCAATCCAGGCTTTGCAAATGAAGCTTTTGCAGGGAGTGGAGCATTTAAAGGGGCGCCAGATTCTTATCTTACTATACCTCTGGGGCAATTAGGAGAAGAATTTACTGCAGGATTCTGGTATAAGGTCTCAGGAGTTCCAAACCGTGCGGGTATACTCGTAGCCGGAGCCGATTTAAACCGTACCCAGGGTTTCCGCTTGTTCAGAGAAGGAAATGCCACAGAGCAAAGAATAAAGTTGAACGTTGGAACAGGAAATGCAGAAAGCTGGAACGACGGTGGTGTGGTTGTTGTCAATAACGAATGGGTACACGTTGCATTTACTGTGACTCCAACAGAAACCGTAATTTATATAAATGGAATGCCTGTGAATACAGGAGCAATGTCTGCACCTATTGACTGGACAGGAGTAGAAAAGCTTACCATAGGACATGGAGGAGAAACTTTTAGTTATTGGGATCACCTTTATGATAGTAGTGCTATAGACGAGTTAAGGCTTTTTGATGCTGCCTTGTCACAGGAAGAGATTCAGAATCTCATTAATGCTTCTGCTGTTACGCTAAACATGACTTTTGAAGGAGACTTTGCAGATAAAATTGCAAACAGGGAAGTGACAGTGGTTGGAAATCCTGGTTTTTCCAGTGATAGCAAACAAGGCAACAGTTCTTATCAAGGAGCTTCGGGCTCATATCTTACCATGTCTTCCAATGGTCTTTTAAATGATGAACTAAGTGCTACTTTCTGGTATAAAGTTAATGCCGATCCAGACAGGGCTGGTATCATTGTTATAGGCCCGGAAGATACCGCAAATCCTGATGCCCAGAATTTGCGCACCAGTGGATTCCGACTTTTCCGGGAGGGAAGTCCCACTGAACAGCGTATAAAACTTAACGTAGGCATGGGTACTGGTGAAAGCTGGAATGATGGTGGCGTTATCAATGCTACTGCAGGAGAATGGGTACATGTTGCCTTCACGATTTCAGAAACGGAAACTAAAATTTATCTCGATGGAGAGCTGGTAAATACAGCTACTCTTTCCCAGCCTATTGACTGGACCGGCACAGATTTAGTTTCCATCATGTCTGGCGCACCACGCTTTGTGGGATGGAATCACCTTTCAGATCACAGCCTTATGGATAATCTGAAATTCTATAATATAGCCCTATCTGAAGATGAGGTAAAAGCCGACATGGCGAATTGAAAATAGACTAAAAACAGTCCTCGAAAAATGATTTTTTTGGGGACTGTTTGTTTTTCCAAACATTAAACCCCTTAAATAAATGAAGAGGCTGATGAGATATTTTTCAGTAGTTAATGTTATGATTCTATTCTTATCCTGTTCCGATGATGGCCCAGGATATCAGGAGCCGTTTATACCCGACCCAGGAAATGGAGGGGCCCCGGTGACAGAGTTATCCGATGAGGAATTGCTGGATCTTGTGCAGGAGCAAACTTTTAAATATTTCTGGGATTTTGCTGAACCCAATTCAGGTTTAGCCCGGGAACGTTCCCAGAATGATGCCTATGGCGGCCTTAGCCCGAGATTGGTTACAATGGGAGGTTCTGGAATGGGGCTGGCTTCTTTTCCCGCAGCGATAGAAAGGGGATGGATTACCAGGTCACAGGCCATTGAGAGGCTCGATAAGATCCTTACTTTCCTTGAAAGAGCACCTACCTATCATGGTGCTTTCTCTCACTGGTACAATGGAGAGACGGCTCAAACTATTCCTTTTAGCTCCATGGATAATGGCGGAGATCTTGTTGAAACAGCTCTCCTTATCCAGGGTTTATTAATTAACCGCCAGTATTTTTCAGGTAGTGAAAATGACGAGGAGGCAATTCGGCAACGAATTACTGCTTTATGGGAAGCAGTAGAGTGGAACTGGTACACTAACAACCAGGATTTGCTTTTATGGCACTGGTCTCCCAATTTTGGTTTCAGTATAAACCTTCCTATCAAGGGCTGGAATGAAGCCTTAATAGTCTATGTTTTAGCAGCGGCCTCACCTACTTTTACCATCAATAAACAAGTATATGATTCTGGGTGGGCCTCCAATGGAAATATGGTGACCAACAGGAATCACTTTAACATACAAATGCCTTTAGGACCTTCATTTGGAGGACCTTTATTCTTTGCTCATTACTCCTTCCTTGGTCTTAATCCTAAAGGACTTCAGGATCAATATGCCAATTACTGGGAGCAAAACAGAGCCCATGCGCTTATTCATTTTAATTATGCTATTGCCAATCCTAAAAATTTTGAAGGCTACGGGCGTGATGCATGGGGACTAACAGCCAGTGACAGCCCTGGGGGCTATGAAGCACACAGTCCTACAAATGATTTAGGAGTAATTGCGCCTACAGCCGCACTTTCATCTTTTCCTTATACTCCAGAAGAATCTATGCGGGCACTTCGCAATTATTATGAAGAGCTGGGAGATCAATTGTGGGGGGACTATGGATTCTACGATGCTTTCTCTGAAGAAAGAAACTGGGTTGCCGATGGTTATGTAGCCATTGACCAGGCTCCAATAATAGCCATGATAGAAAACCACAGAACCGGACTGCTTTGGAGGTTGTTCATGAATGATGAGGAAGTACAGGCCGGGCTTGAGAAACTGGGTTTTAACTTTAGTACACAGTAAAATTTTTAAAACTTTTATGAATAATCTAACCTCTATCTTCTTACTCCTTATTCTATTAACTTTTAGTAGTTGTAAAAATTCGGAAGAGACCGCCGAAAATTTAATTTCTGTTACTCCTGATCCTAAGCCCCTGACCGATGATGAACTTTTGAATGTGGTACAAAGGCAAACCCTTAAGTACTTCTGGGATTATGCCGAGCCAAATTCGGGAATGGCACGGGAACGATTTCATCCTGATGGAAATTATCCAAAAAACGACGCTCACGTGGTGACCACGGGAGGTACTGGTTTTGGACTTATGGCTCTGGTTGTGGGTATGGAAAGAAACTTTATCCAAAGAGATTCTGTAGTTGATCGCCTGGATAAAATTTCAGATTTTCTCGGTAATACCACCCGTTTTCATGGTGCATGGTCCCATTGGATCAATGGTGAAACCGGAGAAATACAGGCATTTAGTGCAAAGGATAACGGTGGCGACCTGGTAGAGACATCCTTTCTTGCTCAGGGCTTCATTGTAGTACGAGAGTACTTAAAAAATGGTAATGATAAAGAAAAGGCAGTGGCTCAAAAGTACGATGAGCTTTGGAAAGGTATTGAATGGAATTGGTACACCAATAAAAAGAATGGCCTTTATTGGCACTGGTCGCCTGACTATCAATGGGAGATGGATTTCATGATCGAAGGCTATAATGAATGTCTTATCACCTATTTTCTTGCAGCAGCTTCGCCAGATCATTCCATCGACCCGGCAGTTTATCATGAAGGTTGGGCTAGAGGCGGCAATATAAAATCTTATGGTGAATCTTATGACCTTCCTCTTATCCTGAAGCACAATACCCAGGGAAACAAGGGTGGTCCGCTTTTCTGGGCGCATTATTCCTATCTGGGTCTTGACCCGCGGGGTCTGGAAGATCGCTATGCCAACTACTGGGACCTCAATCGAAACCACTCAATGGTCAATTACCTTTATTGCCAGGAAAATCCTAAAGATTACGAAACCTACCACGAAGCATCCTGGGGGCTAACAGCCAGCTACACCCGAAGGGAGGATGGAAGTATAGGTTATACAGCTCATTCGCCCGACAATGATCGCGGGGTCGTTTCCCCCACCGCTGCCGTGAGTTCCTTGCCCTATACCCCCGAAGAATCCTTGAGGGCCATTCGGTATTTTTATGAAGACCAGCACGACCTTTTGTGGGGTCCGGCAGGTTTTTATGACGCCTATAGCCTTGAGGGAGAACCATGGGTTGCAGAACAATATCTGGCTATAGATCAGGGCCCCATAGTAGTGATGATCGAAAACTATCGTTCAGGATTAATATGGGATCTCTTCATGCAGGCCCCTGAAGTTGATAAGGCTTTAAAAAAACTAAGTTTTACCTATGAAAAATAATTTACTTCTCCTGTTAGCCTTTTTGACACTCCTGTTTTCTGCGGAAGCCCAGGACCTCGAGCTTTTTGAGCATAAAGAATTTATTTCGAAAGGAGATACACTGCGATATCGCATTCTTTATCCTGAGGGCTTTTCGGAAGATCAGGAATTTCCGTTGGTCTTCTTTCTACATGGAGCGGGGGAGCGTGGGTTAGATAATGAAGCCCAGTTGACGCACGGAAGCGACCTCTTTCTCAACCAAGATGTTCGACAGAATTTCCCCGCCGTTGTCGTTTTTCCGCAAGTGGAACCTGAAGATTACTGGGCGAGAATAGATGTGAACAGAGACACCATTCCACTCCAGTTTAATTTCAGGAATACAGGAGAACCCACAAAAGCTATGAGGCTGTTACTTGAATTATCAGATCAATTGGCTGCAAAAAAATATACCGATAACAAAAGGATTTACGTGGGCGGACTTTCTATGGGTGGCATGGGGACATATGAGATCATTTACAGAAAGCCCGATTTTTTTGCCGCCGCTTTTGCCATTTGTGGAGGTGCAGACCCTGCGATAGTAGAAAATTATCCCATAGGATTTCCCATCTGGATCTTCCATGGAGAAAAGGATGATATAGTGCCGCCTGCACTTTCCAAGACCATGGCGAGAGAGATTAATTCTCATGGTGGCAATGCCAAATTATCACTTTATCCAAATGACAATCACAACAGCTGGGATTCCGCTTTTTCTGAACCATACCTGTTACCATGGTTATTCTCTCATCAAGGAATGAATTGATACAAACATAAATGAAAGATTTTAAATACATATTAACTGCTTTGGGTTTACTATATAACTTCCTGGCACCAGCACAGGAAGTGATTCCCAAAACATTTATTAATCCATTGGATATTGATTATACCTACATGGTCTATAATTCCAGTAAAAATATTTCCTACCGTTCCGGTGCAGATCCTGCGGTAATTGAATTTCGTGGTGAGTACTACATGTTTGTAACCCGTTCCTTTGGGTACTGGCATTCCAAAGATCTTATCAACTGGGAATTCATTAAACCAAAACAATGGTTTTTTGAGGGATCCAACGCACCAACCGCTTTCAATTATAAAGATTCGCTGGTTTATTTTGCCGGAGATCCCGCCGGTTACGGCAGTATTTTATACACCGATGATCCCAAAAATGGGGAATGGACACCAACAGCTTCAATATCAAATAATATTCAGGATTCAGAATTGTTTATCGATGATGACGGGAAAACCTACTTGTACTGGGGCTCCTCCAATGTACACCCACTTCGTGTTAAAATGTTGGATAAGGATGATCGTTTTCTTGAAACCGGGGTAAAAAAAGAACTTTTTAACCTGGTGGAAGAAGAACATGGCTGGGAACGTTTTGGTGAAAATAATTACCATCCAACTTTAAAGGAAGGTTATATGGAAGGTGCCTCCATGACCAAACACAATGGTAAATATTATTTACAATATGCCGCACCGGGTACCCAGTTCAATGTTTATGCAGATGGGGCTTATATAGGTGAAACGCCTCTGGGTCCTTTTGAGTACATGAAGAACAATCCCTATAGCTTTAAACCGGGAGGTTTTGCTACCGGTGCCGGTCATGGTATCACAGTGCAACAAACCAATGGGCAATACTGGCATTTTGCCACGGTAGCTTTTGCCTCCAATTCTCACTGGGAACGTCGTCTGGCTATGTTTCCTACTTATTTTGATGAAGATGGCCTCATGTATTCCATCACCAGCTACGGGGATTATCCTCTCTTTGGCCCCGATCATCCCACTAAAGCAGGGCTGCATAATGGCTGGATGTTGTTGTCTTATAAAGGAAAAACGACTGTTTCCTCCTCACGAATGCAGGTGAGAAAAAGCACTTCTACCGATGGGGAATTTGATATTACTGAAATGCCTCTGGAAAAAAACAGCGAAGGTCAAATAATCACAATACTACTAACCGATGAAAGTCCGAAATCATTCTGGGTTGCTGAAGCCAATGATGATAACCAATGGGTGGAAATTGAAATGCTGGCCCCTGGAGATATCTATGCTTTTCAGCTAAATTTTCATGACGAGGATACAGGGATCTACACTCGTATTGAAGGCCTTCGGCATAGATTTACTCTTGAAGTTTCTGAGGATGGTAAACGGTGGGAAACAGTTGTAGACAGAAGCAATAGTTTTAAGGATGCACCCAACGCCTATATTCCCCTTAATCAACCTGTGAGAGCAAAATATGTGCGCTACAACAATGTAGAAGTTCCGGGGAATAATCTTGCCTTATCAGAAATAAGGGTTTTTGGCAAAGGCCGTGGTAAAAAGCCTGATAAGGTGAAAGGATTTACTGTATCGCGCCAGGAGGATAGGAGAGATGCTGCCTTTAAGTGGGAACCGGTGAAGGGAGCCCAGGGTTACAATATTCGCTGGGGTATCGCACCAGATAAGTTATACCAATCCTGGTTAATTTATGATGAAAACGAACATTTTATGAGAAATCTGGACCGGGATACTAAATATTACTTCAGTATTGAAGCATTTAATCAAAATGGAATCTCAACAAAAACTGAAGTTCAGGAAGTGAAATAAAATAAGCCATTTAATTTTACAAAAGAGTTAAAAATGAAAAGTTTTAATTTATCAGTCGTGACACTATTTTTTATAGGATTTTCAGGTCTTCAGGCACAGGAAAGAATTCCGCAGGTAGAAGCCCTGCTGGAGAAGATGACTTTAGAGGAAAAAATAGGTCAGCTTAACCTGCTCACCCCCGGAGGGGGAGTAGCTACAGGATCTGTGGTGAGTGAAGATGTGGAAACCAAGATCAGAGCCGGAGAGGTTGGAGGAATCTTTGGGGTATCAAGTCCTGATAGAGTAAGACAGGCACAGGAGTTGGCAGTAAAAAATTCCAGGCTTGGTATCCCACTGCTCATAGGATCTGATGTTATTCATGGTTATAAATCCACTGTCCCTATACCGTTAGGGCTTTCGTCCAGTTGGGATATGGAACTTGTTAAAGAAACAGCTAAAGTTGCGGCCAAGGAAGCCACAGCCGATGGGATTAACTGGAATTTCTCTCCCATGGTGGATATTTCCCGTGATCCTCGCTGGGGTCGGGTATCCGAGGGCGCAGGGGAAGATGCCTATCTGGGCTCACAGGTAGCCAAAGCTATGGTGGAGGGTTATCAACAGGATGATCTTAGCGCACCAAATACTATGATGGCGACAGTTAAACATTTCGCATTATATGGTGCCGCTGAAGGTGGCCGGGATTATAATCGCGTTGATATGAGTCGTAATATGATGTTCAATGAATATTTCCCTCCTTTTAAAGCTGCGGTTGAAGCCGGAGTTGGAAGTGTTATGACTGCTTTTAACGATGTTGACGGAATTCCGGCTACAGGAAACAAATGGTTACTTACCGAGGTACTCCGCGAGCGATGGGGCTTTGACGGATTTGTGGTTTCAGATTATACATCGGTAAATGAAATGGTGGATCATGGCATGGGAGACCTTCAGGCTGTATCTGCCATGGCTTTAAATGCAGGCCTCGACATGGATATGGTGGGAGAAGGTTTTCTCACTACGCTTAAAAAATCTGTAAAAGAAGGAAAAGTCACTGAGGAGCAGATTACCAATGCAGCCCGCAGGATCCTTGAAGCAAAACATAAACTTGGGCTTCTTGATGATCCTTACCGCTATTCTGATACCAGCAGGCCAGAAAAGGACATTCTGACGAAAGAAAACAGGGATCTCGCCCGTCGGGCCGCCAGCGAATCCTTTGTTTTACTGAAAAAATATGAGAACAACCTTCCTGTTAGTAAATCGGCAAAAATTGCGCTTATCGGCCCTCTTGCGAATGACAAGAATAATATGCTGGGCACCTGGGCTCCAACCGGAGATCAGCAGCTTTCCATTCCGGTTCTCGAAGGCTTCAGAAATGTGGCCCCGAAAGCTCAGATCACCTATGCAAAAGGAGCTAACATAAGTAATGATACCGCCTTTGCCAAAAAAGTAAATGTTTTTGGACCAAGGATCGTTATTTCAGAAGAATCTACAGATCAATTGCTGCAGGAAGCATTAAAGGTTGCCAAAGCTTCAGATGTAGTAGTAGCCGTGGTAGGAGAAGCCAGTGAAATGACTGGAGAATCGGCTAACCGTACCAATATTCAGATTCCTGAAAGTCAGAAAAGACTGATCAGGGAACTTGTGGCTACTAATAAACCGGTTATATTGGTTTTAATGAGTGGACGCCCATTAGATATTTCCGAAGAAATGAACTTGCCGGTAAGTATTTTACAAGTGTGGCATCCGGGCGTGGAAGCCGGTAATGCTGTTGCCGATGTTATTTTTGGAGACGTAAATCCTTCCGGAAAGCTGACAATGAGCTGGCCAAGAAATGTTGGGCAGATACCGGTATACTATGGGGAAAGAACCACAGGGAGACCACAGGCCACCGAAGAATTTCAAAAATTCAGATCAAATTATCTTGACGTTCCAAATTCCCCACTACTTCCATTTGGCTATGGGTTAAGTTATACCAATTTCAGGTATTCTGATATTAAAGCTAACAGTGAAACGCTGCGTCCGGGAGGTACTGTAAATATTACTGTAACCGTTACCAACATTGGTGACCGTGCAGGAAAAGAGGTGGTGCAACTTTACATACATGATAAGGTGAGAAGTATTACCCCTCCCAAAAAGCAATTAATAGCTTTTGAAAAAATTGATCTACAACCCGGGGAGTCTAGGACTGTTGAATTTCCTGTGACTGTAGAGGACCTGAAATTTTATAACGGTGAACTCGAGTATGTCGCCGAACCTGGAGAATTTGAATTCTTTGTGGGTGGCACTTCCAATCTTGAGGTGCAGGGAACATTTACCCTTGTGGATTAGAAAATCATAGATTTCATTAAACCTGGTATGCTATATAGCAATTGTATAATTATAGGGATTTTAATTCTTATCTTCCAGTGGAGCACCGCACAGAATGGGCTACAAAAAGTGGACTTTCAAACCTATTGCAATCCAATAGATATAGATTATACCTACGTGGCGCATAACTCCTATACCGGTGTCTCTTATCGGGCCGGAGCAGATCCTGCAGTGATCAACTTCAATGGGAAATATTACATGTTTGTAACCAGATCTTATGGCTATTGGGTTTCCGATGATATTAGCAACTGGGAATTCATTACTCCGCAGAATTGGTATTTTAACGGAAGTAATGCTCCTGCAGCCGCAGTACTTGGGGATAAGGTAATTGTCGCCGGAGATCCGTCGGGTCGTATGGCTGTTATTGAAACTAAGACACCCGAAGTTGGTGACTGGAAAACAAATTACAGTGTCCTTCCTATTGCCATTCAGGATCCGGCCTTGTTTGTAGATGATGATGGAAAAGTTTATCTGTATGAAGAATCTTCAAATGTGCATCCTTTATACGGAGTGGAATTGGATCCTGAAAATAACTATTTGCCCATTGGCGAAGAACAGGCTCTCATAAGTTTACATCCCGAAAAACATGGGTGGGAACGCTTTGGGCAGGATCATTCATCAGACATGGCTCCTTTTCTTGAAGGCCCCTGGATGACCAAACATAATGGCACCTACTATTTGCAATATGGTGCCCCCGGAACAGAATTTAACGTGTATGCCGATGGCGTTTACACCAGTAAGAATCCGCTTGGGCCGTTTGAGTATGCTCCCTACAGCCCGATCTCATACAAGCCGGGCGGATTTGTTACCGGTGCCGGGCATGGAAGTACGGTAGAGGATAATAACGGGAATTACTGGCATTTGGCAACTATGCCTATAGCTGTAAATTACAAGTTTGAACGCCGAATCGGACTTTTCCCTGCGGGCTTTGAAGAGGACGGACAAATGTACGTTAACACCGCCTACGGAGATTATCCTCATTTTCTGCCCGATGTTGAGGTAGAAGAACACAAGAACAGGTTTACCGGGTGGATGCTTCTGTCCTACAACAAGAAAATTACAGCAAGTTCTCTTATAGATGAAGAAATTCAGCAGGAAGTCATTGGTGCAGGTATGAAACGGGTGAAAAGGGACAGTGATATACAATATGATGCTTCTAAAATGGTCGACGAGGACATCAGTACTTTTTGGGTAGCTAGCGGTAATGAAGCAGGCATGGAGGTGAGTCTTGATCTTGGGAAAAAAATGAAGGTGCATGCGCTGCAGGTTAATTTTCAGGAATTCAATGCAGATATCTTCGGAAGAAAGCCCGGACTAAAACATCGATTCATCATTGAACACTCTCCCGACGGGAGAAGCTGGAAAACTTTAGTCGATTACTCTGAAAATATGCGGGATCAGCCTCATGCCTACATTGAACTTCAAACTCCCACCGATGCCCAATTCATTCGATATAAGAATATTGATACTCCGAACAAATATTTAGCAATATCAGAATTTCGCATTTTTGGTAAGGGATATGGGAAAGCCCCGGCAAAACCAAGGGACTTTGAAGTCAATAGACAGGAGGACAATCGGAATGCAAGCATTAGCTGGAAAGCCGATAAAAACTCCTCGGGTTATGTGATCTACTGGGGGATAGAAAAAGATAAACTGAATAATTCTGTCATGGTCTATGGGAAGAATTCATATGAATTAAGAGCTTTAAACACAGATCAGGAGTATTATTTCCAAATAGAAGCTTTTAATGAGAATGGTATTTCAGAAAAAAGTAACCTCATTAATATAGAATAAATCCACAGGTGTCAAAAAAGGAAAAATTATGAAGTATTTTTTAAAAGCAAAGCTGTTGTTTTTCATAGCTATTCTGACAGTTTCCTGTAATGAAGGTCGGGAGAAAGAGAAACAAGAGGAGCCAAAAAGGCCAAATATCGTGTTCATTATGACCGATGATCATGCCACTCAGGCCATCAGCGCATACGGCCATCCTGTGAGTCAGCTTGCCCCCACCCCCAATATCGACCGTATAGCCAGGAACGGAGCCAGGTTCAACACAAATTTCTGTACCAATTCCATCTGTGGCCCCAGCCGCGCAGTGATCCTTACCGGAAAGCACAGTCATGTGAACGGTTTCAGGATGAACGGAAATGTTTTTGACGGGTCCCAGCCTACGCTTCCGAAGTATTTAAAAGAAGCGGGTTATCGCACCGCCCTCTTCGGAAAATGGCATCTCCACGGCCTGCCGGAAGGTTTTGACGAATGGAATATCCTGGTGGACCAGGGAAACTATTATAATCCTGATTTTATTAAAGAAAACGACACGACCCGAATTGAAGGCTACGCCACAGATATAGTTACCGAAATGGGGTTGAAGTGGTTAAAGAAAAATTCTGGGAGCGAAGAGCCTTTCCTGTTGATGGTACAGCATAAAGCACCTCATCGCAACTGGATGCCTGCCTTGAGGCATTTGAATATGTATGATACTGTACAATTCCCATTGCCCGAAACCTATTTTACAGATCATGAAGGTTCCATAGCCTCACAGGAGCAATTGCAAACCATTTACCGGGATATGTATGAAGGTCATGACCTTAAAATGAGCGTGGCAAAGGGCAGCGATTCCCTGGCGCACAACCCCTGGACTACAGATTTCGAACGCATGACAGCCGAACAAAGAAGGATTTGGAATGAGGCTTATCGTCCCAAAAATGATGCTTTTCATGAGGCTAATTTAAAAGGGAAAGAGCTGGCAGAATGGAAGGGCCAGAGATATCTTCAGGATTATCTTGCCACTGTAGCTTCGGTCGACGAAGGCGTTGGAAAAATTTTAGATTATCTTGAAGAGAATGGGCTGGCAGAAAACACCATTATCGTTTACACCACAGATCAGGGTTTTTACCTGGGTGAAAAAGGCTTTTTTGACAAGCGTTTCATGTATGAAGAATCTCTTTCCATGCCTTTGTTGATGCAGTATCCAAATGAAATTCCGGCGGGAATTGAAATAGATGCGCTTACCCAGAACCTCGATTTCGCACCTACTTTTCTTGATTTTGCGCAGGCAGAGATCCCTCAGGAAATGCAGGGAAAATCTATGAGAGGTTTGTTGACTAATGGTGATAATGGAAAGGATTTTCGGGACGCTATTTATTATCACTATTATGATTTTCCGGCTTTTCACATGGTGAAAAGGCACTACGGAATAAGGACCGATAGATATAAGCTTATGCATTTCTACGACGATATTGACCAATGGGAAATGTATGATCTACGGGAAGATCCGCGGGAATTGAGAAATATTTATGATGATCCTGCGTATGCTGAAGTGCAAAAAGAGCTGCATGAAAATTTGAAGGCACTTCAAAAACAATATCAGGTGACCGACGGTGAGTTTGAACAAACTCCGCCGGAAAAAGTCGCGAGAGCCTACCGCAACTTCGCCCGAATGGCAGATGAGAATGTGCTCAATTACGAGGGATATGTAAGGAAATATGGCTCGGGGGAGGTACCGAAAAATGTGGAGTAAAATTCCAAAAAAAAAGGGATTTGAAGATGTGGAAAATTTGAGAATTTGAGAATGAAAAAATTTCATACAAATTTTAGGAGAGGAATCTCTTTCACAAAAATTTCACTTCCTTGCCGATCGTTCCGAAGGACAAAATTTTACTGACCACTGATTACCGAACACTACTTCAGCATTTTTGGCGTAACTACAGTTCTAAACCCAAGGTGTTCATGAGATGAATCGAGCGAATTCTGCATTCGGGCAGAAGGCCGGAAGCTGGCGCAGTAGGAAACGTGACACAGGAAAGAACCTCCTTTTATCACCTTTTCGGGCACCCGTGGATTGTGTGGATTATATGGATCTTTTGCTCCCTCAGGATTTTTATGCATTCCTTTTTCCGCAGCCTCTTTGTAGTAGTTCGAATTATACCAGTCTGATGTATATTCCCAAACATTGCCGGTCATTTCGTAAAGTCCGTAGGCATTGGGAGGGAAAGTCTTAACGGGAGCCATCCTTTCGAAACCATCTGCCAGAGTGTTTTCTGTGGGAAATTCGCCGGTCCAGGTATTGGCTTTTTCTTCTAAAACTTCTGCATTATTACCCCATCCAAAAATGGCATTTTCGGCACCTCCTTTGGCGGCGTATTCCCATTCGGTTTCTGTGGGAAGTCTCTTTCCCGCCCAGTCGGCATAAGCCTCTGCATCTTCAAAAGCGATATGTACAACGGGATAATTATCTTTTCCTTCTATAGAAGTGCCGGGGCCGCCTGGATGTTTCCAGTTTGCGCCAACTTTCCATTCCCACCATTGGGAGAAGTCATACAGGTTGGACACTTTTCGACCCGGCTTTTTAAAGACGAGAGATCCCGGCTGAAGAATCGAATCGTGAGGCTTTGGGATGTCGCCGGGGAGTTGTTTTTTCATTTCCTCCCAATCTATTGTGCGCTCGGCTACAGTGACGTATCCGGTTTCATTCACGAATTCCCGGAACTGCCGATTGGTGACTTCTGTAATATCCATGAAAAATCCATCAACTACTACGGGATGTGCCGGCTTCTCATGATCAAGAGCCATCGGGTCATTTTGTACTGCGCCCTGCATGAATTTTCCGCCGGGGATCCACACCATTCCTTCGGGAGTGCTTATGCCTTCAGGTTGGTCTGCCAGGATGGAGGGTTCAGATCCTGTTTCTTTACAGCCCAGGATGATTAAGGCAAGCAGGGAAAAAAACCAACAATATCTCATTACAGTTTCTCTAATTTTATGGCCGAAAGTATGGTTTTTCCTGAATTCGCTACAAAATCTACAGTAATTCCACCTTCCGCTTTTACTTCATAAGTAATTGTAATAGCCCTTATCTTTCCATAATCTCTGGCCGGATTCAAATCCTGCTGAACAAGTCTGTCGTTAATTTTCACGTCAAAACTGCGGACGGATTCTTCAACTTTTTCTGCAGAAGAAGAGAGGTTGTAGATAAGTGCTTCCGATGCATTGAATTGCGGTTCAGCAAGCATAATGCTGACAAGGTAATTCCCTTTTTCAACATCAAATTTATAAGCTTCTATTCCTTCCCTCATGGTCTGAAAGAGTGGATCATTTTCTGTTCCCTGTATGTCTGAAGCTGTTCCCTGGATCTTGTTCTTATCCCTCTGGAAGACTTCTCCGCCCACGTACCCAAAGCTGCCGGAAGTATATTCCTGATCGGCGATCCAAACCTCTCCGTTTACCGGATCTTTATACTGCACATGTGCTCCCACATTGATTCGAATATTCTCTTTACCAAGCCGTCCAATCAGGTTTTCCCGGTAATGCACATCAAATTCCCGGGAGTGGGAAACCTCACCGGCAGTAGCCGTAACCTTGTTTTTACCTTCAGGCATTGGGATCTCAAAAATGGCAATTCCGTCTTCTGTTTTTGAATTGAAGGTCTTTTCGCCTGCAGTGAGCGAAACTTCCGGAGCATTTGAAAATACAGTGATCTGCACTTCCTCTTCGGCGTTTTGCACGTAACTCTCTTTAAAGTTCTCACCGGTAACATAGATCATTGGCTCCTCCAGAAGTCTCGCCTGATAATAATAGTAAATGTCTTTTTTACTTCGGTCAAAATTGACCAGGCCTTTCTGATTGATGTATGGCATCGCATCCTGCCTGAAGTATGAACCAAAATCGGCAAAGTTCCAGGCAGCCATTCCGAAAATATAATCCCGTTCCAGCACCTGATTTAACCCGGATTATTCATGAGTAGTTTAGCAGTAGTAATTTCTTAGAGCCGCTTTAGTTTTCTTTTGAATCTGGATAAGTTTTGATCATTTTTCTCCCTGATGGGTGAACCTGGGATAACTTTTCAATACAGTTTTGTT
>JBGTNH010000052.1:0-3398 GCA_041743165.1 Gillisia sp. | reverse complement strand
TGATCTACAAATCTTTTCATTAGACTCATACCACCAAAAGGAGTCACGTGCTTATCAGAATACTCAATGGGAAGATTAACCATATGGGTGAAATTAAAATGTATACGAAATATACTGAATATAGAGAGTTAACAAACAGGTTTAATTCTTAAATGCATAATACGGGATAAATCAATTTTAAAAATAATAAAACAATGAAATACATATTCACTTTAACAGCAATTTTACTGGCCCAGATAGTATTTGGACAGGGCAAGCAAGTTTCATCTAATGAAAACTAAGCCGTGGGAGCAACGTTCACAAAGAATATAAAAGCTGAAATTGAAGCCATATTCAATCAGGCTTACCCTGCCCATTTGCCGGGAGCAACTGTTTTGATAGCAGAAGACGATAAGATTATTTATAGAAAGGCATTTGGTATGGCTAACTTAGAATTGGATGTGAAGATGAAGCCAGAAAACGTATTGGGTTTGGCTTCTATAACCAAGCAATTTACAAGTGTATCAATTTTAATACTTATGGAACAAGGCAAACTAAGCCTGCAAGACCCATTGTCAAAATTTATACCCGATTTCCCAAGAGGTAATGAAATTACCTTGCACCATTTGCTAAATCATACTTCTGGTATTAAGGATTATTCCAGAATACCTGAATTGAGAGACACCCGGCTTGATTTGACCCCCGAAGAAATTATTAATAGTGTCAAAAACTTGCCATTTGAATTTAACCCTAACGAAAAGCATGAATATAGCAATTCGGGATATGTCCTTTTGGGATATATTATAGAAAAAGTATCGGGTATGAGCTATGGGGATTTTATACAAAAGAATATCTTTGATAAACTCGCTATGAAAAATTCGTATTATGCTGATAGTGAAAAAATTATTCCTAACAGGGCTAATGGCTACCAACTCTATGAAGGCGATTCCAAAAATGCCGAGTATATGAGTACAACTATTCCTTATGCTGATGGTTCTTTGATGTCTACCGTTGATGATATGTTTTTATGGAGTAAAGCCATTCAAAACAATACACTTATTTCTGAAAAAAGCAAACGGATGGCTTTTGCCAATCACAGTTTAACAAACGGTAAACTTACTAACTATGGTTATGGTTGGTTTATAAATAAACTTGCTGGTATGACATCACTTGAACATACTGGCGGTATGGAAGGTTTTACTACTTCTGGTATTTTTGTGCCTGGTAAGAATATTTATGCCATCGTGTTGACAAATCGCAATGATGGAAAGGGCCCCTGGTCGTTTAACATCAAAGCTGTATCTGCATTATTGGGTAAGCCCATAGGAGAGGAAGCACCAATAAAACTTTCTGAAAAGCAGTTAAAAGAGTGGGTGGGGGTTTATCAATTTGATGGTTTCATTCGTGAAGTTACTTATGACAATGGTGCGCTTTACAGTATACGTGAAGGTGGTCGTCCTGTCAAACTTTTACCCATCGCAAAAAATGAATTTAGATTTGAAAACTCGCTTGCAACTTATACTTTTTCATTAAAAGGTGGCAAAAAACAAGCCATCTATGCAGACCGGATCCTAAAAGGTATTGGTACCGAAACAGTTAAAAAGCAAAAGCAAATATCAGAAAAGGAAACCATTACTTTGCCACAAGAAATCCTTATCAAATATGTGGGTGGTTATGAACCGCACCCATCTTTTCAAATAGAGATAACAATGCAAAATGACCGTCTTTTTGCAAAGGTAAAGGGACAGCCACCTGTTCAGCTTTTTGCGGTAACTGAGAATAGTTTTATAATTAAAGAGATGGATGCTCAAGTTCTTTTTAATTTAGGCACTGATGGAACTGTAGAAAGTCTTATTTTTTCTCAGGGAGGAAATAAAATGAAAGGAAATAAAATAAAGTAACAAGAAGGAACTTTTGCATAAAACTGTAGGCTGCATAATAATGGAATAAGGGGGTGAGTTCTAAACTTAACATTTATTGTTCTTCTGAGCAATTGTGGCAAATGTTGTGCAAAGGTTTGGTAAATACCCCCATTGCCAATACGTGAAATGTTAGAGACATTTTGAAAAGTGGAGGGATACGCAGCAGGCACCATTTGGTTTGTTTGCTGCTTTATTTTTTTCCCGAATTAACAAAAAAGCTTCGTGTGATTTGCGTCAGACTCGAAAGTAGGGAAAATGTATAAAGGCGGTTTTATTGGATTATTTGCAAATTTGGGGCTCATGAATAGAAATTGGTCTTACGACAACATATTTTATGAAAAGCAATATTATCCTGGCGATAAATCATAGTAGTGTATGTTCGGCACAGCTGAGTGAGCTTCCACTGTTCAGGCAGTAGATCTCTTTCCTCATAAACTATAAGCTATCAATTTAAAAAATAACCTTTATATTCCTTCGCCCACTGTTCCAACGATGTCATTTGTATTGGAAGTTTTTCTAATACTTCACTCATATTAGAATTAAATTTAGGCGGATACTCCGTTGCGTTTTGCAGGCTTTCATAAAGAGTAACTGCACCCGCTGCACCAACTAAAGGTTTTAGTATGTCACCAAATTCCTTTGCCGGCATCGTATAATACGTTATCTTTTTCTCTATGCCCAGGGAAAATTGAGTTGCCAAATCATTGCCCCTTAAATTTTCCAATCCACTTATCTGGAAAGTATCGGCTTTAAGTGAGGTATTGTAAATAGCTTCTACAACAAAGGCACTGACGTCTCTTGAAGCTATCCAACCAATAGCTTAACTCGTGTGGAGAAAGAATTCAGACCAATTTGGTTGGTTCCTGGTTTTACAGTGGAGAAATAATAAATGGGGATAAAGTAGATAAATCACCTGAGTGTCCGGATAGGATTGAGTTTATAAATAATGGATCATATATTATATATAACGATTGTTATGGACTTAATAATAAGTACCCTGTTGTGGAGCGTGGAAATTGGGAACTTAATAATACATTGGACAAATTGACCTTAAAAGAGAGAAGTTTTGTGACAAACTATCCATTGTATTCATCTTCTCAAAAAATTGAATTAGACATATTGACTCTCCAATCTAATATTTTGAAGATTAGATTTGGAAAAGAAGGGGTTGAAATGTATTCCAAAGAAACCAAATAAGGTGGTAACTACATAAAAATAATGCTTAATTTGGTCTTAAATCGAAACCCCTGGTTTGCTTACTGAGGGGAGGGTACGGCCACTGATCCCTTTTTGCAGGGTCTGTCTCCTTCCCTCTTCCTTCTCTCGCCGACTTATGAGGAAAAGCATGGCCACGGCGGATACACTGGAGCATGCTGACCCCCCTAAAGCCCACCATATAGGCAGCTGCCGTTCTGGCGGATGCTGATCCCCTTAGAAAAAAGAAGATAGCTAAATTTTAGTTTATTCCGGAGCATGTTGACCCCTCTGGATGATTTT
>JBGTNH010000051.1:0-3502 GCA_041743165.1 Gillisia sp. | reverse complement strand
TTGTTCAACAGGTTTTGGGTCAATCCGGTAACACCTTAAATAAATATGTGGTGAATATTGATTCTCTAGGAAACTTGGATAAGCCAATCCCATTTGACCAGCCATTTAGTATTCATCTTAGACCTAATAATCCAAAAAGCGTAATTGAAATTTTGGCTTATGAAACAATTAGGAATGAAAAAAATCAGCCTGAAATACTCGTAGGTACTAAACCTTTCAATAATGATATCAAACCAGAAATTAAAGGGCCTTTGGTTTTAGTTGATTTTCCTGCTATCAAACCCGGATTTAGTTTTGATTTCGTAGTAGTTAGAAAATTTGAAGGATATCGACTTGAAAAATTGGTGACTTTTTTGAATCAAATTTCAATAAAAAATGAGATTTGGGGAAATGATTATTCAACTGATGATGAAGATGAAATCGAGAAAAAATATAGTGATTTCATAAAACCTTTAACAGGAACCCGTCCAAGTTATGACGAACTTGAAAATCTTATGGCAAATTTTGTCTTTAAAACGAATTGCATAAAAAACGGTGATTCTTTTATTGATTGTTCTACTAAATTTTCAGTAGAAGGTTTTTTTGATAACAACAAAGAAATCAGAGATAGTTATAAAAATATTTCAGACTTATCCACTGATCACAGTTTTACATTAAATAGTGAAGTAGAAATTAAGCCTGTTCTTAATATTTTTCGAGATGAGAAAATGAATGACTCTACATTGGTTTCATTTATGAAAATTAATACAGAAGGAAAATTGGATCTACTTTTATCTGGCCTTATATCAACAAATTATAGTCATTATTTAGAGCATTTGGGTATAGAAGAAATCGGACTTCGCTATAAAAACCTATATAAATCAAATCATGATCTTACATTACTTCAAAAAAATGTAAATCGACTTACTTACATTTTCCCGAATAATATTCAACTTAAGAATTTTGAAAATCAACTAGATAGTTATTTATTGATTTTGAAAATCAAACTTAAAACGATAGACAATAATTATAAAAAGATTAAATCAATGATTTCCGAAAGTCCATATTTTAACTATGGTGAGTGGTACAGTGGAAACTCTAATGATTTCAATGACCTCAAGACTATGTCAGGTACAATTATTAGTCCTCAGTTAGGCTTATCTTTTCTTGGTAAGCCTTTAAATAATGGAGGACTAAAATTTTCTCCTAAGCTATCTGTTGGAATAAATATAAATTTCAGGCAAATAAATAAGCATATAAGACGGAAGGATATTCCGGTTAGTGTAAAGTCCCCATGGCACTCTATTTCAGGATTTTTAGGACTAACATTTGGGAAATTTCGAGATGATCAATTTGAAAACCTCCTTCCATCCAATTCGATTTTGCTTGGGGCTAATTACAGAATTAATAGGAGTTTATTTTTCTCATTAGGCACTTCCATATACCAACAGAAACAACCCAATGTTATAATTAATAATTACACAGCAAGATTTGGTGGCTATGCAGCACTTATGATAGATTTAGATATAACTTCAGCAGCTTCTAGTTTCACAAACCTTTTATTCAAATAAGATGAAACAATTCGCGTTTTTGCTTTTGATTATTATATTTTCAATTTCTTGTGAAAACGAGCAGGATATTGAAATTGGTGATGTGCTTATTGCACTCAATTCTGACAAAGAAAATATAGAGGCTGACGGATCATCTACTGTCAGAATAACTTGTGAAATTAATCCTAATGCAACCATCGACCGCCGAGAAGTTAAATTTGAAATTTCTTCTGGGAAATTTGTTGGAGCAGATGGAAATTATTTAATAAAGAAATCTGAATTTATTGAAGGTAGACTCCTCGCAATAATAGATGTTCAAGCCCCTATGAGTGGGACTGAAATTAAAATCTCTGCGCAACCCAATCTACCTGATTTAAAGAATAATTATTATATACTAAATCATACAATAGCACTCTCTAAATCCACTCCCTCAACCTTAACACTTAATTCTGATGCCTCTACTGTAAAAACCGGGTACCGGAAGGAAGTATTTATAACTGCACTTTTTTCCAATTCAACCGGAAAGAAAGTATCATTAGGAAACAATGCTGATTTCAAGGATGTCTGGGAAGATGGATCCCCTGCTAATGGAATTTTCAGGATATTAAATAAAAGTTCAGATATAGAAAGTACAATAAAAATAGCTTATAGTATAGGAGAAACACCTATTCAAGAATCTAAAGTAAAAATAATTGGAACTGTTTTAAATGATAACGGGTCTCATAGCTCAATAATTGATTCACTTTTTTTGACAATTATAAACAAAGACTAATATGGCAAAGGATCAAAAAATGTCAGATCAAAATGATGTGAAAAGTTTAAAAAGCGAAGAGTTTAAGGGATTTTTATCCAGCTGCATTTCAAATTTTGTTAATGACCTTAAAGAAAAAGGTTATGACATAGAACTAGATAAGATTTCTTTTAAACGTTCCGAATTTTCTAACTGTAAGTGTGGAGAAACATTTTATATCGATGAGAATAATGTTAAACAAGTAAGATGCAAAAAATGTTAAAAACCATTTATTGATTATATAAATTCCGAATTATCTTTATGTGATTTTTAACTTTCAAGTATTAATTTAAACCTTCTGAGTTTAGTTAACTTCCATCACACTATTCCATAGGTTGCTAAATTGGCCAATTCATCCTTCCACCCTTTTGGGGTCTTTTTAGTTGTTTGGGTCTTGTTGAAAGATACTGTAAAGATCAAATTCATTTTATTACCTCAAGCTATCGGGACGGGGATAAAGACAAATCTAAAGATCCCGGTTTATGGCCTAGGAAATTAAAATAGGGAATTTAGGTTTCCGTCAATAACAGGGAAGGTCATCGGATAATTAATCATTTAATTACCCAAAGGCTAAATCCACTTCGGTATACATTCCTAAAAGCTCGGGAAGTCCAATCACTTTAATTCCTAAAATTTTGCAGATTGCAGGAATCTTCTTAAAAAGTTTGAGGTCATTTGTGGAAATGGATTCCTCAGTAACAAGATAAATCTCTTCCTCCCGATTGTCCTTAATCAAATGCTGGCAGTACATGATAAGTTTGGCATCGGCTGATCCCATGAAGTTGTTTTTCTGCACCTCAAACTGTGCTTCAGATAATTTTTTAAACTGGAATTGATTGGCCACAAACTGATTATTGACCATATTCATAAATCTAGTGGGGGCTAAAGGAATTAAATCATCGGTCTTTACCAACAATTTACTTTCCCTGAGAAATTCTTTGTCAGCTAAATAGTCTAAACTTTTTAATACAATCTTTTGGGAAACATATTTACATTCCTCGTGGACAGCATCGATTATTATGATCTCCCCCTTCAAAAGTTTTTCTTTAATCAGTTTAAACAAAATGCCCTTGTTGTCAAACGGAAGGTAGTACCGAACTAAACTCACTAATGAACTTGTATCGATAACTGCCCTCATCTCAGGTATTTTTCTAGCTGTTCAGGCTTGAGATGAAGGGTTTTG
>JBGTNH010000050.1:0-10226 GCA_041743165.1 Gillisia sp. | reverse complement strand
ACCACAAACCACAAACCACAAACCACAAACCACAAACCACAAACCACAAACCACAAACCACAAACCACAAACCACAAACCACAAACCACAAACCACAAACCACAAACCACAAACCACAAACCACAAACCACAAACCCATTCCACTACCAAATTTTATATCCAGTCTTTTCAAACCCAAACCACCATACAAGGTTGGCATTGCGCTTAGTGGAGGGAGTGCGAGGGGATATGCGCATATTGGAGTGTTGAAGGCTCTGGCAGAGAATGGGGTGGAACCTGAGATTATTTCGGGAACCAGCATGGGAGGTCTGGTAGGGGTGTTGTATGCTGCGGGATATTCTCCCTTTGAGATTCAGGAGATCCTTATCAATGAACCTGTTTCCAAAATCACCGGATTTTCATGGCAACGTACGGGTTTGCTCAAAATGGAAAAGCTTGGCGGAGTGATCAAAAAATATATTGCTGAAGATGATTTTTCCTACCTGAAAAAGCCCCTTTATCTGGTGGTAACCAATCTCAATTCGGCAGAAATGGAGACCAGGAGCAGCGGATCTTTATATGAGTATCTTATCGCATCTGCCTCTGCCCCCGGTGTTTTTACACCAAATGTCATCGATGGGATCAGTTATGTTGACGGTGGATTGCTTTGCAATCTCCCGGCCTCGGTGATAAGGTCCAGATGTAGCATTCTTATAGGTTCCCATGTCAATTATCCGGGCTATAGAAACAGTATCACAGGCACAAAGCAAATCCTGGAGCGGGTTGTAAACATCGGTATAACCCAGAATGCCAAACCGGAAATGAAAATCTGCGACTACCTGTTAAATCCCCCCGAAATGCAGCATTTCTCCCTCTTTGATTTCAGCAGGATAGAAGAGATCATTGAGGTGGGGTATGAGCATACCTTGAAAATGATCGGGAATGGGGAGCTGCCTGTGGGAAAGCTGAAGTAGTGATTGGTGAACAGTGATTAGTGAATGGTGAATAGGGATAAGTCGTTCGTCTCGGTTAATTGATTGTATACTGTATAATGTATGCTGTATGTTGATTCGGTTATAGAACCGTTGTTACCTCCTCTGGAGGTATGGCCGCAGATAATGACTGCCTGATAGGCAGTGTGGGCTTCCTCGCCATTTTTTCATCTTTTCCTCTTTCACTTTTTTCCTATATTCATACCATCATACCATCATACCATCATACCATCAAACCATCACATCATCACTTCCTCCTTCCCGTCAAATAAAAAGAGTGAGTATATTTGTTTCTCCGGGAATACAAACGGCCTGGTAAATAAGCGATAAATGAAAAGATATATTGGTAAATCTGCACACAGAATTATATCCAAGCTAGGGGTATACTCTTTTAAAAAAAGATAGCTTCAGGAAGTATCAACATTTAATTTCAGAAGGTCGGGAATTTAATTTTTTAAGAAATTATCGGGGGAAAGCATCTCAGTATTTAGAATACCGGGATTTATCCCGCGCTCAATTAAAGCAAGACTTATTTGTCTTACTTGAACTGAATTTTAAACGGAATGGGTTTTTTGTAGAATTTGGGGCAACAGATGGGGTATCTCTAAGCAACTCATATTTACTGGAAAAAGAATTTGACTGGAAAGGTCTCTTAGCTGAGCCAGGAAAAATATGGCACGAATCTCTCGTAAAGAATAGAAATGTTCCAATAGAAAAAAACTGTATTTGGTCTAACAGCGGGGAAGAATTAGCTTTCAAAGAAGCAAAATTAGCCTCCTTATCTACACTTGAGGGATTTGGACAGGATGATAATCACAAAAAGTTCCGCAAAGATTCAAAATCCTATAAGGTTAAAACTCTTTCTTTAATTGACTTTCTGGATACATATCAGGCCCCATCAGTAATTGATTATCTTTCTATTGATACCGAGGGAAGTGAATTTGAGATATTAAAAAATTTTGATTTCAGACAATATCAATTTCGCATTATAACCGTGGAACATAACTTCATGCCTCTTAGAGAGGATCTTTACAAGCTATTAACTTCCAATGGATATCTTAGGGTACATGAGAAATTCTCTGATTTTGATGATTGGTACGTCTTGAAGTAATTATTATGGGAGTTTATAATGTATATTGTATAATTTATTCTGTATGTTGATCAGGTTATTGAGCACTTCCACTTTTTTCCTTTATTACACATCATCATACCATCATATGATCAACCCTCCCAATCATAGCCTCCAAAACTATTATCTCTAAAATAATCCTTCCATAATTCAACATTTCTTATAACTTCGTATTTTGCAATATTCGAAGATTCCAAATCCTGAAATGTGAGCCAAGCCAACGATCCGTGGTTATATGAAATTACCCCCAAGCGAAAACTTATTGACCTTAATTTTAAGGAAATATGGCGGTACAGGGATCTTTTGATCCTGTTTGTGAAGCGGAATATAGTAACGGTTTATAAACAAACCATTCTCGGACCTTTGTGGTATTTTATTCAGCCAATATTTACCGCGATTACCTTTACGCTGGTTTTTAATAATATCGCAAATATTCCCACGGGAGAAGTGCCTCCATTCCTGTTCAACCTCGCCGGGATTACAGCCTGGAATTATTTCAGCCAGTGCCTTACAGGAACTTCAGATACGTTCCGGGCAAATGCCGGACTTTTTGGAAAAGTGTATTTCCCACGCGTAATTATGCCACTTTCAAATGTGATCACCAATCTCTTCAAATTTGTGATACAGCTTGGAGTATTGCTGGTAACATATTTATACGTCGTGTGGAGTGGGGTAGAGGTGAGCCCCAATATGAATCTTTTACTTCTTCCGGTTTACGTGCTTATGATGGCCCTTATTGGACTCGGACTCGGAATGATCATTTCAGCTTTTACCACCAAATACAGGGATCTCACTGTTTTAGTCGGCTTTGCTACTTCCTTGTTATTATATTTTTCAGCAGTTCCCTATCCGCTGAGCGAAGTCCAGAATAAAATGCCCGAATACGCATGGATTGTTCAGTATAATCCGTTGACGCATATTATTGAAGGCTTCAGGTATATGCTTCTCGATACCGGTACCTTCACATGGGTTGGATTCTCATATACTCTCGTTATAGCCGTGTTTCTTTTTCTTATAGGATTGATCGTTTTCAACCGGACGGAGAAGAATTTTATCGATACGGTTTAGCTCACTACGTGAGAGTTAAAAAGTTAAAAGTTAAAAAGTTAAAAAGGGGAATGGAAGGTGAACTTTTATTTTCCCTCAGAATTTAAAGATATTTTAAAAGCTCCTTCCCTTTTTTCAAGGGAAGGTGGATTAATCGGTTCCGAAATGTTGTTTTCACCTAATGATTTCTAACCGATTAAGACGGAAGGGTTCATGGACAATGTCACTTAACTGGTGATTAGTGAATAGGTGGGTCGCTTCGCTCCCTGGGAGTAGTGAATGGTGATTAGTGAATAGAAGTTGATCTGGGGTTGAAAACATCCGCCCACTGTGCTCAGACCTCCGTCCACTAAAAACAACAGTGAATTAGCGAGTAGTGAATTGTGTTTAGGGAATAATAGCCAACCGGAAGGGTTAATATACCTCTGTCCTCCGACCTCTATCCACTAAAAACTACCGACAACCTACTTGAGTCTAACGTCTAAAGACCAAAGACTACTGACTACCGTCTCGACTAAGACTAAAGTCTGACCACAAACCCTAAACTATAAACGCGCGCGTTGCGAGCCAAACAGCGAGCTACTCAATAGATGTCCGGGAAAATTCTTATTTTTGATAAAGCTATAATTCCCTAATTATGAACACTACAGCCCGCATAAAAGAAAAACTCATATCACGAATTCAAAATTCCAGTGACTTAGAATTTCTCAAAGCTCTTGAAGCTATAATTTAAGCCTCAGAAGAAACCCCTTATATTCTATCAAAGGAACAGAAACAAGCCATTGAAGAAGGCAGAAAACAAATTCAAAATGGGGAATTCATAGAAAATGATAAGCTTAATGCTGAAATCAGGGAATGGCTCTCAAAAAAATAATCTGGTCAACCCGTGCCTCTGAAGAATTAAGGATATCCTGAATTTTTTTATTGAAAGAAACGGTAATGCTATTTATAGTTTAAAACTTTTAGAAGAGGTTGAGGAATTATTGCGAACGCTTCGGAAAAGTGAAATGATTGGACGGCTAGCATCCAACAAATTTACGCGAGTTGTTGCAAAAGGTGTTTATCTTATCTTTTATGAAATAGACAGTGAAAATATAAGAATTGTTTCTTTTGGGATAATCGACAAAACCCTGAAAATAGGTTGATAAACCCCGAACAATAAACAATAAACTATTAACTACGATTACAGCGAGCACTTCATCACTCCACATAGACCAAGCAATAAACCACAAACCCTAAACTATAAACGCGAGCGCAGCGAGCCAAACAGCGAAGCGCTCACCCACTGCCATATATGAAAACTTGAATCATTGTTCCCCTCTTTAAACGCCTGCCATTCTTTTTCAATCTCTATGAAATCAAACCATTCTGAAACAGCAGATTTCTTTAATTTTTCCAACAGTTCTTCGGTAAAAGGTGCAAGTTCATTTGCCAGCCATTCCCGCTGCGGAGTCTGAAGCGCACGTTTGGGAGCGTAGGTGATATCAGGAGACACCAGGGGCTTTAATATCTCGCGTAACATATATTTGCCTACCCCATCCCGAATTTTAAATTTCGCAGGCATGGCAAAGGCAAATTCCACGAGTTTGTGATCCAGGAAAGGTTCGCGTAATTCTACTCCATACGCCATGGAGATCCGGTCGTTAAACCGTAAAGCCCTGGGTATTTTTGTATAAAAAAGATCGCGATACTGCATGTTTTGCAGGTCATTATCGAAGGGCGTAGGATATACGGGTTTTTCTGCAAGAGCGGCAAATTGGGGAGAAAGCGCGTTTTTGCGAAACGGACTCTCATTTCCAATTCCCTGAATGGTATTATCGGAATTTTTCGGCTGAAAGTAATAATCATATCCCGCCCATTGTTCATCCATCCCCTGACCGTCAAGCAGAACTATGACCCCGTCTTTCCGGGCTTGTTCAAAAATCCTGGAATAGGCAAGGGTAGGGATCCCTCCGAAAGGTTCGTCCTGGACCCTGGATATAGCATAAGCGGTTTTCTCAACATCTTCCACAGAAAGTTTAATTTTAGTCAGCGGATTTTGGGTGGTGATGATCATTTTTTGCACCCATGGCAATTCGTCATACCTTTCATCGCCTGTATAAAAAGTATAAGCATTTATATTTTTCCTTTCCTCAAACATATTTACCAGGGCCAGAAGTAATGAACTGTCTACTCCGCCACTAATGTTAAATCCTACCGGAACATCTGCCCTGAATCGCAGCTGAATGCTTTCCTTTAAAAGCGCGGCATACTTTTCCCTGGCCTCCTCAAAACTGAGATTATTATTGATCTTTGCAACTTCAGCCTCAAAGTTGTACCATTTGGATATGGAAAGCTTTCCTTCAGAAAAATGGAGCAAATGACCACTCGGTAATTGCTCAATTTTTTGAAAAAAAGTTTCATCCGGCATTCCGTAGGATCCGTGTACGAAATAGTTGGCCCAGACCTTTTCATTCGGTTTATCCCTGCCTGGAAGATGTTTCAGGGCTTTTATCTCACTACTGAAGTAAAACAAACCTCCTTCCCTGGTAAAATAGAATGGCTTTACACCGAACCGGTCCCGTGCAGCAAATAGTTTTTTCTGTTTTGAGTCCCAGATCGCAAAGGCAAACATTCCGCGGAATTTAGAAAGACAACCCTCACCCCAATTTATAAAAGAAGCAAGCAGCACCTCGGTGTCAGATGAGGTTTTAAAATCATAAAGATCTTTAAGTTCCTCTCTTAGTTCCCGGTAATTATATATTTCCCCATTGAAAGTGAGAAAATATCTACCGGAATTATCCTGAAAAGGTTCATTGGCATCTGCTGAAAGATCAATGATCGATAGTCGGTTATGACCTATTGCGGCAAAGCCATCATCCATATAAGAACCCGTGTGATCTGGCCCGCGATGGGCCTGGCACTCCAGCATCTTATGAAGCTCAGTTTCATTTATATTTTTTCCTATGATTCCTGCTATTCCGCACATTTTTTTGATGGTATGATTTTATGATGGTTTGATTTTATGATGGTTTGATGGTTTGATGTTGTGACCATGTGACGAAGTGATGTTGTGATGAAGTGACCCTGTGACAAAGTGACCCTGTGATGAAGTGACCACGTGATGATGTGACGATGTAATCATGCTTTTATATTAAATAATGTGATAAGATTATACCCGTTGCCCTCCGACCTCTGTCCACTGACCTCTTTTTTTTATGTGTATAATGTATAATGTATTTTTGACTAGAGACTAGAGACTAGAGACTAGAGACCAGAGACTAGAGACCAGAGACCAGAGACCAGAGACCAGAGACCAGAGACCAGAGACCAGAGACTACCGACTACTGACTACTGACTACTGACTAACGACTACCGACTACCGACTACCGACTACAGACTACAGACTACAGACTACAGACTACTCAATAAAAGGGTTGAATTTAGTGAAATTATTCAGAGAGAAAAAGGAGATGAATTTTAAACATAAAAAAAAGGGAATAACACTTGTATAACAAAATGTTATACACTATATTTTGTAAAAAATTTATTATGAAAGTTCAAACTGCATTCAGATTAGAAAAGGAGCTCGTTGAAGAGTTAAAAGAACGGGCAAAACAAAATAAAAGAAGCCTGAATAATTACGTGGAACTGATTTTATCTAAGGTTGTAGAAAAACAACCAAATGCTGAAACAGAAGAAGCTCTTGAGGAAGCTATAAATAATAGTAATTTAAAACCCATATCTGATATTGATAAATTTTTAGATTCCATATAGAATGTACCTTCTTATTCCGACTTCAAGATTTAAAAAGGATCTTAAAAAATACAAAGGAGATCTGGAGGATATCAGAAAGGTCCTAAAGATTTTAGAAGCAAAAGGAATAGAAGGAATTCCGAAAAATATGAGACCCCATCTTTTAAAGGGAAAATATAAAAACAATTGGGAATGTCATATCAGAGCTGATCGACTCATAATCTGGATTCAAATTGAGGAACCCAAAGAAATCAGGCTGATTAGGATTGGCTCACATTCCGATTTGTTTAAGTGAAATATTTAATTTAAGATATATATATCGAAAATTGGTTTCACACTTATGTAGTGTATTATTATTATTTTGACTAAAGACTAAAGACTACAGACTAAAGACTAAAGACTACCGAATAACTATTCACTAGTCCCTAAAAAAAATTCCCGCATAAACCCCCAACCCCCTGAAGGGGGCTAAAAGTTATTACAAAATATTGATGACAATTACTCTCCATATTAACAATCCAAAGGCCCCTTAAGGGGATTTAGGGGTAACCAACAACCGGCAACTGACAACCGTCAACAGCCATCCGCCACTTCAATCTTTCTGTTTTCCACGATCCAACAGGCGGGTGGCCAACTCCCAATCCTCTTCCGTATCAATATTCACATATACACTTTCCGTTGTATCTACAAACCCAATTTTTTCTCCGTATAGAGAATTTTGCTCCAAAAGCACAGAAGTTTTTGTAATATAAATTGCCCCATCTCGATGATAGGCTTTGGGAAGATCCTGCCGTCGGGAGATGATTTCTTTTTCCCCGGTAGCTAATTGAAGTGTCCCATCCTTTTCTTCAAAGATCCAGTGCGGATTGAATTCCACCGGCACTTCTCTTACCGAGATCAATGAATCAAAATTTCTTTTCCGGAATTTCTCTATGGCTTCATCAATGAGCCCTGCAGGTCGAAAAGGCGTGGTGGGTTGCAGTAAACAAAGTGCGTCGTATTCTTCCCCCTGTGATCTTAATTCATTCAAAGCATGTTCAATCACTTGCAGGCTTGTGGTTGTATCTCCGGCCAGATCTTTTGGCCTTATAAAAGGAACCTCCAGACCTAATCCTTCTGCCACTGAAATGATTTTGGGGTCATCACTGCTCAAAACCACCCGGCTCAGCAACACCGAGGCTTTCGCCGACTCATACGCATACTGCAACAAAGGTTTCCCTCCCAGGAGTTTTATATTCTTCCCTGGAATTCCTTTACTGCCGCCGCGTGCGGGAATTAAACCTAATATCTTCATTTGTTCCACTGTCACCCTGAGCCTGTCGAAGGGTTGCTCTTAAGTTATTATTTAGTTCCTAACTGTATATTGTATAATGTATAATGTAAACTGTATTAATCAGAAATATTCTCGCAAAGAACAATGTACAATCTACAATACACAGTATACAAATAAACCATTTTATAATTTTCTTAGTTCACAAGTTCTGCCCTCTAATGAGGTAATAACAAGAAATATTCTCGCATGGGACAATGTACAGCCTACAATATACAGTATACAAATGAGCACAAAAATCATCATAGATTCATCTAACGACAACTGACAACAGTCAACTGTCAACTCAATAGGAAATCGTCTTCCAATACCTCAACTCTACCTTCGCCAAAATATCTGCAATCTTCTTCCCTGCGTCTCCGTTTCCATAGATCGTAGAACATTCAAATTTGTCGGTTTCAATTGCTGTTTTGACGGCGGCTTCTATGGCCTGCTGCTCGTAAGGAACATCTGTAACATTTTCTGCGCGTTTTCTGCGGAACTGTCGGTTACCAATATTCACCACTGGTAATCCCAGGTATGCACATTCCCTTAATCCGGCGCTGGAGTTACCTACCAGGGCTTTGGAGCTGTTAAGGAGTTTCAGGAAATCTTCAGGCTCCATATTTTTAAAAAAGTGAATATTCCTGGGTTGTTCCAGTTCGCGAAAGGATCTGATCCCATTTGAAGTTCCGTCTGATCCGGCATCTACATTTGGCCAGAACCAGAAGGTTGGGTAATTAAGTGTTTTAATCGCTCTAAGGGTTTCAAGGATATGTTTTTTAGATTCTTTGTACTCAGTAGTTACAGGGTGCTGCATTACCACAATATATCCGTTCTTCCAATCCAGTTCTGCGCCGACTCCGCCATATTTCATAAGCGGATCAAAATCCAAATAGGGATAATCTGCAATTTCCTTTGCCAGGTCTAAGGAAGGGCAGCCGGTATTGATCACCTGTTCGGGATCTTCGCCGAGCTTAATGACCCGCTCCCGCGCATCTTCACTGGCAACCAGGTGGAGATCTGCCAGCTTTGTATTGGCATGACGTACCTTTTCATCAATACTTCCTGTAACTTCTCCTCCCTGAATATGCACCAAGGGAATATTCTGATATGCCGCCGCAATAGAAGTAGCGATGGTTTCAAAACGATCTGCAATGGTGATCACTGCATCGGGTTTTAAATTATAAAAAACATTGGTAAGTTCCATCACTCCCAGGCCGGTAGTTTTGGCCATGGTTGTGGGATTCTCTCCTTCCAGCACCATGAACACCTTGGCGGCGATCGGGAATCCGTCTTTTTCAATAAAATCCACAGCATTTCCATACCTGTCCAGCAATGCCGATCCCGCTATCACCAGCTGCAATTCCAGATCGGGATGGTTTTGTATCGCTGTCAAGGCAGATTTAATTCGGCTGTACGATGGCCGGGCGGTTACGACTACGCAGATCTTACGTTTGGTCATTTCGGTGGTTAGTTATAAGTTATCAATTTGTTCAATCAGTTCACTGTCTTTTTGGGAAGCTGAATTGCGCTAAAGTAGCAAATCTGTAGTTAAATGTTATTATTGAGATCATCAATAGTTCCGCCGGGTTAAGAGTTAGGGGTTAGGGGTTGTAGAATAGTTTTTTTACCGCACTGACAACCCAAACCGATCACTGTATAGTAAACTGTAGTCCTGGTATTTGAATAAATTGAAGGATTTTGTAATAGAATAAGTTTCAGATATTTGAAAAAACAAGAGTTATAAGAAGCGTCTACCGGAACCTTTAAAACCGCTTTAATTCTTAATTACAGTTCACTATCCTCCGGTTTATTGATCGACAACTTATTAGTGAAATCAATAGTTCTGATAGGGAATGGGATGTTGATGTTATTTTCATCAAAAGCTTTCTTTAAACCCGTATTATGCATTTAAGAATTAAACCTGTTTGTTAACTCTCTATATTCAGTATATTTCGTATACATTTTAATTTCACCCATATGGTTAATCTTCCCATTGAGTATTCTGATAAGCACGTGACTCCTTTTGGTG
>JBGTNH010000049.1:0-98231 GCA_041743165.1 Gillisia sp. | reverse complement strand
AGGCTTTGGCTGAAAGGCCGCTACTACAATATTCCGTAACCAAATTGTACATTTCTTCCTGCTTGCTCATAATAATAGTATTTTAGGCAAAGCTAACGGTAGAAAGGCAGGCAGGCAATATGGGGTTGGTGGGGTGGATACAAACAGCCGATGAGTTCATAGTTGCCCTTGGCGCGTTACTGCATGATATTGCCGATTACAAGTTTCATAATGGAGACGAGCAGGTAGGCCCCCGGATAGCAAAAGCCTTTTTAATATCTCAGGATCTTCCCGAAAGGACTATCACCCATGTGATCAATATTATTGACAATATCTCTTTCAAAGGCGGAAACACGAAACAGGAATTTCATTCTACCGAACTTAATATTGTACAGGATGCAGACCGTTTAGATGCCCTAGGTGCGATAGGGATCGCCAGGACATTCAATTACGGGGGATTTAAAGGAAGGGTTCTGTATGACCCTGAGATTGCCCCAAATTTAAATATGAGCAAGGAAGAATATAAGAATTCTACAACACCTACGATAAATCACTTTTACGAGAAGTTACTTTTGCTCAAAGCCAGAATGAACACCGTCACCGGAAAAAGGATCGCTGAGGAAAGGCATCGTTTTATGGAACAATTTCTTGACCAGTTCCACGCAGAATGGAATGGAGAATTATAAATTAACCCTCCCTGCTGCTCTAAAAAAAGAAGAGGTAGAGAGGGTTATTTATTATCATTTTGGAAATCTATTCTTGCTTAAAGATCAACTTCAATTTTGAATTTGAAACGTTGAATCCTGAATTTTAGAACCAGTTGTTCCAGGGAATTCTTGAAAGCATTAAAATAAATGCTATTGTATAGAAAATAGCCAGTATTTTAAATTTAGGTTTTGAAGTAAGTTTAGCCTTATGTTTGGAGTAACCAATTGTAATAAGCGCTACAGTTATTATCATAATAAGCGGGTGTTCAACAAGATACAGTCGCAGCAGTGAGTTTTTCATGATTTCTCCCATTCCCTGTTCCCCAAATGCCCGGAAATAAGGTGTTACAAAGTATAAAACAATCCCAATTAATAATTGAATGTGGGAAACGATCAAGGTAAACAGGGCAATCCTGAAATTCATTGCTCCATATTCTTTATTGGAAAAATAGCCAACAAGGGAGTTTACAGAAGCTACTAATAAAAGTAAAAGGACCAGATATGCCCAGTAAGAATGTATAAATAAAACCGTTTCGTACATAATAATAAGATTTTAGTAAATATACATTTTTAAATAAAAAAACCGCCCCGAATATTCGAGGCGGAAATTTATAAAGTTTATGTTTTGATTAGTTGAAAGAATATCTTAAACCAACCTGCATTTGCCATCTAGATGACTGTAATCCTCCATCATCAATATTATTTTTTGTCTCAATATTGTTTGGATTAAAAGTAAAAGTTGGAGTTGTCCCATCTGCAGCAAATCCCGCAAAGTTAACCAATTGAACCTGGTTAAAACTAGTGAAGGTTCTTCTACCCCAGTCCTTGTTAAGGAAATTAGTGAAGTTGAATATGTCTGTAGACAACTCAAATTTGTGGTTGGTTTCCTTAACTTTTATTTTAAATTCCTGAGCAAATTTTAGATCTATTATGTGTGACCAATCTGAACGATCGGCATTTCTTTCAGCAAATTGTCCCCTGCGGCTTCTTAAATACTCATCGGCATTAATAGCAGCATTAAGTTGTTGCCACTGTTCAGCAGCAGTTGCATTATTTGTAGCCACAAGGTTTGCCTCAGCCTCAGTTGCAGGAACAAAAGCAAGTGCAGAGAAGGAACCTGTATCACTAATTAAAGCTCCACCGTTTCCACCTACAACATAACTAAAGGGTTGTCCTTGTGCGCCTTCATAGAATAAACCAATTCTGGTGCTTAAGTTTGGAGTCCATTTAAGCTCAATTGTAGAGTTGGCAATAATCCGGTGACCAGGAGAAAAATCAGATGTTGATAAGGTTGGCATATTGGAACCTCTTACTGTTTCAAGGTTTCTCCATTGTGAACTATTTTGTGAAGATGTTGCATCAAATAACACCCTCGACTCTCCATAAGAATATGAAGTTTGGGCTGTAATATCTATAAAAGAGCTGAAATAACTCTTAGCAAGAGTCCCGGAAATATTATATGAATGCCCTTCAGAAGTATTGAAACCCATGTATACTGCATCGTAAGTAGTGTCTAATCTTCTGAAACCATAATTAGGACGTGATCCTGCACCAGTAGTGTTAAACTGGGGTCCTTCAAGGTTAATGTTTTCATAAGCAACAGCATTGATATCGTCATTATATATGAAATCTGCAGAAAGCGTCCAGTTGCCTGGTAATCTTTGATCCACCGCAATATTTGTTTTCCAAACCTGCGGAAGTTTAAAATCACTGGCAAATAAGTTGATCTCTCCTCCCACGGCACCAGATCCCTGAGCAGGTACCTGTAATTGATTATTTGGATCTGGTTCAAATTGAGGAACACCTGCTCCAGTCCTTTGAATAAATCCGGTAGTTAACCCGTTATTGTTATAAACACCACCAGGCCAAACCAGGGGCAGTCTTGAGGTGAATATACCCGTTCCGCCACGAACCTGAGTGGTACGATCTCCCTTTACATCCCAGTTAAATCCAAAACGTGGTGAGAAATGAACCTGAGCATCTATTCCTTCACCGGTTACGGCACCTCTAAGATCCTTACCTGCAGCTTCTAACAAAGGAATTGTCCTGGTGTTAAAATCATTATTCGCATCGTAATCTGACCAAAAAGGAACATCTATACGTGCTCCAAAAGTTAGTTTAAGGTTATCTGTAACATTATATACGTCCTGGGCATACAAACCAAATTGAAAAATATCAAATTCGGCTGCACCCTGAGATTCATCACCTGAACCCCCAATCAAGGAATAACCATGACGATATCTGTTGGCAAGATTACCAACAAGGAAATCATTCACATTGGAAAATCTGTATTCTCCAAAATTCTGTCTGAGAAAAAGGTTTTCCGAAGATGAAAATTCATTATTGGTTCCAATTGTAATGTTATGTCTTCCGGCATAAATATCAAAATTATCTGTAATTGTAAAATTGCTTTGATCCAATTTGTTAGCTGTAGAAAAAGGTTCAGAACCAAAACTTATTAAACCGGCACCATCTTGTAATTGAACAAATGGAAAATCTCCGCCTTGCGGATCTCTGTCATCCTTAACAGTAGTCCATCCTAAAACCAGATTATTAGCCATATTATTACCAATTCGTGTGCTAAGTTCTAAAGCTGTAGAATTAGTGATGGATTCGAAATTTATAGCAGAGTTAAAAAAATTAATTTGGTTTGCGCTGGATCTTGGGGCATTTAATTGTACTGCCTTAACATAACTGTGTTTAAAGGACAATTTGTTATTCTCATTTATGTTCCAGTCAATTTTTCCAATTATTTTATCACTCTCCAAAGAAGATGTATTGTTTAAAAATCCCCCCGGCTCATATCCAAACTCATTTACTAAAAAGTTGGTTAAATTAGTGATATCCTGTAAAGAAGAATTCCCTCTGTAGTTGTTAAAGGTAAAAGGCTGAGGAGTTTCATTATCCTGTCTTTCATAATTTACAAAGAAGAATAATTTATCCTGAAGAACCGGACCTCCTAATCTAATCCCGGAAGTATTTGCAGAAAAATCCTCAAGTCTCTCACGGCTTCCATCTGCAGCCTCCAGTCCAATTGGGGTCTTACCTGCCAATGATTCATTTCTGAAATAGCTGTAAACTGATCCTTCAAATTTGTTAGTACCAGACTTGGTGATGGCATTGATGCTTCCGCCGGCAAAACCTGATTGTCTAACATCAAATGGAGCTACGTTGATTTGAAAAGATTCAATTGCATCCAGAGATATAGGACTCACGCCAGTTTGACCTCCGTTTGTACCACTTGCGGCCAATCCAAACACGTCATTATTTACAGCTCCATCTATATAGAGGGCATTATATCTGTTATTTTGACCGCTAATAGAAATAATATCATCTCCACTAACCTGGGCCTGAGGGGTTAATCTGGCGAAATCTGCTATGTTTCTTGAAATAGACGGCAATGTACTTACCTGTCTCTGGCTTACATTGGTTTCAGCTCCTGTTTTACCAGAGTCAAAAACACCATCTCTAACACCGGTAATCACAATTTCATCAAGTGCATCCTGGGCTTCTCCCATTGAGGCATTTATGTTTCTTGAGTCTCCCAGATTCAAATTAATATTTGCGGCAGTGAAGGTTTCAAATCCTACAAAAGAAATAGAAATAAGGTAAGGACCGCCTACCCTCATGTTTGAAATACGGTAAAAACCTTCAGTATCTGTCATAGCACCATATTGAGTGCCAGAAGGTTGATGCAGGGCAATGACATTTGCCCCGGGAAGCGGCTCTCCACTTGCGTCTAAGACTCTTCCGTTAATTGCTGCGGTCGTAACACCTTGGGCAAATGACATTGTGGCCATAAACATGAAGACAACAACAAGTAAATAATTTGATTTTTTCATTAGCTGTGTAAGTTTGGTTATTGAGTTTATAATTCACGGCAAAAGAAGTAATTTAACCCTAAATAAACTTTAACTGAATGTTAAGATTTGGATTACCTTACCTATCGCCTCACAAACATAAAACAAACATTCAAGCGGTTGATATGAAGGGGTTTAAAAGAACTAACAGTTTATTAACAATAAAGTTATATTAGCTTAAATAAAACTTTAACAAATTTTGAGTAGAACTATCGTGATTTTGAACGTCAGATTTGGTGATTTCAGAAAGAATTTTTGATGCGAGTTGCTTTCCCAATTCAACACCCCATTGATCATAACTATAAATATTCCAGATCACTCCCTGTACAAATATCTTGTGTTCATACATAGCGATTAATTTTCCCAGACTTTTTGGTGTTAATTTATCAATAAGAATGGAGGTAGTCGGTTTATTGCCCTCAAAAACCTTATAGGGTTTTAACTGATTAATATCTTCTTTTGCAAGACCTTTTGATTCAAGTTCTATTTGAACTTCAGCATCTGTTTTCCCCATAAGCAGGGCCTCAGTTTGAGCAAAATAATTTGCCATAAGCTTATCATGGTGATCTTTATCTCCAAATAATGATTGCTTAAAACCTATAAAATCTGCCGGAATGAGTTTTGTTCCCTGGTGAATTAGCTGAAAGAAAGCATGCTGACTATTTGTCCCTGGCTCCCCCCAGATTATATTTCCGGTTTGATAAGAAACCTTGTTTCCATTGCGATCAACACTTTTACCGTTGCTTTCCATAATGGCCTGTTGCAGGTAGGATGGAAGTTTTTGTAAATACTGGGAATAGGGTATTACTGCTTCACTTTCGGCATTAAAAAAATTATTATACCAAATGCTCAATAGCGCAAGCTGAACGGGTATGTTATTTGCAAAATCTGTAGATTCAAAATGCTTATCCATTGCATGAGCTCCTTGCAGAAGTTCATCAAATTGCGAATAGCCTACTGCAAGACTTATAGACAAGCCTACTGCGCTCCAAAGAGAAAACCTGCCTCCTACCCAATCCCACATTGGAAAGATATCATTGGCGTCTATCCCAAATTCTTCTGCCTGGGAAATATTGCTGGACACAGCAACAAAATGTTTTGACACACCTTCGGCTGGAACATGTTTTTTAAACCAGTCCCGTGCAGTATTTGCATTGCTCAGGGTTTCCTGGGTTGTAAAGGTTTTGGAAACAATTAAGAAAAGGGTCGTTTCCGGGTTCAACGTTTTCAGGGTTTCATGAACATGATCCCCATCTACGTTGGATATATAGTGTATGTTTAAATGGTTTTTATAGAATTTAAGCGCCTCGGTAACCATTACAGGGCCAAGATCTGATCCTCCAATTCCTATGTTCACTATATCTGTAAAGGCTTTACCGGTAAATCCTTTTCTTGAACCACTTATCACCTCTTCTGAGAATTCTTGGATCTTCTTTTTGGCCTCGTAAACTTCGGGGATAACATTTTCCCCATCCACCTCAACAACACTTTCTTCAGGAGCTCTAAGGGCGGTATGCAATACCTGCCTTCCCTCTGTCCTGTTGATTTTGTCCCCACCAAAATAAGCATCAATTGCATCCTTTAATTTACATTCCTCGGCAAGCTGGGTAAGAGTTAATTTAATGTCTCCATTTATGCGATTCTTACTATAATCCACATTAAAATCTTCCCATCGTATACTGAAATCGTTAGCCCTCCCTAAATCCTCCTTAAAAAAATCTCTCATATGAGAATCTTTTGAATCATTGTACAGCTGCTGCAGCTTTTCCCAGGATTTGGTTTGAGTAGGATCTATATTTTTCATTGTACTTTAAATATTTAATTAAAATTACCGGGCCTTAGCCCTGACCTTATTTTAGCTTTGGCCATAAATAAACCGTCCGGAAATAAAACTTGTCCGGGGATTTATTCAAGGTAAAATTTTTTGCTGAAAATGATACCTTCAATACTATAATTTGGTGCTAAATTTCTTTGAAAGGAATACTTTCCAGATCTGCTTTGATAGATTCAATCGCCATGAAATAATTTTCTTTTAAGTGATCTGCAATAGGTTCAGCCGCAGGAAGATTTTGTCTGAAAGGATCAACCTGCTCCCCTCTCACCCAAAACCGGTAACAAACGTGAGGTCCTGTAGCCAGGCCTGTGCTGCCCACATAACCTATTACATCACCCTGCCTCACCCGTTGGCCTACATTTACATTCCTTTTTGACATATGAAGGTACTGGGTAGTATAGGTATCATTGTGCTTCACTTTAACATAATTTCCATTCCCCGCGGTATAACCAGAGGCGACTACAGTACCATTGGCCGTACTCCAGATAGGTGTACCGTGGGGTGCTGCATAATCTGTTCCTTTATGCGCTTTCCAGGTCTTTTGTACAGGGTGAAACCTATTTCCTGAATATCTCGAGGAAATACGTGTGAAGTTTAATGGAGCTTTGAGGAAAAAGCTTTCGAGAGGCCTGGCCTCTTCATCATAATATCCGGCATCAGAATTCACAGTATAATTAAATGCATAATACGGTTTGTTCTGGTGGACAAATACAGCTCCTTCAATACTCTCAATTCCTGCAAATATCGTATCGTTAATGTATCTTTCATTGTAAACCATTTTAAACTGGTCTCCCTTCTGAAGTTTAAAGAAATCTATACTCCATTGATAAATATTGCTCAATTCATGAGTTAGGGTCACGCTCAAGCCTTCATTTTGCATGGATTCAGAGAGATTGTTAAGTATGATGCCAGATACTGTTTTTTTCTTTATGGTAACGGGTTTCTCGGCTTTATAGGCGCCAATACTGTCACCTATATTCAAAACAGTATATCCTATACGATCATTTTCATAAATGAAATAGTTGGGAGTATTTTCAGTATCCTTTCCTTTTAATATCATATAAGGCTTTCCTACCTGCAATTTTGTGGGGTTAAAAATTCCCTTTACCTGTTGGAGGACTTCATGTAATTTATTCCCACTCATCCCGTGAGAACCCATGATCCCGCCAAAATTGTCGCCGGAGCGAATAGTATCCCGAACAACTTCAAAATCATTTAAAACAAAGCCGTATTCTTCCTGTATCACAGGAACATCCTCGACTATAACCTCAGTAATTTCCCTGTTTTCTTTTTCCTGATTACATGCAGCTAAAGAAAGACCCAGTGCCAATAAGTAAGATAATTTTTTCAATTTTTTGTTCTATTTATCATTATTAAATAAATGGGTAACCCATTCTTTGCCCCAGTTACTAAATTCCTCTTCGGTCCACAAATTCGGAAAAAAACTATTCTTTTGAAAGCTTGGAGGTAAAAAATCCTTCCAGTTTGTTCCTCCGGTTGCCTCTATGGTGATATTATCTTTATTCAAATACCGATGGGCAGCGCCCATATGCATCAAAAGCCAGTTCACGTTTGCATTCACATCAAAGGTACGCAACGCTTCTTTTAGCATTTTATTGTCCTTATCCTCTTCAGACAATCCATTGTATCTGTGAAATATCGTTTTCCCTTTCACCTCGTTTGCAATGCGCAAAAATCTTGGGGTATATCTAAGCTCAAATTGTTTAAGGGTGAGGGTTTTTTCCTTTGTGGCCATATCAATCCCCCCCTGTTTCCAGTATAGATTATCAAAAAGCTCTTCTATGGGGAAAATTTCACTGTATTTATTTCTCTCAGAAAAAGGTATTAAATGTTCCAGAGGAGTGGAATATATCTCGATCATCCTGAACTGGGCCGACTGGAATCCGCTGGCTGGTAGGAGGGCCATCCTGAATTGCAGAAACTGGTGCCGGTCCATCCCCTTGATCATCACATCAAAAGAATTTATAAGAATTCTGAAATACCGGTTAAGCCGGTTTACTTTTTCAATAAAAAAAGAAGCCGATAGTGTCTCAGCTTCTATGATCTGTTTTTGCTCGTGGATAATGAGCTTGAAATATAATTCGGTGATCTGGTGATAGGTGATAAATATTTCCTCGTCTGGAAAATGGGTCTTGGTTTTTTGCAGACTTAATAATGTATCAAGACTTATATAGTCCCAATACGTAAGATACTTGTCATATAAAAGGCCGTCCAGATAAGAGCCCATATCCTGCCCCGAATTCTTAAACTTTTCTTCCAGTTTAATTATTCTCTCGGCAATTTCAGGCTTTATTTGTTCCATTCACTAATCCATTATTATTTTGATAGGGTTGCTTAAACCTTTAAATTCTTCAAGACTTGCATTAAGAGAACCAACTTTTAAACTTGCGCTTATCTTAATTGGCATCTTATTCAAATCATCACTTACCCAGAAAGTAAGGCTCTCTTTTTCCTCAAATACTCTTCCTGCCAAAACATAAGGCCTAAACTTTAATGTGGCAATTTTACCAAATTTTGTGTTAATAATCTCTCTTCCGAGGAACTTTAACTTGAAATCATGACTTTCATCACCATAGAACATATTGAGTTGGAATTCCTGGCCGGGTTTCAAAGGCTTTCCGTTGAGATCATTCCGGAAAAAATAAAATGCAGAAAGCATATCATGAACATTATTGGCAATGTCGTAGGTGTTAGTCACCTTGTGCTTTTTATCCCATACCCTGGCCTGCCTTTGAGGGTGATCAAAATCTATCTGAATATCACGTGTGTGTCCTCCCTCATTAATTTGACGGATGAATCTGTAAGGAAGCCCACCTTCTTTATCAATAAAAGTTTCATAATTATCTCTTACCTTGAATACCGCATTAAGCATTCCGGTAGACCATCCTTTTCCTACTATATGATAAGTCCCTGTTTTATTAAACTTTGCCTCCTTAACTTCCAGAGAAGCATACCCTGCATTAATAGGACCATAATGCACGCGAAATTTAAACCATTCACCATCGTTAAATGCCCTTTGGGAGAAAATTGTAAAGGGTAGCAGAAGGAAAAAAAGCGAAATTGCAAATATCTTTATATTCATCATTTTAGGTTTTTAACAGATCACCTTTGGGGCCGGTTTCTCTATTTCTCAATCGGAATTACAATTTCTATTCCAAATGTATTAAAACAAAAAGCCCCATCAAATTAATGATGAGACTTTTATCTTATTAACCAACTAAAACTTAAATTATGAAAAAAATTTAATTCATTTGGTAACCACTCCAAATGCGGTGCAAAAGTCCTTTAATCAGACAATATTTGCAAGTGGAAATTAAAGATTAACTCTAAATTTATTTAGCTATTATTTTATTTATAATTTATCTGCTTACTTTTCAATTTTTTAGTAATTATTGCAGCGTTCCTCTCATCTCCTGTTCCCTTTCTATGGCTTCAAACAGGGCTTTAAAGTTCCCTTTTCCAAAGGATTGTGCCCCTTTTCGCTGAATGATCTCAAAAAACATAGTTGGACGATCCAAAACCGGCTTGGTAAATATCTGTAATAAATACCCTTCATCATCCCGGTCTATAAGAACACCTAATTCTTTTAACGGGGCAAGATCTTCATCAATTTTTCCCACTCTCTCAAGAACCGTATCGTAATAGGTTTCGGGTACGAAAAGGAATTCCACCCCGCGATCCCTTAAACTGGTAACCGTCTGGATAATATTATCTGTAGCCAGGGCAATATGCTGCACTCCTGCGCCATTGTAAAAATCTATATACTCCTCTATCTGGCTTTTCTTTTTACCCTCTGCAGGTTCATTGATAGGGAATTTAATCCTTCCGTTACCGTTGCTCATCACCTTGCTCATAAGCGCGGTATAATCTGTTGAAATATCCTTATCATCAAAAGACACAAGTTGAGCAAATCCCATCACCTTAGCATAAAACTCACACCACTTGTTCATTTCATTCCAACCTACATTCCCTACCATGTGATCGATATATTTCAGGCCGGTAGGGGCTGCCCGGAACTTGGGCGTATATTCCCTGTAACCAGGCAAAAAAGGTCCGGAATAATTACTGCGCTCTATAAATAAATGAACGGTCTCTCCATAAGTATGAATTCCCGAGATCACGGCAGAACCATTAGTATCTTCCATCACATAGGGCTCCACATAGGATTCGGCTCCACGGCTAGTGGTTTCCTGGTAACTTTTCCTGGCATCATCCACCCACAAAGCAACAACTTTAACCCCGTCGCCATGTTTATTGATGTGTGCATTTATATCTCCACCTGGCTGTAAAGGCGAAGTAAGGACCAGGCGAATTTTATCCTGCTGTAGCACATAGGAAACACTGTCTTTTCTTCCGGTTTCAAGTCCTGCATAGGCTACTGGTTGAAAACCCCAGGCTTGCATATAATAATAGGCCGCCTGCTTGGCGTTACCTACGTATAATTCAACAAAATCTGTTCCCAGCAGGGGTAAAAAATCTTCAGCTGCCTGGACTTTCTTTTTTAGGTGTAATGATGTACTATCTGTGCTCATTATATTATATTTTATTTTTTTTAATCTAATTAGTAATAATCCCGGCAAGATTTGCCAGATCGCAAAAAAATTGATAATTAATGATCCAGCCACGATTTATGGTAGGATTCATCTGCTATTTTCATGGCATCCTCTGTCACCATTAAAGGTTTAAAAGTATCAACCATAACTGCGAGTTCCTGGGTTTCGGTCTGGCCAATGCTTCTTTCAACCGCTCCCGGGTGTGGACCGTGTGGGATGCCTGCAGGATGGAGTGATATGTGTCCCGCCTCAATATCATTACGACTCATAAAATCCCCGTCTACATAATATAACACCTCATCACTATCTATATTGCTGTGACTGTATGGTGCGGGTATGCTTTCAGGATGGTAATCATATTTTCTCGGGCAGAAACTGCATACTACAAAAGCATCGGTTTCAAAGGTCTGGTGAACCGGTGGCGGCTGGTGTATTCTTCCGGTAATTGGTTCAAAATCATGGATGGAAAAAGCATATGGGTAATTGAATCCATCGTAGCCTACAACATCAAAGGGATGGCTGGCATAGATCATTTCAAAAATCTCTCCCTGTTTTTTAACCTTGATTAGAAAATCGCCACTCTCATCTGTGGTTTCAAGTTCATAGGGCTGTCTTATATCCCGCTCGCAAAATGGGGAATGCTCCAGCAACTGCCCAAACCAGTTTCGGTATCTTTTTGGAGTATAGATTGGTTTTCTCGATTCCACAATGAATAAACGGTTATTATCATCATCAAAATCAATTTTATATATGGTCCCTCTCGGAATCAACAAATAATCCCCATAATTGAAATCAAGATTTCCAAGATGGGTTCTTAATTTTCCACTTCCCTTATGGATGAAGAGTAATTCATCTGCATCTGTATTCTTATAAAAATAATCTTTGGTAGATTCCATGGGCGCCGCAAGTACGATATCAACATCGCTGTTTGTGAGCACCACTTTTCTGCTTTCAAGATAATCAGGCTGAGGGACTACCTGAAACCCCCGAAACCTGTATGATTTGATATTATTCTCTGCCGCTACTTTAGGCTTTACACTGTAACTCTTCTTTATTTCTTTTACCTGCGTAGGTCTTTGCTCATGATACATATTTGTATACATGCCATCAAAACCAATTGTACCAAAAAGTTGCTCGTAATAAAGACTGCCATCAGGTTTTCTAAAAACCGTATGTCTTTTATGAGGTATCTTTCCTAATTTGTGATAGAAGGGCATATGATATTTTATTAAAATTAATTCTCGAAAATGAGGGGAATAAATGAGAATTACCCATTTATTATTTGATTAATAACAAATATCGCTAATTTTTATCAAACCCCTTCTTAAGGAAGGATTAAAAAAGGTGGATGCATAACCCGGATCTGCCAAATTAAAACCAGAAGCCCAGACTGAAAAACCATTGACTGCCTTTGATCTCGGGAGACCAGGAGTATTTTACTTCAACGGGGCCAAAAAATGTTTCACGCCCGTATCCCAATGCATAACCTGTATATGTGGGAAGACTTAACCAATCACCCGAGGAAAAAAGATCATTTTCCACATTTGCAAAATTTGCACTTGCTATAATATGATTTTTTCTGAAAATCTCGTAATCCAGCTCAAGGAGTCCTTTGATATAACTATCACCCGTGATACTGATAAAATCATAACCATAGAATGGAATTAGATTATTAATCAGGTTATTCCCATACCCACCTAGAAAAAAATCCAGAAAATTATTTCCCTGCGGCCCAACTCTAAAACCGGCTTCAGATGATATTCGGGTTGTTAAGTTGCTGAAAGATTTGAAAACATATCCTAAATTACCTCGGCTTATTGAAAATTGTGAAAAATTCTCATTATAATCTGAAGAAAACAGGTAAAGGTGAAAATTACCCTCAAAATACCATCCTCTTCGTGGAAAGAATTTATTGTCAAAACTATCGAGTTTTAAATATCCGAATGTGCTGTAAATATTACTATTCTCAAATATTGCCGGCGAAAATACTTCTTCTCCTGTATTCCCAAAAGTCTCTGAAGTTATTTTAAGATGCTTATGTTCTATACCAGCTCCAAAAGAAAAAATCTGCCGGAAAAGGGTTTCAATATATAATTGATTTGTGTAATCCCGGTAATCCAGTTCAACCTTGTTAATCCTAATATCCTGTGTATCAAAATTATTATCACTGGTGATGTTAAAATCTATTCCTTTTTGGAATGCATTATAGCGCGATTTCAATCCAACACTCCAGTAATATCCTTTATCGATATAGTATTGAAAATTATATCTGGGATTATCACCCAAAATAAAATCCATTGAAGTGACATCATTGGTAAATAATAAACTCTTTCTGGTTAGATTGATTAGAGCCCCACTTTTATAGAGATCATCATAATGCAATGCCAGTCTTAAAAAGGTTTTGTTGGAACTTTCTTCTAATTGTAGACCAAGAGTATATATGCCATCATTGGGGGTAAGATTATAATTGATTCGGCTAAAATTTCCTGTCGCCGCAAGGTTGTTTATTCCATGATGCAGATCTTTAAAGGTATATTTATCGCCAGGACGCAATCTTAATTTTCCCATTATATAAGACCGCGGATAGCTGGTATTTCCATCGATACTTAAGGCGCTTATATTTATAGTATCAACCGGCAATAAATTTTCCCTGGGCTTCCATACCCTGTTTTGAATACGGGCTATTTCTTTTAAGTCTTCAAGTTTTAATCTGGCTGCTTCTTCCCCGGCTGCAATAATAGATTCACCTTTTTCAAAAGAGAGCACATTATACTGTTTGATATCGGGTTTTATATAAACATCTGTAAGATCTATTTTTTCTTTCATCTCCTTTATAGTTCTGAAATTTCCAATCTGGCTAAGGATATTGACGGCGCTTTTTAATTCTTCCCGGTCCATAAGGGTATCCTGCACATCTATACCAATTATGATCTCTGCTCCCCGGTCTTTAAGTTCCTTTATAGGATAATTATTGGTGACTCCTCCATCTGTTAATAACATTTCGTTAATTTTTACCGGACTGAAAAGGGAAGGAATGGCTCCGCTCGCCGAAACTGCTTTAGGGAGAGATCCGCTGTCCAATATTACCTGTTCTCCACTCTCCATATTGGAAGCAATACAAAAAAATGGTATAGGCATTTTTGAAAAATCTTTTAAATCGCCAAGATGCAGGGTGAGCTGGGAAATAAGATTATAGATATTTTGTCCTCGAGAAAGCCCTGAGGGAAATGAAATATGGAAATCATCAAATGGCAGGGTAAGTACATATTTTTCTGCTTCGTTTTTTTCGTAAAAAGTTTTAGCGCTTCGGGGAATATCATCCTGGATGAGAAGGTTGAAGTTGATCTCATGAAAAATAGAATCCAGCTGATGCGCTGAATATCCTGCCGAATAAAGGGCACCCACAATTGCCCCAATACTTGTTCCGGCTATATAATCTATTTGAATACCCGCCTCCTCTATGATTTTAAGCGCGCCAATGTGTGCAAGTCCCTTTGCCCCACCCCCGCTTAATACCAGCCCTACTTTCACATCCTTTTTTTCCTGCCCCTGTAAAAGGAAAGACAGGAAAAAAAGCAGGAAAAATAAAATTCTTTTCATTCTGTTGGATGATAATTATTATAAACAATTAAAGCTTTCGCTTTCCCCACAACCTGAGCAAGTTCTTCAAGCCCTGCTTCTTTTATCCTTTTCAGGGATCTGAAATATGTAAGCAGTTCTACCACGCTTTTATCTCCAATCCCCGGAATAGCTTCAAGTTCTGTATTAAGTGCTGTCCTGCTTCTCTTGTTCCTGTGAAAATTAATTCCAAATCTATGGGCCTCATTGCGCAACTGCTGGATGATCTTTAGTGTCTCAGACTTCTTGTCGAGGTATAGAGGAATGGAATCACCTGGATAATATATCTCTTCTAAACGCTTTGCAATACCAATAATTGCAATTTTTCCACGCAGACCTAAAGTTTCCAGAGCTTTTACTCCCGAAGACAACTGGCCTTTACCCCCATCAACGATTATAAGCTCTGGCAAGGGTTCTTCTTCCATGAGCAATCTTTTGTACCTGCGATATACTACCTCTTCCATTGAAGCAAAATCATCTGGTCCTTCCACGGTCTTAATATTAAACTTTCGATAATCCTTCTTACTGGGCTTTCCGTTCTTAAAAACAACACAAGCAGCCACAGGGTTGGTGCCCTGAATGTTGGAATTGTCAAAACATTCAATATGGCGGGGTTCTTTGCTCAGCCTAAGATCTTCTTTCATCTGGGCCATGATCCTGTTCACATGGCGATCTGGATCTACGATTTTCATTTGTTTGAATTGTTCCTGCCTGAAATATCTTGCATTGCGTATTGAAAGATCTACAATTTTTTTCTTATCCCCTAGTTGGGGAACCGTAATTAAAATATCTTCACCTACATCAACCTTAAAAGGAACGTAGATCTCCTTTGAAATGGAATTAAACCGCTGTCTTATTTCGATAATCCCCAATTCAAGCAATTCTTTATCGGTCTCATCAAGTTTCTTTTTCAGTTCAATGGTATGTGAGCGTATTATGGCCCCATGCGAGATCTGGAGAAAATTCACGTAGCCATAACCTTCATCACTTACAATAGAGAACACGTCTACATTATTGATTCGTGGATTAACAACAGTAGACCTTGACTGGTAATTTTCAAGAATTTCTATCTTGTTTTTAATAAGCTGAGCTTCCTCAAATTCCATATTATCTGAATGTTCCCTCATTTGCTGGCGGAACTGATTCAATGAATCTTTAAAATTTCCTTTAACGATCTCCCTTATTGCCGAAATATTTCGGTTATACTCCTCTTCTTCCTGCATGGCTTCACACGGCCCCTTGCAATTTCCCAGGTGAAACTCCAGACAAACCCGGTATTTTCCATTTTTGATCTTTTCTTCAGCAAGATCGTAATTACAGGTGCGCAAAGGGTAAAGCCCTTTTATCAAATCCAGGAGAGTGTTAACGGTCTTGAAGGTGGTGAAAGGCCCGTAATATTCGCTTCCATCCTTAATAAGTCTGCGGGTTGGGAAAACCCTGGGAAATCTCTCGTTCTTTATACATATCCAGGGATAAGTCTTGTCATCCTTAAGCATGACATTAAACCTGGGTTGGTGTTTTTTAATAAGATTATTTTCCAGTAAAAGTGCATCGGTTTCAGATTGAACTACTATATGCCTAATATTATGTATTTTTTTGACCATGACTCCAATACGATGGCTGTCATGCTTTTTTGTAAAATAGGAACTTACCCTTTTTTTCAAATTCTTCGCCTTTCCTACATAAAGGATCCTTCCATTTTTATCGTAATACTGGTAAACGCCCGGGCCCTCGGGCAGGGTCTGGATCTGAATGTTAATTGACGGAGCTTCCATTACATCAAAGATATTATATTCCCGGGAGGTATAAATAAAACACTGTTTGAGAATATCAAATTTTTAAAATCCGGTGACCGGCCAATATCAATTTGTGGCGCCTCCGGGAATCTTTTTATTTTAAGGAGACTATAAGGATGAACCAATGATCATTTTATTAACTTGCAGCAATGGAGAAAAAAGTAATTGGAAGGTTTGATAAAGCTGATTTTCCTTTATTAAACCTAAAAAATATTGCGATCAAGATCGATACGGGTGCCTACACCTCTTCTATTCACTGTGATAATATTGAGGAAATAGATGACCGCCTTCATTGTACATTTCTGGATGAAGAACACCCATTATATAATGGAAAAGAGTTTGTTTTTGAGGAATATGATATTGTTTTTGTAAGAAGTAGTAATGGCATCATACAAAAGAGATTTCAGGTACAGTCTACCATAAAATTATTTAACAAGGTTTTCAAAATTTCACTTTCTTTGTCTGCACGACAGGAGATGAGATATCCGGTTTTAATAGGGAGGAAATTTCTAAGCAAAAAATTTATAGTAGATCCGGAGCTCACTGACGTTTCTTATAATTTACACAAAAATGAACATAAAAATTCTATCCAGAAATAGTCATTTATATTCCACCATGCGCCTTATAGAGGCAGCTAAAAAAAGAGGTCATAATGTAGAGGTGATGGATCCGTTAAAATGCGATCTTGTCATTGAGAAGAAAAAACCATCCATTTTTTACAGGGGAAAAGGGATTACAGATACCGATGCCGTAATTCCAAGAATAGGCGCCTCTGTAACTTTTTACGGCACTGCAGTGGTACGGCAATTTGAGATGATGGGCGTTTTTACCACCACCGAATCTCAGTCTCTGGTAAGGAGCAGGGATAAACTTAGAAGTTTACAGGTTTTATCACGGGCACGTCTTGGCCTTCCAAAAACTGTATTTACAAACTATTCCAAAGATGTTGGGGAAGTTATTAAACATGTAGGCGGAGCACCTTTGATCATAAAATTGCTGGAAGGCACACAGGGCCTTGGAGTAGTTCTGGCCGAAACAAAAAATGCAGCAGAATCTGTTATCGAAGCATTCAATGGGTTACAGGCAAGGGTTATAGTCCAGGAATTCATTAAAGAAGCAGGCGGGGCAGATATTCGCGTATTTATCGTAGATGGCCATGTGGTTGGAGCTATGAAAAGACAGGGAAAAGAGGGAGAATTTCGTTCCAATCTTCACAGAGGTGGTTCAGCTTCTGTAATCGAGCTTACAGATGATGAAGAAAACGCTGCTATAAAAGCTGCCAAAGCTATGGGACTGGGAGTTGCAGGAGTTGATATGTTGCAAAGCGCCAGGGGACCTTTGATCCTCGAGGTAAACTCTTCTCCCGGGCTGGAAGGAATTGAAGCTGCTACAGGTAAAGACATTGCCAAGAGCATAATACGATACATAGAAAGAAATGTATAGCCTATGGCTCATATAGACAAGAATAATATTCTTGAAATTTTAGGTAAAAAGATTCCTCCGGGAAAAGGTGCTGTGATCAACCTGAACATGGCAAAATTATATACCACAACCTCGGTTGAAGTTCCGGTTATTATTGAAAGGTCCAAAAAGCCTGGGCCGGTTGTATTACTTACCGCCGGGATTCACGGTGATGAGATAAACGGAGTGGAGATCGTACGCCAGGTAATTTCCAGAAATATTAATAAACCTGTTAAAGGCACAGTAATCTGTATCCCCGTGGTGAATGTATTTGGTTTTCTAAATTTAAGCCGTGAATTTCCAGATGGACGGGATCTTAACAGGGTATTTCCGGGCACCAAGAATGGATCACTTGCGAGTAGGTTTGCGTATCAATTCGTATCCAAGATCCTTCCCGTAGCCGATTTTTGCATAGACTTTCATACGGGAGGCAGGAGTCGGTTCAATGTGGCTCAGTTAAGGGTATTAAAAGGTGATGAGAAGAGTATGAAATATGCAAATATCTTCAATGCCCCATTTACCATTTATTCCAAAACAATTTCAAAATCTTACAGGGAAACCTGTTATAAACTCGGTAAAATGGTACTCCTTTTTGAGGGTGGAAAATCCATGGACAGCAACAAGGATATTGCAACACATGGCGTTGATGGCACCATGAGAATATTGAATCACCTGGGAATGCTAAAGCCCCGATTCCTCTCTCCAGATCCTGTTGCTCCTAGTATCATAATAGAGAACAGTACGTGGATAAGAGCTAAGTACAGCGGTTTGCTGCATATGAAAGTTGACTGTGGAAAGCATGTGGAAAAGGGAGAATATATCGCTACTATTACAGATCCCTACGGAAAATTCCGCCATAAAGTGATCGCTCCCAATACAGGTTATATCATCAATACCAATGAGTCGCCTATCGTTTACCAGGGAGATGCTATCCTTCATCTTTCAACACCTGTAAAACCTGCAGATGAAGAGTGAGTTAAGATTAAAATACAGTGCCCTTCGCCAAAGCCTTTCCGAAGAGACAATTGAGATACAAAGCCTGGAGATCGCAAATAATCTACTTGATCTTCCCATTTGGAATTATGATTTTTACCATGTTTTTCTTAGCATAAAAGAGAGAAAAGAAATAGATACAGAACCCATTCTTCATATACTTTTGGGAAAAGATAAAAATGTGATTTTATCCAAAAGTGACCTGAACTCCAGAAAATTGACCAATTACCTCTTAACAGATACCACAAAGATTGAGTTAAACAAATGGGGAATACCGGAGCCCACGGGAGGGATCGAAGTAAAACCCGGGGATATCGAAGTGGTTTTTGTACCTCTTCTGGCCTTTGACGTTAAAGGGAACCGTGTAGGATATGGAAAAGGTTATTACGATTTATTCCTTTCAGGATGTAATAAAAATGTTTTAAAAATTGGCCTCTCCTTTTTTGATGCTGAAAAGGAAATTCCTGGAATAATCTCAAGTGATGTACCTTTGGATTATTGCGTAACACCCTATAAAACTTATAATTTTAAAAATTAACAAGTATATTTGTATTATTTTTAACATTGAGTTACATTTAAAAATCCATAGAGACATTAAATGCTCAACGACCTTCAGTTAAACAGTATATTAGAAGATTTTGATATTGCCTATTGGAAAATCGATCTTCTATCAAAAGAAATTACGTGGTCTGAACATTTTGAGGCTCTGGTTGGAGCCCCCTCCGGCGAACTTTCCATATTTGAATATTTTGTAACTACTATACTTCACAGAGATTATCGGTATGATTTCAGGGTGGGTTTTGATAATCTGCTTTCCGGTTCTCTTGATTTTAACCAGGAGGTTAAACTAAAATTAGGGGACAAATACCGCTGGTTTGAATGCAGAAATCTTAAAAGCAAGGAAACCAGCAATAAAGAAACCGCAGTTCTTCTGTTTGTAAATATTCACCAAAGCAAACGCGATCAATATACCATTGAGGAAAACTTCTTCTATTACCGTGAGACCGCAGAGATGACCTCAACTGGAGGCTGGTATATTGACACCCTTGCTCCTGCCATTTATTGGGATGATGTAACAAAAAAGATCCTTGATTGCCCGCGGGATTTTCATCTTAATTATGAGGAACGATTAAGGTTTTACGCCCGGGAACACCAGGGCATCGCCAGTTCCATGTTTGAAAAATGTGAAAAATACGGGATCCCTTTTAAAATAGAATTAAAGATGGTTACACTCTATGGTAGGGAGTTCTGGGTAAGAGCAACCGGAAAACCTGTATATAATGATGAGCAGATGATCACCGGAATAAGAGGGGTTTTTCAGGATATTGACGACAATAAGAACAATGAGATAAACCTGCAGAATTCACTGGACATTATAGCTGCGCAAAACTCCAGATTATTCAATTTTGCTCATGTGGTATCTCACAATTTGAGATCCCACAGCAGTAATTTAAGCCTTGTAGTGCAATTGCTTACCGAATCTAAGAATCCGCAGGACAAACTGGATTTGCTTAATAACGTAGTAAGTATATCAGAAAATCTTGATAATGCTATCATGCAACTCAACAGTATGGTAACTCATCAAAATATTTTGACCAAGGAAAAAAGGCAGGTAAAATTCAGCGATGCCCTTGATGTAGTGATCGCTTCAGTATCATCCCTGGTGAATAGGGAAAGTGCTAATATTATTTCAGATTTTAAAGAATTAAAAGAAATTAATTATATTCCTGAATATCTTGAAAGTATTTTACTAAATTTAATCACAAATGCTATCCGGTATAAACATCAGGGAAGAAAACCTGTTATCTTTATACAAACATATATGTTGAATGATCATGCGTATATGGAAGTAAGTGACAATGGGATGGGAATTGACCTGGATCAATTTGGTGATAAAATGTTTGGAATGTATAAAACGTTTCACCGCAATCCGGATGCAAAGGGAATTGGCTTGTTTATCACACGTAACCAGGTGGAAACAATGGGAGGGTCGATTTCTGTAACAAGTACGGTTAATATAGGTACAACCTTTAAAATTAAATTTTAGTTATTCTAAAAATGGGGCAAAAAGTAGAACTGGCGTGTATTATCGATGATGATAAGATTTATGTCAACCTTGTAAAAAAGATCATTGAGATCAAAAATTTATCTGAAAATTTACTCATCTTCAAAAATGGATTGGAAGCACTTGAATACTTTAAAGTAATCCTAACCAATATGACTGAAGAAAAATTACCCGATATTATTTTCCTGGACCTGAACATGCCGGTGATGGATGGTTGGGAATTCCTTGGGGAGTTTATCAAGATCAAAAATAACTTTGATAAAAAGATTACATTATACGTAGTCTCTTCCTCAATTGATCCACGGGATCTTGAAAGGGCAAAGTCATTTAATCTGGTAACAGACTATCTTATAAAGCCTATTGAGCTAAAAAAGTTTGAGCAGATATTTGAAAGAAAAGTTGCTTAAGAAGTCTTTTTCACTTTTTTGGGCTTTTTTTCATCTTCAGGAAAAGCCCTTTTACTAAACAATAACAGCAGGATAACACCTGTGCTAATAGCTGTATCTGCAAAGTTGAATACCGGGTCAAAGAAAGTAAAGTGTTCCCCTCCCCAGAAAGGAATCCAGGATGGAAGGATCCCATCGTAGAGTGGGAAATAAAGCATGTCTACTACTTTACCATAAAATATTGGCGCATAACCTCCACCCTCCGGCATAAATTCTGCTACCTGTCCATAGCTTTCAGTAAATATCATTCCGTAGAAAACAGAATCTATTATATTTCCAAATGCTCCCGCAAATATAAAGGAGATGGAGACTATTAATATACGAGAAGCGTTTTTTCTTACGGCGTCCCATAACCAATAACCAATACCCACAATGGCCACCAGTCTGAAAAGGGTAAGCAACAATTTACCATATTGTCCCGGGATTTTGGTCCCCCAGGCCATACCTTCATTTTCTACAAATAAAATACTGAACCATTCAAATACCTTAATTTCCTCTCCAATTACAAAATTTGTTTTTATATAAAATTTGGTTACCTGATCTATAAGCAGTATCAGGATAATAATAAGGGAAGCTTTCTTTAAGGACATGAAATTCAAATATTAAAGGCGCAAAAATACTAATATTATTTAGTTTTAATGGCGGTTTTTTAAAGCCAAAACAAGACTTCTTTAAATAAAACGCCCCGATAAGTATTACCTCATCGGAGCGCAAATATTTTAAGCAGCGTTTCCTAACGTTTAGCGTTGTAAATTCTTTGCTTCTATGCTTAATGTTGCATGAGGGACCAGTTTTAATCGCTCCTTATTGATCAATTTCCCAGTCACCCTGCATACCCCGTATGTTTTGTTCTCAATACGAACCAGAGCATTCTTAAGGTCCCTGATGAATTTTTCCTGACGAATTGCCAGCTGCGAATTAGCCTCTTTACTTAACGTCTCACTACCCTCTTCAAAGGCTTTAAATGTGGGGGATGTATCATCTGTCCCATTGTTGCCATCGTTGACATAAGCACTTTTATAAAGTGCCAATTGCTCCTGAGCTTTTGTGATCTTTGCCTGTAGTAGTGCTTTGAATTCTGCTAATTCAGCATCGCTGAATCTTTCTTTGATTTCTGTTGACATGTTTAATGTTTTTTAATACACAATTTTGTAGTTACATCGTCAAATTCCACTAATGATCCTTCAGTAACCACTTCTGCAAATTCGAGGTTTGCAGTGAGTGTCTCGTTCATAATATATTTCATATTTTGTAAGACAGCGTCCTCGACAACACCATCCTTCAGTAGGGTCACATCAATCGTATCGGTCACCTCAAGTCCCGAATCTTTTCTTAGGTTTTGTATGCGGTTCACCAGTTCCCTGGCTATACCTTCTCTCCTGAGTTCTTCTGTAATATTAACATCCAGCGCAACTGTAATATTACCACTGCTGGCCACCAACCAGCCTTCAATATCCTGTGAGGTAATTATTACATCTTCGGGCGCCAATATAGTCATTTTTCCGCTTATTTCTACCTCATATTTCCCTGTGCGCTCCAGGGTTGAAATATCTTCAGAAGTGAAGCTGTTTATCGCATTCACCACAGCTTTTACATCTTTACCATATTTCGGGCCAAGAGCTTTAAAGTTAGGCTTAGCCTGTTTAACCAGTAAACCTGAAGCATCATCTATAAGCTGTATCTCCTTTACATTAACTTCAGATCGAATAAGATCTTCTACCGCCAGTATCTCAGCTTTTTGTTGTTCATCAAAAACTGGTATCATCACCCGCTGCAAGGGCTGGCGCACTTTGATCATTTCTTTTTTCCGTAGCGATAAAACCAGGGAAGAAATGATCTGGGCTTTTTCCATCTTGTGCTCCAGGGATTTGTCTATGCGTTTTACATCTGCAGCAGGAAAATCTGCCAGGTGAACAGATTCGAAGGATTCCTTACCTGTTGTATTATTGAGATCCTTATAAAGCCTTTCCATAAAGAATGGGGCAACCGGAGCTCCAAGTTTGGCCACAGTTATTAAACAGGTGTAGAGCGTTTGATATGCTGAAATTTTATCTAACTCGTACTCACCCCCGCCAGAATGACCTCGTCGGGCTGGTTTCCAGAATCTCCTTCTGCTTAGCCTTACATACCAGTTGCTCAGGTTTTCCTGAACAAATTCTGAAATTGCGCGGGTAGCCTTTGTAGGCTCATAATCTGCATAAAACTTATCTACGGCATCTACCAAAGTATTCAATTCTGAAAGTATCCATCGGTCTATTTCAGGTCTGTCGTCCAGCGGAACTTCCTCTTCTGCATAACTGAAATTATCCAGATTTGCATATAGTGTAAAAAAGGAATACGTATTATAAAGAGTTCCAAAGAATTTTCGGCTTACTTCCCCAATTCCCTCGAGATCAAACTTCAGGTTGTCCCATGGATTTGCATTGGAGATCATATACCAGCGGGTGGCATCTGCTCCATAGGTGGAAAGTGTCGTAAATGGATCTGCGGCATTACCAAGGCGTTTGGACATCTTCTGCCCGTTCTTGTCAAGTACCAGTCCGTTTGACACCACATTCTTATAAGCCACATCATCAAATATCATCGTGGCAATGGCGTGAAGGGTATAGAACCAGCCTCTTGTCTGGTCAACACCTTCAGCAATGAAGTCGGCAATGAAAGCCCCCCTATCCCCCCGAAGGGGGGTTTTCTTTAATGCTTGCTCAATTTTTTCTAAAACCGCATCTATATCGCCAATCACTTCTTCATTAGAGAATCGAATTACCTCATATCCAAAATTCACTTTTAAATAATTTGACCTGAATTCATCATTTTCCATGATTTTTGGATCACTATGATATCCACCATCAACCTCTATAATCAGGCGTCTTGATAAGCATACAAAATCAGCTATATATTCATCAATTATGTGTTCTCTTCTAAATTTATATCCGCTTAATTTTTTTCCTCTTAGAGCCTCCCATAAAATTTTTTCTGCTTCAGTAGGATGATTTTTCCTTTTTTCTGCCTTCTCCTTTAACAGAGGATAAGTAGATTTTCTCGCTGTTTGGAATTTTGGAGAAAGTCCCCCTTCGGGGGATTTAGGGGGCAATTCAAATGGATAATGCCATTGGGCGTACGGCATGGAACCGGAATCAAACCAAACATCAATAAGGTCTGACTCTCTTCTCATGGGTTTTCCAGAATCTGAAACAAGGGTGATCTCATCTACCACATTCTTGTGAAGGTCTACTTTATCATAGTTTTCCTCACTCATATTCCCTACCTCGAAATCTTCAAAAACATCTTTTTTCAAAACACCGGCTTCCACCGCTTTTGCCATTTCTGCTTTTAATTCTTCGATAGATCCAATAATGATCTCCTCTTTACCATCGTCTGTACGCCATATTGGCAAAGGTATACCCCAATACCTGCTACGTGAAAGGTTCCAGTCGTTGGCATTGGCAAGCCAGTTTCCAAAACGGCCTTCTCCTGTAGACTTTGGCTTCCAATTGATCTTCTGGTTGAGCTCATGCATTCTATCCTTGAATTCGGTCACTTTAATAAACCATGAATCAAGGGGATAATACAAAATAGGCCTGTCTGTTCTCCAGCAGTTTGGATAACTGTGAAGATATTTTTCAACCTTAAAGGCCCTGTTCTCTTCTTTTAATTTGATAGCGATCTCAACATCCACAGATTTCTCGGGTGCCTGTCCCTCATCATAATATTCGTTTTTGACATATTTGCCGCCAAATTCCCCAATCTCCTTACGGAATTTCCCCTGCAGGTCAACGATAGGCACAAGATTGTCATTTTCATCTTTCACAAGTAAAGCAGGAACCTCAGGCACTGCCTGTTTTGCAACCATGGCATCATCTGCACCAAAGGTTGGGGAGGTATGTACTATCCCGGTACCATCTTCTATAGTAACAAAATCACCTGCAATTACCCTAAATGCATTCTCAGGATTATGATAGGGCTGCACATAAGGCATCAATTGCTCATATCTAATTTCTACCAGATCTTTTCCTAAAAAACTTTTTCCAATATAATAAGGGATCTTATCTCCCTGGGTATAAGATTTTAATCCTTCTACGCTTTCAACCTTTTTGAATTTCTTATCAAATTGTTTTTCGGCAAGATCCTTTGCTACAATTATGGTAATTGGGAGGAAGGTGTATTGATTATAAGTTTTTACGGTAACATACTCGATTTTAGGACCTACTGTCAAGGCAGTGTTTGCAGGTAAGGTCCAGGGGGTTGTTGTCCATGCGATGATGAAAGTATCACCCCAGGCCCCCTCTAACTCCCCCGAAGGGGGAGAATCAGGTCGTGCTACGCTTCCAGCTCCTCCCCCTTCGGGGGAGGTTGGGAGGGGGCTTGTAATTTTAAACATAGCCGTAACAGTAGTATCTGTCACATCCTGGTAAGTCCCGGGCTGGTTGAGTTCGTGCGAACTCAAACCTGTACCCGCTTTGGGAGAATATGGTTGGATGGTGTAACCCTTGTATATAAGACCTTTCTTATAAATTTCTGAAAGCAGCCACCACACCGTTTCCATATATTTGGATTTATATGTGATGTACGGGTCATTCATATCAACCCAATACCCCATTTTTTCGGTAAGGTCATTCCAGACATCTGTATAGCGCATAACTGCCGCTTTACAAGCCTCATTATATTTTTCGACACTTATTTTTGTGCCAATATCTTCTTTTGTAATCCCTAGTTCTTTTTCAACTCCAAGTTCAATGGGAAGACCATGGGTGTCCCAACCTGCTTTCCTTTTAACCTGATATCCTTTCTGGGTTTTATAGCGGCAAAAAATATCCTTGATCGCTCGGGCCATAACATGATGTATTCCCGGCAACCCGTTTGCTGAAGGAGGGCCTTCAAAAAATACGAATGGCTCCTTACCTTCACGTGTAGTTACGCTTTTCTCAAAAATGTCATTCTCCTTCCAGTAACCCAGGATCTCCTCAGCTATTTTAGGAAGGTCAAGTCCTTTATACTCAGCGAACTTTGTGTTCATTTTTTGCTTATTTCTATTGAGCTGCGAAAATAATCAATTTTAAGAAAAGAGAGGGGGTTAAAAGCAGAAAATTGAGCATATGGTATTTGCGAAAATAACACCCTCCTTGGTTATATTTTATCGATTTTATTACATGAAGAATAACGGAGGTTAATATTTTTTAATACGGCATTTAATGAAGTCATATTTTTTAATTCAGTCCTGTTAAGACTAAATTATTATATGAATTGAAACGATTAAATCAGGTAAATTTCCTTCCCAGGTAAGAATTTTTTATTTTCTGAATAAAAATACAACACAATATTTATCAAAATGTAACTTACTGTATGCTAATGCCTAAAGAAAATTTTATTTTACGGGGGTTATGGTTTTGTTTTTCTTAATTTATTACATTGGTGCTAAATAAACTATTGTCCTAATTATGAAGATCTTTTCACTAATTCTTTTTTACAGCCTTATTATTTTCAGGATTCCCTGCCAGTTCACAAACTGTATCCCAGGCACTGGCTAAAATTAACACCGAGGGTTTTCAGAAATCCCAGGTTATGAACCTAATTTCAGATTTGTCCGATGTTTATGGACCGCGCCTAACAGGTACAAACCAATATTTTATGGCAGCCGAATGGGCAAAGAAAAAAATGGAAAATTGGGGGATGGATAAGGTGTATTATGAAAATTATTGTGATGATTGTATGGGTTGGGAGGTAAAGTCATTTAATGTAGAAATGATTGAACCTTCTTATATGAAAATTAATGCTTATCCATATGCCTGGACCGAAAGTTCAGACGGCGTGCAGACCGGAGATCTCGTATGGATAGAAAGCCATAATGATCTGGAAAAAGTAAAAAAGGAATGGAGTGGAAAATTAAATGGAACGACTGTACTCATTGGATCTTCCCCAAAACAAAATATGTTATTTGATGCTCTTACCAATAGATTTACCGCAGAGCAACTGAAGGAAGCCGAAAAATCTATTATCCCTGCTCCCGGTAATCCTTTGGGATATTCAGTAGGTGACATTGATCTTGTGAAAGACTTAGAGATTATTTTTCAAAATTTTATGAGAAAAGATGATGCCTTCTTTGCATTTTTAAAAGCCGAAGGAGCCGTTAGTGTTTTAGGTACTACTCCATTTTTCCCGGGTATCATTCATCCAAGCGGCACATATAATTTTAGAGAAAATGACGTTAAACCAATTCCGTTTTTTGCCATATCGCCGGAGAATTTTGGAAAACTTAAAAGGTTATTAGACCGGGAAATTGCCCCGAAGATCAAATTCCATTTAGATTCCGAACTTTACTTAAAACCTGAAAATAATGTAAATATCATCGCAGAAATAACCGGCTCAGATCCCAGATTAAAAGAAGAAGTTGTTATGATTGGTGCTCACTTTGACTCCTGGCATCCGGCAAGTGGAGCCACAGATAACGGAGCGGGTTCTGCAGTTATGATGGAAGTTATGCGAATTTTAAAAGCGTCAGGATTAAAACCAAAACGAACTATTAGAATTGCTCTTTGGGGAGGGGAGGAACAGGGATACCTGGGTTCTATGGCCTACGCAGAAAAGCATTTCGGAAAAGTTAAAGAAACTGCCCGAAAAAAAGAGGTTGGAAAAATTTCAGCTTACATAAATATGGACAATGGTGCCGGACAGATGCGGGGGATATTTATGCAGGGAAATGAGGCGGTAAGGCCAATATTTGCAGAAATGTTAAAGCCATACGCACATTTGGATGTAAATAATCTTACTATTCAAAACACCAATTTTACAGATCACGACGTATTCGATTATTACAAGATCCCGGGATTTCAAATTATCCAGGATGCACTAAATTATAACACAGTTACACATCATACAAATTTAGACGATTTGGAATATGTACCCGAACGGGATATGATGATCAACGCCACAGTAATAGCGGCCCTGGTCTATCAAATAGCCCAGAGAGATTCACTTTTACCCAGAGAAGATTAATGCCCTTTTTATATACCGCGTATACTTCTTCATAATTATTCGAATAATGGAAAAATTGATAATAGGATTATTCTTTATTTCTTTTGGCCTGAGTGCTCAGGAAACAAAAGATTATTCAAAATCTGTGACCACCGTTGACAATACTATTGAGACTTTATATGCTGTAATTTCAGGAGATAAAGGTGTAGAACGCGATTGGGAACTTTTTAAATATTTATTTTATAAAAATGCCAAACTGATCCCTACAGGGAATAACGATGAAGGCAAAACCTCGGCGAGATTCCTGTCGCCGGAAGATTATGTTCAAACCTCCGGGAAATGGTTAATGGAAAATGGTTTTTATGAAACCGAAATTCATAGGTCTACTCAAACTTTCGGCAACATTGCACAGGTATTTAGCACCTATGAATCCTTTCACAGCAAAAAAGATCAAGAACCCTTTATGCGTGGAATCAATAGCATTCAGTTACTTAATGATGGAACCCGGTGGTGGATAATCAATATTTTCTGGCAGCAGGAATCTGAAAGCAATCCTATTTCCAAAGAATACCTTTCCAAGGATTGATAGGCCATTAGCTATAATGAAAAAGAATGATTGCTCAAAAACTATAGCTCAATGCCACAATAAAATTCCTGCCGGCAGCTGCGATCCCAGAAGAGTATGGACGGTATCGCTGATCGGTTATATTTTCAAGTGACGCTGTAGCCTTCCAATTCTCATTGATCTCATATTGCCCCGTAAAATTAATGGTGTACCAGGACGGGGAATAAGGATTTCCATTTTCATCAACAGCATATAAATAAGCTTTTTCCCGTTCGGAAGGGGCTAGATCTTCATAATCAAACTTTCCGTTGTATTCTGAATACAGGTCTAATTTTACTTTTGAAAAGGTCCATACCAGGTGAGTATTTCCAAAAAGAGGAGCAGCATGTCGCAAAGGTGCGGTATCGCCGTTTTCCAGCTCCTCTTTCCCGCTGGTAAGCGTAATCTGGGAAAGCAGTTTTAAGGCAGGGGAAAACCTGATTTCCAGCCCCCCTTCAAATCCGTATACCCAGGCATTGGCTGCGTTCTGAATAGCCTGGATATTACTTTCTTCTCCCTGGTAGGTAATAGTTCTTTGGCCCTCAAGTTCAAAATCCCTGCGCACCATGGCATTTTCCAGAATAGTATAAAAAGATGAGGCATCAATGACCAGGAATTCCCCAATCTTCCATATGAAACCAAAATCTGCGTTATAGGCATATTCAGGTTTTAAACCGGGGTTGGGAACTACAACAGATCCCGGCTCTGAATCAAAGATCTTTCCCACATCATCTATATTCGGAGCCCTGAAAGCAGAAGATAAATTTGCCTTCCAGGTTACATTAGGGGTAGGTCTCCAATTGATTCCCACGCTGCCGGTAAGCGCTCCCGTATTGATATTGGCATTTGAAAAGGGGAAATCATAATAGGAATTTTCGAAATCTGCTCTGAGCAAAATCGCGTTATATCTTGCTCCAAAATGCATATTCAATGTTTCTGAAGCATTCCATTGGAAACTGGTATAGATTGCCAAAGATTGCCATGAAGATCCATCGGGATACCGGGCGGGTGCATCAAAAATTTCATTTGAATTAATATTTCTTCCCAAAGCATCAGATCCCACAAAATTCAAAACATATTCTGCACCATAAAACAGTTTATTCTTTGTAAAACCTTTTTCAAAATCAAGATTGATTGACCATGCATCTAACATCTCCTTACTGGTGAATTTTATTTCCCTCCCAAAATTTCTTTCATTGCGGCTTTCTTCAAAAAATTGGTATGCTCCGGTGAATTTTGCTTTATCATATAAGATCCCAATTCCTTTTTTAGCAATCTGAAAATTTCCAAGGAACCATCGTTGCGGGCCATAAAACCATTCTGCAAATCGCAGCTGCCCATTCCTTCTTTGATGTAAACGATCATATCTTGGAAAATCTGAAGTGGTAGAATAATAAGCTCCCAGACTAAAGTCCCATATATCATTTGGCTGGTAGGCTATTTTCTGCAATAGGTTGATCTGTTCATACCCGGTTGGGATCTGGAGCTGAGGGTTGGGATTTTCAATTACCACATCCTGTCCATTAAGAGTTCCTGCGTATTCTTCACGTAAATATTCTTCAGGACCATGACTTCCCATTCTCAGGTCATCAAAATCTGAATATGTGATACTGCTTAAAAAAGCCCATTTTTCAATCCCAAAATTGACATCTGCATGCACCGTCTTTTCTTTATTTGCCGTTGAGTACCGGCTCAAGATCTTTCCTGAAATTTTCTTCTCCTGATAAGAAAATACGGGTTTCAGAGTATAGAAATTCATCACTCCTCCTATCGCGTCACTACCATAAATTACTGAAGCCGGACCCATAATCACCTCTGCTTCATTAACCGCGAGAGGGTCTATAGAAATAATATTTTGTAAATTCCCGCTGCGGAAGATAGCATTATTCATTCTAACCCCATCCACAGTAATAAGAAGCCTGTTAGCTGAAAATCCTCTTATCATTGGACTTCCTCCCCCGAGCTGACTCTTTTGAACAAAAACTTTTCCCGTACTTTGAAGCAGGTCTGCCGAAGTCTGAGGATTTGAGAATACGATATCCTCCGGCTTTATGCTAACAGTTTTTTGGGGGACTCCCTGTTTTTTCTGTTTGAACCTTGACACCGAAAGGACCACCTCCTGCAGGCTGCTCTCATCAATTGTCATGAACACCCTTCCTCCCGAGGCAATTACATCTGCTTTTGTAATTGTTAATTCGTGATGTGAAATATGCCTGAAAATGATTACCTCCCGGGAACTGAACTTGCTCAAATCTGCTTTTCCCTGACTTCCGGTAAAAGTACTTACAGTTTTATTTTTGTTGAATATGGCCACGTAGGAGAGAGGAATATTTGTTCCTTTTTCGAGGACCACAACCTCCTGAGCAACGGCAGGGCCAAAAATTGAGAAAAGTAAGAAAGATAATATCAGGCGCATTAATGGAAGATTTCATTTAACACGCCCAGGGATTTAGGTTTTTTGAATGATTCTATATGCAGTTGATAATAGCTTAGCATCATATTTAAAAAATTGGACCTCCCGTTTTTGGTTAAATGTATTTTCTCCAATTCATCAAATTTCGTACCCATTAACCGCTTCAACAAGTTTAAATTTGGGCCATCGAGGCAATAAGGGCCCGTATTAACCTCCTGAAAGATGCCTTCCAGCATATTAAAATAAGGCTTATCCTCCTGATCCTCATCTGGGAAGAAGCCTAAATACCGGGTTAAGTTGAGCATAAACAACAAATGGAAATTTCCAATATTGTCATGCATATCCAACCAATTCAACGTATTTTCAAGATAATGATAAAGTTGCTCATTTTGCTCTTCCTCCTGTATGGCACTTCTTAAAATTTCAGAGAGAAAGAGAACCATGGTAGATTTTATTACATTGGTATGCAGGCTGGAGTAATGATTAAGAATTCTTGCCTCCTGAAGATATTCCATAGTGCCCTTATCCTTATGTTTGGCCACCAGATCAAGTTGGGTCAAAGGCTGAAACATGGATACCTTAAATTTCCCTTTTTTGGATTTCAGGATGCCCCGTAGAAGGTAGGTTCTTAGTCCACTTTTGCGGGTGTAGCATTTTACAATAAGATCTGCTTCGGCATATTTAAGGGAACTTATAACGATAGCTTCTGTATGGACCAGCATTTGATAATTTTGTTCTGAAGATAATCAAAAATGCCACCCGGGAAGGCGGCATTTATTGCTTAATTTCTGATAAAAAATGGATTAAACCACTCCCTGGGCAAGCATAGCATCTGCTACTTTGACGAACCCGGCAATATTTGCTCCTCTAACATAATCTATATAACCATCCTCCCTGGTTCCATATTCAACACAGGCGTTATGAATATTTTTCATGATCTCGTGGAGCTTTTTATCAACTTCTTCTGCAGTCCAGCTATATCTCATCGAGTTTTGAGACATTTCAAGACCTGATGTGGCTACCCCACCTGCATTGGATGCTTTCCCCGGGGAGAAAAGTATCTTTGCCTCCTGGAATACTGCAACAGCTTCGGGAGTACAAGGCATATTTGCACCTTCTCCTACGAGTATGCAGCCATTATCAACAAGTTTACGGGCATCATCTTCAAGTAATTCATTTTGGGTTGCGCATGGCATAGCGATATCGCATTTTACTCCCCAGGGAGTTTCCCCCTCAAAATATTTTGCTGAGGGATACTGGTCTACATATTCACTTATCCTGCCTCTTTTCACATTCTTAAGGTTCATAATAAAATCCAGTTTTGAAGCATCAATACCACTCTCATCGTAGATATACCCGCCAGAGTCTGACATTGAAACAACCTTTGCGCCAAGTTGTGTAGCTTTCTCTACAGCATACTGCGCCACATTTCCTGATCCTGATACAACAACAGTTTTTCCTTTTATAGTGTCACCTTTTTGTTCCAGCATATTTTGAGCGAAGTAGACATTACCGTATCCAGTAGCTTCAGGTCTTATAAGTGAACCTCCATATGAAAGGCCTTTTCCGGTTAAAATTCCTGTGAATTCATTTCTTAGTCGTTTGTACTGTCCAAACATATAACCTACTTCACGTGCTCCCACTCCAATATCTCCTGCCGGAACATCTGTATCTGCTCCAATGTGTCTCTCAAGTTCGGTCATAAGGCTTTGGCAAAAACGCATCACCTCATTATCAGATTTTCCTTTAGGAGCAAAATCAGATCCTCCTTTTCCTCCCCCCATTGGTAAAGTAGTTAGGCTGTTCTTAAATGTTTGCTCAAAGGCAAGGAACTTAAGAATACTCAGGTTTACAGATGGGTGAAAACGCATTCCGCCTTTATAAGGACCAATTGCTGAATTCATTTGTATTCTGAATCCTCTGTTGATCTGGGTTTTTCCCTGGTCATCAATCCATGGCACCCTGAACATGATCACCCTTTCAGGCTCTACCATACGCTCAAGTAGCATCTTATTCTGGTATTTTTTATTTTTTTCTATAAATGGGATCACCGTTTCGGCTACCTCATGTACAGCCTGCATAAACTCGGGTTCGTTCTGATTTCTCTTAGATACAACCTCCAAAAATTCTTTTACACTTTGCTCCATAGTAGTAGTGCTTTATATATTTGATTATTACGCTTTCGTAAATTGGTGCAAATATAATGGATATATAAAGATTGTCCTCTTTTTTTTATAATTTGATATAAAATTAACGTCTGTATTTAATGGGTAATTTTCCTTCCCACATTGTTAAGTCTATTTTATATATTTGTTCACATCACTAGGCGGAGTAATGAATAAATTTGGGTTGATCGTAATTTTTATTTTAAGCTTTGTGTTCTCGTCACAAAGAAGTTTTGCCCAACTCGGTATTTCGCATGAAATAGGAGTATTGGTGGGCCCAGCTTCCTTTTTCACAGATTATGGAGAAAGGTTTAATATAAGGAACAATCTGGAAAACGCAGGTATTGGAATTGGCCTTATTCATTACATGAATTTCGCTTACCGGCAGGCGTGTCATAGCTATGTCTCTGAAAACTTTTTTACAGAACATTTCAAGATACGAACAGAAATGGATTATTTTTATAGCAAACTGGAACATTTTGGACCGGTTGCTCAGGAAAATTCGGAGGGGGGGCGCAGGTTAAGAGCAATGCACGGTCAATCCCAGATATTTCAAATAGGAGCCGGCCTTGAATATTATCCCCTCAAAATAAGAGATTATAATTCGTTTGCATTTCAATTTGCTCCTTATATAAGTTTAGGCCTTCTTTATGCCTATTATAAACCTGAGGCTTTTTCAGACCTGGGACCTCTTACCAATCCTGATAATGTATTTCCCACTTTTGTTGGGGGGATGGATTTTCAAGGCGGAAATACCTGGGCCATCGCAGGAAGTGTAGGATTAAGGTATAGATTATCTGTAGTTAGCGATCTTGGCTTTGAGGCAAGATGGCAATATTATGATACCGACTGGATAGATGGTCTTAATATTAATGAGCCCCAGAATAAATTTAATGATTTCCTATTCTGGTTCAACATAGGTTACATCTATTATCTTAATTACTAAATCCCGGGAAAAATTTATTGTTGGACTTTTGATTAATTCCTAATTTCTTGTTTATCCCAGGGCATGCTTAAGATCCCCGATAAGATCTTCTATATCTTCGATTCCCACACTCAGGCGAATAAGGGAATCTACTACCCCGGTTTTCAATCTTTCTGCTATAGGAATAGAGGCGTGTGTCATGCTTGCAGGATGACCGGCAAGGGATTCCACTCCTCCTAAAGATTCCGCTAAAGTAAATACCCTTAAATTTTCCACAACTTTCACAGCGCTTTCCAGGGTACCCTCAATAGTTGTAAAAGAGATCATCCCTCCAAATCCTGACATTTGTTTCTTTGCAATTTCATGATTGGGGTGGTCTTCAAATCCCGGCCAGTATACCTTCTCAATTTTGGGGTGTGTTTTTAGGTATCTGGCAATCCTCTCCCCGTTCTCACAATGGCGTTGTACACGAATATGAAGTGTTTTAATTCCTCTTAAAACCAGAAAGCAGTCCTGAGGTCCACAAACCGCACCGCTTGCATTCTGAATAAAATATAACCTGTTGGCGAGTTCCTCATCGCGCACAACCAATGCCCCCATAACCACATCGCTGTGGCCGCCCAAATATTTAGTGGCACTGTGCATCACAATATCTGCACCCAGATCAAGAGGCTGTTGTAAATATGGGGTGGCAAAAGTATTGTCTACTGCAAGTAGTAAATTATGTTTTTTGGCAATGACAGCAGCAGCTTTAATATCTATAAGGTTCATCATTGGATTGGTAGGGGTTTCAATCCAGATGAGTTTAGTGTTTTCATTAATGAAGTCCTCTATGGCTGAAGCATTTTGCATCCCTATAAAATGAAATTTGATTCCCAGACCTTCAAAGATTTTAGTAAAAAGACGGTAGGATCCCCCATATAGATCATTGGTAGAAATGATTTCATCCCCGGGCCTGAATAATTTTATAACTGCATCTATTGCAGCCAATCCAGATCCAAATGCCAGGCCATATTCTCCATTTTCAATGCTGGCAAGCGATCTTTCGAGAGCACTCCTGGTAGGATTGGCGCTCCTTGAATATTCAAAACCTTTATGACCTCCCGGGGTAGTCTGAGAATAAGTACTGGTTTGATATATTGGCGGCATTACAGATCCATATGCCGGATCAACATTATGCTGTCCTCCATGAATAGTTTTGGTGTTGAATTTCATTTTTTAAGCAAATTTTAATTGAAATAACAGACCCGATATCCATTATTAAAGTGCAAATTATCCCAGATATTTTTATGGGATTTTTAACTAAAGCAAATGTATTACTCGTATTGGGGATTGGCAAAATAGCACGTACCTTTATCCCTAATTTAACAAGGTTTTACTGTGAAAAAACTGTTTTTGCCATTAATTTTCATATTAGTGGTGATGGGATGTAAGAATGAACCAGCGGCACCTGAGTTTGAGGTGTTGATGATAGATGAAGTTTCACTCCTGGATTGCAATCCGGAAGATGAGAATTGCACTTATATAAGCATTCAAATTCCATGGATTGAAAATCCCAATTCCCGTGATAAACGTATTAACCGGATAATAGAAAAACATGTGATCAATCTTATAGATTATGAGGATGAGAACAAGGCCAGGGATCTTACGCAAATGTCCAGGAATTTTATTACAAATTATGAGGAATCATCCATGGAATTTCCAGAATTCAATATTCCCTGGGAAGCCAATGTGGAAGGCAAGGTCCTGATAAATAGTCCCGGGATCATTTCTTTACAATTTGATCTTGCCCTCTTTACCGGTGGAGCCCACGGCTATTCCAGTAAAAGTTTTGTAAATATAGATCCCCAAACGGGGGAGGTTCTCAAAACAGAAGATCTCTTTACTTCTGAATTTCAAGCATTTGCAGAGGATATTTTCAGGAAAAAACATAACATTCCTAAAAATGAATCCATCAACTCTACCGGTTATTTTTTTGAGAACGATAGTTTTCATTTGCCTCAAAATATTGGCTTTGTAAAGAATAAGATAATTTTACGATACAATGCATATGAAGTCGCTTCTTATTCTGAAGGAGGGTTACAGTTGGAAATACCGAAGGAAGAGGCCAGGGAATTTATAAAATTCCTTTAACTGAAAATATTAAAGTAATGAAGAAAATCTATCATTTATCCACCTGCGATACCTGCAATAGGATCCTCAAAGAGATTAATCCTCCTTCATCTTATATCATTCAGGATATCAAAGAAACGCCGGTAACTGAAAAGCAGCTGCAAGAAATGAGACAGTTTACAGATAGTTATGAAGATCTCATAAATAAACGAGCCAGAATGTATAAGGAGCAGGATCTTAAAAAAGCTGACCTGGATGAAGAGTCTTATAAAAATCTTATCCTGGGGCATTATACTTTTCTAAAGCGGCCGGTGATCATTAATAATGACAGGATCTTCATTGGTAATTCTCCCAAAACCGTTGCTGCTGCCAAAAAGGGCATTAATGAATAAACGTGGCTTAGCCATCCTGGCTGCGATTGGAGAGAGTACCATTTATGGGCTGAATCACAGCATTGCAAAAAGCGTAATGCCTTTATATATAAAACCATTTGGCTTTATATTTTTAAGGGTGACCAGCGCAGCTATACTGTTCTGGTTAATAAGCCTTTGGTTTCCAAAAGAAAAAGTTTCTGCCAGTGACTGGCCCCGATTGTGTGCGGCAGCCGTTTTTGGAATGGTGCTTAATATGTTATTATTCTTTAAAGGCCTTAGTCTTTCTACCCCCATAAATAGTTCAGTAATTGTAACTATTACACCTATTCTGGTATTGCTCCTTTCCTCTTATTTATTACGGGAAAAGATTACTTTTCTCAAGGTTTCAGGTATCTTTCTGGGCCTGAGTGGAGCACTCATGCTGGTATTATTTTCTGCGGAAATGAGACAGGATGCCCCCAACATTCCCCTGGGGAATTTAATGTTCATGGTGAACGCCTTTTCATTTGGTGTTTACCTCATCCTTGTTAAACCTCTGGCCTCAAAATATCACCCAATCACCTTAATGAAATGGTTATTTCTATGTGCAGTAATCGTAAATTTCCCAATCACTTTTTCAGAATTCCGGGAAATAGAATGGTTGAAATTACCGGTTGATGTGATTTGGAGTATTATTTTTGTGCTCATTGGCACCACATTTTCTACCTATTTACTTAGCATTTTTGCCATTAAACATCTTTCACCTTCTACGCTTAGCACCTTTATTTATCTGCAGCCTCTTATCGCTATTATTTTTGCGGTAATCATAGGTGCAGATCAATTGAATACCCTAAAAATCACCGCCGGAATTTTTGTATTCATTGGTGTATATCTGGTAACCAAAAAGAAAACCGAAATAAGAAGCAGTTAATCCAGATCAACGGGTTTTTTATTGAACCTACGGGTGTCTTCCTTTGTTATAATTTTAAAATCGGAAGTATGGCTTAGACTGTTGAGGTTGTTGAATAACTCTGAAGGTAATCCCGTAAGCTTTCTTTCTTTAAGATTTATCCACCCGCCCATCATCTCGCATGAAGCAAAGTTTCTTCCTTTATGGTCATAAAAATTATGAATGAATTCAAAATACATTCCATCTTCAGAAATTCCTCTGAGCTGCAAACTCACCTTTACCGGCCTTCCGGCAAAAACCTCTTTAAAATAATATATATGTTCATAGAAAACTACGGGCCCGATATTGTATTGGGCAAGTTCTTTTTGTCCAAATCCGTTCTCCATTAAGAATCCCATCCTGGTATGACTCATAAAATTTATATAAGCCGTATTGGCCAAATGACGGTTGGCATCAAGGTCACTCCACCTTATATCAAATTCCTTTGAATACATAACACAGTATTTTTTGGCTAAAATAAGAAAAACAATTATGCGTGCATAATATTTATTATTCGATTTTTTGAGCGAAATTTGTTATTATGCCAGTATTAAAAAGCACCTATAAACCACCGTTAATTTTCAGAAACTACCATTTCTCGACTATATATGCTTCAATGTTGAGGAATGTTCCTTCAATTAATCAATCACGTGAACGCCTGGAATTGGAAGATGGGGATTTTATCGATATAGATTGGAGTCTTGATGAAGAAAAGTCCTCAAATAAACTGGTGGTTATCTTACATGGGCTGGAAGGTAATTCTCAACGACCATATATAAAAGGAATGGCCCGGCATTTTTTAGGTGATGGATGGGATGCCGCTGCAGTAAATCTTCGAGGTTGCAGCGGCGAGATCAATCGGCTCTACAGATCCTATAATGCCGGAGCAAGTGAAGATCTTCACGCAGTTTTGGAACAAATCATTCATGCTAAGACATACCATAAGATAGCTTTAGTCGGTTTCAGTCTTGGCGGTAACCTCATGTTAAAATATCTGGGGGAAGGTAATAGAATACCAAAAGAAGTTCAGGCTGCAGTTGCCATTTCAACCCCATGTGATCTGTACCAATCCCTGAAACGATTGGAAGAACCTAAAAATTTTCTTTACTCCAGGCGGTTTGTCAAAAAATTAAAAACCCAACTTTACCTAAGGAGTTCCAAATTTCCGGAAAACCTTTCAGCAAGTGATATTTCAAGATGTAAAAGTTTGTATGCCATAGATGAATTATATACCGGTAAAGCTCACGGATTTAAAAATGCCAAAGATTACTATGAAAAAAGCAGCGCATTAAATTTCATTCCAGACATCAGGGTTCCAAGCTTGTTGATAAATGCAAAAAATGACGCTTTTCTTTCTGCAAATTCATCTCCAAAAGATATGGCCGGGAATAATAAGTTTTTCTTCCTTGAAACTCCTGAATATGGCGGTCATGTAGGATTTATTCAAAAAGAAAATATTACCTATGCAGAAAAAAGGGCTTTAGAATTTTTAAATATAAATTAATAAACCTGAATGGATCTTAAGGACAACAGCAATATGGCAAAAATAAGATCTCTGGGGTTTTTCACCAAAGGGATGGTTTACCTCTTAATAGGTGGCCTCACATTTTTGGCGGCATTTAATTGGGGTGGAGATATTTCCAGCAGCAATAATGTAATAAGTTTCTTAATGGAACTACCCATGGGAAAAGTTCTGGTAGGGATTGTTGCCCTGGGTCTTCTGGCCTATTCCTTATGGCGTTTTTATGAAGTGGTCCTTACACAGCGAGATTATAAGGATGATAAGCTAAAAGGCGGCTTTAAGATGCTGAGATATTTTTATTCCGGAATATTCTATATCACGATAGCCTATAGTTTTGCCAGTCCTCTCATTAATGCCTTGCAGGATAAAAGGCAGGAAACCGGAGAAGAACAAAACGGCGAAGAAAGAGCCGCCCTTTGGGAATTACTTAATCATGACGGGGGAAAAATATTGTTATGGGCACTTGCTATTTTAATAGCCGGGCAAGCCTTGCAGCAATTTTATATCTCTTATAAAGCGAGCTTTATGAAAAAAATAGACCATTATCCAAAGGTTAAATATGAATATGATCTTATTAAGAAAGCGGGGAAAATTGGTTATATAGCAAGAGGAATAGTATTTGGGATATTATCTTTTTTTGTGGTAAGAGTGATCCTGTCTCATAATGCTAATGCTTATCAAGGAACCCAGGGTGCCCTCGAATATTTATTGAGTTATACTTACGGAACATCACTTTTGGCCATGGTAGCCTTAGGACTCGCAGGTTATGGAGTATTTCATATTATGGTAGCCCGACATGCAGATCTCACGAAATTAAGCTGATGGCTTTATCAGGTAACCTTTGATTACATATCAGCAGGGAATTTTGGTTTCACTGACTTTGTGCTGCTTCAGAAATGTTTATCTTTGCGCAACCTTTTAAAAATCAAGCATGATTCAGTCAATGACCGGATTTGGAAAAAGCCTGTTACAGCTTCCTTCCAAAAAGATAACGGTAGAAATAAAATCTCTTAACAGCAAATCCCTGGACCTCAATGCGAGAATTCCCGGACAATACCGGGAAAAAGAATTACAACTGCGCAATCTTATAGCCAATTCCCTTACCAGAGGTAAAGTTGATTTTTCATTATATGTAGAGGCCACTGCAGAACAAACAACTTCTGTGATCAATCATGCGGTGGTAAGAAGTTATATAAATCAGTTAAAAGAGATTGTTGAAGGAGACGAGACTGAATTATTGAAAATGGCGGTACGCATGCCAGACGCCCTCAAAACTGAAAGAGAAGAAATAGATGAAACCGAATTTTCTTCCATAGAAAAGGCGGTTCATTCGGCATTGCAGGAAATAAATGCCTTTCGCACAGATGAGGGACGGGCGCTTGAATCTGAACTGGCCATGAGAGTTTCCAACATTGAGGAACTTCTGAAAAAAATTATAACCATGGATCCTGATCGTATTGCAGGCGTAAGAGAGCGATTGAGAAAAGGGGTGGCAGAACTAAAGGAAAATGTTGATGAAAACCGGTTTGAGCAGGAACTTATTTTTTATATAGAAAAATTTGATATCACCGAAGAGAAGGTTAGACTCGACAATCATTTGTCCTATTTCAAAGAGACCATGGCCTCTGAAGAATCCAATGGAAGAAAGCTGGCTTTTATATCACAGGAAATGGGAAGGGAGATCAACACCATAGGAAGCAAATCCAATTATGCACCTATGCAGCAGCTGGTAGTACAAATGAAGGATGAGCTGGAAAAAGTGAAGGAACAACTTTTAAATGTACTTTAATGCAACCCGGAAAACTTATAGTATTCTCTGCTCCTTCAGGATCGGGAAAAACCACGATCGTACAACACTTACTTGCCCAACCTGAACTTAAACTTGAATTTTCTGTTTCGGCAACTTCCAGAAAACCAAGGCATGGAGAGGTAGAAGGGAAAGATTATTATTTCCTCTCTCTTGAAGAGTTCAAAAAGAAGATAAAAAGCGAAGAATTTCTGGAGTGGGAAGAAGTATACAGGGATAATTTTTATGGCACCCTAAAATCTGAGATCGATAAAATCTGGGCTAAAGGTAAAAACGTCATCTTTGATATTGATGTCGTGGGGGGTCTTGATATTAAGAATATTTACCCCAATAATACACTTGCGGTTTTTGTAAAACCCCCGAGTATAGAAGAGCTCAAGATCCGGCTTAAAAAGAGGAAGACAGAATCTGATGATAAAATCAATATGAGAGTGGCCAAGGCTTCTATAGAACTCGCTACAGCCCCTCAATTTGATTTTATCATAGAAAACAACAATTTACAAACAGCTTTAAAGGAAGCTTATCACCTGGTCTCAACTTTTGTGGGAGCAAATAAAGGGGAGGAATGAAGAAAAAGGTAGGGCTCTACTTTGGCACCTTTAATCCAATACATATTGGCCACATAATCATTGCTAATTTTATGGTTGAATTCAGCGACCTTGATGAAGTATGGCTGGTCGTTACCCCTCATAATCCCTTTAAGAAAAAGAGCAGTATGCTGGATAATCATCATCGCCTTGCAATGGTTTATCTCGCCTGCGAAGGTTATGAGAAACTTAAACCTTGTGATGTTGAATTCAGATTGCCACAGCCAAACTATACTGTAACAACACTCGTAAAACTGGAAGAAGATCATCCCCGACTGGATTTTTCTCTTATCATGGGAGAAGACAACTTAAAGAATTTTCATAAATGGAAAAATTATGAGGTTATCCTGGAAAGGCATCGCATTTATGTATACCCGCGAATATCGGTTGGGGATGTTCCTGCCCAATTTAAAGAGCATCCTGAAATAGTCAGGGTTGAAGCACCGATCATTGAAATAACTTCCACATTTATAAGGCAGGCTATAAAAGAAGGAAAAAATGTGACAACTATGCTACCAGAAAAAGTGTGGGAGTACATCGACCGTATGAATTTCTACAAATAAAAAAACTTCAGGCTGCGGGGGTATTTCTGTGGGCACAGATCAATGCCCAAAATACAAAGACTGTTTAAAATTCTCTTGAAGGTTCTTGTTGAGTTAATTGATCCTTTTTTTCTTGACCTATAACTATAGCACTTCGACTGCGCTCAATGTAACCCGCTTAAAATTTTTAAACAGTCTCTTTTCAATTCTTCTGTACCGGGATTCTCAATACCTGCCCCGGATATATTTTATCAGGATGACTTAACATAGGTTTATTTGCCTCAAAGATCTCCGGATATTTGTTGGCATTTCCATAATGCTGTTTGGCTATCTTGCTCAAAGTATCCCCGGTTTCAACTGTATGAAAAACAGCCTCCGGTTCTTTGTTTTCAACATCCATCCTGTCGTCAACCTGGGAGATTCCTTCTACATTTCCTACAACCAATATTACCTTCTCACGTGTGGATTGATCTTTTGCCCGGCCACTTACGGTTGCTTTTTCTCCCTCAATTTCCACTCTCAGGTTATCTACCTGTAGTTTAAGATCTTTAATGGTCTCTTCAAGCTTACGGGCCGCCTTCAGGTTCTCTTCTCTCTCTTTGGCACCTTCATCACCATCTACTTTTGCAGTTTGTTGTCTGGTTTCTTTACCCGATCCAAAAATCTTGACACCGGCATTCTTTATAAAATTGAATAGTCCCATTTTTTTGATTTGATTATATTCTAAAGTACAAATAACAATTATATTAAATTCAAAGGAAATCTTAAATTTTCCTACAAAGGAAAACAGGAATACGTATTTCTACCTATTCCTGTTTAACTAATAACCAACCAAAAAACTAAATGAAACCAATAATTACCATAGTAATTACCATCTTGAATATAAAACGTAAATAAATCACTTTCATTGCAGGAGAAACCGGCAAATTTTCCCCGGCAATGAAAATCTTATTAAATTATGTATTTTTGAAAGGAATAGATCAAATATGGAGAAGACCCCTACGTTCGGAGTAATTGGTGGTGGCAGTTGGGCTACTGCAATTGTAAAAATGCTAAGTGAAAACCTTGAAGAGGTAAATTGGTACATGCGAAACAGAACCGCCATCACGCATATAAAAACCCATTACCACAACCCAAATTATTTAAGTTCGGTTGAGTTTAATATCAAACAACTTAAACTTAGCAATGATATTAATGAGGTTGTAAAGAGATCTGATTATCTAATATTTGCGATCCCATCAGCTTTTGTGAAGCAGGAACTGGATAAACTTACTCTCCCGTTAAAAGATAAAATAATATTCTCTGCAATCAAGGGTATTGTCCCCGAAACCAGCCTTATAGTTGGAGAACATTTTAACCAGGAATATGATGTTCCCGATGAAAATTTTGGGGTGATCACCGGGCCTTGTCATGCAGAGGAAGTGGCCCTGGAAAGATTATCATATCTTACCATTGCCTGCCAGGATGAGAAAAAAGCCCAAATAGTAGCTGCCCGATTACAGAGCGATTACATTACATGTAAGACAAGTGATGATGTAACGGGGACAGAGTATGCTGCCATGCTCAAAAATATTTATGCCATTGCAGCGGGTATTGCACATGGTCTGGGATATGGCGATAATTTCCAGAGCGTTTTAATGAGCAATGCCATAAGAGAGATGAAAAAATTCATTAAAAAGGTGCATAAAATGAAACGTAACATTAATGATTCGGCATACCTGGGAGATCTACTGGTGACGGGATATTCCGTTTTCAGTCGCAATCGAATGTTTGGGAATATGATAGGGAAAGGTTATACAGTTAAAAGCGCACAAATGGAAATGAGCATGGTTGCGGAAGGTTATTATGCCACCGAAAGCGCTTATAAGATCAATAAAGAAAAAGGAGCAAAAACTCCTATAATCAATGCCGTATATTCCATTCTCTACGAAGGAAAAAATCCGAAAAAAGTATTTAAAAAACTTGCTGAAAAACTGGATTGATATTCATTTTTTCGCACACTAAAAAGGCTCCCTGACAGGAGCCTTTTATATTTAATTAAAATCATTTCATTGCGCAAGTATCCCCTTTACAGGCATAACCGGCAGCTCTGTAAGAGCTGATTCTTTTATCGAATTTTTCTTAAGTGTAAATGTTTTCTCATACATCCTGTTTCCTTCAAAAAATGTAATGAGAAATTCATTATTCAATTCAAGTACCTCATCCTGTAAATATTCGATCTTAGCGTAAGATCTGGCAGGGAGTATTTTTATAGTATGCCTCAGGGTTGCGGTAGACCTTTTAGCATCATATCCCCGGGAAACAATAAGAATTATCTCAAGGGGAACCGGTTTAGAGTTAATAATATAAGTATTCCAGTCCTGTGAGCGAAATTCCCGATTATCCTCTAAAACAGCAGCTACAAATACACCTTCAACCCTGGGTATTTCAATATCTGTTTTCAATCTAACTTAACTTGTCTTTGAGTTTGTTCCAAAGGATCCAAAGGAACACGATTGCAACTACAAATAATATGGCACCTACTATTATTTCTACTACAGCGATAATGAAAGTGACATAAACTATAATAGCGAAGATCACAATAGCCAGGATAAGAATACCGAATTTTTTCATGTTATATGGTAGATTTAAATTGTTTTAGAAAACGTATGTCATTTTCATAAAACATCCGGATATCTCCAATTTGATACAGAAGCATAGCAATACGCTCTATTCCCATACCAAATGCAAACCCGGTATACTCGGCAGGATCAATTCCGCAGTTCTTAAGAACATTGGGATCAACCATACCGCAACCCATTATTTCCAGCCAGCCAGTACCTTTGGTGATCCTGTAATCAGTTTCCGTTTCCAGTCCCCAGTAAATATCAACTTCTGCACTCGGCTCGGTAAAAGGAAAATAGGAAGGCCGTAACCTTATCTTGGATTTTCCGAACATTTGCTTTGTAAAATACAACAAAGTTTGTTTTAAATCTGCAAACGAAACGTCTTTATCGATGTAAAGTCCCTCCACCTGGTGAAAAATACAATGCGACCTGGAAGAAATTGCTTCGTTTCTAAATACCCTCCCGGGAGATATTGTCCTTATTGGAGGCTTATTGTTTTCCATATATCTCACTTGAACAGAAGAGGTATGGGTACGAAGAAGCACATCAGGCTTTGTTTGAATAAAAAAAGTATCCTGCATATCCCTGGCAGGATGGTATTCCGGAAGATTAAGTGCGGTAAAATTGTGCCAGTCATCTTCCATCTCTGGACCTTCAGATACATTAAAGCCTATATTTGAAAAGATCTCAATGATCTGGTTTCTTACAATTGAAATTGGATGTCTTGCTCCAATTTCCACCGGTTCTGCGGGTCTGCTTAAATCTCCATATATACCTTTTTGAACCTGTTGACCTTCAACAGCTTCTTTTAACTCAGAGATTTTTTCCTGAGCAGTATTCTTAAGTGTATTGATAGCCTGGCCAAAATCTTTCTTTTGCTCGTTGGGAACATTTTTAAATTGGGCAAAGAACTCATTTAAAAGCCCTTTTTTTCCAAGATATTCAATACGGAATGCCTCAATTTCTTCAGCACTCTGGGTCTGGAATTCTGAAACGCGGGCAATATGTTCCTTAATCTTATCTATCATGGGATCTTTTTTGAAGAATGGCAAATTTAATAAATTGTCCTTTAACCAACGTCTTTATCCTTATTGTATATATCCCTTTTCCAGAAAATACTGCACGATGGCCTCTTTCATAAGGACAGATTGTTCACCAGCCTTTAAAGGTGGTAGTGCTTCCAACACTTTATAGTGTGGCCAGCTCTCTTCATCAAAATAATCAAATTCATAGTACCCATAGGGTTCCAATAACCTGCAAATGGCTATATGCATGAGATCCAGCTTTTGATCCTTTTTAAACTTTCTGTGTACCTGCCCCAGTTCCTGAACCCCTATTAAATATATAATAGCATCCAAATCCAGCAGTTCACCGTCAGCAAATTGGTGCGATAATTTTTGCTGAACCAGAGTCCAACGCTCTTTTAATAATTCATCTCTTGACATTTGGCAAAGATACGTATCTTAGATCATGTAAAAGCTATCTTTTAAACACATGAATATAGTAGATATTGTCCTGGCACTAATCCTGCTTTACGGAATTATACGTGGTTTCTTTCGCGGATTTTTTGCTGAACTGGCCTCATTGGTTGCTTTTATTCTGGGAATATATGTAGCTGTATATTTTTCATACATCCTTAGTGACTTCCTTGCCCAAAGGGTATCTTGGAACATCCAGTTTGTAAATCTTGTCGCATTTGCGATCACATTTTTTATAGTAGTATTCCTGATTTCTCTTGCCGGTAAATTTCTAACTACCGCCGCCAATTTTGCATTTCTTGGGATTATAAATAAACTCCTGGGAGCTGTTTTGGGGTTCATAAAAGTAGCCTTCATCACCAGTGTAATCATTATGTTCTTTATCGCTACTGGTGAAGATATTAATATAGTTGAGGAGGAAACTCTTGAGGAATCCATTCTTTATGGACCTGTAAGAGTAATCGCACCGGCAATTATACCTTCAATATTAAGAGAAATTCAGGAGCTTGAATTTATGAAAGAAGATGAAGATTCTATAAAGTAAGGGCAGGTTTGTAAAACCCACCCTTATTGAAATTTTTAAGCTTTTAAAAATTAAGCTGGTAAACTTCATCCAATTCAGAATCATTTTTGAAGTTTACCCCAAGATCTTTAACAATCCCCGAATCAACTCCGTATACCCATCCATGGATTGTGAGGTCCTGGCCATTATTCCAGGCTCCCTGAACTATGGAAGTTTTGGCAAGATCAAATACCTGTTCTTTTACATTAAGTTCTACAAAGCGGTTAAATCTTTCGGTTTCATCATTAATGCTGTCCAACTCTTTTTTATTTACGCGGTATACATCTTTAATATGTCTTATCCAGTTGTCTATTATGCCTATTGATTGGTTTCCCATTGCGGCTTGAACACCTCCACAACCATAATGTCCACAAACGATTACATGTTTTACTTTTAAGGCATTTACAGCATAATCCAGAACACTTAGCATGTTCATATCTGAATGTATTACCATGTTGGCAATGTTCCTGTGAACAAATACTTCTCCAGGTTGAGCACCTATAATTTCATTTGCAGGAACACGGCTGTCTGCACAGCCAATCCATAACAATGGGGGTTTTTGACCTTTAGCCAGGTTAGAAAAAAACTCGGGATCCATGTCCAGTTTAGACTGAACCCATTTTTTATTATTTTCAATTAATTGTTTATAAAAATCATTCATAATTTTAAATTTAAAGATTTATATTTTTTAATGGGCTGCTGTGAAGACCTTTACTCCAAAAAATTCACGATAGCTTTCCGGATTTTCCACCTCACCTCTTTCAGATATTAATTTCATGGTAATATTCCTACGCTGGGCGGTAACTGCAAAATCATCAAGTATTTCCAAAATGTCCAGATCCAGAGCTTTTGTTTTTCTTACATCAAGGGTTACATAGGAATTCCTGGGCAAACTATTAAGCTCCCGTTGTATGGCCCCTTTATTTAAAAATGTTACCTCTTCTGCCAGTTCCATCTTAATGTGATGAACACCATTTGATTTATCTTCAATATGAAGAAAGTGAGAATTCTTGTAACTATTTATCAAGATAGTAATTATTCCAACAGCAAGTCCTAAAAGAATTCCAATCAAAAGATCTGTTGCGACAATTGCAATTACGGTTACCAGGAAGGGGATAAATTGTGATTTTCCCATTTTTGACATCGAAATGAATTGTTTTGGGTTTGCAAGCTTATACCCAATGATGAGAAGTACAGCTGCCAAAACTCCCAATGGTATCATATTGAGATATCGGGGTATTAAAATAACGCTGAATAAAAGAAAGAAACCGTGTATAATGGTAGATATTTTGGATTTACCGCCGCTCATCACATTGGCCGAGCTCCTTACAATCACCTGGGTGATAGGCAGCCCCCCAATGAATCCAGAAATTGTATTCCCCACACCCTGCGCGATTAACTCCCTATTAGTGGGTGTGACTCTTTTTTGAGGATCCAGCTTATCGGTTGCTTCCACGCTAAGAAGGGTTTCCAAACTGGCCACTACGGCAAGGGTGATTGCTATAATGTAAATTTGAGAATTTCCAAGTTGGGTAAAGTCAGGAAAAACAAATTGGCCCATAAAATCAGATACATTTTCAGGAATTGGTACAGACACTAAATTAGCTCCTGTTATTTCAAACGCAGAACCCGAACCATTATAAAACAGATAATAGAGTACCCCAACAATCACTGCAATAAGGGGGCCGGGAACCAACTTAAATATCTTGTGTTTTTTGGCAAGGACTTTATCCCATATAAGCAAGATGGCAAGGGAAATTGATGTAATTACTACTACCCCAACCGAAACAGAGGACACCATAGCTACCAGCCCAAGGTAAATATCAAGTCCGGTAGTTTCAAAAAAGGCAAATGGGGTTTCCCCATTTTCATAACCCAGGGCAAGGGGGATCTGTTTAAGGAATATAATGATCCCTATAGCCGACAGCATACCCTTTATAACCGATGACGGAAAGAAATATCCAATTACACCTGCTTTTAGAATCCCCAATAGGATTTGAATTAATCCAGCAAAGACTACTGCTGCAAGAAATAACTCAAAACTGCCAAGATCTGCAATTGCAGTGAGGACAACTACGGCTAATCCAGCAGCGGGACCGCTCACTCCCAGAGATGAACCCGATATTGAACCTACGACGACACCACCAATTATCCCGGCAATAATTCCAGAGAAAAGGGGGGCTCCACTGGCTAGAGCTATTCCCAGACATAAAGGAAGAGCAACAAAAAATACAACAAGACTTGCAGGCAGGTCTGCCTTTAAATTCTTTTTAAACATACACAATACAAATTTTTAGAGCTAAAAGCTCTTATATTATTAATTCTAATAGAAATGAAAATAAAAGGGCGGAAGCCAAGAATAAAGGATCCTGCTTCTAGATCTCCCTGAAAGGAAAAGATGCCCAAAAAAATTAAATATTATGTTACTTGAGGAGGAGGTGAGAACACTTCCAGTAATATCATTTTTTCAGCCAAAAGGTGATAATGTTCAATAGAAGATTTTTGAAGTAAAAATTGTTTGCCAAGATCCTGCTTATCATTATCCTGAAAGATAAATTCCAAAACAATGTGATTTTTCACGCAATTTTCCTCTTCATTGGCAGTAAATGCCATTGAAACATCTGCACTACTGTTAAAATATGTTACAACAGTTGGGGCTGTGATAAACCCCGAGAAGATTATAAGAAAAAAAAGTGCTGTTTTATTCATCTCTGCAAAAATAAGAAGCATGAATAAAATAGAACCCCGAAAGGATTGAATTAATGTAATATTAACATTTGTTGCAACCATTAAAAGAATTTCACTTCACTCTCTTCCATCCACCCCTGGAGGCCATTGGGAAGTTCAAATTTTATCCAGTTCTGGTAAGTCTCCAGAATTTTTATTTTGGTGCCCTCATGAAGAAAAAAAGATTCGCTGCTCCTTAAAGTAGGTTCATCCCTTACCGGGGCTTCCTGTGAAAATACGATCGCATAATCATTATTACTCACTGTGCTTTTTTGCTGAAATGCAAAGATCAGGGAAAAAACAGTAAAAAAAATACAGACCACAGAAAAGGAAAAAAGTATCCTCTTCACCAGGGTTTTATTGCTGAAATAATACAGCACAAAAAGTACGGCAAATCCAAAAGCAAAAATTATCGCTGCCCATCCCCAGGCATTATAACCAAGAATAGATATTGAGTCCTGCCATATTGCAACAATCCCTGCCGACTGGGGAGCTGAAACATCATCAATGACGAGATTTTGAGCAAGTGCCAGATTATTTCTTATATCCCTGTCATTTGGATCCAGCTGGAGCGCTTTCTCATAATAATATATACTAGAAGCTAAATTGTTTAGTTTATAATGGGAATTGGCCAGATTATAATATAACCCCGCTGAAGTCTCACCGTTTTCTATGATCTGCTCATAGTTGTTTTTGGCTGTCTCATAGTCTCCTTCATTATAGGCTGAATTACCCTGTTCAAATAATGCCTCATTTTGTGCCAGAACTGGCAGAGTCCATAATATTAAAAGGAATAAATACTTCTTCATCATTGGATCTGTTTATCTATAGAAGAAATTACAGTTGCTGCCTTTTCGTAATCCTGCTGCATTGTTGCTTTTGAAGAAGGCGTATACCGCGCATAATCACAACTGGAAAGCAATGAGTTAAATTCTGAAGTGGTTTGTTCATTTACATTTCTTTCCTGTAACAATGTTCTTATATGTTCCTTGGTCATATCACTGGTCTGGATATGAAGTTTAGCCTTGAGATAATTATGTAACGCCCGTTCCAGGGCAATGTAAAATTTCTCATGATCTCCAAGATTACTGCGTGCCTCTGACAGATATTTTCTTGTAAGGCGATTTGCCTTTTTAATACGATTTCCTTTTACATCCTTTCTCATTTCTTCCCTCCTTCGACCCAGTAATAATGCACCAATTAAAAATGCAAAGGGCAAAGTCATAAGACTCCAGAAAGTTACAGATCCAAGAAAAGCACCTGACCCAATTGGATGCAGACTTGTGTTTAATTTTATATATCTAAACTGCTCACTTAACACCTCGACAGGTTGTTTTCCATAACCCAAATTACCGGCCACCGGAGAACTTCCTGCAGGTGCCCGCTCTACATCAAGAATGATGTCACCGGAAGTAATGGTTCTATAAGATTCGCTTCTCACATCAAAGTATGAAAAACTTAATGCCGGAATATTGAATTCTCCCTGTCTGGTAGGAACAAGTATATAATTATCTGTTAAGATTCCCTGAGTACCGTTAAGATCTGTACGAACATTTTCTGAACGTTCAGGTTCGTATCTTTCAATCGAAGCCGGAACTTCCAGTTTTGGAAGATCAAATAATTTAAGATTACCGTTACCTGTAACCTGTACTTTAACCGAGGTAGACTCTGTGGCAGCAAGTTCTGTATTTCCGGGAATTACTTTAAAATCAAATTTACCAACGGCTCCTGTAAAATTTGCAGGTTTTCCTGCTTCCGGAAGCGGTTTTACATTGATGGTCCTTCTGCCGGCTGCCACCGTTTTTTCAACAGTTTTATACAATCTCCCACCAAAAATATCCCTGCGATCACTGGGAACATCTACGGCTACAGAAAGAGTTAATGGTTCAATCTCAAGTTCCCCTGTTTTCTGAGGATATAAAATGGTTTTTCGAAGAATGACATACCTGTAGGGCTCTCCCTGGAACTGCCCATTCTCTATTTTTAATTGTCTTATATCAATATTCTGACTCCAGAAGTCGCGATAAGAAGGATTGTCAACTTCCTTCCAATTGCTCACACTAATACGCGGGCTTACATATAATTTGTAAACTACTGTTATACCTTCATTCAAAAATGGATTTGCTTTAGAGATCTCTGCCACAAGATGTAAATTCTCTGAGGCTACAAAGTCGAGGTTGTCTCCATCGGTTGGTGTATCCACTGCTGCTGTAACCTCCACCTGTATAGGCGATGTTTTATACACATCTCCTTCTACAGTGATCTCTGCCTGGCCAATGGTGAATTTCCCACGTGCATTTGGCTGAAGGAAATAACTGTAGGTTTTGGAATAACTACGGCGTCCATTTACCCAATTTTGACTCACAGCCTGATTGGGCCCGCCCACAACTGTAAACCCGTTAAACGATGGAGCTCTAAAGTTATCACCATCCTGGTTCATCTCAAAATCAACACGCAGGCGCTCATTCACCCCCAGTTTCTGCTTGCTGGCTTTGGCTTCAAATTTTACCTGCGCAAGACTGACCGAGGATATCAGTAGAAAAAATGATAGTATGAATAATTTATAATTCATTCTGTTTATGCTATAACTTAGGTCGTAAAAAATTTAAAAACGTTACCAATCTTTTTCATTTCTGGTTCTGGCTCCTTTGGCCCGTTCAGCATTGATCTTATCCTGAACCTTTTTTTCTTCGTTATTCATCGCTTCCAGCAAACTTTTTATCTGCTCGGGTGAAAGCTGCCCCGGTTTTGGTTGTTGAGGCTGAGGTTCTTCCTCCCCGGGTTGGTTATCTGGTTCACCATTTTCATCCCGGTCATTGGGTTGATCCTCTCCATTATCATCGGGATCTCCTCCCTGGTCTTCATTATCTCCTTCCCCTTCTTCAGGTTCCGGTTCACCTTCATCGCTATCTTCCTTGTCTGTCTGATCCTGGTCCTGATCCTGCTCGTCTTCACCGCCCCCGCTTTCAGGATCCTCCTCCAGCATCTTCTTTGCCAGGGCATAATTATACCTGGTTTCTTCATCTTTTGGATTATTCCTAAGGGCATTTTTATATGCTTCTACTGCATCTTTGTATTTTTTCTGTTCCATAAAGGAATTGCCAAGATTGTGGAATATCTTATGTCTTTCTTCTTTGGTTTCAGCAATTTTGGCGGCCTGAATTAAACGTGATGTGGCCTGGGAGGCCTTTTCCTTGGTGTAGTACATATTGGCCATATTGTATTTGGCCTTAACATTATCGGGACTTTTTGCAACGGCCTGCCTGTATGAGGCCTCGGCTTCAGAAAAATCATTATCGGCCAGGTTATCTTCAGCAGCTCTTAATAACTTATTGGTTTCCCTTTCAATTTTCCTGTTCTCTTCCTGTAAGGACTGAGCTATTACAGGGTTCCCAAAAAATAATCCCAGGACCACAATTAAAAATACCCTCCCAAAGGGAAACAGATCAAAACGTATTTTCTTATTTCTACTTTCTACGCTCATTGAACAAATTAAATTTTTTCAACCATTCTGTTTTTCTTTCCAGCATAAAAATATCTGCCAGTAAAAACAAGATCGCAAGCCCTAAAAACCACTGAAACTGTGATTGATATTCAGCAAATTGTCTGGACTCAAATTGTGTTTTATCCAGATTTTGTAAAAAATCTGACACTTTTTCGGTCACCTCGGCGGTAACATTCCCTCTTACATAATCCCCATTGGTTGCTGTTGCAATCTCTCTAAGGGTTTTCTCATCCATTCTCGTTATTACTGTTTCCCCGCTTAGATCCTTCATATAACTTTGAGTGATCCCACGCCGTTTGACGGGAATTGCCCCCCCCCTTTCTGTGCCTACACCTATAGTAAAGATCCTTATTCCCTGGGCTGCAGCTTCTCTGGCAACTGAGCTCACCTCCCCAATATGATCTTCCCCATCGCTTATAAGAATGAGGACTTTAGAAGTCCCATCATCAGGATTGTAATAAGTTTTAGCCAGTTCAATAGCTTCGCTTATGGCGGTTCCCTGAGATGAAACCATATCTGTATTCATAGACTGAAGGAACATCCTGGCCGCAGCATAATCTGTGGTGATAGGTAGCTGTGGAAACGCACTTCCCGCATAGGCAATGATCCCCACCCTGTCACTTCCCAGATTGCTTAAGATCTGGGTTACCAGTTGTTTTGATTTCTCCAGCCTGTTTGGTGCAACATCTTCTGCCTCCATGCTTTTTGAAACATCTATGGCAAAAACTATGTCCACTCCTTCCCTTGAAACCGTTTCCATTTTCGTGCCAATTTTTGGATTGACAAGTGCAAACGAGAGGAAGATCAGGGAAAACAGGATCAATCCAAATTTCACTGCTGGTTTGAACCAGGATCTATCAGGGCTTAACAGCCGGAACATTCCGGGAGCCGCAAACTGCTTTTGTTTCCTTTTCTTCCAAAAATATAGGGCAGCATAGAACAAGACCAATACCGGAATGATAAGGAGCAACCAGAAATATTTTTCTTCTTCTAAAATATACATCTTCTATCTTGTTATGACAATATTTATAAGAATTAATCTTAAATGAAACTTCTGAAAACCGTAAACCTCAAAAATAATTCTATGATAAGGAATAACCCTCCAAGCAGGAGAAACGGTCGAAACCGCTCTTCAAAGTTTGTGAAAGTGAATTCTTCTATCTCTGTTTTTTCCAGGCTGTCAATCTCATCATATATCTCCCCCAGCTTTTCATTATCTGTAGCCCTGTAATATTTCCCACCAGTAGTTCCTGCGATTTCCTGCAATAATGCTTCATCAATCTCTACCCTGGCCATCCCATATTGAAATTGCCCGTTTGGTAGAATTCCGATTGGGGAAAGCGCCATTCCACTACTTCCCAGCCCAATTGTATAGGTTTTGATCCCAAATTCAACGGCAAGTTCACTTGCAATTTTGGGGTCTATAAATCCTGCATTATTCACCCCGTCTGTAAGCAGGATAATCACCTTGCTCTTTGCATCGCTGTCCTTTAACCTGTTTACAGATGTTGCGAGACCCATCCCAATAGCAGTACCATTTTCTATCACATTACTATATTCCAGTTCTTCAAGGGCGCGAAGGACAATTGCTTTATCACTTGTTACCGGGGTGAGGGTAAAGCTTTCTCCAGCATAAACCACCAGCCCAATCCTATCTGAAGGTCTTCCTTTAACAAAATCGGCAGCCACTTCTTTAAGCGCCACCAATCGATTTGGTTTAAGATCTCTTGCAAGCATACTGGCAGAAATATCTATGGCCAGCACAATATCAATTCCCTGGGTTGAGGAAGATCTCGTGGTTACATCTGTTGAACGGGGTTTCGCCATTGCTATGATAAAAAATGTGAGAGCAAGGATTCTCAACACAAATAATCCATGTCGCAAAGTGGGAAGTATACTGCGATGAGCTTTAAAGCCCCGAATACTTGAAATCCTAAGTTCTGCAAGTTGCCGGTTCCTTTTCACAAAATACCATGCTGCTGCTACAGGAATTAAAAGTAACAGCCAGAAAAAACCCGGATCTTCAAAAATTAAATTATTAAACATCAGTTTATTGTATTGTCAAATTCTATAGAGTTTGTTATTCTTCCGGCAATTTCTGCGGCAAACTCATTCTCATCATCAAATATGACGGTGATCTGTTGAAATCCACCTTTTTCGGCAAAGTTGAGTATCACATATTCTTTGCTCATTACTTTTCCGGTTTTAGGATTTTCTATCTCCAGGGTTCCAAAAACCTTAATCCCTTTTTCCCCCTGCAGTGTTCTATATTCCTCATCTTTAACAATAATATTCTTTGCACCTCTTTCCTCGAGATTGGCATAAATACCTTCCACCGCCTTATCAAGATCAAATTTCACTCCCTGCCTGAATTTCATAGTATTTACAAATACAAAAAGTTCTTGTCCCGGATCGCCGTCTGTAAAGGTCTCATTACCCACCAGCATCGCCTGGGAGTCTGCCGGCATTTCAAAGTCATTTCTTTTTAAAACCCGGGGTGTGGTTATTGTAACCGAAGGATCTCCATAATCACTGGTGATCCATTCTCCCTCAAGCATTTGCTTGGTAGGATTTCCAAAGACCAGATTCCTTGCCTCAGAAAATCCCTGGGTGGTGATCAAAACGGTTATACCTAAACCTATGATAAGAATTGCCACTCCTACGGCCAGTATCACTCTCCTTTGATTTCTGCGCTTTAATTGTTCCCTCCTGTATTCCTCATCTTTGAGCAATTCCTCTTCGCTGGGTTCAGGAATTGCTGCCTGAGTGTCTACGATCACATGTTCAATCTTAGACCTGTCACCTCGTGCCGTTAAAATATCAGGATGTGAGTTGGCAAATTTGGCAAGATCTGCCCGTTGGAGAATAATCTTCAGTTCATTTATAATTTCACGGCTCAATTTGAGTTCACCTCGCTCCATTCTTAATTCGAGATCATGAATAAGCTCAGAAGTAGTGCTTTCCATGGCGCGCAAATGAACCTCATCCTCGAGATAACGCCTTACAGCTTCAGTAAGCTTGGAATAATATTCTTTGGTTTGCCGGTTCTCCAGTAGATGGGATTTATCCAATTCCTGCAGTTCCATAAGAGCGCGTTCATAAGGTGGTAGTTTCTTTCTGGCTTCCTGTTTTTTCTTTCTTCGGCGAAGGAAATAGTATAAAATTCCGCCAACAATAAGCAATCCAAGCAAGGCCCAGATCCATGGTGATATTTTGAAGCCCCCCGGCACTTCCATAGCGGGTTTAATGTCAAACATTTTTTGTTTGGTGGTATCTACAACCACATCAGCAACCATTACCCTCAGGGAATCTGTAAAATATGGGGTGTCATTTATAAACACGCGCTGCTGCGGGATCACATATTGCCCTGAATCAAATTGAGTAAGAGCATATTCCTTTATAAGCCGAAACCTGTTCTCGAGTCGGTTAGTGTCAGTTGCCAGCGATTCCACCACTTCCATAGGGTTGAAACTCTCGTCTTCAGGAAAAACAACCAGGTAAGTTGGATCTGTATCTACTGTTATCCTGTAAATGATCTGATCTCCTATTTTAATTGCTGAAGTGTCTATAGATGACTTAACCCGGGTGTCCTGTGAAAATACCTGAAAAGAAAACAACAGGCATATACCTAAAAGAAAAATGAGCTTTAAGCCTGAAGTAAAACGGAAGGATTTTCCACTATATTGAATAGCGCGAGATGGTAATAAACAGGTGTTATTGAAACCTTTATTCATAATTATGTTATCCCCTGTTTTTAAAATATCCCAATAATTTTTTGACGTAGCTTTCATCCACACGTGAGCTTATAACGCCTGCCCCACTTCGGTTGAAGCTTTCCCTGAAATAATTTTCCCGATCCCGGTAATATGCGGCATATGCTTCCCGTAAAGATTTTGAACCAGTATTTACCATAATATTTTCACCTGTTTCTCTATCCATCATTTGCACCAACCCAACATTGGGAATACTTTCTTCCCTTTTGTCATAAACCCTTATTCCGGTTACGTCATGTTTACCGCTCACTATCTTAAGGGTATGTTGATACCCGTCTGATATAAAATCTGAAAGCACAAAAACAATAGCTTTCTTCTTGATCACACTGGTAACATATTTAAGCGCTGCTGCTACATCTGTGCCCTGGCCCTGTGGTTTGAATTCTATCAATTCCCTTATGATCCTTAGAACGTGAGACCTTCCTTTTTTAGGAGGAATGAATAGTTCCATTTGATCTGAAAATAATAGCAGTCCAATCTTATCATTATTCTGAGTGGCAGAAAACGCCAGGGTCGCTGCGATCTCGGTTATCACCTCTTTCTTAAACTGCTCACCAGATCCAAACAATTCAGATCCTGAAACATCTACCAGCAACATCATTGTTAATTCCCGTTCTTCTTCAAAGACCTTTACAAAGGGTTCATTGTATCGTGCAGTTACATTCCAGTCAATACTCCTTACATCATCCCCAAACTGATAACTCCTTACTTCACTAAATGTCATACCCCTGCCTTTAAAAGTAGAATGATATTCTCCCCCAAACACGTGATTGCTCAGCCGCCTGGTCTTAATCTCAATCTTTCTTACCTTTTTAAGTAATTCCTTAGTATCCATAATTAAGGAACCTCAACCTCGTTTATGATCTTACTTATGATATCTTCTGAAGTAACATTTTCGGCCTCGGCCTCGTAGGTTAATCCAATTCTGTGTCGTAGCACGTCATAAACTACGGCCCTCACATCTTCAGGAATAACATAACCTCTTCTTTTGATAAATGCATAGCATTTAGCTGCAATTGCCAGATTGATGCTTCCCCGCGGTGAGGCACCAAAATTAATTAAAGGAGCAAGATCTGCCAGTTTATATTTGTCTGGCGTTCTTGTGGCAAAAACTATATCGAGAATATACTTTTCAATTTTTTCATCCATGTAAACCTCACGCACAGCAGCCTGGGCTCTTGCTATTTGTTCAAGGCTCACCACCTGGTTTACTTTTTCAAAACCACCGCGTAAATTGGCCCGAACTATTAATTGTTCATCTGCCATTGCCGGATATTTTATCACCGTTTTGAGCATAAACCTGTCCACCTGGGCTTCAGGCAAAGGATAAGTTCCTTCCTGCTCAACTGGGTTTTGAGTTGCCATTACAAGAAATGGTCGATCTAATATAAATGTTTCATCCCCAATGGTCACCTGTTTTTCCTGCATGGCCTCAAGTAATGCAGACTGTACTTTGGCAGGAGCACGGTTGATCTCATCTGCAAGGATAAAATTGGCGAAAATTGGTCCTTTTTTAATACTGAAATCATTCACTTTCATATTATAGATCATGGTTCCTACAACATCTGCCGGAAGAAGATCTGGTGTGAACTGTATTCTGCTGAAGCTTCCATGCACAGCCTGTGAAAGAGTATTAATGGCAAGGGTTTTAGCCAGTCCAGGTACCCCTTCCAGTAGAATATGGCCCTGACCCAGAAGTCCAATAAGCAAACGTTCCACCATTACTTTTTGTCCAACTATAACCTTGTTTATCTCATGATTGAGAAGGTCTACAAATGCACTTTCTCTTTCTATTTTCTCATTAAGACTGGAAATGTCTACAGAAGCATTGTTTTCTATCATATGTTTTATTTAAAAAATGTGAAGATATTCACAAATTACCAACGAAGCAAATTGAAATATATTGGCAGCTTCCCACATAATTCGGGCCATAAATGAAAAAAGGCCGCCAAATGGCAGCCTTTTTAAAATTTTATTAATTTTTACTGTAGGAAGATCACATCCAGATCAAAATTGGCTCCAGAGGAAACCACCACATTATTTATAGTTTTTACCGGAATCCCCAAAGATGCCTCTGAAGTTACGGTAACCTGATAAGTTCCGGCAGGAACACCATGCAGCACAAAGTTTCCGGAAGCATCGGTATAAGCCGAAATATCATTGGAAGCATTTTTAGCTCTTACAAGGGATTGAAAATTTGAGGGTTGAACTTCACCTGAAATAGTGCCGGTACCTTCCATGGCAGCAAGTCTTATTACTGGTTTAAGAATAAATCCACCTGCAGAACCAGCACTAACAATAGATTTGTCAACATCAAAATCAAGAAGGTATTCATAACTCTTACCTGCCTCAAGATTTTGATTCACCTGTAATTTTAATCCAGATTGTTGAGCACTTGGGGTGCTTAAGGGTTGTGATTCTCCATTGATAACAACAGTATTATTGTTACCTAAAACTAGCCTGATCTGCCCAAGAGGTCCGGCAGGGACATTTGCATCTGCCAGAAGTTGTGTAACACCTCCTGTAAGGGAGAGAAGGTCATACACTCCGGTGGTAATATTTCCAACGCTTACCCAACCTTCCTCATCTGTAGAGGCATCTGCCTTAATACGTACATCTACTACATCTACCCAAACGGCATCATAGTCTCCCGGGGCATCGGTCATATGCACCGTGAGGCGAGCGGTATTTGCATTTTGATCATCATCACTACTACACCCGTAAAACATAGTAACGGCTATAGCTGCCAGTAAAAAACTTGTTAGCTTTTTAAAATTCATGTTTTTTAAGATCATTTTCATTTTTTTTTAATTGATTTTGTTTTCACTAACAACGGCTCACATTGTGGGAAATTTCAAACATTTCTAGAATTAACAATAATTAACAGGTATTAACTATCCTTTAATATTTTTTCCTGGTATACCTGTTAATGATCTTAAGCTTTAAATTTATCTTTAAAGAAAAAATGAAGGAAAAAATGAATAAACTAGCCTTGATTACCGGAGCGACAAGCGGGATTGGGAAAGCAACAGCCGTAGCATTTGCAAAATCTAATATTGATCTTATACTTTGCGGAAGAAGAAATGACAAATTAAAAGAACTCTCCAATGAACTTAAATCTATGGTGAAGGTCACAACTTTAAATTTCGACGTGAGAGATTACGGGAAGGTCAGGGAAAAAATTGAATCTCTTCCTTTGGACTTTAAGAATATTGATATCCTGATTAATAATGCAGGTAATGCCCATGGTCTGGATCCAATACAGGATGGTTCTATTCAAGATTGGGATGCAATGATAGATATCAACGTAAAAGGCTTACTTTATGTGAGCAAATGTGTGATCCCGCAAATGGTAAAAAGAAAGGCGGGGCATATAATAAATATAGGCTCTACGGCCGGGAAAGAGGTTTATCCCGGGGGCAATGTTTATTGTGCCAGCAAGTTTGCGGTAGATGCCTTAAATCACGGAATGAGAATTGATCTTAATTCGGCCGGAATAAAAGTGAGCGGGGTTAATCCCGGGCTCACTCATACCGGTTTCAGTGAAGTCAGGTTTAAAGGAGACAAAGAAAAAGCGGCGAAGGTTTATGAAGGGTTTCAACCCCTACTCCCCGAAGATATTGCAGATATAATTGTTTTTGTAGTAACTCGTCCGGCACATGTCAATATTGCAGATCTCACCGTTATGCCCACAGCCCAGGCAAGTAGCACAATAGTGAAAAGAGAGTAATTTTGATTATTTTAGAAATCAGGGATAATTACAACTTCTCAATAAAATTTAATAAATCGAAAAAGGTCTGAATTCGATTAAAAATTTATTTTCAGATCAATATAAGAATAGCTCTTGATCAATAAACGCCTGCTTATAAAAAATCTACTCGCCCATAATGACGAGAACAGCTTTTATGACAAAAAGCGCAGGCTTAATATTGACCAGAAAGAAGGTAAGGCCAAATTCCTTAAACATGTTTGTGCCCTTGCCAATTCCAATCCATTTAATAACTCCTATATTGTTATAGGGGTTGAGGATGAAGATAACAGTATTACAGGTGTAGATTTTTTTGATGATAGCAAAATACAGAATCTCATAAATGCTTATTTGACAAATCCTCCACTTGTTGCTTATGAAAATATCCCATTTCCCCATTTGCCAGACAGACTGGTTGTGGGATTGGTAACCATAAGACCTAACCAGGGGAAGATATGTTCCCTGCGCAAGAATATCTGGAAATATTACGGAGGATCGGTATTCTTCAGAGAAGGAAGTATAAGCATGCCCAAGGTTTTTGATATTGAGATTAAAGATATTAATTCCGCGATAGTCGATTCAATTGAAAAGCACGCCAGAAACAATATTGAACTCACACTTGACGGAGTCTTTGATTTTATGAACAAAAGGAAAGATTACCACCCTCAATACAAAGTTTTTAAAGAGTACTTCGTGGTTTGCTGGGCCGGTAAGGTCAAGAAAAGTAAGGGCGAAACTTATTATTCACGAGTAGATATTGAGTTGATTAATGAACAGGTAAAACTTTTTTACTCAAATCTCGACGAAGTAAGTATTAGCCTGGATAAGGATTGTTTTAAAATTATTGAATATGTCAATCTGGGACTTCAGGAAAAAAATCATTATTATCCCCTTGAAGAAGTCATTATACGGTTCAAAGAAAATGCAGGATATGAAATAGACAGCAGACTCCTTTTTCAACCACCTCAATTTGATAAGAAAATCCTGCACCATATTTATAATGCCAACAATTCATTACTATTAAAACTGAAAAAGGAAGGAACACTAAACAAAAATGAAGAACGCGACCTAATAAATCTGCCTGTAACTTACCTCATATGTTATTTTAACCAATTCGAGGATGCTTTGGAAAAACTCGAAGGTGCAAGGGAGATCCTTAGGGAGAAAAATGGAAGAGCTTATATAGCATATAAGGAAACTATGAGAATTTTAAGGAAAGTAAAATACAGCTAAATGAAAAGAACCTTAGTAATTGGTGATATACATGGGGGGTTAAAAGCCCTGGTTCAACTTTTGGAAAGAATAGATCTTTCCACAAATGATAAACTAATATTTTTGGGAGATTATGTAGATGGATGGAGTGATTCTGCAAATGTTGTATCATATCTCATAAAACTTGCCAAACAAAATACCTGCATTTTTCTTCGGGGAAACCACGACGATCTTACCCACCGGTGGTTACGAACAGGAGAGTTAAATGATCAATGGCTTCAGCATGGGGGGCAATCCAGTATTGATGCATATCGCAATTTTTCAGCCAGGGAAATCCAGGCTCATATAAATTTTTTTGACCAAATGGTGAATTACTACATTGATAAGAATAATCGTCTTTTTATACATGCTGGATTTACAAATCTCCATGGCCCGGCCATGGAATATCACAACACCGCTTTTTATTGGGACCGCACTTTATGGGAAACTGCGCTTGCCCTGGATAAAACCATGTCCAGGAAACATGAATATTATCCCACGCGTCTAAAATTATTTAAGGAAATTTATATTGGTCACACACCTACTACCCGTATTAACCGAAGTGAACCTGTAAATGCCGCCAATCTCTGGAATATAGATACGGGTGCAGCCTTTAAAGGAAAACTTTCAGCAATGGATATTGAAACCAAGAAAATTTGGCAAAGTGAACCTGTATTTAAGCTATATTCCAATGAAGAAGGTAGAAATTAGGATTTCTTTTATAATAAAGCCTCGCAAAACTTCATATATTTGAAAAATTTAATTATTTAGCATAATTATTGATTATATCTGCCTTTATTTATGCCAGCGCTTTACGGAGTAATTTTGTAATGTTGGAACTTAAATTTAAAAAAAAGCTATGGCCCTAAACAATATGCGATTGGAAGTTATGAGAACTGTGGAGAAATCCATAGACAGTTTTGTGGAAAAATACCTGATCCCGGTTGAAGAGATTTGGCAGCCCACAGATCTTTTACCCAATCTTCAGAAGGAAAATTACATGGATGAGATCATCCAGATAAGAGAGGAAGCTCAGGAGCTTGGCTATGATTTCTGGGTTGTACTCGTGGCAGATATGGTTACCGAAGAAGCGTTGCCTACTTATGAGTCCTGGTTAATGGATATGGAGGGCGTAGAGCAACACGGGGCTTCTACAGTTGGACAAACTGGCTGGGCCAAATGGATAAGACATTGGACCGGAGAAGAGAATCGCCATGGAGATACACTTAATAAATATCTTTATTTATCCGGAAGGGTAAATATGAGAGAGGTTGAGAAAACTACACAGTATTTAATTAATGATGGTTTCGATATTGGAACAGGTCGGGACCCGTATAAAAATTTTGTATACACAAGTTTCCAGGAGCTGGCCACTAATATTTCGCATAAAAGGGTAGGGCAACTGGCAAAGAAAAAAGGAAATAAAATGCTGGCCAAAATGTGCAGCATTATTGCGGGAGATGAAATGAGGCACCACCTGGCATACAGGGAGTTTGTTAAAACCATCTTTGACTATGATGCCAGTGAAATGATGCTTGCTTTTCAGGATATGATGAAAAAGAAAATTGTAATGCCGGCACAATTCATTCGCGAATCAGGACAGGGTATCGCTGAAGCTTTTGAGAATTTTTCAAATGCTGCTCAACGTCTTGGTGTATATACCACCTTCGATTATATTGATATTTTGCAAAAATTAAACGATTACTGGGAGATCGATAAATTTAATGGTCTTACAGATGAAGCTGAAAAAGCCAGAGACTACTTAATGGCCCTGCCTGAAAGAATGACCAGGATCGCTAACAGGATCTCAATTCCCCAGGATCAGCATCAATTTAAATGGGTAGAGGCCAATGGCCGACTTTAATAACTTAAACCTGTTCCTTATTTAGAACGGGTTTTTTTATTAAGGATTACACCATTAAAATGGAAGTGAATATCATAAGATAGGAATTCTATGATCTCATTTTATGAGATTTTAGCCAATTGAAATTTAAAGATAAATGAGACCTCGAAAGTCTTATATTAATCATAGTCTGTTTTAAATACTCCTTTAATAGCATGGATTCTGAAATTCTCCATTTTAATGAACCCTCTAATATACTCCCGGAGAATAAAACCTCATCTATTCTTACCTCGGGAAATTCGCTTGATTACCATAAAAGCCTTGCTGGTTATTCACCAACTCCACTTAAAGAACTTCCCAGCCTCGCTGCCGAATTTGGTGTTAAAAATATTTTTGTTAAAGATGAATCTTTCAGGTTTGAATTGAATGCTTTTAAAGGCCTGGGAGCATCATATGCAATCTATAAACATCTGGAGAAAGACCCTGAAACAGAAACATTTTGTACTGCTACAGATGGTAATCATGGAAGAGCGGTAGCCTGGGCTTCAACAATGAATGGCAGAAATGCCCGCATTTTTGTACCCAGGGATACAAGTTTATCAAGAATGGAAGCCATTGAAAGTGAAGGCGGGATAGTTGAAAAATTTAATGGCACCTATGAAGAAACCTGTGAACATGCGCGTATAATGGCCGATGGAAATGGCTGGACCCTGGTCCAGGACACTGCCTGGGAAGAATATGATGAAATACCTGCCCATATCATGGCAGGATATTTCACTCATTTTAAGGAATTGGAACAGGTTTTACATTTACTTCCCGAACCTCAGGTAGATATAGTTTTTCTTCAAAGTGGCGTAGGAAGCTGGCCGGCGGCGGCGGCCTGGTATTATACTCATCGCTACGGTAGTAACAAGCCTAAACTGGTAACGGTTGAACCCATAGAGGCCGCAGGTTTGCTCGCTTCATTTAAAGCCGGAAAAAGAATAAGTCCCACAGGTACATTTCGAACAATTATGGCGGGTCTTAATTGCGGAATTCCATCTCTTACCGCATGGGAAATTTTAAAAGAGACTATTGATGCTTCAATTGCGATAGAAGACTCATACACTGTTACAGCTATGAAAAAATTATATTCAAATCCTATAATTGAACAAAAGATCATCTCCGGGGAGTCTGGTGCTGCAGGGCTGGCAGGATTTATAGCCCTTATGACGAATCCGGAATTATTTGAACTGCAAAAATCGCTTGGGATAAACGGAAATACGCGAGTGTTATGTTTTAGCACCGAAGGGGCTACAGATCCCGAAAATTTTCAGGTGATCATTGATGACATGCCTGGGTAGTATTTTAAAGAGCATAGTTTCGAGCCAACCTTAGCACTTAGTCACTATTCGGGATAATAATGTTTTTATAAAATATTTATTCCAAAGGCTATTTTGCTTAACTTGATTATAATTAAAACAAAGTGGTATGTATTTATATGTAGAATTATGGAATGTTACCCAGGAATGGATGGATCTTTCTAAAGAAGAAAGAGGAGAATTTTTTAACAAGGCCGGTGCAGCTATTTCAAAATTAATGGACAGCGGCTTAGAAGTCACAGGATGGGCTATGAACGATGAGCACACCCCTTACAGAAGTGATTACCGCTATATGGCTGTATGGAAATTACCTTCTGAGGAAGCCGTAAAGGACCTTGAGAAAGCCGTGGCTAATTCCGGATGGCATAATTACTTTTCGCAGGTAAATGCCAGGGGTCAGGAAATACCTATGGAAGAGGTTATTAATAAGCTTATAAATCTGGAAAAAACCTCTACTTCCCTAACAGATTAATTAAGTTGCATTTCGGGGATATCTCCCTCCACTATCAAGGTTCCTTCGGTAGCATTTTTGATCTGCTCCACGGTTACCCCGGGTGCTCTTTCCAGTAATTTAAAGCCCTGTTCTGTAATTTCAAGGACAGCAAGTTCGGTGACAATTTTGGTTACACAACCAACACCAGTGAGTGGAAGTGTGCATCTTTTCAATAACTTTGATTCTCCCGCCCTGTTCGTATGCATCATGGCAACGATAATATTTTCAGCTGATGCCACAAGATCCATGGCTCCCCCCATACCTTTAACCATTTTCCCCGGGATTTTCCAATTGGCAATATCGCCGTTCTCTGCCACTTCCATTGCACCAAGGATGGTAAGATCCACATGTTGCCCTCTTATCATTCCAAAGCTCATGGCAGAATCAAAAAAACTTGCTCCCGGCAATGCTGTGATGGTTTGTTTTCCCGCGTTGATAAGATCTGCATCTTCTTCACCTTCAAAAGGAAAAGGGCCCATTCCCAGAATTCCATTTTCACTCTGAAATTCCACCTCTATATCATCTCTTACATAATTTGCCACCAAGGTTGGGATACCAATTCCAAGATTGACGTAGTATCCATCTTTTACTTCTTTGGCAATACGTTGCGCGATCCCGTTCTTATCTAACATACTTTTTAATTTGAGAATTTGTTAATTTGAGAATTTGAAGGTTTACTAATTTGATGATTTGTTAATTTGAAAATTTGAAGATGCTTTTAAGGGATGAGAGATATAATGTTTTGGATTTATATATTTTATACTCCCCATCTTCATTTTCAAATCTTCAAATCACTACATTTTCAAATCATCTATTTAATCCTTTTACTTGAACTTATAATCTTTGATGAAATTCGAATTATCGATTTGAGATCCGAAAATAATTCAGGGTTGGGATCCGGATAATGGGGTGATTCTCTGCATAACAACAGCCAAAACTCCGTCTCATCAGCTTCTTTTGCTGCTACCTTAAATTTATGAATAAAATCCGAGTTACTCTCTGCATTCTGAGCTTCTCTTACATTGGCTCCAATTGAAGTTCCACTTCTGAACAGTTGTGATGACATTTCGTATTTGTGTAATGATCTAAGCTTTTCGGTAAAATCAATAATTTCAAGAGCAAAATCAAATGTTTTCTTCACAATGAGATTGTCTCTATCGTCTCTCATAAATTAAAATTTAAAGGGTATTAAAGAAAATCTTCAATTCACCAAATTTTCAAATTACCACATTTTCAAATCTTCAAATTACTTTTGCCTCACCGTTCTTTGTTCAATACGTTTCTCATAATCCTTCCCCTGAAAAATTCTCTGTACAAAGATCCCGGGAATATGAATTTGATTGGGATCCAGCTCTCCCGGTTTTACCAGTTCTTCTACCTCAGCTACAGTGATAGTAGCAGCACCGCACATTAGCGGATTAAAATTTCTGGCGGTACCTTTGAAAATTAAATTTCCAGCCTCATCACCTTTCCAGGCCTTTACAAAGGCAAAATCGGCTTTATATGCCTCTTCAAGCACATACATTTTACCATCAAATTCACGGGTTTCTTTACCTTCTGCTACCTCTGTACCATACCCGGCCGGGGTATATATTGCAGGAAATCCCTGCTGGGCGGCCTGGCATTTTGCAGCCAGTGTTCCCTGAGGGGTAAGCTCCACATCAAGTTCTCCGCTTAGCATCTGGCGCTCAAATTCGGCGTTTTCTCCTACATAAGAAGAAACCATCTTTTTTATTTGTTTTTTGTGAAGCAGAAGTCCAAGACCAAAGTCATCAACCCCGGCATTATTGGAAATACAGGTAAGATCTTTAAGATTTAATTTTACAAGTTCGGTGATAGCGTTCTCAGGAATCCCGCTAAGACCAAAACCTCCCAGCATAAAAGTCATGCCGTCATGCACCCCTTTCAGGGCTTCCTGCACGTTGCTTACAGTTTTTCTGATCATGGAAATTTCGTTTTGCCGAAATTTACAAAATCTTTGATCTTACCGCAATTTTTTAAAGAGGTGAATTTAAGTGCGACTTATAATAATGACCCTAAAATTCAAGTTCGTCCGGCAATCCCTGCTCATTGACTCTTCCCCTGCTGTATATATAACAATTGGTTTCTATACTCAGATTGTCCGGTCTTGGAAATTCACCTTTTGAAACATCCAGATTTGGATCTGCATAAACCTTTTTCATATAGATACCCCATATAGGTAATGCCATTGTCGCACCCTGACCGTATACAATTCCCGGAAAATGAACTGAGCGGTGTTCTCCTCCTACCCATACACCGGTGACCAGATCCGGGACCATCCCCATAAACCATCCGTCACTTTGGTTTTGAGTTGTTCCCGTCTTTCCTGCAATAGGGTTTTTAAAATCATAAGGATATCCGGTGACAGCACGCTTATAATGTTCTAACCCTCCAGCACCTGTGCCGCGCAATCTGGTGCCGGATCCTCCCTGGGTGACACCTTCCATTAAATTCACGGTAACATAGGCCGTTTCTTTGCTTATTACATCCCTTGCATTTGGCGTATGTTGATATAAAATGGTGCCATTTTTATCTTCTATTCTGGAAACCACCACAGGTGTTACATATACTCCTTCGTTTACAAATGTGCTGTAAGCAGAGACCATTTCAAAAACACTCATCTCCACACTTCCCAAAGAAATAGCAGGGACTTCTGGCATACCGCGGGTATCTACCCCGAGCTTGTCCAGCATATCAATAACCGGCCGTGCTCCCGTACGTGCTATTAAACGTGCGCTTATGGTATTCACGGAATTTGCTAAGGCACTTTTCAATGTCATCATTCCGCTGTACTTATTGTCGCTATTTCGCGGTGACCAGTCGTTTTGAGCTCCCCCTACTCCTGCCTCAATGGTAAACGGATTCCGGGGCAAAGTATCACATGGAGAAAGTTTTAACTGATCTATTGCCGTAGCATAAACAAATGGTTTAAAAGTAGACCCCACCTGTCTTCTCGCCTGCCTTACGTGTTCATATTTAAAGTGCTTAAAATCGATCCCACCCACCCAGGCTTTTACTTCACCCGTTTGAGGAACCATAGACATCATCCCGGTATTTAAAAATGATTTATAATACAGAATAGAATCTCGTGGAGTCATGACCGTATCTTTTATCCCTTCCCAGCTGAACACGCGCATATGAGTTTCCTTTTTGAAAGAATTCACAATCTCTTCCCGTGATTTACCCTGAGCTTCCATTTTCCTCCACCTGTCTGAGATTCTCATTGAGCTGTTAATTATGGATTCGATTTCTTCAGGATTAATATCCCGGAAAGGCGCGGTTTTATTATTCTTGTTCTGCCTGTCAAACTCCTTTTGAAGATGTGACATATGCATGGTTACAGCTTCTTCAGCATATTTTTGCATACGGGAATCTATACTGGTATAAATTTTTAACCCATCCCTGAAAATATTGTACTCGCCTCCATCAGGTTTTGGATTTTTCTGTATCCAGTCCCTCATGAACCCCTGAAGGTATACCCGGAAATAAGTTGCAATACCTTCATCATGACCCTGAGGAGTAAAATTGATCTTCATTGGAATTGCCTGAAGTGAATCCTTTTCCTGGCGGGAGATGTAATTATTCTTCTCCATCTGGGACAAGACTACATTCCTGCGCTGCTCTACCAATTGTGGTCTGCGCACAGGATTATAATGAGCGGCATTTACCAGCATTCCTACCAAAACAGCAGATTCTTCAATATCAAGATCCTTTGCCTCTTTGTCAAAATAGATCTTGGCAGCCGAACGCACACCAACTGCCTGGTAGACAAAATCGTGTTTGTTAAAATACATGGTAATGATCTCTTCCTTGGTATACTGGCGTTCAAGCCTTATAGCAATGATCCATTCCTTGAATTTCTGCAACACCCTTCCCACAAAATTCTGTGATACATCCTGAGTAAACAGCTGTTTAGCGAGTTGTTGGGTTATTGTACTGGCACCCCCTCTTGAACCGAGATAAACCGCAGCCCTCACCGTACCTTTTGCATCGATTCCGGAATGAGAATAAAAACGTTCATCCTCTGTAGCAACCAAGGCCTCTACGAGATGGTCAGGGAGGTCCTCATATTTAATCGGTGTCCGGTTTTCACTATAATATTTCCCAAGGGTTTGCCCATCTGAAGAGAAGATCTCTGTAGCCAGATTGGTTTCAGGATTTTCCAGCTCTTCAAATTTTGGCATCTTGCCAAATACTCCCCAGCCTGCTAGCAGGAATAGGAACAAAAGAAGAAAGATCCCTATCCCAAACAGGGTCCAGAATCCTATGATATATTTACGGTAACCGATATGTTTTTTTTTAGGTTTTTTTGTGGGGTTTGCCATAAGTGCAATTACATTAATTTTGAGTGTTCTCTATGCGTAAACCAACCTGAGTTATCCCCTCAAGGTTTTCAATTCCATTTTCACTCCCACCTTTCCTCATGGCGTGCTGAATGGAAATTTTATACTGGCCGGGCTCATTAAATCTCACCCTTTCTTTGTACCAGAGTTTATTCTCCTTTACCTCTCCAAAACCTGTGCCAAGCCACTCCCCTCCGGGCAGGGCCATACGGTACTCCAGGGTATCTGTGATCACCATTCCCTGCGGAAATTCAATATTTGCGATCAAAAATAAATTGCTGAAAGCATAATCATTATTATTCCTAACGTTGATAAACAGATTATAGTCTTGAACAGAATCCAATTGAGGAAGAGAAAATGTAATTACTTCATCCTTATTCCATCCTCCGGGGAGGGACTGGTATTCATCATACACCCTGTTGGAATCGCAGGAATAAAGCAAAATAACAAGCAATAAAGCCGGTAAAAGATTCCTATGCATTTTTTGAAGGGTTACCTTTTCTTTTTTTATTCTTACGGCGTTTTTTTCCTGAAGATTTTGGGGTATCAAACCTTGTCAAACTATCCTGACCTACCACATTGTTGAAATCAGATTTAGATTTGTCCTCTACAACTGCCAGAGTTTCATATTCTTCAAGGCTGGCAACCGGTTCCTTATCTGAATTTGCCTTGATAACCTTATTGGCCTGTTCTGTAGAGAGTTTATGCCAATTCATCCAGTCACCTTCATAAGCATACCAAAGGTAACCCTGGAAGATGTCTATTTTTTGACATACAGCAGTTCCCTTCTTCGTATATAATTTTTCTTCGGTTTTAGGAAATGCTTTTAGAGCATCCAGATAAGTGTCAAGCTCGTAGTTCAGGCAGCATTTTAATTTCCCGCATTGCCCTGCCAGTTTCTGAGGATTTAAAGAAAGTTGCTGGTATCTGGCAGCAGAGGTATTTACAGACCTGAAATCTGTAAGCCAGGTTGAGCAGCAGAGCTCCCTTCCGCAGGAACCAATACCTCCCAGACGGGACGCTTCCTGGCGAAAGCCAATTTGTCGCATTTCAATCCTGGTACTGAATTCACGGGCAAATTCCTTGATCAGTTGTCTGAAATCTACTCTCTCTTCAGCTGTATAATAAAAAGTGGCCTTGGAACCATCTCCCTGGAATTCTATATCGCTTATTTTCATGCGCAGGTCAAGCCTTATGGCTATTTCCCTGGCTCTTACCTTCATTTTATCCTCTTTATCCCGAGCTTCCTGCCATACATCAATATCTCTTTGGGATGCTTTGCGATAGATCTTTAATACCTCATCACTGTCCCTGCTTACTTTTTTCTTTTTCATTTGCACCCTAACCAATTCCCCGGTAAGGGTTACAATACCCACATCATGACCCGGTGAGGCCTCTGTGGCAACAACATCTCCTATGCTTAGACTTAAATTTTCAGTATTTTTGAAAAATAGTTTTCTTCCATTCTTAAACCTTACTTCAACACAATCAAAAGCCTCTTCTCCGTTGGGAAGGGTCATATTGGCAAGCCAGTCAAAAACAGTTAATTTATTACATCCATCGGTCCCGCAGGTACCATTATTCTTACACCCTTTTGGCTGGCCGTTTCCGGTCGAGCAACTGGTACATCCCATAATCTATATATATTGAAAATTCCAACAGGAATCCCCTGCCGAATTTGATTGCTAATTATTATAAAAAGGTAAATATACCAATATTATTGGTATGCCTGCGAGGTTCAATTTTCAATTACTGTTTGTATTTTAAAACTTCAGATCTTCCTTTCTTAAAGATCTTATTGCTGTTGGGGATACCTTTCCGCAGGGCTTTTTGCTCCTTATAAGGCAAGGCATTTATTTCCTTGCAGGAAACAGAACAGCATTCATCCATTTTATTTCTGCATTTTTCACATTGTATAAATAACAAATGGCAGGCTTCATTTGCACAATTTACATGGGTATCGCAGGGTTTTCCGCACTGGTGACAATTTGAGATCACATCATTTGATATGCGTTCACTCCTCCTGTGATCAAAAACGAAGTTCTTACCTAAAAATTTGTTTTCCAGTCTTAAATTTTCAACCTGACGCGCATATTCTATAATTCCACCTTCGAGCTGGTAAACATTTTTAAATCCCTTGTGTTTATAATAGGCACTGGCTTTTTCACATCTTATACCACCGGTGCAATACATAACAAGTTTCTTATCTTCCTTAAAATCTTTAAGATCTTCTTCTATAATATCAAGTGAATCCCTGAAAGTATCAACATCCGGGGTTATCGCTCCTTTAAAATGTCCAATTTCACTTTCATAATGATTTCGCATATCTACCAGGATAGTATCAGGATCTTCAATAAGTTCATTAAACCGGATTGCATCTACATGAATCCCTCTATTTCGCACATCAAAAGTTGAATCATTCAGCCCATCGGCCACAATCTTATCACGAACTTTTACCTTTAATTTCAGAAAAGATTTGAGATCATGTTCAATCGCAATGTTCAATCTCACATTTTCAAGAAAGTAAATACTGTCAAGAAATTCCTTGAATTCCTCAAATCTTTTTGCAGGAACAGATAATTGAGCATTGATTCCCTCATGAGCTATGTAAATGCGACCAAGAACTTCCATTTTATCCCAGGCTATAAAGAGGTAATTCCTAAAAAGTTTTGGATTGCCTATTTTGGCGTATGCGTAAAAAGAAAGAGTTAACCGATCCTCCCCGGCTTCTTCTATAAGAGCTGCTCTTTCCTTTTCGCTTAATTTATTGTACAGTTGCATGCTATACCAATTTATTAAGTTAAAAGAAATTTTTTGCAAAGATAATGCAAAGTAAAGAAAGAAAAAATGCCCTGAGATTCATTTCCCAGGGCATTTTTTTGAATGGCTAATTCGTTATTATTATTTTTTACTTACTATCATAAAAATAAAATAACGATTAGCCACCATCAATCCGGCAACTGCAGTTCATAAGAACTGATGTTGTCGAACCAAATCGATCCAATATTAAACTAAGTTTTAGAAATCTCATTTTCCTTGGTTCTTTATTGTTATAAATAAGATGCAGATTATTTAAAAAGGTTGCGTGTTAAAATTGTTGTGATTGAAAACTTATACTATTTTAGCAGGGCATTTAATTCCAAAATAAAATATGAGTACGGAGAAAGAAAAAGAGAAAGACGCCAAATTAAAAGCCCTTAAACTTACCCTCGATAAAATGGATAAAACCTATGGTAAGGGTACGGTAATGAAGATGAGTGACCAGGCAATATCTGATGTGGATGCCATACCTTCAGGATCGCTGGGACTTGACGTCGCATTGGGAGTAGGAGGCTATCCCAGAGGGAGAGTGATTGAAATATATGGGCCTGAATCTTCAGGTAAGACAACGCTGACGCTTCATGCTATTGCCGAGGCTCAAAAAGCGGGTGGCATTGCTGCTTTTATTGATGCTGAACACGCTTTTGACAGGTTCTATGCCGAAAATCTTGGTATTGATCTTGAAAATCTTATTATTTCTCAACCTGATAACGGGGAGCAGGCACTCGAAATAACCGATAATCTAATACGTTCCGGAGCGATTGACATTATAGTTATTGACTCTGTTGCGGCCCTTACCCCAAAAAGCGAAATTGAGGGTGAAATGGGAGATTCAAAAATGGGACTTCACGCCAGGCTTATGTCCCAGGCTCTTAGAAAACTTACTGCGAGCATAAGCAAAACAAATTGTACTGTGATCTTCATCAACCAGCTGAGGGAGAAGATTGGAGTAATGTTTGGAAATCCCGAAACCACCACAGGTGGAAATGCATTAAAATTTTATGCTTCCGTAAGACTGGACATAAGGAGATCAACTCAGATAAAGGATGCCAACAGCAACGTATTGGGAAATAAAACAAAGGTAAAGGTGGTGAAGAACAAAGTAGCACCCCCATTTAAAACTGCCGAATTTGATATCATGTATGGAGAGGGAGTTTCCAAAATTGGTGAGATCATAGATATTGGTGTTGACTATGAGATCATTAAAAAAAGTGGCTCATGGTTCAGTTATGAAGACACCAAGCTTGGCCAGGGAAGAGATGCGGTAAAAGCCGTTCTTAAAGATAATCCCGATCTCATGGATGAGCTGGAAGAAAAGATAAGAGCTGCCTTAAAAGTGGTGAAAGAATAATTTTTAATACAAAAATTATATAAATCCCGTCTTTTGGCGGGATTTTAATTGGCCCTCACGCAACCTATTGACATTATTTGCATCTGAAGGTAGTACCTACTTGATGATGTGTATTTTTTGGGAATGAAAAGAGGATTTTTTTTCGTCTTTATATTTGGGCTGCTTTCAGGTTGCTCTATTGAGGATGATACCGGTAACATAATGCAGAATCTGGCCCCTACCCTTTCTGTGGATTTGCCTGAAACATTTGTTTTTAGACAAAGTTACAATATCGGGATCACCTATCAACGTCCCACAAATTGCCATGTATTTTCAGGTTTAGATGTTGCCCGAAATGAAAATGAGATCGTTATTGGTGTTGTAACAAGTTTTAATTCCAATAACCCTAATTGTGCTGCCACAGGTAATTTTCAAGCCCAGGCCACAATTAATTTTGTTGCAGAACGAGATGATTTTTATATCTTTAAATTCTGGAAAGGGAAAAGTGCAACGGGTACAGATCAGTTTTTAATTGTTGAAGTACCAGTGACGTTGTGACCCGGCCAGGAGAGAAAAATTAATTTAACCCTACGGCTTTTGAGTTTAAAACAGCTCATTCACAATTGCAAAAGACAGGATATTAAAGCGCAGGAACAGCTTTACAGGCTATATGCCAATAAGCTTTTTGCCGTGTGTCTAAAGTATTCCGGCAGCTATCAACAGGCAGAAGATAATCTGCAGGATGGTTTTATGACCATTTTTGAGAAGATTAAACAATATCAGGACAAAGGTTCTTTTGAGGGATGGATGAAACGTATTGTGATTAATACTACCCTTCAGAAGTACAGAAAACAAACCGTCTTTGAGATATTTAATGAAGAACATCTCAGAGAACCGGAAATAATTCTGGATGAGGAAGATGTATCTGTAGATTATTTGCTGAATATCATTCAGGAATTACCGGACAGGTACCGGCAGGTTTTCAACTTGTATGCATTAGACGGATTTTCGCATAAGGAAATTTCAGAAATGCTGCAGATCTCAACCGGGACGTCCAAATCAAACCTTGCCCGGGCAAGAATTATATTAAAAGAAAAAATTGAAGCAGTTCAATTAAAACAGGCAGTGCATTCATAATAAAATGGAGGAAAGGAAGCATATAGACAGATTGTATCAGGAGAAATTCAAGGATTTTGAAGCAACTCCACGCGAAATGGTCTGGAAAAATATTTCCTCGAGACTTCAGGAAAAGGAGCGTAAAAGAAGCGTTCTTCCTATCTGGTATAGGATAGCCGGTGTTGCGGCTCTTCTGGCACTTTTCTTCAATTTTGCATCAGGTCTTTTCAGGACTGGTCCTTCAGCCGGGGAAACTTTAATATCCTCCCAACAAGATAATAATTTTGGAGATTTCAATCTGGTTTCAGATTCATATAGTCAGGACATGTTCAGGTCTTCTATCATACTCCAGGCATTAATGCTTAACACCCGGAAAGAAGAACTCCGCGAAAACCTTATTGCACAATCCCAAAGAGAAAATTTCAGAAACATGGTTATGGCCAGGCCTTTGAATAATTCGGGGATCATTCAAGCTCAGCGGGCAGAAAGTGATTTGAATATTTCTGATGGAAGTGGAAGCCTTGCTTTACAAAATTCTATCAAAGAAAAACCTGAAACTCCCGTTTTTGAATTAAGATCTATGCCTTCAGCAACCGAAGAACCGAATTTATTATCTGACAATTTAGAGCTTAATCAAATTCCTGTTAAACGTTTAAGGGTTACTACCACCGCAGCCCCTGTGTATTTTGACAACTTTGGAGGAAAAAATTCTATTGATGCCCGTTTTGACAGCAATGAAAGCGGGGGAGAAATATCAATGGCCTATGGTGTTAATTTCGCCTACCAGTTATCAAACCGCATAAAAATCAGGTCTGGGATCAACAAGGTAGACCTTAGTTATAACACGAGAGATATCTCATTTACCGCGGCTGTAAACCCTACGGTTTTAAGTGGGGTAGATTACCAGGCAGGAATACCTAATTACAGGATTGAGAACAGATCCTCACGCCCCTTTTCCAACATAAGCGCCTCTACCGAATTCAACCGCTCGAGTATAGCTTCCCCGGCAAACGGTTATTTGAATCAGCGTCTTGGATTCATAGAAGTTCCTTTGGAAATAGAATATGTCATTATAGACAGGAAAATTGGACTTAACATCATTGGGGGTGGAAGTACACTTTTCCTTGATGAAAATATGATCTCCCTTAATTCGGCAGATTTTTCCACCAATTTAGGAGAAGCAAATAATATCAACTCCATGAGCTTCAGCACAAATATTGGGGTGGGTGTTGATTATAAGATCTCGCCACAGTTCCAACTTAACCTGGAGCCAATTTTAAAGTACCAGATCAATACCTTTAATAAGACCCAGAATGTCAATTCCTATTTCTTTGGAGTTTATTCCGGATTTAGTTTCAAATTCTAAAATAAAATTTTTTTTATTATCTGATCATTCCTGAGAGCAGCCATCGGGGAAATTTCTACGGTTTCACATTGTATTTAAGGCCAAAATCTGTTCCGAAAGCTTTCGGACTTGTATTTTGATACACCCGGAATTGCAAAAAAAACGAATCCTGCCTCCCAAAAGGGGAGGTAATGTCCGGAAAACACAATTTATTTAGACTAGAGCGAAGGGTTCCTTAATTCGTGAAGCATTATATTAAAGGTCTCCTGTTTCAAATTCCGTTTATCATCCTGGGTCTTGTCTCTGGTGGGTATTACCGGAAGCATCGTAACTCTTAGCTTCCCCGGGGCTCCCGAGAAAAAAGTATAGGAAAATCTTTTCTTATTATCGTGGAATACAAGAGGAACAATTGGTATTTGATGATCTATCGCAAGTCTGAAGGCACCTTCCTTAAAAGGCGCCAGTTCCATACTTTCATCACCGGGCACACCCCCTTCAGGAAAAATACAGATGCTATTTCCTTGTTCTAACCGGCGTTGTGCCTCGGCAAAAGCATCCAATCTACTCCTTTGTGATCCCCTGTCAACAAGGATGCATGTACGGCTGTAAAAATAACCGAATAAAGGGATGCGGGCCAGTTCTACCTTTCCAAGGAAAACAAATGGGTGATCTACAACGGCAAGCATAAGCATGATATCTATGATTGAAGTATGGTTTGCGACAAACATATAGCTCTTTCCTTTTTCAAGTTTGGCAGAGGTAACTTTTTTTGGAAAAAAACCCATCCCGTATAGAATGGATTTGGCCCAGATACGCGCACATACAAAATATTGAGGATAAAATCTTTCTGAAGAAGTAAAGACGAGTAAAAAGGGAAGCATCACAATTATGGGTAATCCCAGCATAATGTAAAACCAAATACGCCAAAGAAGTATTAAACCGGCTTTTATAATTTTCATAGCGTCAAAAATAGTAAAACCAATTAATCAAAATTGATAAAAGAAGTACCTTTGTGGTAAAATTAGTTAGGAGTTAGGAGTTAGGAGTTAGGAGTTAGGAGTTAAAATAATGTGGTAAGTGGAGAAACTCCACTTTTTTAAATTTTAAGGCGAAAATAAATAGCTTAGATCAAATAAAAATCAAGAATTACAATAAATTATGGCAAGAATACTTACCGGGGTTCAAAGCACAGGAACTCCCCACCTGGGAAACCTTCTTGGGGCTATTATACCGGCCATAGAGATGGCCAACAGGCCGGAAAATGAATCATTTCTGTTTATCGCCGATCTTCATTCCCTTACACAGATTAAAGATTCTAAAATCTTAAGGCAAAACACCTATTCAACTGCCGCCACCTGGCTTGCTTTCGGGCTTGATATTGAAAAGACCTTTTTTTACCGGCAAAGTGATATTCCGCAGGTAACTGAGCTTTCCTGGTATTTAAGCTGTTTTTTTCCATATCAACGACTTACACTGGCTCATTCATTTAAGGATAAAGCCGACAGGCTGGAAGATGTTAATGCAGGATTATTTACTTACCCCATGCTAATGGCTGCAGACATACTTTTGTATGATGCAGAAATTGTTCCTGTAGGTAAAGATCAATTGCAGCATATAGAGATGACCAGGGATGTGGCTTCAAGATTTCATGCACAAATGGGGGATACTTTCGTGATCCCTGAAGCCCGGGTTCAGGAAGAGACTAAATATATTCCCGGAACCGATGGTGATAAAATGAGCAAATCAAAGGATAACACTATAAATCTTTTCCTCCCTGATAAGCAATTGCGCAAGCAACTTATGGGAATACAGACAGACAGTACTCCTCTGGAAGAACCTAAAAATACTGAAACCTGCAACGTATTTGCTTTATACAAACTACTTGCCTCCTCAGCCCAAATAGAGATAATGCGGGAAAATTATGCCCGTGGAAATTATGGTTATGGCCATGCCAAGCAGGCATTATATGATTTGGTAATAGACAAATTTGAAAATCAAAGGCAACTCTATAATTATTATATGCAACATCCCGAAAAAATTGATGCAGCATTGGAAAAGGGAGCCGCAAAAGCCTCTGTAGTTGCAAACGATGTATTAAAAAGAGTTCGGAGGAAATTGGGATACTAAATTGCTTCAAACAATTTACCTGGCAGTGGTCTTATTGCTCCTTTTAATTCCATTTCCAGCAATAGGCCCGCTGCTTTATACGTTGGAATATCACAATTGAAAGCAATATTATCTAATTGTTGCTTTCCATTTTCAACCAGGTAACGGTGGATGGGTTGCTCCTGCGCATCAAGTTCAATGAACAATTGCTTTTGAATCCCAGGTTTTGGAGAGGTATCCCAGTTTAGCAAATAAATCAAATCTGCTGCGCTGGTTAATAAATGCGCATTTTGAGATTTAATTAAATTATTACAACCCTTGCTCTGGCTGTCACCCGGTCTACCGGGCACGGCAAGGACTTCGCGATTATAGGAATTGGCAATATCTGCAGTGACCAGTGACCCCCCTTTCTCTGCACTTTCAATGACAATTGTCGCTTCGCTTAAGCCGGCTATGATCCTGTTGCGCTTTAAAAAATTAGTGCGTTCAAATGAATGTGTAGACCAGAAATCTGTAAAGAATCCGCCATTACTTTCTATTTGGGCTACATATCTGGAATGAACTTTTGGATAGATCTGGTTGAGTCCATGGGCAAGGCATCCTATTGTTTGGAGGCCATTGTTTATTGCGGCCTTTTGCGCGGTTATATCAACCCCATATGCAAATCCCGAAACTATTACCGGCGACAAAGGTGACAGATCTTCTATAAACTGCTCGCAAAAAGCAATTCCCTGAGTTGTAATCATTCGGGTTCCTACAACACTTATGATCTTTTTATTCCTTAGATCAATATTGCCTCGGGAAAATAGCAGGATGGGGCCATCAATACAATGTTTTAATTTTTCAGGATAATCCCGGTCCATGAAATATGCAAAATCAATTTTATTATCTTTAATAAATCTCAACTCATCCTCGGCTTCTTTTAAATGGTGCGGACTGTGAAGATCATGTAATTTTGTATTTCCTATACCATCGATCTTAAGAAGGGTATTTTTTTTGGCTTTGATCACAGCCTCAGCACTACCCAAATGCCTGATTAATTTTTTCGCGGTACTGTCTCCAAGATTAACAACATTTTGTAATGCCAGGATATATAAGAGCTCAGTTTCAGTCATAATTTTTACTGTTGGGATTTTTAAGTTTCTAATAGGAAATGTGTATAAGGATAATGTTATTAATGTTGAAAACCAGCTTATAACAAATTACTATTTATTTAAAAATTACTTTTAAAAAGATTTGTTAATAAGATATCTTTAGCTAATTTTAGACTGTTACATAAAATCTTACATTTGCTTTAATGACTATAGCAACCCACATCTCAGATTTATTGTACCGATACGATTGTGTGATCCTCCCAGGATTTGGAGCATTTTTAACCCAAAAGGAATCGGCACATTACAACGAAAGCGATCAGGCATTTTATCCACCCAAAAAGCGGATCTCATTTAATTCCCAATTAAAGAAAAGCGATGGATTACTTGCAAACTATATTGCAGAACTTCGCCAGGTAAAATATTCAGAAGCGGTATATTCCATTGCAGAATATGTGGAGAAACTCAATCAGCAACTTGCTAAAAAACAATCTATTTCTCTCCACAATCTTGGTAGTTTTTCCCTTTCTGCTGAAGGAATTCTTCAGTTTGAGCCCGTTGCAGAAAATAACTATTTAACTGAAGCTTTTGGGTTGAATAAGGTGGAAGCCTTAGCAGTTACAAGAACAGTCTATAAAAATCAGGTGCAGGAGCTGGAAGAAAAAGCTCCAATATGGTTTACTCCGGAACGCCGAAATACTACCCCGGTCTGGAAATATGCGGCCGTTAGTCTTATCGCTCTGGGCCTCTCCGGTTTTGCGGGACTAAATATTTACAGCAATCAGGTTACTGAACACAATGTTGCAGAGCAACAGGCGGCTGAATCTCAACTTCAGCAACAAATACAACAGGCTACATTTGTAATCTCAAATCCTCTGCCTGAAGTTACTTTTAAGGTCAATAAACAATCCGGAAACTATCATATAGTAGCCGGAGCTTTTCGTATAGAAGAAAATGCTCATCAAAAAGTAGAGGAGCTTCGGGAAGACGGTTTTAAAGCCCGTTACATTGGTGAGAACAGGTTCGGACTTCACCAGGTGGTTTACGGAAGTTTCCAAACCCGTCCTGAAGCCATGGAAATGCTGTGGAAAGCCAAAAAGACCAACGAAGGTGCCTGGATGCTTATAGAAGAACTTTAATAGTTCCTTAACTTGTAAACCGCCAGCATGCCTTGTACCTTTGCCGGAAAATCGGTTTAATGCAAACAAAATATCCCAAAGATTCCCGCACGATACTTACAGATCTGGTACTGCCCAGTGAAACCAATCCATTAAACAATTTATTTGGAGGTGAACTCCTGGCACGTATGGACAGGGCTGCCAGCATTGCAGCACGACGCCATAGCCGAAGAATTGTTGTTACCGCTTCTGTAAATCATGTAGCATTTAATAAAGCCATTCCCCTTGGAAGTGTTGTTACGGTAGAAGCAGCCGTTTCCAGAGCTTTTAAGAGCTCTATGGAGATCTTTATTGATGTGTGGGTAGAAGACAGGGAAAGTGGCCAGAGATCTAAGGCAAATGAGGCTATCTACACTTTCGTTGCGGTAGATGAAACCGGGTCCCCTGTAGGAGTCCCCGAACTGGAACCGGAAACTGAGTTAGAAAAGCAACGTTTTGATGCGGCTTTAAGACGTAAACAATTAAGCCTGGTACTTGCCGGGAAATTAAAACCTGCGGAAGCGACAGAACTTAAGGCTCTTTTTATAGAGTAAGAAAGATGGTGGTATACAAGAGCAGGCCCTGAATTTGATAAACTGAATCAATTAATCTGAAAAAGAGGGCTGGTTATGATTGATCCTTAGGGCATTGCCTATACTCCAAACATTTCCCTATTTGGAACTAGCTAAACACTTACATCCTGAGAATCCATTCGGCAGGATCAAGTTTGTCAGTATTCCTGTAGATCATAAAATACAAAGTAGTTTTACCGGAAGCACTATTAGTAGCCACCTCTCCAATGTCCTGGCCCAGAGAAACCATATCACCTTTTTTAACATTGATCTTGGAAAGGTTATTATAAATGGTAAGGAAATCCCCATGCCTTACCATTACGGCACGGTTGGCGCCTGGTATTGCCTGGACTTCGCTAACAGTGCCACCAAAAATAGCTCTTGCCCTGGTTCCGGCTTCGGTTTCTATATGGACACCGTTACTTGTTATTTCTACTGTTGGAACTAGGGGATGCCGTTGGGTCCCAAACTTTCTGACTACAATCCCTGATCTTACAGGCCATGGCAACCTGCCTTTATTACTGGCAAATTCTGCGGCCAAAGCACGTGCTTCGGGAGTTAATTTATATACATCACGGGCGGTAGAACCGCTTTCCTTATTAGCTGCAGCAATAGATGCCCGTATCATTTCATCAATCTTTTTTTCTATTGCATTTACTTCCTGCTGTGCTTTTTTGATCTGTGCTGCAAACTGACCTTCTTTTTGCCTGATAGTTTTCATAAGCTCTTGCTGAGACTGTTTGTTCTTCTCAAGTTGGGACCTGGTTTGCTTATTTTCGGCAAGTAAAATCTCTTTCTGTTTTTTCTGGCTTATAAGATTATTATTAAGCTTTTGTAATTCCACCGTGCGCTCCTGGATTTCGTCTCCCTGTTTCTTGCGATAATTGGCATATTGCTTCATGTACTGAAGTCTTTTATAGGCCTGTAAAAAACTTTCAGAAGACATCAGGAACATTACCCTGCTTTGCTGTGATTTACTTTTGTACGACTTCTCGATCATCTGCCCGTAATCTTCCTTCAGCTTTTCAAGCTCTTTTCTGAGAGTTTGTATTTTATTGGTATTTGAGTTGATATCCCTGGTAAGTAAATTGGCTTGTTGATTGGTAACCTTTATCAAATTCTCGGTGGTACGTATTTGCCGGTCGAGATCCTCTACCTGGCTAAGTACAGATCTCTCCTGTTGTTTATTGGTACTCCTTAAGGAATTGATCCTTTTGATCTCCTGTTGCAATTCCTGGCGTCGCTGTTCAAGGTCCTCACGTGTTGTCTGTGCATAGGACAGAATGTTTCCCGTAAACAGAAATAATAAGAACAGGATTAAGGATAGCGGGTACTTAAATTTCATTAGTCAATTAAGATTTCTTCATAACCTGATGGAATTTCAAAAGGAAAAGATACCGGGTCATTGAATACAACTGAACGCAGGGATATTTCAATAATTGTTCCCTCACCAGATTGATTTGCAACGATCCTTATGTCCTCAGGTATCATATGACCGGAAACTCTCTGGTATTTATTATAAGTTACTGTAACGCTCCTGTTCTCTCTTTCCTGTGCAAGTTGTTGCGCTGTCGCCTTGAAATTTTGAGGATCCAGCAAAAACATTTTCTTTATCAGATCATTACCATTTGCTGGAACAAGCTGATATCCCCGAGTAGATTCGGTCAACATATACCTGTCTTCTCTTAGATCGTAAATGGTTTGACCCAATAATAAATTCTGAAGTTTATCAAAATCCAGAGGAGTTCCCAACCACCTGCTTAACAAACTGTAATCACCATCAAAATAGGTGCTGTTGATCCTTTCAAAATAACTTACCCTATCCCTGGTTATAAGAGCCTTTGCAAGAGGGATTCCCAATACCTGGGCACTCATCCAGATAGTTTTATCCTTTTCCATTCGAAAGCTTACCGTAAGCGACTGGGAGCGATCTGCATCCTGATATGTAAGCCTCATGCGGCTGTGCATTGTTTTAAACTGGGCTTCATTAATATAATGCATGGCAACAACTTTGGAAGCTGCCGCATCTTCAATAACTGCTATCTCTTTTTTGCTCTTACAGGAAAAAATTAAAAACGATAAACTTAAAAGGAGGAATATTCTCTTGTACATCAATTAATTGTTTTATTTATCTGGTTTGCCTTATCCTGGGATTCCCGGGCTTTTACAGAGTTACCAAGTCCGTAATAAGCAATGGCGAGTTGTTCATAAAAATCAACTTCCATTTTCTTATTCTCTATTACATAATCCAGGCCAAAGCTAAGGGTTTCTTCTGCTTTGCTGAATTCTTTCAAATTATTCAAAGCTACCCCCCTTATCAGATAAAGAATTGGTTGACCAGGGAAGATCTCCAGGGCCTGACCGCTTAGGGTTTGTGCCTCGCTGAATTTGGCCAGATCAATTTGCAACAATAAGGTTTTTTGCAACAGTTCAAAATTATCAAGATCCCTGGCAAGACCAAGTTGAAAATAAGAAAGGGCCTTTTCTTTCTGATCTTTAATTAAAAAATATTCTCCGAGCTTTTTGTAAACTCCCGGACTGTTTTCCATTTCGGCAAAAAGTTCTGTCACCTCCTGTAGCTCATCATCATAACCCGGATTGGTCATAACAAAATTGAGAAAATCATTTAGCACTTTAAATTTTGATTCCGGGTCAATTTCTTCTGCTTTAAATACAGTTTTCATAGATTCCAGGGCCTGAGTCGTATTATTTGCTTCCAGATAGAATTTATATAAAGCCAGGTGCACAACAATTGATGTAGGGAAAACCTTTTGCATTTCCCGGGCCGCGTCAAAAGCTTCTTTTTCCATTCCTTCAGCACTATAAACATAGACCAGATTAAGGTAATTGGTCTCGTTATCGGGATTGGCTTTTATGGCATCCCGGAGTACCTGTATCTGTGCAGAGGTATTATTGGTTGCGCTGTATATTTGCCGGCGAAGATCTAACCTGAATTCGTTAACTCCAAGCTGAGCGTCCAGCTGGTCGAGCAGGACTAGCAATTCATCATATTTCTGAGATCTCAAATAAAGCTCAGCAAGATCATTATGATATTTACTGTCAAGCCGAGTAAGATTTCTGGCAATCAAAATGGCCGAATCGTAATCCTTATTGAGCTGATAGGCCTCCATTAACTCCACGAGCACCCATTCCTGATTAGGCTTCAGGCGATTAGAAGTTTGCAGACTTTGAATAGCCTGATCGTAATTTTTGAGAAATTTATAATTTTTACCAAGTTCAAAATGAACAACAGCATTCTGAGGCTCAAGCTTTTCACACTTCAGCAAGGCCTGGACGGCTTTTTCATAATTTTCAATGCCTTTTTGTTTAAGAGCCTCAAAGAAATATTCCTGAAATTCATCTGTTACATTTCCAAGATCATCCTCGTTTACCTCCTGCATAATGACAACTGGATCCTGAGCCATAATTGGACAGGAAAAGAGGCCACAAAGGCATGCAATAAGTAAAAAAAGTGTGCTTTTCATTAAAATTTCATTCTCTTAAAAGTAATTACATATGACCTATTCCAACACAGAATAATCCCCAATACTTACCTGGGTAAACTCTCCATTGAATTTAGCAAAACTTCCTATCATGGCATTATCGAGGGTGGCATTTTTTATTTCAGTAAATTCCTGGATCAAACTGTTCTTTATGGTTGAATTTTCAACGGTTGTTCCATTCCCAATGGAAACGTTAGGCCCAATTTTAGCATTCTTTAAAACCACATTTTCTCCTATAAAACAAGGCTCTGTAATTTCTGAATTGGTGATTCTTAGGTCTGCCGATATCAATTTTTCCCCGTCACTGTGCAGAAATTTTAGCATGCGGCCATTGGTTTCAACAGTAACATCTTTATTACCGCAATCCATCCATTCCTCAACCTGACCGGGAACAAAAATTGCTCCTTTCTGTTTCATGGCTTCTATCCCGTCATTGATCTGGTATTCTCCCCCTCTGATGATATTTTGATCCAAAACATTTTGCAATTCATTTTTCAATACCCCTACCTCCTTAAAATAATAGATCCCTATCACCGCAAGGTCTGATACAAATTCCTCGGGCTTCTCAACAAGATCTGTAATTTGATTTTGCTTATTTAATTTTACTACCCCATAAGCGGAAGGATTTTCAACCTTCTTCACCCAGATCACAGCATCGGCTTCCTTATTTAACGTAAAATCTGCCTTAAAAAGTGTATCGGCATAGGCAATTACGGCAGGGCCGCTAAGGGAATCTTTAGCGCACATAATTGCATGCCCTGTTCCCAAGGGTTTATCCTGGTAATATATGGTCCCTTTTGCTCCAAGAGCCTGGGCGATATTCTTGAGATCTTTCTCTACTTTTTCACCAAAATCTGCTCCTATTATAAATGCTATTTCTTCTATTTTTTCATCCAGAACTTTTGCAATATCTTCTACAAGACGATGCACTATAGGCTTTCCGGCAATGGGTATCAAAGGTTTGGGAACGGTTAAAGTATGAGGGCGAAGGCGGGATCCCCGGCCGGCCATTGGAACAATTATTTTCATGAAATTTTATATTTGAAAGGATCTGTAAGATTGGAAAAGCGGGTAAGCTTTTCATTTCTTATAAACCTCAGCATTATTATTTTTTTATTTTTATCTGGTTCCGGTACTACCGAATCCGCCTGCGCCGCGTTGGGTTTCTTCAAGAACTTCAACCTTTTCCCACTCTGCTCTCTCGTGTCTTGAGATGATGAGTTGCGCTATACGCTCTCCATTTTGAATGGTAAATACTTCTTTGGAAAGATTTACGAGAATAACACCTATCTCACCCCGATAATCTGCATCTATGGTCCCGGGAGAATTTAGTACTGTGATGCCTTTTTTGGCCGCGAGACCGCTGCGTGGTCTCACCTGGGCTTCAAAACCTTTTGGAAGCTCAATAAATAATCCTGTTTTTACAATAGCTCTTTCCAAAGGTTGTAAGGTTATCTCCTCTGTTATATTCGCACGAAGGTCCATTCCCGCAGATGATTCAGTTTCATAATGAGGTAGATCGTGAGCGGAATTGTTTATTATTTTAATAGTCATAAATTAAAAATTGTTTTGAGTTCCCGGCGTTTTACTGCAAGGCAGATCAATAAAAACAAAAATACGAAAGCTGATCCTATAAGATAATTTCCGGGAAAGAAAATATAGGAAGTTGCTGAAAAAACAACCGAGATCATTACAATGCCGGAAATAAGTTTCAGATTATAGGGAACCGGGTAATATTTACGACCCAGAAAATATGAAATGACCATCATACTTCCGTAAGCTGCAAGGGTGGCCCAGGCAGACGCAATGAAACCAATAACCGGGATCAATACAATATTTAAAACAACTGTAATTATTGCTCCAAATACCGAAATATACATACCCATTCTGGTCTTGTCTGTAAGTTTATACCAGACGGAAAGATTGTGGTAAATCCCAAGAAATAAATTAGCCAGCAACACAATAGGGACAATTGAAATGGTGATCCAGAAACTCTCATCTCTTATCAAAAGTTCTTTGAAAAAATCAAGAAATACTACAAGCACCACCAAAATAAGACTTCCTGCCATGACAAAATAATCCAATATGGTAGCGTAGGTCTGCCTTGCATTTTCCTGTTGCGCATGGTTAAAGAAAAATGGCTCAGCTCCCAGTTTAAAAGCCTGGATAAAGATCATCATGAAAATCGCAAGTTTATAACACGCCGCATATGCTCCCATTATTTCATCTGAAATCATATCTTTTAGCAGAAGTTTATCAAGATTTTCATTGACAACAAAAGCCAGCCCCGCAATCATGATAGGCCATCCATACGCCCACATTTGTTTTAGAATGGTAAAACTATACTGTATTTTGGTTTTGAAAAAATACGGCAGCAGGATAAGAAAGGTTACTGCACTGGCGGCAATATTTGCGATAAATATGTAACCCACTTTATCTGCATCTGAATAATTGGATAAAACAATTTCTGGAGACATGGATGGAAATTCCAATACAATCCAGAGAAAATAGAAATTGAGGAGAACAAATACTGAAATATTAAGGACTTTGATAATCGCAAATTTCGCCGGTTTGTTTGAGGCTCTTAAGAATGCAAAAGGCACCACAACTAAAGTATCCAGGACGAGGATTCCGAGAAGATAATTAAAAAACTGTGGTTGGAGGTCTACAATTTCAATGATAGGTTCCCGAAAAATAAAGACCAGAATAAAGAAAAAAATTGTGCTACAGGTAATAGTAATAAAAGCCGTTGAAAAAACCTTTGCTTTATCTTTAGCGGTGCTGAAATATCTGAAAAAGGCGGTTTCCATCCCATAAGTAAGGACCACATTAAAAAATGCTGCCCACACATAAAAGGTTGTATTAACAGCATATTCACTCCTGTCAAGAACATCTGTATGCAAACCAACCAGGATGAAATTCATCAGCCTCGGCAGTACCGTGGCAAATCCATAAATGAAGGTATCCTGAAAAAACCGTTTTAGGGTACTCAAAAGGCAGTTTTGATTTAAAGTCTAAATATCCTAATTTATATATAAACTCAACCTAAACTTCCCGCCTTTTTAAAGTTTATTCGGCAGATCTCTGCTCTATTCCCTTTATTTTGTAAAATTTAATATCGCCTCTCTCTGTAAATACAAGAATGGCCTCATCATCCTTTATTTCCACCGGGGCCTCCTGGGGAACCGCACGAACCTTATTTTCATACTCATCTTTTGGGTCTGAACTCATGATCAAATCCTGTTTTCCAATTGGAAAAGTAGCTACATACACGCCGGGATGGTTATTGTCAAACTCGAGATCGGCTTTTCTATCCTGAAAATACACGCTGTTTAGAGTTACTCTTTCAGTTTGAATGGCACTTACCGGTATGAATAATTTGATTGCAGAAGCATCTTTGGTATAATACGCCTGTTGAAAATTGGCCGGAGCTTTTTTCTGCAGCTTCTGGTTACTTCCACATCCTGTAAACAGTGTGAATACGAATAGAACGCTTAATGAAGAGAAAAAATGTTTCATGATATAATATTTTCGATATGTTATACAAAACAAAATGAATGCCAAGAAAAAACCCTGCATGAAATCCATACAGGGTTTTTATAATATAATTTTTATAAAATTAATTATTTAAAGCTTCGGCGCCACCCACGATCTCAAGGATTTCATTGGTAATAGAGGCCTGGCGGGCTTTGTTATATGATAATTTAAGAGCATTCCTTAATTCGGTAGCATTGTCTGTTGCTTTGTGCATTGCAGTCATACGCGCACCATGTTCTGCAGCAAGAGAATCACTTAAAGCTTTGAACAATTGCATTTTTAATGACTTCGGAATAAGATCCCTAACGATCTCAATTTTTGATGGCTCAAAAATATAGTCTAAAGTTATATTTTCGTCTGTTTCAAATCTTTGTATAGGAAGGAACTGTTCTGTAGTAACGATCTGAGTCGCGGCATTCCTAAACTGGTTGTATATGATCACTATTTCATCATAGCTTTCTTCAAGGAACAATTGCATAAGTTCTTCTGCAACCTCAGAAACATGGGCGTAATCAAGGGTGTCATAAATGGCGTTATTGCTCTTTGAGATGGTGAATCCCTTTTTAAGAACATCTCCCGCCTTCTTACCTAAAGTTAACAGCTCGACTTCTTTTCTTGCATATTGTTCTGCAGCAAGCTGCCTAACCCCTTTTACGATATTGGTGTTGAAGGCTCCTGCAAGACCTCTGTTGGAAGAAATAGCAACAATAAGCACTTTATTAACTTCACGCTGTTCGGCATATTTACTACCAGTATCTCCTTCAAGAGTTGCACTCAGACTTTGAAGCAATTCTGTAAGTTTTTGAGAATAAGGACGCATTTTTGTGATAGCATCCTGCGCCCGGTTCAGTTTGGCAGCAGATACCATTTTCATAGCACTGGTGATCTGCATGGTAGATGATACCGATGTGATCCTGCTGCGTAATTCTTTTAAGTTAGCCATTCTTTTTAGTATTGAGTATTGAGATATTAGATATTAGATCTAATCCTCAATACTTATTATTCAACTTTTGAAATAGAAAAAGAGTTACTCAATACTCAATTCTCTATACTCAATACTACTTTTTATTTCTTATACTTACCCGAAAGTTCCTTAGCTACGTTTGTAAGTGTATCTGTAATCTCGTCTGTAAGCTTCCCGGCTTTAAGGCCATCAAGTACATCGCGATGTTTCATATTCAGGTATTCAAGATATTCTCTTTCAAATTCTCTTATTCTTTCAATCGGAACATCTCTTAAAAGGTTTTTGGAACCTGCAAAGATTATCGCGATCTGGTCTTCAACAGGGTAGGGATCGTTTTCGGCTTGTTTTAAGATCTCAACATTTCTTCTACCTTTTTCAATTACATTAAGGGTAGCGGCATCCAGGTCTGATCCAAACTTTGCAAAGGCTTCAAGTTCGCGATATTGTGCCTGATCCAGCTTTAAAGTACCAGCAACTTTCTTCATCGATTTGATCTGAGCGTTACCTCCCACACGTGATACCGAAATACCCACGTTGATCGCGGGGCGTACCCCTGAATTAAACAAATCTGATGTAAGGAATATCTGCCCATCTGTAATAGAAATTACGTTGGTAGGAATATATGCAGATACGTCTCCGGCCTGAGTTTCAATAAGCGGTAAAGCAGTAAGTGAACCTCCACCTTTTACAAGATGTTTAATAGAATCAGGAAGATCATTCATCTCACTGGCGATCTTGTCATCATTGATGATTTTTGCAGAACGCTCCAGCAATCTCGAGTGAAGGTAGAAAACGTCACCAGGATATGCTTCACGCCCCGGAGGACGACGCAATAACAAGGAAACCTCCCGGTATGCAACCGCCTGTTTTGAAAGGTCATCATAAACAATAAGTGCAGGACGACCCGTGTCCCTGAAATACTCACCAATTGCAGCACCGGCAAATGGAGCATATACCTGCATTGGAGCAGGATCTGATGCATTTGCAGCTACTATAGTGGTATAAGCCAATGCGCCCCTGTCCTCAAGAACCTTTGCAATACCGGCAACAGTTGAAGCCTTTTGACCAATAGCAACATATATACAAAATACAGGTTCCCCTGCATCATAAAATTCTTTCTGATTAAGGATGGTATCGATACAAACAGCTGTTTTACCTGTTTGACGGTCACCAATTACCAATTCCCTCTGGCCTCTTCCTACCGGTACCATGGCGTCGATAGCTTTAATACCTGTTTGCAAAGGTTCAGTTACCGGTTCACGGTAGATTACCCCGGGTGCTTTCCGCTCAAGTGGCATCTCATAAGTTTCTCCTTCAATAGGTCCTTTACCGTCAATTGGAAAACCAAGAGTGTCAATAACCCGCCCTGTGATACCTTCTCCAACCCGAATAGAAGCAATACGCTCTGTTCTTTTAACCACAGATCCCTCTTTAATCTCCTGGAAAGGTCCTAAAATTACCACCCCAACGTTATCTTCTTCGAGGTTTAATACAATTCCTTCCAGTCCTCCTTCAAATTCAACAAGTTCCCCATATTGGGCATTTGCCAAACCATAGATACGGGCAATACCGTCTCCAACAGTAAGTACAGTTCCCACTTCATCCAGAGAAGCTTTTGCTTCAAAACCTGAAAGTTGCTTTTTTAGTATTGCTGAAACTTCAGCAGGATTTACTTCGGCCATAATTATTTAGAATAAAATTGATGCGACTTAACGGGCATCGGTTTTCATTAAATTTTTGAAATATAAGAGTTGTTGTTACTGAATTGTCTTTTAAGATTATTCAGATTTTTGGCAACACTTGCATTGTATTGTAGATCCCCTATCCTAAGGATAAAACCTCCAATAATTGAGGGGTCCACGACATTTTTAATTGTAGCGCTGTTCCCTGTTATCTCCCTGATCTTGTCCTGGATTTTTCCCTCAAGATTAGAGTCAAGTGGAATAGCGGTGGTTACCGTGGCAACCTGTATGTTATTAAGCTCATTATATTGCTGAATATATTTTTGAGCTACAGCCTTCAAAATATTGATTCTGTTATTTTCCAGTAAAATATCAAACGCACCTAATGTAACCGGACTGGCATTTTTAAAGATCTCCTTAAGGGCATTACGCTTCAGGTCATCCTTGATCACAGGGCTGGCAAGCAAACTTTGAAGCTCCTCACTGGAGGTAATGGTTTGGGAAATTGATTCCATATCCTGATATACCGCGTCAGACTCATTTCGGTCCTTTGCAAGATCTAAAATTGCCTTTGCATAACGCTGTGCGGCTCTGGTTCCCTTCATAGTTCTAATTTAAAGTAACGTCTTCCAACATACGTTCAACCAAACGCTCCTGCTTTTCTTTGGAAGATAATTCTTCCCTCATCACCTTTTCTGCAATTTCAATAGATAAAGTAGCAACCTGATTCTTGATCTCAGCCACAGCAGCATTCTTTTCATTTTGAATAATCACCTGAGCCTGGGCTACGATTTTATCTGCTTTCAACTGAGCTTCAGCAGCAGCATCACTAATTACTTTTTCCTTGATCTCACGGGCTTCTTTAAGAATTGCATCCCGCTCAATTCGAGCTTCCTGTAAAAGCTTTTCATTATCGGCTTGCAGGTTTTGCATTTCCTTTCTTGCTTCTTCTGCTGAAGCAAGGGCATTGTTTATAGAATCCTCTCTTTCTTTTACAGCACCCAGAATAGGTTTCCAGGCAAATTTTGCCATTATAAATATAAGTAACAGAAAAACCATGGTATGCCAGAAAAACAAGCCAATTTCAGGAGTAATTAAATCCATATTATTTATATAAAAATTATTTAATCAAATTTTAATTAAAAACCTGTTCGCAACCAACCGTTGCGAACAGGACTTAAAACTTAAGGACTAAGCCGGTACTGTAAGCACCCCTAGTAATGCAGCAACAACTCCAAAAAGGGCAACACCCTCAACAAGAGCAGCAGCAATAATCATTGCAGTCTGAATTTTTCCGGAAGCTTCTGGCTGGCGAGCGATAGCATCCATTGCAGATCCACCAATTTTACCAACACCAATTCCAGCTCCAATAACTGCAAGACCAGCTCCTAATGCGGCAAGCCCAATGTGTAAATACTCCATAGTAATTAAATTAAAAATTAAAGTTAATGATGTTCATGTTCTTCAACCGCCATACCTATGAAAAGGGCAGACAGCATAGTAAAAATAAACGCTTGCAGGAATGCGACCAGCAATTCCAGTATTGTTATAAATAATGCAAAAGGAACTGATATTCCAGCAACTCCCGCACTTTCCAGTATAAATATTAATGCCAACAAACTCAGGATAATAATATGTCCTGCAGTAATGTTTGCAAATAAACGTATCATTAAAGCGATTGGTTTTATAAAAAGCCCCATTACCTCTACAATCGCCAGAATTGGTTTTACAAATGTTGGAATTCCTGGCATCCAGAAAACGTGTTTCCAGTAATCTCTGTTCCCGTTTTTAAAAATAAGAGCCATAGTGAACAATCCAAGAGAAACAGTTACAGCAATATTACCCGTAACGTTGGCTGCCCCGGGTAAAAGTCCAAGAATATTGGTGATCCAGATAAAAAAGAAAACGGTTAAAAGAAAGGGCATGAATTTCATGTACTTTTTCTCACCTATCTGAGGTCTTGCAATATCATCTCTCACAAAAATCACCAGGGATTCCAGCACGTTGTTGAAACCTGAAGGAGCCTTTTTGTTTTTCTTATGATAATTGGCCAATGAGAAAAAGAATATAAGCATTAATATCACCGTTAGGAACATGGCGGCAACATTCTTGGTAATAGAAAAATTCCATGGCTTGGAAGCATTTATAACCTCACCTTCATCATTTTTTTGAAGTGCAGATTCTCCTTCATTAAGCTGATAAATGTTTTCGTGATAATTCACGAATTTCATCCCGTCTTTTTCTACCACATATTTGCCATCAAAATCATGATGGAATTCACTTGACATAAATGTCACCAATCCATTATCAGTAAATAGAATAACAGGTAAGGGAAGAGTAAAAGAATTGTCGCCGCTTCCAAAAAAATGCCACCCATGAGAGTCACCAATGTGGTGCATAATCATATCTGCAGCATTAAATTTCTTTGAAGCTTCCTCAATTTTACTGTCGTCTTCCTGAGAAAATGTAAAAAAAGGAAGAATTGCCAATGCAAATATCACTATAATCTTAAAAGATTTTTGTGCTGTCATAGTCCTGTTAAACTTAATAAGTGTGGGCTCAAAATTTCGGTGCAAAGGTATGCTTTTAATTTTTATCTAAAAGCTCAGCGATTAAATTTTTAATGTATTTCGCATTTTTTTGAAGCCTCTTGATAGTCAAAATGTTATTTTACATTTATAAGTCGCACGGCATAATAAGTTTCGAAAATTAAGAACAGGAAATATGGCACGAAAAAAGACAGAAGATTTGTAAATGCATAGCCTGTATTATTCAGTAAAACCGGAAGCAGAAAAACTACAGCCGCCATCATTTTTATAAGGGAAGCACCCATAAATGCAAAACCGGTTTTGTCCTGAAAATTATAATAGACAAAAAGCAGCAATAAATAGATCAGAAAGGTACTAATGAAATGAAAGAGATAAATGACATAAACAGGGTAAAACAGCTCTTCACCATCCAGTAAAAAACGCGTCAGGAAAAATTGAATCAAAAATAAAACCGTGGTAAAGGGAATTAGCCTTATTAAAAACCGGGTAATTTGTTCTTTCATTTTAATTATTAATCGTTTTTACTCATTTGCATTACTTTTCGAATTACCAGATAAAGGGCAATAAAAACTCCCAACAAGGAAATACCTATTGTAAAGCCTGAAAATTCATTTGGATACTTCTTGTCCAGCCAAATACCTGAATAAACACCTGCTGTGATAATCAATCCCATTTGGAGGGCAATATTCACAAATTCAAGATATTTGTCCCGCGGTGAGTTCGGTTTGTTTTGAGTCATCTTTTTTGAGCATCTTAACCATTCCTTTCATCTCACAGGTTGCATTAAAAGTGGCTCCGGGTTCAATAGAAAGTTTCCCGGCTGTCACTTCCCCTTCAATATGAGCCGAAGATCGCAGAGTAAGCGTTTCAGCAACGGTTAGTTTACCGAAAAATTTTCCTTCAAAATCGGCATTCTGGCAACTTAATGTCCCATCGATAAGGCCTCCTTTACTTATTACGACCTTTCCGGCAGTGGTCACCGTTCCTTTGATCGTGCCTTCAACGCGAAATCCTCCTTTAGCAACAATATCACCTGTAATAACGGTTCCTGAAGAAATCCTGTTTTGTTCTTTTGTTGCTTCTATACTGGATGAGATTTTATTGGGTTTATTAAACATTTTATTGAGAATTGGAATTTTTAATAAGTTCTAAATAGGATCCAAGATTTTTATGTAACTGAACCACGCGATAGTTTATAGACGAAATGATCACGGGTTCCCGGGTGATTTTATATTCATCGTTTATAATTAATAATTCACCCAGACCCCGGGCTCTGCCCATATTTTCAATTCCATGCACGATCATAAGAACAGAATCCTGATCATAAACATCAATAGATGTTGAATATTGATGATATCCAGCCTTTGTCAAAGCTTTATCAATTCTACTTTTTAAAGATTCTGCTTCTTCTTTTTGGGAGATCGCAAAACTATAAAGTAATTTTATATTGGAAGCTGTACTATCCAGTTTTAAATCAGAATTTTCAAGCTGAGGTAAAGCAGTATTAAGTAATTGCTGTGCTTTGCGGCCCTCTTCAGATTGAGGATAGCTTAATGCCACATTGGTCAAAGCTTCCTTATAAGCATTAAATCCAAAAATTCTTCCTGTGGCCTGAGCCATTAAAAGGTCTATTTTTGGCAGAAGATCCTCATCTCTAAATTGATCTCTATATATTTCCCCGGCTTCCAAAAGCTTTATAAACTCTTCCTTTTCATAAAACTCATATAACATTATGTAGATATCATTGGCTGAATTCTGAAAAACAAGAGCTTGTCCGGGATTTTTTATGCTTTCGGCAAACCTTGAATTGGGGTAATTATTCAGGATGTTTTGCTTATATCTTTCTGCTTCAGCCAAATCTCCTTCTTCAAGATAGATCTGATATAAATAGTAATTTGCCGGAACCAATAGGTTTTCCTCAGGTGAAAAACTATACAGATCATTTAACCGGTTCTTGGCCAGCCGGTTTTCCCCGAACTTCTCTCGGTAAATAAGTCCAAGCCTGAAATATGCATTATCCCGCTGGCTGGTTATACTATCGATGATCATCATTTCTGTGGGTATCCTGTCTAAATAGGTGCGGGGATCAAACCTGGGATTATTTGCTATTAATAGTTCTGAAACTTCATCAAGGCCATCCTCTCTCGAGAAAGCAGCGCTTCCGGCATCGGTTCGCCAATTATCTTTAAATTCCCGTGGTCCCCAGATTCTTAAAAATTCGACCATTCCCCCTGCCACCCGATTGGGATTATAAAAATAAAACAGGTTGGCAGATGACGGAGTACCGGGAGCTCCCGGAGCCCCAAGCCCGGGCGGGGCTCCCGGTGGGATCCTTAATGGTCCTGCCTGGGTTCCTTCATCTATTATACCTTCCCTGGCCTGAGCCAGGGCCTGGGTCCTTAACCCGGTTGTATATTCTGTAAAATAGTTCAGCCTTTCAGCTTCCGGCATAGATACCAACCTCAGGATACTGTCATTTTTTTCAGCTATTTCCTCATAAAGAATGACCTCTTCCAGATTGTCCCTTTTTCTTTTAATTACAAAGTAATCCCTGGAGGTTGGAGGGATTGTTGTAAGGGTGCTGTCATAATATGCTCCCGCCATTCGGTAAAGGGATTGGTTGAAGTAAATATTACCCAGAGTCTCATAATTAACAGATCTTAAAAATATATCATTGGTACGGGGTTGCAGGGATTTGTTGTAATATTCCATTGCAAGGACAGTAGAATCTATATGATTGTAATATTCTGCAATCTGAAAATGAATTTTATCAAGAAAAGGCCTGTTCTCCCTATCTTCTTCCATTTCCTTAAGCAGGCTCAGTAATTGTGAAGGATCTTCCTGGTTAAAATTAAAGTTTCTTGCTTTTTCCAGGCGGGCATTTACCAAATACTCGCGTGGGATCTTTCGGTTAAGATCAATAATCTTTTCAAAAGCATAAGTTGCGCTATCCCTTTTTTCAAGATAATTATATAACTGCCCCTGTATATAGCGGTACCTTCCCTCTTCTTCCCGGTTCTTAGTATATTCTGCAGCTATTCTTATTGGAGTAACCGCACTGTCAAGTTCTCCGCGGTTAATATAGGCCTGTGCAAGGATTGAATGGGCATCAGCCTTATCCTGATCGCCAATAGTTCCTGCCTTGAGCAAACGCTTTAAATTTTTGATTGCAAGTTCCTCATTTTCCAGTCTGAGATTGGTTTTCTCCCTCCATATCTGTGCATGAGCAATGGTATTACTGGCCGGATACCGGTGAAGTATATAATTAAATGCATCAAGGGCTGGTATGAACCTGCGGTCGTAATATCTGGCCTTACCAAGAAGCAGATAGGCCTCATCAATTTGAGGGTTTTTCTCCCTGCCCCCTATAAGCATTGAATGCTTTTGAATGGCCTTTGCAGCTTTTTCCTCTGCAATCCTGAAATTTTCATTACCTGATTCGCCCGGGATGACTATTTCATCTGAAAACTGCATTCTTTCCACGGGAAGTAACTGCCAGTAATTGTCCCTGTAGGTTTCTTCTATTTGATTTCTTCCCAGATCCAGGGCGAGGTTTCCGTTATATAAAATATTGTATTCTGTTGTAATGGCGTGATAGTTCCTGTTAATAAATTTATCCTTTTTCCGGGAACATCCCGAAAGACAAATTGCCAATACCAGGCAAAAAATGCCATATGTAGATCTATTCAAAATCAATACTTTCCTGATGCAATAAATAACTGTTTTGCTTTAAATTTAGTATGCTAAAATACATTTCTTTTCGAAATGAAGGGAGATCATCCAAATGAGCACTAAATTTGAGAGGGCAGCCCATCACTAAAATATGTTTCCAGTTCCCGCAGGGTTTGAGGAGAAGTATGCAGATCTTTGATCACAATACCCCTATCAAGCACGACTATTCTTTCACAAACTTCTGTAACATGAATAAGATCATGGCTCGAGATAAGAAAGGTTATCTTGCGGGTATCTGCCATATCCTTAATAATTTTTTTCAGTCTTATCTGGGTGGTGGGATCAAGATTGGCAAATGGCTCATCCAGAATGATCACTTTGGGATTTCCAATAAAGGTGGCAACGATTCCAACTTTTTTTTGGTTCCCCTTTGAAAAATCTCTCAGGTATTTTTTCTTTCCCAGGATCTCGCCATTAAAAAATCCTTCAAATCCTGAAAGAAGCGCATTGATATCGGCTTTGTTTTGTTCCCTTATTTCTCCTATAAAACTAAAATATTCTTCGGGGGTGAGGTATCCAATTAAAAAACTTTCATCTATAAATGAGGTGGTAAATGATTTCCATTCCTCGCTTTCATTTACTGTAAGTTCATTGTTAAATAACGTGAGTTCGATATAAGAAAAGGTAAAAAAAGAGGGATTAAACAACAAAGAAAAAGCAGAAAATTAGTATATTTAAGTATCTAAAAACCAAATATTTAACTAACTATCTGCTTATGATTTCTACCGATAAAAT
>JBGTNH010000048.1:0-4002 GCA_041743165.1 Gillisia sp. | reverse complement strand
ACGCTCTGGCACATAATATTAGAAAGAAGAGTGCCTAGAAACACTCATCTTTATTTTTTCTACCCAAAAAAATCAATATTCCATCTAAAAAATACATATCATAAAAAAACCGCCTCATTTTGGTAAATGAGACGGCTTCTTGATAAGCCTTTAAAAGGATATTTTAATTTCTTCCCTGGCTTGGTTGAATTTGCCCACATGCAACGGGTAATGTTGCAATATATTCACCATTTACAGTCATACCGTGTAGTACGATCGTCCTGTTTTGAAGTGGTATAAGATCAGATCGTGAAATTAATTCTCCTTCCTCTTCAAACTCCGTTTCACCTAAAGTGAAAGTCCGTTCATAGGTCAATACTCCGTTTTCATCTGCAACTGGAAACTCATCTATAGGAACATATAATTCGAGTAATACTCCGCCATAAAAAGGTAAACCTTCCACAAGATCAACCAGACCGTCACCATTTGTATCGGCTTGAGGCGAAGGGCAAGTAGCATTTCCTTTATTGTCTGCAAATCCGTGAATGTGCTGTGGATGTACCATGTTTTCTTCCAGTCCCCTAGCATTTATCGTAACGGTTAATTTATCTCCCATTAAAGTAAGTTCTGCACTACCGGAAACCCCGGAGTTATTTAATTCTCCAAAATTAACGGTATACATTTTGGTTTTGGCAGCATCATTTCTTGCTTTATTCTCAGCATCCATTGTGGTCTGTAAGTCAACGCTGTTCATTACATCCTCATCTGGATTTGAGCAGGAAACTGCAAACATTAGGAAAGATAAAAAGAACAGGGATCGGATAATTGAATTAAAGTTTTTCATAATAATATGTTTTAAGTTATATTAACTAAGTTAGGGCCAGGTATCTGGAAAACAAATTATTACAATTAATTATAAGGGAAGTTTAACCTTCTTTCAAAAATTATCGATAAAATTAACCTTTGTTGAAGAGGTGAATTTTGCAGAATGATTATTTGCTGTGTGAGGGCAATGTCGAATTTGGATTTATACTTCTATAAATATTAAATCTATTATAAAAATGCCGGAAAAGCAGCTAATCTTTTTTTTTGCAGATGCGATTTCTCCCACTTCCTTCCCGGGAAGAATAGTTAGCATATCAGTAAACTTTTATTTAGATTTAGGAAATATTACCTTATCGGGGTGTTTTTTAAGTTCGTCCATAATATGGGTGAATAGAAGGGATTTGACCGGTCCCGAATTCTTAGGTTCCACAAGAAATCTTACCGTAACTTCAATCCAGGTATTGGTATGAGCGGTGAAGATAACGGAGGGTCTCTCTTTTATATCAAGTTTCCTTACAAGGGAATTGGCAAGAATACCTTTAAGTCTTTTAACCCTTCTCATCATGGCTTCCCCTATTTCATCCTCGGCAATTTTGGTCACGGTAAGAGATATGAAATCAAAATCACTTGAGTAGGTGACATAAAATTTAACCTCATTCCATATAAAAGGAAACAGTGGCCAGGAATAATTAACTACGTATTCATTAAAGATACGGGAATTGGCAAACCTGATGATCCTTCCACTGGGGTGATCTCCGGATAAATAATCACCCCGAAATTCCCAAAGTGTGGTATCGAAATATCCCACGTTCATCACATCCCCATACACATTTCCAATTTTGATCCTGTCTCCTACTTCATATGGTTTCCTTATAAGAAGATACATCCATCCAAACAGGCTGGTAAGCGGATTTTGCAGGGCCAGACCCAGGATCAATGAAACAAGACCAAAGGATACCAGGGTGGCATACCAATTGGCAAAGATCAGAGAGATTACAATAATCAATATGACCAGAAAAGTGAGGAAATTGACAAGGCTCCGAAAATTATAGGCACTGGACCCATCGTTGATCCTTTTGATCAAAATTTTTCTTACAAGGCGGTTAAGCAGGATGACAATGGAGATCAACATGGACCCCAGCACTACCTTTTGCAGTAAAGGAATATATTCCTGAATTACCGGCAGAGAGCGAAATTCAAGAAGGTAATACAATACACCACAAATCACCATTATAATCAGGGTAATACCCAATGCAGAAGACCTTTCTTTTTCAGCAACAATAGGCTTTTCCCTCTTGCTGTCTGTTTCCATTAAAGCTTCCTGCACCTTTTCATCACTCAGGATCTTCTTTACTTCTACTTCTTCATTTTCTTCTTCTGTAATCATGGAGTTATTTTCAGATTATTGTTTTATTGATCAGATCATCGCTCAAACTCCTAAGATAATAAGGACTTTTTAGAAATTCTTTTTATACCGCCAACTTAAACAAAATATTAGGAGAGTGAGAAAAATTACCCGATACGGGATTTAATATGAATAAACATTTTCAAGGTATTAATTTATGAACGAGATTAAATTTCAATATGAGAAACAAACCAGGAATGATTTATAAATACCTTGGCTTTCTGCCTGTATACCATTATTCGTTCAACATCTGATATAACCTTAAAAAAGGAAAGAAATGTTTTAAAGAATCCAAAAAGCTTTCTATATTTGCACGCGCAATCAGGGAAACCCGATGAGCACTCAGGGAGAAATGGCAGAGTGGTCGATTGCGGCAGTCTTGAAAACTGTTGAGGGTAACACCTCCGGGGGTTCGAATCCCTCTTTCTCCGCAAACTTTACATGCTTCCCTGAAGGGGGAAGCATTTTTATTTAAGGAGGGTTCAAACGCAGTTTGGAAACCCGGATTAAATACTAAATGCTCATAGGCGTAGCCTGAAGCATATAAAGTTTACAGGTTCTTCCTCACTGGGATCAACGAAGTTAATCCCTTAATCTTTTTATTTAAGGAGGGTCCAAACGCAGTTTGGAAACCCGGATTAAATACAAAATGCTCACAGGCGTAGCCTGAAGCATATAAAGTTTGTAGGTTTTCCTTCCTCACTTCAACTCAGTTGATTCTTAGTATTTCTTTAAAAATTTAAAGAAAAGCCGAACTAAGTTTTGAAGTTTGAGTAGAGGCAAGACGTAAAAGAAGTAGCCCTAGGGTTTGGCCTACTCAAGTTTGTCTGAAATAAGAGGAAACCAACGATAATTGAGTTTTTGGATGAGTGATTTGAAAATTGGTGATAAAAAAAGTCGATTACTTCAAGTTATTTTTGGCCGATAGAAGAAAGCCAATATTAACCCAAATAGAATTTGTAAAATCACCAACACATTCCTTGTAGTTGAGCTATGATAATTTTCACCGGAAATAAAATAATGCAATCCTCCTCCAACAATAAATATAAGAGCCATGAAGAAGATAAATAAACGGTATGTCATAACTTAGGTTTAAAATTTTTCTTACATTTTATCACCCTTCAGGTACTCTTCTTTTAAATCTTAAAATTCGCGCACCGGGAAATAATTACTGTTGGGTTTCTCACGAATATTAAACATTTTTCCGTTTAGGTTAATGTTCTTATTAAAAATACAAATTTTTGTAAATATAGTTCCCCTCATTTTGTTCATTCTTGTATATTTTATTATGATTAATTTTCATTTTGATGGATTAGAAGATTATAATTTTAAGGACGCAGCCAAAGGTCTTTTAAGTTTGTAGGTTCCTCCTCACGGGATAAACGCACCCTGAAAAGTTACTAAAATATGTTCCCAAGGATTCCGGACCCTCAGCATCTACCGCTTATAAAGCTGGAAATTGTGGTTATGCAGCTCATCACAGTTTTGAAAGTTTTGGCTGGAGATGATTGGTGGTAAAGCCGGCCGATATTAATCGAAAAGGAGAAGAACGATACGCCAGGACCTTTAAATTCGATGCCCAACTCACTAGCTGGAAACATAAAGAAGGCCGATTAAAACGCATTATAGTTCCTGAAAAAGAAAGTAGAGAGGTATCCACCCCACCAACTACATATAAAAGTTAGCCTGACTTTATTTAATTCATAACTCCTGTAAAACTTCCCTTAGGTATTCTTTAGTTTTTTATAATTCTGGGGATACAGATTCCGGATATCTTTATGGTTAATGGTCAT
>JBGTNH010000047.1:0-78039 GCA_041743165.1 Gillisia sp. | reverse complement strand
TGGCAGGTAAGTCACGCTAATAAAAAGGTCCTGAAGATCGCCCTACCAACTAAACGAAGACCTTGGATGGACGGAATTTTTGCCCAAATCAAAAATTCCAACCCTCCCTTTACTTATTCTAATGCATAATCCGGGTTAAAGAGGAAAAATTAAGATTTCTCTGGAACAATCTTAAAATATAAAGAACAAAAAAACTCCGGAAATTCCGGAGTTTTTTGTTGTATAAATATGCTTTTTATCGCACCAGCTTTTTATATTTTATTCGCTTCGGCATAAGATCTCCTCCAAGGCGTTTCTTTTTATTCTCTTCGTAATCTGAGAAACTTCCTTCAAAGAAATATACCTGAGAATTTCCTTCAAAAGCAAGAATATGAGTACAAACCCTGTCCAGGAACCACCTGTCGTGAGAGATGATCACAGCACAACCGGCAAAGTTTTCCAGACCTTCCTCGAGTGCCCTTAAAGTATTGACATCAAGGTCGTTTGTAGGCTCATCGAGCAGCAACACGTTTCCTTCTTCTTTCAGGGTCATCGCCAGATGCAGCCTGTTTCTTTCACCACCTGAAAGTGTACTAACCTTTTTATTCTGCTCACTTCCTCCAAAGTTAAATCGGCTCAGGTAAGCTCTTGAATTCACCTGACGGCCTCCCATCATCACGAGTTCCTGCCCGTCGCTGAAATTCTGCCAGATGGATTTTTCTGAATCTATGTTGGAATGCGCCTGGTCAACATATGCGATCTTCACCGTATCTCCAACTTCAAAATTTCCTTTATCAGCAGTTTCTTCCCCCATGATCATTTTGAAAATTGTGGTTTTACCGGCCCCGTTAGGACCAATTACCCCTACAATTCCCGCCTGAGGCAATTTAAAATTAAGATCCTCATATAAGAGTTTGTCGTCAAAAGCCTTGGCAACTCCTTTGGCTTCGATCACATTGGTCCCCAATCTTGGACCGTTTGGTATATAGATCTCCAGTTTTTCATCCATTTGTTTCTGGTCCTGGCTTAGCAATTTATCATAGTTATTAAGCCTGGCTTTTTGCTTGGTTTGTCTTCCCTTTGGAGACATCCTCGCCCATTCCAACTCCCTTTCAAGGGTTTTCTGGCGCTTGCTTGCCTGCTTTTGCTCAACGGCAAGACGCTTGGATTTTTGGTCAAGCCATGAGGAATAATTTCCTTTCCATGGAATACCCTCTCCCCTGTCAAGCTCGAGGATCCAGCCTGCCACGTTATCAAGGAAGTACCTGTCGTGGGTCACGGCGATTACCGTTCCTTTGTATTGGGATAAATGATGCTCCAGCCAGTGTACAGATTCTGCATCGAGGTGGTTGGTAGGTTCATCCAGAAGCAAAACATCGGGCTCCTGAAGTAATAGTCGGCACAAAGCCACTCTTCTTCTTTCCCCACCAGAAAGAATGCCGATTTTTTTATCGGGTTCCGGGGTACGCAAGGCATCCATTGCGATCTCAAGTTTGGTGTCAAGTTCCCAGGCATTGGTTGCATCTATCTTATCCTGCAATGCTGCCTGTTTATCCATAAGCTTCTGCATCTTATCTGCATCTTCATAGATCTCGGGAAGACCAAACATATCGTTGATCTTATTATATTCATCAAGGATCGCAACGGTTTCAGCTGCACCTTCTTTTACAACTTCAAGTACAGTTTTATTGTCGTCAAGTTTAGGTTCCTGTTCCAGGTACCCAACGGTATATCCCGGAGAAAATACCACATCTCCCTGGAAATTCTTTTCCTCCCCGGCAATGATCCGAAGCAATGTGGATTTTCCCGATCCATTAAGACCAAGTATTCCGATCTTGGCCCCGTAGAAGAAACTTAAATAGATATTTTTCAGCACCGGGGTATTGGCCCCGGGATAGGTTTTGGTAACCCCGCTCATGGAGAATATTACCTTATTATCGTCTGCCATTTTTTATGTTTTTATTGAATTAATTTTCGTCTGAAATTGCTCTGAATAATTATATTACAAATATCGCCAAATTAGCTTAATCGTCTTTATCGCCTGCTACTATTTCCCGTAAGTTCCAATTTCCCTTTGAATCACAACCAATTGACCGGTATGGTATGCTGAATGTTCAATGACTAAAAGAATTTCCCTAAGCAGGCTATGTTTATTTTCCTTTCCAATTGTGGCTAAAAGATCTGTTGCAGGATCCTGAATGAACTTTATGAATTTATCCCTGTCTTCAAAGTATTGATTTTTTAATGCATTCCAGGGATCTATATTTTTGGGGGTATGAGATTCCGGCCAGTAATCCTTTGGCCAATTTGGTAATTTGTAATTATCATCTATACAGTAAACCAGAATATCTCTTTGGGTATAACAGATATGATAAAACACTTCATAAAATGAATAAGGAAGATTCCCTGTTCTTTTGCCCAGGTATCCGTAGGGAATGGATTTAAGCAACTCCTCTATTGGAACAAATGCTGCACCACCTTTCAGATGAGCGACAAGCTGATCTTTCATTTGTTCCTGTCCCTGCACTATACCCTTCCTTTTAACGCATTAAACGCCCAGGACATTACAAAAAACCCAATCCCTACGGTCGAAAAACCTATGGCATAATCTCTATATTTTAATACTCCCAGCAAAACCAAAGCGATCCCTATGAGCAACATAAAAAAAGAAGCCCAGGCAAAAATCGTATTCTTATTCATTCCCATAATTAAAATATATTATTGCGTTAAAGCTTTAGACCTTCAATTTATTGAGTTAAATTAAGAAGATATTTTTCTCGACTTAATTCCCTAGGCAAATATCGAACATTTTAATGATTTTAAAATGCCTCGATTTTGTATTTTAGCCAAGTTACAAAAGCCCGAAGGAACCTGAAAATAAAGAATTTTTGGCCCGGGAGCCCAATTACACTTTTAAAAAACATATGGACATGGATATGAACTTCAATAAAAATGAAGACCATAATAAATTATTAGTTTCAACACTCAGACAAAAACTGACTCAGATAAAATTAGGTGGTGGTGAAAAACGAATTGCCAAACATCACGAAAAAGGAAAAATGACCGCCCGGGAGCGTATAGACTACCTGGTGGATGATTCAAAAAAAACGATAGAGATCGGGGCATTTGCAGGCGAAGGCATGTATCAGGAACACGGGGGTTGCCCCAGTGGTGGCGTGGTAGTGAAAATAGGATATGTTTCCGGAAAGCAATGCATCATTGTCGCAAATGATGCCACTGTGAAAGCCGGGGCATGGTTCCCTATAACAGCAAAAAAGAACCTTAGAGCCCAGGAGATATCCATTGAAAATCGCCTGCCCATAATTTACCTTGTAGACAGTGCGGGCGTATATCTTCCCATGCAGGATGAGATCTTTCCTGATAAGGAGCATTTTGGAAGAATATTCAGGAACAACGCGATCATGAGCAGCATGGGCATTACGCAAATTTCTGCGGTGATGGGAAGTTGTGTTGCCGGGGGAGCGTATTTACCTATCATGAGTGATGAAGCAATAATTGTTGAAGGTACCGGTAGTATTTTCCTTGCCGGGAGTTACCTGGTAAAAGCCGCGATTGGAGAAACTATAGATAATGAGACATTGGGTGGCGCCACAACCCATTCTGAAATAAGCGGGGTAACCGACTATAAGGCCAAAGATGATAAAGATGCCCTGGATATTATTAAGAATATCATAGACAAGGTTGGGGATTATGATAAAGCCGGTTACAGCCGTAAAGATCCTAAAAAACCTGCCGAAAAAACAGAAGACATCTACGGCATCCTTCCCAAACTCAGGAATGAACAATATGACATGCGGGAGATCATTTCCCGCCTGGTAGATGAATCCAAATTTGAAGAATATAAAGAAGGATACGGCCAGACGATAATTACCGGCTACGCCCGTATTGACGGATGGTCTGTAGGTATAGTTGCCAACCAAAGAAAGATCGTAAAGACCAAAGGTGGCGAGATGCAGTTTGGCGGAGTCATATATTCAGATTCTGCAGACAAGGCTACGAGGTTTATTGCAAATTGCAATCAAAAGAAAATCCCATTGGTATTCCTTCAGGATGTGACCGGATTTATGGTGGGTAGCAAAAGCGAGCACGGGGGTATCATTAAAGATGGTGCCAAAATGGTGAGTGCGGTAAGCAATTCTGTAGTGCCTAAATTCACGGTGATCATCGGAAATTCTTATGGGGCAGGGAATTATGCTATGTGTGGGAAAGCTTATGACCCACGTCTTATAGTTGCCTGGCCAAGTGCAGAGCTCGCCGTAATGGGTGGCACCCAGGCCGCGAAAGTTCTCGCACAGATCGAAACCGCTTCCATGGCCAAAAAAGGAGAAACTGTGGATGCCGAAAAAGAAAAAGAGGTTTTTGACAAAATAAAATCCAGATATGACGCTCAGACTTCTCCTTATTATGCTGCGGCAAGATTATGGACAGATGCCATTATAGACCCTTTGGATACCCGAAAATGGATTTCCATGGGTATTGAAGCGGCCAATCACGCTCCTGTTACAAAAGATTTCAATTTAGGAGTGATTCAAACATAAGGCCCCCTAACCCCCAAAGGGGGTATTTTAAAACTTAAAATATGAAATCTATCTATTTACTTTTTTGTGCCCTCTTTACCCTTACGGGAATTAATGCCCAGGATTTAAGCACTAAAACTGATCAATACACCGAGGCCGATTCCCTGCGGGGATCTCTTCGTGCAGAAAGAGCTTATGAAGTACTCAAATATCACCTTCAGGTTCGCGTGGATCCCGAAGAGAGATTCATCTCGGGTTTCAATACGATAAGCTTTAAAGCTGAAGACCATTTACCTGTAATGCAGATAGATCTCTTCCGAAACATGAAGGTGGATTCTATAATTCACAAGAATAAGCCCATGAAGTATGAACGGCGGCATAATGCGGTATTTGTGACACTCGACCAAACTGTAAAAAAAGGAACCGAAGATTCCGTTAAGTTTTATTATTCCGGAAACCCTGTAGTTGCAAGAAATGCACCCTGGGATGGAGGTTTTGTTTTTAGTAGAGATGAAGAGGGAAATCATTGGATCGCTGTGGCTGTCCAGGGAACAGGAGCCAGTCTCTGGTATCCAAACAAAGACCATCAGACGGCTGAACCAAAGGAAGTCTTAATAGAAGCAGCAGTTCCTAACGGACTTATGAACGTATCCAACGGGAGATATGTTGGTAAAAAGGATCTGGGAGATGGATATACACGCTGGAGTTGGAAAGTAAACAATCCTATCAACAATTATAATATTGTTCTGAATATTGCTAATTACGCTCATTTTTCAGATACCTATAAATCTGAAGGTCACAAGGATCTGGCCCTGGATTATTATGTACTTCCCTACAATCTCGAGAAAGCAAAAACTCATTTCGAAGAGGTAAAACCTATGATGGACTGCTTCTATGAAAAGTTTGGGGAATATCCATTTGTGAATGACGGTTTTAAAATGGTAGAAACTCCCTACCTGGGAATGGAGCATCAAAGTGCAGTTGCCTACGGCAACAGATACATGAAAGGATACCTGGGAAGAGACCTTTCGGGGACCGGCATTGGACTGGAATGGGATTACATCATTATTCATGAAGCCGGGCACGAATGGTTTGGAAACAGTATCACCACCCGTGACATTGCAGATCTCTGGGTTCATGAAGGGTTTACATCTTATACGGAAGCTGTTTATGTAGAATGCCGCTGGGGAAAGAAAAAAGGCCTGGAATATTTAAAAGGACTGCGCCGGGGAATTGCAAACCGCGCGCCTATGATAGGTGATTACGGAGTTAATAAAAGAGGCTCCGGCGATATGTATTCCAAAGGTTCCAATTTGATGAATACCATAAGGAGCATTTACAACGATGATGACCTCTGGTGGAAAACCATGAAAGATTATGTTGAAACCTACAAGCACCAGATCATCACTACAGATACAACTGAAGCATTTTTTGATAAGGCTATTGATATTGATTTAAAACCTGTGTTTGAACAATATCTGAGGAATGCAGCCCTCCCTGTTTTGGAATTCAAAAAAGTCAATGGGAATTTTCAATACAGATGGAAGGCCGACGTTGAAAATTTTGAAATACCGGTAGATGTATTTATCAACGGCAAAGAAGTCAGAATGCATCCTACTACCACCTGGCAGAAACTGCAGCACAAAGTTTCAGGGAAAGATGACATCCGGGTGAATGAACTTGAATTTTATGTGGGGGTTGCATTTATTGAATAATTGATATTAAAGAATTAAAATATAATCTATAATTATGGAACTTAAACTTGCATACTATAGAAAAGGTGATTGGGACAAATTTATGAAATCGATTGTGGACAGGGAATCAATGCATGATACCTGGGAGGAATGGAATAAGGCGTTCAATAAGCTGAAAAATAATTTAAAAGATCAGGGATTTGTGGTACACCAGGTGACCATTGATATTGATGATTTAATTAAGTTTTGCAAAGAGCAAGGGTTAAAAAATGACGGAAAAACAAGATCAAAATATGTCGCAGGTCTACCTGTGCCTGAATAAAAAAAGAAATAAAGAACTGTTATTTTATCTTCAATTTTTGCTTAATCTCAATGTAAGATCATACCTCGCTGATTTTTGAAACCGTGAGGTTTAGACATCCAATTGGCGGAAAAACCATTGATGTGTGATATCTCCTAACCTCGCGACTGGTACAGCTTGAATTCATGGACAAATGTATTGAAGTCTCCTGAATTCTAGATCGAGATTATTACTTCGAAGGTATTGTGATCATTTCGGTTTGCCTTCCATTAACGTATCTGAATCCCCCATCTCCCCAATATCCGGCTTCCTCAAGCATAATACGAATATCTTTATTCCATTCAGGGATGTTGACAGTGGTATTCAGTTCAATGGCATAAACCGTCATGGGATATAACAGATAATCGCCGGTGCCTTCCACCCCACCCTGTGAATCCCACATCCCTATAGTGGGTCCTGAAGAATGGCCGTAAAGCCCTAAAGGGTGTGTATATATTGATGGGCGTAATCCTGCATTTTTTGCATCCTCTAATGAAGCCAATAAGATTTGATTGCCAGATCTTCCTGTTTCAAAATTTTGAGTGAGAAAATCCTGAACCCGGTTTCCTTTTTCTAAAGCTTTCTGAAGAAATTCCGGTGCTTCAGTCTCTCCCTGTTTTAAAACATAAGCATGTTGCTGGCAATCTGTATTCAGTCTTAAATACGTGATACCAAAATCGCAATGTAACAGATCACCGGGTTGGATCACCATATTTCCATACCCCGAAGAAAAAGCTTCTATGTGATCTTTTAATTCTTCCTCATTTCTTTGTATATCTATCGTGGGATGGAACCATGTTTCAAGTCCCAGATCGGTTACTTTTTGACGCATCCACCATACCACGTCTTCAGAAGTTGTTACCCCCGGAGTAATGACTTTTTCGCTAAAAGCTTCGGCAATAATTCCATGAGTAATGGCTACCAGATCTTCATACAACTTCATTTCAGTGGAGGTTCTGGTCTCTATCCATCCAATGGCCAGTTGTTCTGCAGAAACCACTTTTTCTTTATATTCTGAAGGCAAAACCTCCATAAATTCATCATAATCGGTTTTTACAATTCCATCGGCAATATTGAAATGTTCAGAATAGTTGAGACCAATCTTATCTGGTTTCCTTTCAATAATTATATCAATGAGTGCCTGCCATTGGTCCGGTTGCGTTTCAGGATCCCAGGAGGAAATAATATTATCCCCAACATTATATCTTGCAACCGCCAGTCTTTCTACGGTATTTTTTTTCCTGTCGTGATAAAATACCAAAATGGTCCTTCTGCGGGCATTGAGCCAGGTGGCGGGAAGCATTGTTCTCATCACCGGATCTTCATTATATTCCCGTGAAATAAGGACCCACATATCAATACCTGTGCGCTCCATTAAGTCCGGGAGAACAGTATCAAATTTTTCGGCGAGGATCTTATCAATGACCTCTGCCCGCTTCTTTTCGGGAAGGATCTGGGAATACGAATATGAAAAGCATAACAAAAATGCCAGAAGATATTTATACATGAAAATAGATTTTAATTATTTATTGCGACTGCGCACAGTATTCTCCCGGTGGATCTTCCCATTGGGGGTTTCCTCAAATTTCTGAATGAGATAGATCTTTTTTGGCACTTCATATTTGTCCAGAGTTTCCAGACTTTCAATATTTTTATGAAGTTCGCTTATCAACTCTTCAGAAAAATCTGCTTCCACGAATAATACAAGTTTTTGCCCTAAGGCATCATCCGGCAGGTCGGTTACAAAAAACCTGTGATCTATGACCTGGTTGAGTTTCCACTCTATCTCTTCGGGAAATAATTTAATTCCACCGGAATTCACCACATTATCATAGCGCCCTTTCCAAAGAAATTTTTTAAAAGTTATGATCTCTACCACATCGTTGGTAACAATAGTATCTTCGGCTAATTTTGGGGCTTTGATGACCAGGCATCCCCGCAAGTCTGTTGAAATGGCGACATCGGGAAATACCCTGAAGGGAATTGGCTTAGATTTAGGTTTAGGCGGATTAAGTCGTCTTGCAGCAATATGAGAGACCGTTTCTGTCATCCCAAATGTCTCGTAAACTTTTGTGTTAAGGCCCTGAACCATTTTTTGAAGTTGAGAAGATACTGCCCCTCCTCCCACAATAAGCTTTTTAATTAAATGTAACCGCCCAATGGAATTATCCAGTTGGAATGGTGTCATCGCACAAAAATCATAGGTTTTAAATACCCTGTCCAGAGGGTTGGAGGATGGTGGGACCAGGTCAAGTTCCCATCCAAGGACCATTGCACGTATCAACATCATTTTTCCGGCAATGAAATTTGCGGGCAGGCACATGAGAGCTGTTGATCCCGAAGGAAGTTCAAAGAATTTTCCGGTGGCGATGGCGGAATTGATCATATGTTCCTTTCTTATCCTGATCTTCTTGGGGACACCGGTAGAGCCGGAAGTTTTTACTTCAAGCATAGAGGTAGGTTTTACCCAATCCAGAAGAAAATCACCCACCAGGCCTTCATATGGTTCTTCTTCTTTGATGTAATTGTAGGCTACCTTTTTAAGGTCTGAGAGGGAATAATGTACCTTATTTAACTTAAAATCTGGGTGAACCTCAGGAACTTCAAATTTATCGGTCATATAATTGTTTCAGAAATCTTATTCGATCTCTAAAATTAACAAAATGTATGTTATATTTTAACCTTCTTCTGAAGGATTTAACATCACAGGTTCCTCAATTTTCCCAAATAGTCTGTGAGACCAGTCTTTCCATTTATACTTCCAGGCCATGATCAACAGGAAAATTGGATATATCACAAGTACAGGCAAAAGCACATCCCACCCGGCCTCCGGCTCGGAAATATCTTTTAACAGGGAATTGGTTTGAAACGCTGTCCAGTCGGCCGTCACCAGGATTGCCGTTAATAGATTATTCCCGGCATGAAAACCAAGCGCAAGTTCGAGACCATCATCCATGAGGGTCATAATACCCAGAAAAAAACCTGTACCTATATAATAGATCATGATGATATTCCCCAGCTTGGTAACCTCAGGATTAAAAAAATGAAGACCCCCAAAAATAACCGAGGTCGCTATTAAAGGTAGCCACCGGTTCTTCACAAGGGTCCCCAAACCCTGCATAAGATAACCCCTGAACAGATACTCCTCCACACTGGTCTGAAGCGGTACCATTATTATTGCGATTATCACTAAAATGGCAAAAGGTATAGGATCAAAATTCCATAAATAATCTTCAGGATACAGATAATAATCTATTGTAATAAGCGCTATGGAATAAACTGCTACCAGACCAAATCCAAAGAAGATCCTTCCCCAATCCACCTTTGGCCTGGCTGTAGTCAAAGCCCTGATGGGTTGGTCATGAAGAGTTCGCACAATAAAGAACAATGCTATGAGGCCTATAGCAAATGGAAGAAGGATAAGAAAAAAAGATAGATTGGAATCCAGGACCTGGAGCATCTGGGTTTCATCCAGGGTTTGAAACTCCATTCCAATTTCCATAAAAATTGCTGCTACCAAAGGCAATTGTCCTGCAATGAATGCTACAATGATTACTAATAACCCAACTAAATATTTCCAGAATTCATTTTGGTATTTAAACGCCTGTTTTATGTACATAAGTTGAATTATAAATTAAAATCCCAATAACCTTTCGGGTCATATTGAATAGTGCCATTATTTACAAATAATGGACTTGAGATATTGTTGGTAAATAAACTACCGGTTCCCAAACCCTGGGGTAAGGATGAGCCGGTATTGTAAGTCCATTGGCTTATAGCATTCAGACCTACATTACTTTCAAGTGCACTTGTAACCCACCAACCTGTACCCAATTCTTCGGCAAGGGTGATCCATTCCCCGGTGCTTTTAAAGCCACCAATCAAACTTGGCTTAAAAATAATATATTGAGGTCTTATATGCTTTAATAATTTTTCTTTTTTTGAAATATCGGACACTCCAATTAATTCCTCATCAAGTGCTACAGGTATTGGAGAATCCCTGCATAACTCGGCCATATTATCCCATTGTCCCTGTTTTACAGGCTGCTCAATGCTGTGAATATCATACCTGCTCAGCTTTTGTAATTTTTGCAGGGCTTCAGAGCTGGTAAATGCACCATTTGCATCAACCCTAACTTCTATTTCTGCTGAAGAAAACTCACTGCGAATATATTTCAGAAGATCAAGTTCGGCATTAAAATCTATTGCTCCTATTTTCAGCTTAATACAATTAAAACCCTCATCTATTTTTTGGGATATTTGCTGTTTCATAAAGGATTTCTCACCCATCCATACCAATCCGTTAATAGGTATCCCGGTAATGCCATTCGTAAATTCAGAGGGAAACAGAATATATGGATTCTCAGATTGAAGAGATAAAAAGGCCATTTCCACCCCAAACCGGATACTCGGAAAATCTGCGAGTTCTTCCCATAGTGTTTTCTGCCCAAGATGTATGTTATCACATACCCATTTGAGTTTATCCTCATAATCTGGCCGGTCATCTATACTCAGGGAACGTAAAATCCCACATTCACCTATTCCGGTCCTGTCTCCTTGGGTCAGGATCAAAAACCAGGTTTCCCTGGTAGTAAGAACGCCCCGGGAAGTTCCGCTGGGGCGTTTAAAATTCAAAATATACTTACGATAATTTGCCTTCATCTATCGGAGCATTACCGGAAAAATTAAAGTTCAATACTTTCACCTATATCCAGCAACATAAGGTCTTTACCTTTTTCATAGAATTTTCTTTTTGCATCCTCATGATCTATTTCTATATACCCAAAGGTATCATAGTGACATCCTATGACTTTATCACATTCTATAAAATCACTTGCCAGGATCGCATCATCAACCCCCATGGTAAAATTGTCTCCAATAGGAAGAATGGCCAGGTCAAGTTGGGTGCGCATGGGTATCAACTTCATATCCATAGTAAGGGCAGTATCCCCCGCAACATAAATATTCTTGTGTTCACTCTCAATTACAAATCCCCCGGGCTGTCCTCCATATTTTCCATCGGGGAAAGAACTAGTGTGAATTGCATTTACGTATTTAACCTTTCCAAATTCAAAATCCCAGCTTCCCCCGTGGTTCATAGGGTGAACTTCCAGTCCTTTATTTTCATAATGAGATGCAATTTCATAATTACTCACTATGATCGCTCCCGTTCTCTTGGCTATGGCTTCAGCATCCAAAGTATGATCCTGGTGAGCATGGGTAAGAAGTATAAAATCTGCTTTTAGATCGTTGATATCTATTGTATCCTTTACCAGGTCATTACCCGTTATAAAAGGGTCTATTAATAAATGGGTATCTCCTATTTTGATTCCAAATGAGTTGTGACCATAGAATGTAATCTTCATAACTTAAAATTTATGTTTGAATGCTTTGATGCAATCCAGACTATTTCTGATTCTTTTCCTTAAAAATACATATTGAAAGGTGAATTTCTAAGATAATTCCTGATTTTTTTTTAAAACAAATAGAGAATTTCTATATCAGAAGCCCAACTCCAAATAACACTGAAATAAAGAAAGTTGTAAGCGCGAGGATCTTTAATTCAGGATCCAGTAACACAGGACTCTCATTCTCACCAACCCGTTTTAGGTGAAGTAACAGAGGGATAAACCCAAAAACATATAAAAAATCTGTCCAGTTACTGGCAGTAAGGACTGAAAAGACCACCAGAAATAAGACAGCTCCTATTATAATTACAAAGTGATAATTCTTAGCATTCTCTTTCCCCAGTTTTACCACCAGGGTTTTTTTTCCGGCTTTGGCATCACTTTCCCGGTCTCTCATATTATTAAGATTAAGAACTCCTGCACTTAAAAGTCCAATTGAAGCAGCGGGAAGAATTACATGCCAGTTTATTTTTAAAGCATAAAGAAAATAAGACCCAACTACTGCCACCAGTCCGAAGAACAAAAACACAAACAGGTCTCCAAGGCCTCTGTACCCATAGGCTGTAATGCCAACAGTATATTTAATAGCCGCTACGATAGCCCCAATTCCAAGAAGGAAGAAAATTATCGTAAACAGAAAGTTTTCACTTCCAAAGGCAGTATAAATAAGCAGTATTGCTATTATAAGGGTTGCCAGGGTTGTAATAATAATACCCAGTTTCATTTCCCCGATAGTAATAAGCCCACTTTGAATTGCCCGTGCCGGGCCAATCCTGTCTTCATTATCTGTACCTTTGATCCCGTCACCATAATCATTTGCAAAATTGGAAAGTATCTGGAAGCCCAAAGTGGTTCCCAATGCAAGGCTAAATACCACTATGTTAAAATAACCTTCTTTTGCGGCTATTGTGGTTCCTACAATGATCCCGGAAATTGATAATGGCAAAGTTCTTAATCGGGCAGCGCTTACCCAGGATTTCATGTTGGCCATACTATCTCATAATTTTAACAAGCAGTTCCTTTAAGAGGTCTCCGGCAGGAATACCTGCAGCTCCCACTCCTTTTCCCTTAACATCTGCATCTCTTAAAAACTCTATAGCCACACTGGCCTTTTTCATTGGATAGTTCCTCGCCGCTAATTCAATATCCTTAACGAAATAAGGATTTATTTTCAGGGCCTTGGCCACGTTGCCTTTGGATTTATCGGCCAGACCATGATATTGAAGAACCTGGGCGAAATAACTGTAGAGCAGTGATACCGTCACAACCATGGGGTGGTCTTTTTGGTTCTGGGCAAAGTAATTAATAATTCGGTGGGCCTTAAGGTCGTCCTTCTCCCCTATAGCATTGCGCAATTCAAAATTATTGAAGTCTTTGCTTATTCCAATATTTTCCTCAATAAGCTCCGGACTTATGGTTGATCCCGGAGGTGTGATCAACTGAAGTTTTTGAAGTTCGTTATCTATTTTCCCGAGGTCTGTTCCCAGGAATTCCACGAGCATTTGAGCAGCCTTAGGTGAAATCTGATAATCCCGTGATTTCAGTGTTTTTTGGATCCATCCGGAGATTTGGTTTTCATACAGGCGTTTCCCTTCAAAAAGCACCCCGGATTTTGAAACCGCCTTGTATACTTTTTTCCGCTTATCCAGTTTTTTGTATTTATAACAAAATACCAGGGTTGTGGTAAGTTGAGGGTTTTCTGCGTAGGTTTCAAGTTTGTCAATGCTTTTGGAAAGGTCCTGGGCTTCCTTAACAATGATAACCTGTCGCTCTGCCATCATGGGATAACGCCTTGCATTGCTTATGATATCCTCTATAGACGTATCCCTGCCATAGAGCACCATTTGATTAAATCCTTTCTCTTCTTCTGTGAGCAGGTTCTCGCCAATAAAATCAGCGATCTTGTCTATATAATATGGTTCCTCCCCCATTAAAAAATAAATGGGTTTTATCTCACCTTTTTTGATCGCCTGAACTATCTGTATTGCTTCTTCCATTTAATTTTTCTGTTTCCTACGCACGGGTTGAGATGATGTTATGAAAGGTAAGCCCTAGATTATATCTGAAAATTAAATAAGCCATTAATATTTTGCTAATTTTGGATATGCAAAAACTGAATTTCCCAAATTATTCCTTTCGGTTCAAAAATAGCGAAAATAAAATAGCGATTTTTGATGAAGTAAGGAAAAAGTTCGTAATTCTCACCCCGGAAGAATGGGTGCGCCTGCACACTATACAATACCTTCGGCTTGAAAAAAAATATCCATTGAGTTACATCAATGTTGAAAAACGCATAATGCTGGGAAAAATGATGAAGCGATATGACGTTGTTGTGTTTGACAATTCCGGCAATATTCACCTGATTGTGGAATGCAAAGCACCTTCAATCAAAATTTGCCAGAGTACCTTTGACCAGATCGCAAGATACAATATGAATTTAAGGGCTACTTATCTTATGGTTACCAATGGTCTGGATCATTTCTTTTGCCAGTTGGATTATGAAAATAAAAGATACAATTTCCTTCCCGATCTTCCTTCATTTTCCGGCTGAAGCGAACCTTAGGGGAGCAGGTTAAAAATTTTGTGATTACTTTTGCCTCCGAAATACAAAATTATAAGTTCTTAGAAGCATGACCGTAGCCGTTGTTATCCTTAACTGGAATGGAATAAATCTATTAAAAAAGTTCCTGCCAGATGTAGTGAAATTTTCTCCCGAAGCCACTATTTATATTGCAGATAATGCATCTACCGACAGATCTGTTGCTTATGTTGAGGAGAATTTTCCTGGGGTTAAGATCATTCAGAATAAAATAAATGGTGGATATGCCAAAGGATATAATGATGCCCTGGCAGGTCTCAGTGAGGAGGTATTCGTATTGTTGAACAGCGATGTGCAGGTGACTCAACATTGGCTGCAACCTATTTTAAAAATATTTAAAATCCGCACAGAGGTTGCTGCAGTACAGCCAAAGATCCTTGATTTTAAAGATCCTGAATATTTTGAATATGCCGGAGCCGCAGGGGGATATTTAGATAGATTGGGGTATCCTTTCTGCCGCGGTCGTATAATTGACCATTTGGAAAAGGATAACGGCCAGTACGATGATGAAACTGAGATTTTCTGGGCGAGTGGAGCATGCCTGGCTCTAAGGCAGAAGGCTTTTTATGAGGTAGGAGCTTTTGATGAGGATTACTTTGCCTACCAGGAGGAAATAGACCTCTGCTGGCGGTTTTTCAACTTTGGTTATAAGATAAGATATTCACCCGATTCCAAAGTGTTTCATGTAGGAGGAGCCACCTTAAACAGCATGAATCCTCAAAAAACATTTTACAATTTCAGGAACAGTCTATTTAACCTGGTAAAAAACGTTCCAGGTTCTTCGGTTTTATTGGTAGTTTTGGTGAGGATGCTGTTAGATGGAATAGCAGCATTCAAATTTTTATTTTCCGAGGGTCCTTTACATTTTACCGCTGTCCTCAGGGCTCATTTTAGTTTTTACAAACAACTTCCCAATGTTCTGGAAAAGAGAAAAAAATTGCCTAAAAATGTGGGATATTTCTTTAAAAATTCCGTGCTTTGTGACCGCTATATACGGGGGAAAAAAAAATTCTCAAAGCTTTAAGGAATAATGTTAAATAGTGGTTAATTGGCATTAGAATTGATAGCTTTGGAAAATCTAACTTTATAAAAATAAATTATTATCACTTATGAAAAAACTAATGCTTTTATCGGCAACAGCTGCACTTTTACTTTCTTCCTGCGTATCGCAGAAGAAATATGCAGAACTGGAGGCCCAACACAGAGAAACCAGAGATCAGTTAAACACTGCAACAGTAAAACTTAACTCATGTCTTGATGAGAGAGAGAATCAAACCGCTCAAATCAAGATACTTAACAACCAAAATGCTGCGTTATTGAACAATGTTGGTGATCTGGCCACATTATCCAAGCAAGAAGCCGAAAACCTTTCACGTTCATTGGAAAAGATCAGGGAAAAGGATCTTATGATCCAGCGTATGCAGGATGCCCTAACTAAAAAAGATTCGGTAACACTTGCCCTTGTAGTAAGTCTTAAAGGAGTTCTTGGAAACATAAGCGATGAAGACATCTCTATCAATGTTGAAAAAGGCGTTGTTTACGTTTCTATTTCAGACAAATTATTATTTGACAGCGGAAGATGGAATGTAACTAACCGTGCTAAAGATGTACTTGGAAAAGTTGCAACTGTGGTTAAGAACAGACCAGACATCGAATTTATGGTTGAAGGTCATACAGATGATCAGGCTATTAAAACTGCTGTTATTGCAGACAACTGGGATCTTAGCGTGAAACGTGCTACTTCTGTTGTAAGAATACTTCAGGATGAATTTGGTGTTCCACCAGAAAGAATGACTGCCGCTGGTAGAAGTTACTACATTCCGGTTGCTACAAATGCTACTGCCGAAGGACGTGCTCAAAACAGAAGAACAAGAATCGTAATCCTTCCTAAGATCGATCAATTCTATGCTCTTATTGAAGAAGGAATGGATGAGGCCTCTAATAACTAGTTAGACAAACCTTATATCTTAAAGCCCCGGTTGTGCCGGGGTTTTTTTTATGTTTTAAATTTTCGATAATAGCCACCGATAGGTTTGAGTGCCCACCCCGTCCTGCGGACACCCCGGAAAATCGGGAAAATCGATTGAGTTAGTTGGCTAAATCTCTGTGAAGCCCTCGAAGGAGCGAAATACTTCATCGATGGGGGAAGCCCACTAGGAAAAAATGGATAACAGAAAATTAAAGCCCTGAAAGGGTGAATAATAAAAATGCCATCTCCTTGTGAATGATGGCATTTTATTTTAATCTGATTTTTATATTTTACATGATCTCAATGCTACCCTTCCCCTGCCTTATTACCTCCGGAGTATTGGAAGTTAGATCTATCACGGTGGAAGGTATATTATCACCATACCCCCCATCTATAACAACATCTACCAGTTTATCCCATTTCTCCAGGATAAGCTCCGGATCTGTGGTATATTCAATAACCTCATCCTCATCCCTTATTGATGTTGAAACAATCGGGTTACCGAGTTGATTAACTATTGCCCGGCAAATATTGTTGTTGGGAACCCTGATCCCTACCGTTTTCTTCTTTTTAAAAACTGAAGGAAGGTTGTTGTTCCCGGGAAGGATAAAAGTATAGGGACCTGGCAGGCAACGCTTTAAGATCTTAAAGGTCTGAGTGTCTATTTGTTTAACGTAATCTGAAAGATTGCTGAGATTCTCGCAGATAAATGAAAAGTTGGCTTTATCCAGCTTTACATTTTTTATTTGGGCGATTCTTTCTAGAGCCGATGTGTTTGTTATATCACAACCCAGGCCGTAAACGGTATCAGTAGGATAAATGATCAGGCCTCCACTCCTTAATACATCCACAACTTTTTTGATGTCTTTAGGATTTGGGTTTTCCTCATATATCCTGATTAAATTTGCCATAATAATGTGCTATTTTAAAGTTTTGAGAATTTACAATTTTTATAAAATTTTCTTCCCATTTATTTTTAAAATTTGTCGAAATTTATGAAAAACATCAATTTAATTGCTCTATCTGGGTTTTTCTTGGATAAAATATCCTTAAAGTCCGGATAAAGACTTCAGACCTCTCTGCTTCTGGAGCCTGGAGCCAAGACTTCTATATAGGGTATGAAAATCAATACCCTAATAATGTACTTTCTTTAATAAACTATTATAAATTCTCAAAAACGCAAACTGTCCCCTCAAATAGATAAAGAAAGTTTTTGATTAGCACTAGCAAGGGTTTTCATTAATTCCCTATTTTTTAATCGTACAACAATGATAAAATATGTTAATCCTGATTTTTACTCCGGTAGATTATGGAATTTCTTATCCGGGCCAGCTGACAAATTAATATCCTTTATTAAAATTTAACAATTACTTAAAATGATGTTCCAAAACTTCTATTGGATAATAAGTTTTACGGCTGTGTAATTTCTTTCCGGGGGAAGGAATTTATTTTTAACAGAAACAACCAGATCGTATTCACCTCTCTCTTTTGGTGTTATAAAGTCAAAACTTTCAAGGAGTGATTCTCCGGGGTCCAGTCTGTCTTTTTCAGGGGCATGGCTGTTTTGAAGGAATAATTCCTTTTTTTTGATGATCATAAAAGTAACTTCAGGGTCAACATTACCGCTTCTTCCAAGATCCAGGGAGTAATGAACGGTATTTTGAAGATTTACCTCTATTTTTTGGTTAGTTTCTGGTCCAAAAATAAGAGGTTCAAATAAATTAGAAACCGCGACTTGTTTGAAGCTGCGAAAATTTTGCATTTCATAGAGAAAAAACTCTCCATGTGCTGTCTTAAGACTAGCTTTATTGGGACCATTGATTTGATCTACTATTAGCACATCTTTACCTTCAATCTTATCCTTAATGCTCCACAAATCATATTGATTTTTCCGGAAATGAATGGTATTATAACTATAAGCAGGTTTCCCGGAGTAGAAAGTATATTTAGAGGCTTTTTGATAGGAATCGTAAAAGATTACCGGCCTGTTTCCGGCCTCCTCAGCTATTTCAGAGGCCCATGAGTCCCATTGATGAAATTCATTTTTAAGGGGTATAATATGAACTAACTCCCTGTGTAAAATATCACTTGTAAGGTAGATCCTTAGAAACATTGTCAAACCAAAAGTTACCGCACCCAAAGCCAGAGTCCATCTGCGAAGTTGAAACCGGTTAATTAAATATTTATACGCCAGTATAAACAAAGGAATAACAATAATACTATTCCAGTTAGGTTCAATTCTTCCCCGGAAACTGGCCAGGAAAAAAAAGATAACAAACCCCAGAACAGTATATTTCAAGATTCGCTCCCAGTGATCATGTAATTTCACCTTATAGAGGGCATAAAAAAGGATAAATCCCAGAAAGGGTCCGGTAATTAAGAGAACTCCAAGAATATAGTTTATGGTATTAAAAATTGTGTACGGCCTTTTCACCCTGTCTATTAGATGATACTGCAAGCTAGGATAATCATTATTAACCTGCCACATTATGTGTGGCAGAAGCATCAAAAACGATAGGGAGAATATCACCCAAAAGCTTTTCCTTTTTAATATATCAGGAGCAGCAACCAAGGTAAAAAAAAGGACCAGAAATCCGTGGTATTTACTGTACAACAGGAAAGTTACTGTCAGGGCTAAAAGAACAATGTATAAAGGTTTCTCAGTTTCCAAATATTTCCTGAGTGCCCAAAAATAAATAATAGTTGATACAAGAAGTGGTGAATCTGGAACAATAATAAACCCGTACACGTGAAATACAATTATTCCAGACACCATTCCAATGAATAACAGGGGATCCTCTCCATACTTCCTGCACATTTTCCACATTACAGCCAGGGAAAGTGTTATAAGTAGAATGTTGACCATTCTCACCCCAAATTCATTTTCAAAAAGGGCATAGCCGACTTTTATTAACAACCCCACTGCGGGTGGATGGTCAAAAAAGCCCCAGTCCAGGTGTCTGGAATACATCCAGTAATAGGCTTCATCATGAGCCAACCCGGTATACATCGCGCTAAAACTGTTTATCAGGATCCACAGGAGGAGAAACCCTGTAATTAAAAGTGAGCCCTTTTTAAACCGCGTCCCTATCATTATACCTGTTAAATATTGATATCAGTTTAGTCTGGGTTAAAATTCATACCTTTCATTTAACATACAGACGATTTTTGGGATACTAGATCTTTTTAGGCAGCACTGTTATCTGCCGTTTACAGAATTTTTTTAGTTCGAATTTTAATGGATGTTTGCTGCAATGCTGGTCGCAGATCTTTTGTGGTTCATGATACCTATGAAGATCCTGTTGCAGTCTTTATTGCCCCATTTCATTTCACCTATCAAGTTAGTGAAAAGCAACAGCCAATAAATGGATATAAGAAAAATTTAACTAATATATTATAGGAGATCAGGACAGCAGTTTCAATTTTGCAAACCTAAGCAATAACTTTTTAATTCCTCCATTTTCAAAATCTATTTCAGCTTTCTTATCCTGTCCCAGTCCTTCTACTCTTAACACTATTCCTTTTCCGAACCTGATATGTTCTACCTGATTTCCTTCTATAAGTTTATTGCTATCACTACTTCCATCCCCGCGGGACGCAGATGACGTATGTGCTGGCCGTAATTTTCTCAATTTTCGCAGTTGCTCTTCGCTGGGTTTATGAGCAGGGGGTGGTGATCCTGAAACAGGTTTGGATTGCCGAAGGGTACTTTTATCTACCTCACCAAAAATATCGGTATCAATCAGGGGTTTGTATTTATAATCATCCTGGGGGATCATATAATCTACAAACTGGCCCTCGATTTCTTCAATGAATCTGCTTGGCTCGGCATCAACAAGTTTTCCCCATCTGTACCGGCACTGGGTATATGTGAGATAAGCCTGTTTTTCGGCCCGGGTCAGTGCCACATAGAAGAGGCGTCTTTCCTCTTCCAGTTCAGAGCGGGTATTCATGCTCATAGCAGATGGAAAGAGGTCTTCTTCCATCCCCACAATGTATACATAGGGAAATTCCAGTCCCTTGGCCAGGTGGATGGTCATCAAGGCTACCCGGTCATCATCACCGGAATCCTTATCCATATCTGTAGCCAGGGCGACATCCTCAAGAAATTCGGTTAAAGATCCCGTGGCATCTGCAAGTTCCTTTTGTCCTTCCACAAAATCCTTGATCCCGTTGAGCAATTCTTCTATATTCTCAATCCTGGCAACCCCTTCAGGAGTGCCATCCTTTTTTAATTCCTGGATAAGGCCGGTTTTACGGGCTACCTGGTCTGCTACTGTAAAAGCGTCGGCATTTTCATTTAAAATGCTAAAACTCTTGATCATATTCACAAAATTGACCAGTTTGTTTCGGGTCCCGGAATTGATCTTTATCTGTAACTGATCAATGTTCTCTATTACCTCAAATATCGACTTGTTATATTGATTGGCGAGAATGGTGAGTTTAACTATGGTAGTGGATCCAATCCCCCTTGCGGGATAATTGATCACCCTTTTAAGGGCTTCTTCATCATGCGGATTTACAAGCAGCCGTAAATAGGCCAGTACATCCTTGATCTCCTTCCGCTGGTAGAATGAGAGTCCGCCATAGATACGGTAAGGGATCTCTCTTTTTCGCAAGGCGTCTTCCATCGCCCGGCTTTGGGCATTGGTCCTGTATAAAATGGCAAAATCACCATTGTTCATTTGGTTCTGCATCTTGTTCTCAAAAATAGAACTTGCTACAAACCTTCCTTCTTCTCCATCGTTGATAAGTCGATTCACGACGATCTTTGAACCATCGTCATTGGCTGTCCATACCACTTTATCGAGCTTGGTCTTATTTTTTTCTATGATAGAGTTGGCAGCATTTACAATATTCCTGGTAGATCTGTAATTCTGTTCCAGCCGGTACATCTGCACATTGTCATAATCCTTTTGAAAATTGAGGATGTTATTGATATTCGCTCCGCGAAAGGCATAGATACTTTGGGCATCATCCCCCACAACACATATATTCTGAAATTTATCTGAAAGTGCTTTTACAATAAGATACTGGGAATGATTGGTATCCTGGTACTCATCTACAAGTATGTACCGGAACCTGTTCTGGTATTTATGCAAAACATCGGGAAAACGGTTAAGGAGTTCATTAGTCTTCAGCAAAAGGTCATCAAAATCCATAGCACCTGCCTTGAAGCATCTGTCTACATAATTCTTATAAATCTCCCCCAGCCTTGGCTTCTTAGACATAGCATCTGCTTCCTGAAGTTCCGGATTGGCGTAATAAGCCTTTACGGTAATAAGGCTATTTTTATAAGAGGATATCCTGGAGTAAACCTGTTTGTACTTGTAAACATCTTTATCCAGCCCCATTTCCTTTATGATGGCACTTATCAGGCGTTGAGAGTCCTGGGTATCGTAAATGGTGAAATTGGAAGGATATCCCAGTTTATCTGCCTCAAATCGCAACATCTTTGCAAAAATGGAATGGAAAGTTCCCATCCAGAGATTTTTTGCTTCACTGTTGCCAACAATGCTCGCTATCCTTTTCTTCATTTCCCTGGCGGCCTTATTGGTAAAAGTGAGTGCCAGAATATTAAAAGGGTCCACTCCCTTACTCATGAGGTAAGCAATCCTGTAGGTAAGCACTCTTGTTTTACCTGATCCTGCACCTGCAATCACTATCATTGCCCCGTCTTTTTGCAGGACCGGCGCCCTCTGGGCTTCATTTAATTCAGCTAAATAAGATTCCAATTTTAATGCTTGATTTGAGCCGTGAAATTAACTAAAATTAGCCTGAAGATAAAATGCTCTCTACTTACTTTTAAACAAATCCATTCAAGTTGAGGTCTCCTGCCAATTTTTAAATATATTTAGGCTTCAATGTTCATCCAAATAAAAATGACCAAAAATCTGCATACCCTGCTAATACTGATTATTTTCTTTGTTTTTTCTGAAAATTTCGGACAGGTACAACCTGTAAAAGGAAAGATTATTCCTGATTATGGCGCCACCTATTTAATTGAAGCTCCCGATTTTCCCACCTCCAAAACCGAAAAGTACCGCGTAGTTTTTGACATTGCTGCCGCGCCCGAGGATCCTTCTCATGTGAACCGGAATGTGGAAACCGTGGCAAGATTTCTAAATATGCATTCCGAGGCAGGAAAACCGGCTACTACTATGGAAGTAGCCTTAGTAATTCATGGAGCAGCCGCTCATGGCCTTTTAAAAAATGAACATTACCGGGAGATCTATAAAGTCGATAATCCTAATTTAGGTTTATTTGAAGCTCTTCATCAAAACGGAGTTGAAATTATCTTATGTGGTCAAACAGCAATGCACAGAGGAATAACCGAAGATAAAAGAATACCGCAGGCAAAAATTTCTCTTTCGGCCATGACAGCCCTTATACAGCTACAAAATTCAGATTACCGGTTAATAAATTTTTAAAACATATTGAATTCCATTATTATGTATAACAACAAATTGACAACTTTTGCCTCCCTTTTTATATTTCTACTTTGCGGTACGATCTACGCCCAACCCCAATCAATAGACCCGGAAATAAATAAAGCAGCCGAGAATATTGAGAAACAGGTTATAGAATGGAGAAGGGATTTTCACCAAAATCCTGAACTCTCAAATCGCGAATTTGAAACTGCAAAGAAAATTGCAACCCATCTTGAAACCCTGGGTATGGAAGTACAAACGGGAATTGCAAAAACCGGAGTAGTAGGAATTCTAAAGGGAAATAGCCCGGGGAAAGTAGTCGCCCTCAGAGCAGATATTGATGCACTTCCGGTAACGGAGAGAAATGATCTTACATTTAAATCAACCGCGACCACAGAATTTCTGGGAACAAAGACAGGGGTAATGCACGCCTGTGGTCATGATACCCACATAGCTATTCTTATGGGAGTCGCAGAGATCCTTTCAAAAAACAAAGATAAGATCAACGGCACCATAAAATTTATTTTTCAACCTGCCGAGGAAGGCCCTCCACCCGGGGAAGTAGGAGGAGCATCTCTCATGATCAAAGAAGGTGTTTTAAAAAATCCTGATGTAGACGCGATCTTTGGCCTACACATAAATTCAGGAACACCGGTGGGGACCATTTTATATAAACCCGAAGGAATTATGGCTGCGGTTGAGGAATTCGTGATCAATGTTCAGGGGAAGGGAACCCATGGTTCGGCTCCCTGGAGCGGGGTTGACCCTATATTGATCTCGGCAAAGATCATAGACGGACTGCAGACAATCATAAGCAGGGAGTCGAAACTTGTTGATGCACCGGCAGTAATAACGGTGGGAAAGATCACCAGTGGGACAAGATTCAACATTATCCCGGAATCGGCAGAACTTATAGGTACTGTAAGAACACTGGATCCCGATATGAAGGAATTGATCCTGCGAAGAATGAACGAAATGGTTCCTGCTATTGCTGAAGCTTTTGGAGGCACCGCTACCCTGGAAGTCAGAAATAACACCTCGATCACCTTTAATGATGTTGAACTGACTTCCAAAATGTTACCTACATTACAAAGAGTTGCAGGAGCAGAGAATGTAAAACTCATGAAACCCACCACGGGTGGTGAAGATTTTTCTTTTTTCCAGGAAGAGATTCCGGGGCTGTACTTTTTCCTGGGAGGTCAAACCCCGGGTTCAACAAATCCTGCCCCTCATCACACACCTGATTTCTTCATAGATGAAAGTGGAATGCTGTTGGGAGTGAAAGTGATGACGCAACTGGCACTTGATTTTTTAAACGACAAATGAACTACCTCGATGCAAGCATACGAGGTATCAAATTCCAAAAAAACAAATTCCAAATTCCAAAAAGTAAAAACGATGCAAGCATCGGGGAATTAAACCCTAAGAGATTAAAATGCCCGCATAAATTTTTGCACATAAAAAATGCGACCACCATAATAAGCTTAGCACATCACAGTTATTATGAACAAAATTTGACCATCTAAAAATGACAGAAAATAATATTCTACAATTATTCTTTTACTTACTTCCCGCACTTATCGTAGGTCTGGTGTCTTACTATTTTTTCCAGATGCATTTTAAAAATGAGAATAAACGCAGGAGGTTCGTGTTAAGACAGGAAAATCAAAAAACCTCATTACCTATCAGACTGCAGGCTTACGAAAGAATGGCTCTCTTTCTGGAGCGCATATCCCTCGGGAAATTACTCCTTCGGGTAAAACCGGTCTCTTCAGATATTAAAGATTATGAAGATCTTCTAACCCGTACAATAGACATGGAGTTTGAGCATAACCTGGCCCAGCAGATCTATCTTTCAAACGAGTGCTGGAACGTCATTAAAACTTCCAAAAATGCTACCATAGGCATGATAAGGAAGACAGCCAGGAGAGAAGATCTTGAAAATGCAGATATGTTCAGGGAAAAACTCCTCACAGGCTTAATGGATCAAAGTGCACCTACAGATGCGGCTTTGAACTACATAAAGAATGAAGTGAGAAATTTTATTTAGAAAAACGTTCTCCAGAATTTTCTGGATTTCTTTTCCTGCTCGTCCCTTTCCCTGGCATATTCAAATCCCTGCTCCCACCAGGATTTCATGGCTTCTTTATTGAAGACCAAAGAATTTTCTGTGAGCCTTACAGGAGTATAATAAGTGGTGAGTTTTACTTTTTTATTTAGCGCCGCAAGTTTACCTTCCACTACATCGTGATGCTCCACCTGGTCAAGTAAAAAAGCAAAAAGACTTATCATAAGTGAGAAGGGGTTTTTCCCCAAAACTTTATGATATTCCATATTTTCGGCTTCCAGAATAATCGCATCAACTTCTTTTGCTCCCCTTTTTATAGCTTCTCTAATGGGAACCACGCAACCCAGTCCCCCATCGGCATATTCAAAACCATCCTTGGTAGCCAGGCTCATAAAAGGAATATAATTGCAACTTATCCAGATCCAGTCACAAAAATCCTCATATCCAAAATCTTTAATTGCCTTATATTCCACCCTGTTCTTGGAAAGATTGGATACGGTGACCACCACATTGGGGCCTGTAGATTGAAGTTCCAGGAAATTTTCTTCAGTAAAGTGTTTTTTAATCTCTTTTTTTAAATTTTTACTTTCACCAAAAGTTCTCTTTTGCTTGATGAATTGCCAGAACATATTGAAAAAGTTGATTGTAACATACTCTCTCCCATCCTTCTTTCTTACGATAAAGGGATTGATACTAAAGATTTTCTTTTGGGTAACATTGGTATATACCTCATAAATCTTTTTTAGATTTCCCGCAGCAAGATGAGGAATAAGCAGACTACCGGTTGACGTGCCCAGGAAAATATCGTATTTTTTACCCTTCTCCTCAATAAGATATTGAGCTACACCTCCGGCAAAGGCTCCTTTACTTCCACCACCTGATATTACTAAGGCTCGCATTAAGGTTCAATTTGATTCGTTTCATCATTTCTGGACCTGGCAAAACTACAACCGCTTTCCCACCAGCTTTCCATTTTCTTCTTATCAAAAATAAGGGAATTGGTGGTCAAAACCGTAGGAGTATAATAAAAATTAATAATTACGTTTTTATTGGCGGCAGCAAATTTTCCAATCCTGATATTCTGACTTTCAATCCTGTCGAGCATAAAACTAAAAAGTGTGGTGATCAATCCAAATACATTTTTTGAGGGCATTCTGTTGTAATAACTCACTTCGGTTTGAAGAATCACCGCATCGATCTCAGTAGCACCTCTTTTAATTGCTTCCTCGATAGGCACCATAGAACCAAGTCCCCCATCTGCATACTCACAGCCCTCCTTTTGAACCAGGCTCATGAAGGGGGTATAATTACAGGATATCCAGATCCATTCACAAAAGTCTTCATACTCATAATCCCTGATAGATTTGTATTCCACCTCATTGAGAGAAAGATTTGAAACCGTAATTACAAGGTCTTTATTGGATGCTTTTAATTCTTCAAATTCCTCAATGCTGAGACTCTCCATAATCAGGTTCCTGAGATTCAGGCTTTCGCCAAAGGTTTTCTTTCCCTTAATAAAGTTCCTTAACACATTCCAGTGATTGATACTTATCTGATCATAACCATGAATACGTTTTACAATAAATGGCAGGTTGCTGAAAATGCTGGCCTGATCTACAGAGGTGTAGATCTCCTTTATCTTTTTAGATTTGTTCAATGCCAAATGTGGTATAAGAAGGCTCCCGGTAGATGTCCCAAGGTAAAGGTCATAATCACGTTTCAGGTCTTCTATAAGATACTGGGCTACCCCACCGGCAAATGCGCCTTTACTTCCACCCCCCGAAATTACGAGTGCTCTCATAAGGATTTTTTATTTTTTGAAAAAGAGAAAAATCAGGATCAATTATCTTTAAGTCGTGTATTTAAAAAATTCCTTTCTTTTTCAGAGAGTTCAGGCCTTATTTCAGAATATCTCATCCTGTACTCCTGCCGTGTAAGTAATTCCTCAAGTAATTTTCGCGAGTAATCCCTGAACCCAATATTATGATGCTGTGTTCCTTTCAAAAGATCCACAAGATTTTCCCGGCTAAAGGAATTGATCTGGAATAAATATCCAAAGGCATTCTGCCGCACTTCAAAGGGATAGTAAGAACGGGTATACGAAGAAAGCTTATCATAGTACTTTCTCAAGCTATTCACGTCTTCTGTTGGTGTGACAAGATTGATCACCAGCCAGAGCATTTTTACATTTTTATTTGAAAACCCTTCAATATCCCTTGTTTTTTCGGTCCATCTACCTGCTTCATCCGGGTAATTGGTCCACAGGGTCATAAGCGCATTCTCTATGGTAATGTAAGAGGGATCATCGAGCAGGCTCACAAAATCGGTTTTAAGGGAGGGAGGGATTTTTTGCAGACTCAATGCAATGGCCTGTCTTACATATATATTTCCGCTCTCAAAGGCCTTTTTATACAGTTTAATAACCTCGGGGCCGATTTCTTCGGAAAGTTGGAAAACCACCTCCTGTCCTGTGAAATCATTGACAGGGAAATTTAAAGCCCTGTCCAGCAATTCTTTTTTATTCTGAAAGGGGATCTCCCTTAGGGCGGCTACTTCCATATAATTTCTGAGGAATGCAGATTCCTTCAGGGAGTTAAGCGCCTCGGTTCCCTGGAAAGCCGACTGCTTTAACCAGTTGTCTTCAAATTCTGAAAGATCCATTCCCGAACTCTTTTCGACTTCATTCAGAAAATCCCGGGTGGTTACGCTGGAATAAGGATTATTTAAAAGATAATTCCTCACGCCTTCTTTAAAGGCCTTTTCCCCTACTTTCTCATTTAAAATATGTAAAGCCCAGGCTCCCTTTTGATAAAAGGTAAGGGAGCTTGCTTTGGGGTTTAAAAGAGCCTCCCCCTTGCCTGTATCGCTTAAGTCCTTCAATTGCTCGGCAGATTCAAACAATTTCCAGTAATAATGATCTTCGCCAAAGATCATTCCCTCAGCCAGTAACGCATAATAGGTAGCGAAACCTTCCTGAAGCCAGTGATGCTCATCAGATCTTGCCGTAACATAATTCCCGAACCATTGATGAGCCAGTTCGTGCGCATTGACATTAACGTAATTGCGATCATTAAACCCTATAGAATCTGTAATAAAGGATTGGGCAAAAATTGTGGTACCGGTATTTTCCATTCCGGCATAAAGAAAATCCTGAACGGGGATCTGTTTGTAATTTTGCCAGGGATAATTTACTCCAATCTCTTTTTCAAAAAAGTCGAATATTTCTCCGGTATATTTATAAGTCCGTGCAACTTTTTCTTTATCCTTTTCCTCAAAATAATGTTCAACCGGTACACCGGAAGTAGTCGTGAATTTATCAACCTCATACTTACCGGCGGCAATCGCTACAAGGTAACTGCTCATAGGGACTTTCATGCTGAACAACCATTGTGCAGTGCTATCATTTATTTTTATATTTTCCTGAAGTAACCCATTAGATACAACGGTATAATTTTCATCAAATAAATAAGTTAGAGTAAAAATTAATTTTTCCCGGGTATCATCAAAACTCGGCAACCAGTGAGAGGTATATCGCCCCTGTCCCTGGGTCCACACCTGCCTTGAAACCTCCATATCTTTATCCACATCCCAATTAATAAAGTACATGGTTTGGCGGGGAAATGCAGTGTATTTTAAACTGATCTTGTTTCCTTCGGAAGCTAAAAATGAAGACCTGATCCATAGCCGGGAATTGTCGTTTCGGAAATCTGCGGGATTTCCGTTTAAAGTCACTTCACTAAATCCCATATTCTTTGCATCTATATATATGGAGTCTGTTTTCGCCAATACCACAAATTCGAATTCTACCTCCCCTTGAATCTTTTGAGCTACGGGATCTATCTGAATATCTGCCGTAAGAGTTTTAAAATCCACCAGATCAATTTGCTCTTGATCCGGAATTGATTGGGAAAACGCAGTAAAAAATGAAAGAAAAACAATCCACGTGAGAAGTGAGCGCATGTACAATGTATTATTCCACGCAAAATACAAAATAAGAAGGGATAAAATGCTGAATTTATGTATCTCAGAACCACATTCCGAAATTTAGCACCTATCTTCTTTCATAATAAAACCTCCCGGCGACCGACTTAAAAAGCCTTTTTTAATATCTTCGTTTTATGAGTGCAAATTTACTGCAGACCCCTATAGATTATTTAAAAGGAGTTGGGCCAAACCGGGCAGACCTGCTGCGGAAGGAGCTCAGCATTCACACCTACCAGGACCTTATCAATTTCTTTCCTAACCGATATATTGACAAGACCAGGTACTACAAGATCAATGAACTACAGCAGAATACAGCTGAAGTACAACTTATTGGCAGGATAATCCACCTGAGAACTGTAGATCAGAAAAAAGGGAGTCGGCTGGTGGCCGATTTTATAGATGAAACCGGAAAGATAGAACTGGTCTGGTTTCGCGGCCAAAAATGGATCAGGGGAAATTTAAAGATCAATACTTCCTATGTAATATTTGGAAAAGCCAATTGGTACAATGGGATGTTCAGTATGCCTCATCCCGAAATGGAACTTCTTGAGGAGCATGAGAAAACCCTGCGCACTGCAATGCAGCCCGTTTATCCCTCGACCGAAAAACTGGGCCGGGCGGGCATTACAAACCGGGTGGTAAATAAACTGATGCAGCAATTGTTCATCGAGACCGGCGGAAAATTCTACGACACCCTCCCTGAAAATATCAAAGCAGACCTGAAACTGATCTCCAGGGCGGAGGCAATGTTCAACATCCATTTTCCGAAAAGTCAGGAACTACTTGCCCGGGCACAATTCAGATTAAAATTTGAAGAATTGTTCTATGTGCAGCTTCAGCTTTTGATAAAAAACATGATCCACAAACAAAGGATCAAAGGATTTGTTTTTGACCAGGTAGGAGAAACATTTGGGGAGTTTTACCAGGAGCATTTACCATTCGAATTAACCGGGGCACAGAAGCGGGTGATCAAGGAAATAAGATCCGATCTTGGCAGCGGAGCACAGATGAACCGGCTCCTGCAGGGAGATGTGGGTTCCGGGAAGACCATTGTGGCGCTCATGTCAATGCTCATCGCACTTGACAACGGATTCCAGGCCTGTTTAATGGCGCCGACTGAAATTTTGTCAGTACAGCACTACAACGGATTATTTGAATTATGTAAAGAACTGAATACCAAAATATTCCTACTTACTGGCTCAACAAAAACTTCAAAGAGAAGGGAAATTCATGAAAAGTTGGAAAGTGGGGAAATAAACATTTTAATTGGCACCCATGCGCTGCTAGAAGACAAGGTGAAATTTAAAAATCTGGGGCTTGCTATCATCGATGAGCAGCACCGGTTTGGAGTTGCACAAAGAGCAAAATTGTGGCAAAAAAATAAACTTCCACCACATGTTTTGGTAATGACCGCAACCCCTATCCCCCGCACCCTTGCTATGAGCCTTTACGGCGACCTGGATGTTTCAGTGATCGATGAACTCCCTCCCGGCCGACAGGAAATAAAAACCGTCCACAGATATGACAGCAACAGGTTAAAGGTTTTCCGTTTTATAAGGGATGAGATTGCGAAAGGCAGACAGGTATATATTGTTTATCCACTCATCCAGGAGTCGGCAACCATGGATTATAAGGATCTTATGGATGGCTATGAAAGCATTGCAAGGGAGTTTCCCTTGCCGGAATACCAGATTTCCATAGTCCATGGACAAATGAAGCCGGCAGATAAGGATTATGAAATGGAACGCTTTGTAAAAGGCCAGACCCAGATCATGGTAGCCACAACCGTTATAGAAGTGGGTGTAAATGTTCCCAATGCCAGTGTAATGATCATTGAGAGCGCTGAGAGATTCGGACTCTCCCAGCTTCACCAGCTAAGAGGTCGTGTGGGCCGCGGGGCAGAGCAGAGTTATTGTATATTAATGACCGGCCACAAACTTGCTGATGATGCAAAAACAAGGTTACAAACTATGACTTCCACCAGCGACGGCTTTGAGATCGCAGAAGTCGATCTAAAGCTACGAGGTCCCGGAGACCTTATGGGCACACAGCAAAGCGGAGTCCTAAACCTCAAGATTGCCGATATAATAAAAGATAACCAGATATTACAGTCGGCACGCTCCTATGCAAAACAATTACTGGCCGAAGATCCGCACATGCAACTCCCTCAAAATAAGATGGTAAGGTATACTTATACTAACCTGGGTACATCAAAAAATATCTGGAATTACATCAGTTAGGAATTTATAAAGTGTTAAAAGGCACCCCAAAGGGAAAAAACCCCTTCTTTCATATTATTTTAAAACATCAGTAAAGCAAGACTATTCAAATTTTAATACCCGAATAATCTCGATTTTCACTAAGGGATTTCCCCCATTTTTTGTCCGGTGAAAACTACCTCAATTCTATCTTTAATAAAAGCACTATAATTTCCTACAAAATAGGTAGTTATAGTTAAATTCTTTCAGTTTAGGACTACAAATATCAGGATACACCCTCCTATACTAAGTATTTGGGCGATGAAAAAAATATTACGTCGAATTTATTGATTACCAATTAATTACACTTCTTTCTTTGAGGTAAATTTAAGAAACAAGAAAAAACTTTATAATCTAATCTTAAAATTTTACCATTATGAAAAAATTAATTTATCTGGCAGTACTTGCTGTAGTTGCAGTAGGCTGCTCTGTTGACAACGAAAGTTTACAAGAAGGTGTACAAGAATTCAATCTGATTGCAGATGAGCTTTGTGGTGACGCTGTCACTAAGAACTATGAAAATGATTTAGGATATGTAGAGGTTACTAATAGTGCGACAACTTTGTACGTTAAAGTGGTAAGCAATGTAGAAGGAGCTTTAATGAATTCATTTTTTGCATGGGCAGAGACCTTTGAGGATTTCGGATCGAACAATGGCACACTTCCTCCCGCAAAAATGGATGAGAAGATGGATGTACATGGAGTCACTACATTCACTTATGAAGTCCCGTTAAGTGAAATTAATACAGATTGTGTTTTAATTGCCGTTAAATCTATTTTTAAAGCAAATCAAGGAGAACATTGGGTTGGAGAAGAAACTGCCGGACAGGCCGAATGGAGATATTTTGAGTATTGCATTCAATCCTGTACTCCACCTCCACCAGCAGATCCTGTTATAATTTGTGAATCTGCTTATGCATATAGTGATAATGAAGATGAAACTCTGGTCAATTATTACAACCAAATCAATTCCAGCCAAAATTGGGGTTGGTATAATGAGGTAGCAATAGCTGAACCAGGCCAATACGAAATTTTTGAAATTTGGGCCGCCGCAGGACAGAATGATTTAGGTAACGGAACTTTAGTAGGACATGTGAAAGTTTATTATGATGGCTCAACTGAATTTACTCCCTTGGAAGATTCTGGATTCTCATTCTCAAATATCCATGTTTATGTAGGAACATCGATGCCCACCAAGAGGTTAGCACCGGGACATTTCGCTAGAAATTCCACAAGTGTTGCTGGTAACTTCTTCGTAATTATCCATCTTGAAGTGTGCGCTGAGGAGTCAGATTGGTAAATTTAAATTCATTTTTAATTATAAAAGGGCTCCGGCCCTTTTTTTGTATTCAAAAACCTCTAATCCGATGAGTTAAATTCTTAAATATTTATTAAAATTTACGGATACCCGTAAACTTTAACAATCAGCACAATAGGGGAAAACTGGTGATTTTGGTATTTGGTCGTTAAAAATTTCCATCTTAACGAAAAGTTGAAGAATTATAATTGAACATATAAGTTTTATATTAATTTCACATTCTTAATACTAAAAACCTACTAATATGAAAAAACTTACTTACTTGTTATTCCTTGCTATAGGTGTAACCGCGTGCAGTGTTGAGTCTATCGATTCCACTGAAAATTTAATAACGGCTGATGCTAAATTCAGATCACAAAGTGCAGTCACAATAACTGCTCCTGAAGGGGTACTTTGTGTTGGAGAAACTTACATGTTCAGCGTAGATGTAAATACTACTTCTAATTTCCAGGTTCAACAACTAATTGGAGGGGTTTGGACACAAGTTCATCTTGCTAATCAAGGACAAACTGGTTCTGCTCCTTTTGCTGTAGTTTTAGAAGAAGGAGAAAACTCTTTCAGATATACCAATCAGGGATCCGGATCAAACTGGGTAGTTTATCCCTCTACTTTTACCGGAACCGATTGCAATACTTGCGAAGACTCTCTTGAAGTTGACCTTGAATGTGGAGAAACAAACACTGCTACATTCACTTTTACTGCTGAAGAAGCTGGCTCAATAGTAATTCAAGGTGGATTAACCTCGGGTACTACTATAACTTCTTCGGGAAGTAATGTTTTAACAAGAGTAGACCATCAATCTGCAGGTGGTCCTTCTAATGTTACTCGTTGGGAAGGTGTTGTTGAGGCTTGTGATGAGGTAACTGTAACTATCTCTTTTACCGGTGGAAACGGTATTGGTGACTGGTCTGCAAAAAGAGGAGAAGAGGTTTTAGGTTCATCTGAGGCTCAGGAATGTAACTAATAACAAATAATATTACCATTCAAAAGGGCCTTCGGGCCCTTTTTTTATATTCTATCCTAAAAAAAATACCAATAATATTTAGCATTAACATAAGCATTTGAGGATCATTCAATAAACACCTTAATAATATAAATATCGTGTTTTTTCGATTGTATTTTTGTGTATTTTTAATTCACCAAATTTTAAATACCTACTTATGAAAAAACACTTTTGCCTGCTAATCCTGGGGACAGGGTTAATAGGATGCAGCGTTGAGTCTATGGATTCCGCTGATGCTTTGCTTACCGCTAATGCAGAAATTGAGGTCTATGAAGGGATCACCAATCCCGGATTTGATGTGGTCCATCACAACCTTATCCAGAAACACAAAAATGATCCTTCAAAAGATGTAACCCTGGGGCGTGTATTTGTAACCAACAATTGCACCCACTTAATGGTTAAGATCGAAGGTACTGATGTGGCAAATTTTGGTTTGTATGAATCTACAGAGGATTTTCCTGCTAAGAATGGTGCCAATGAGAATGTGGATGGCACCACCCTGGAATTTAATGAAATAAATACCCCGGGATTATATTGGGAATTTGCGCTTGCAGATCTTAAGAGTACCGTGTATATTTTTGCCAATGCCGGAGATAAATCCTGGGGCGGTGATACTCCCTGGGGAAATGCTTTATATTTTAAATATTCCATTAATGTTGAAACCTGTGCAGACGCCTGTACCAACGGGATGGGATGGTGGAAGAACAATTTCGAAGCCTGGCCCGGAACAGGAAGAATTCTTGGTGATGTATATTATACCAATGCCCAACTTCTTTCTATCCTTAACTCTCCGGTAAAAGGGAACGGACTTATGAGTCTTTCTCACCACCTTATTGCCACCAAATTAAATATTGCCAATGGTTCAAATCCAACCGATGTTGCAGCTGCCGTTCAGGCCGCCGATGCAATGATTGGGGATTTAAATGTTTTCACCGGTAATATTAAACCTAACCTTGTGAGCAACATTAAAGACGCATTAGAAAATTATAATAACGGAGTTACCGGCCCAGGTAATTGCGAAGAAATGGAAGATTAAATTCTAAATCATTTATTGAATAGGGCCTTCGGGCCCTTTTTTTATACCTATCAAAACCCTCCGAGCGTCAAATTCCAAATCTCAAAATCTAAGCATCAAATTCCAAGCTCCAAATTCCAAATTCCAGGCACCGAATTTCAAAATCCAAAATTTCAAAAAACAAACCCCAAATACGACCACCAGACAACAAACAACAAACAACAAACAACAAACAACAAATCCCAAACCTCAAATCCATTTACTATATACTCAATACTAACTACTAACTACTAACTTTCCAAAAATTTAAACCGCAATTATGCCAGTACCAACGGTAATACTATCTTTACCACCGGAAAATAAAACATAATGAAGATCTCATATAACTGGCTTAAACAATTCATTAAAATCCCTACCAATCCCGAGGAAACAGGAAATTTACTTACAGATCTCGGACTCGAAGTTGAAGGAATTACCAAATTCCAGAGCGTAAAGGGCGGACTTGAAGGTATAGTGACCGGTCATGTGATGAGTTGTGAGCAACATCCCGATGCAGACAGGCTGAAACTTTGTAAAGTTGATGTTGGAAATGGGCAACTGCTTCAGATAGTTTGCGGTGCTCCAAATATTGCCGAGGGACAAAAAGTGCCTGTAGCAACCATTGGCACCAATCTTTATGATGATAAAGGCCAGCCTTTTGAAATCAAAAAGGGAAAGATTCGCGGTAAAGCCAGCGAGGGAATGGTATGCAGTGAAAGCGAACTTGGCCTTGGAACAAGCCATGACGGGATCATGGTCCTTGAAAATGATCTTCAGCCGGGAAAACCGGTTTCCGAAGTTTTTGAAATTGAGAACGATCATGTTTTTGAAATAGGCCTTACCCCCAACCGGGCCGATGCCATGAGTCACTGGGGAGTAGCACGGGACCTGAAAGCCGGATATCAGCAAAAAGATCTTTCTCTCGAATTGATCACTCCCTCTGTAAGCAGTTTTCATATAGACAGCAGGAGTTTCCGCATACCTGTGAAGGTGAAAGATGCCGCTCTGGCTCCGCGTTATTGCAGTGTCACTTTATCAGGAGTAGAAGTGAAGGAATCTCCCTCCTGGTTAAAGAACCGGTTAAAAGCTATTGGTATCAATTCCAAAAATAATATCGTAGATATTTCCAATTATGTTATGCATGAACTGGGTCAGCCACTGCATTTCTTTGATGCAGATAAGATCGCGGGGGGTGAGATACATGTAAAAACCCTTCCCTCCGGAACCAAATTCACCACCCTCGATGATGTGCAAAGGGAATTGCATGAAGAGGACCTCATGATTTGCGATGCCGAAAAACCCCTTGCCCTTGCCGGAATTTTTGGAGGATTGCACAGCGGAGTAACAAAAGAAACCACCCGAATATTTATTGAAAGCGCTTACTTTAATCCGGTAAGTATCCGGATGTCGGCAAAAAGACATGGTCTGAATACAGATGCTTCCTTCAGATATGAGAGAGGAATAGACCCTACAGTTACAGAATATGCTCTTAAGCGGGCGGCCCTGCTTATCATGGAACTCGCCGGCGGGGAGATCACCAGTGATATAGATGATCTTTATTTTAAAAAGATCGAGGATTTCCAGGTATTCCTCACTTTTGATAAAGTAAACAAACTTATAGGTCAGGACCTGCCAAGGGAAACGATAAAATCTATTCTTGCTTCCCTGGAAATAAGAGTAAATAATATGACGGAGACAGGTATGGGATTAACAATTCCCTCCTACCGCGTAGATGTTCAACGCGAAGCCGATGTAATTGAAGAGATCCTGAGGGTTTATGGATATAACAATATTGAATTTGGTACTAAGTTTCGTGCATCTGTGTCCCCTTCTACCCGATTTGAGGATTATAAATTACAAAATCTTGTTGCCAATCAGCTTACAGGACAGGGTTTCTATGAGAGCATGGCCAATTCTCTTATAAGCCCCGGATATAATAAACTGAGTGAACAGATAAAAGAGGAATACAATGTTCTTATCCTCAATCCGCTGAGTCAGGACCTGGCGGTGATGAGGCAAACGCTGTTATTTTCCGGTCTGGAAGCCGTGAGCTATAACTTCAACCGGAAACAGGCAAATCTAAAATTCTTTGAATTCGGAAAATCCTATCACAATTATGAAAGCGGAAGACAGGAAAATAAACATCTGAGCCTGTTTGTTTCGGGAGAAAGATTTATGGAGAGCTGGAACAGCCCAAAAACACATGGCAATTTCTTCTTTCTGAAAGGAGTAATTGAAAGTCTTTTAGAACGTTTGGGCCTTACCAATCACAAGACCGGTCAGTCCAGGCTAGATGTATTTTCTGAAGGCCTTTCAGTGAGCGTAGGGAAATCCAAAGTAGCTGAATTTGGAGTTCTTAAAAAACATATTCTTAAACATTTTGATATCAACCAGGAGGTTTTATATGCCGATCTTAATTGGGATCTTATCCTGGAAATTGCCAGAACACAAAAGACACACTTTGAGGCTATCCCAAAGTTTCCTGCGGTGAGAAGGGATTTTGCCTTATTACTTGACAATGAGATCTCTTATTCACAGTTGGTAGAGATCGCCCTGCAAACTGAAAAGAAAATCCTTAAAGCGGTTAACCTCTTCGATGTGTATCAGGGGAGCAATCTTCCCGAGGGAAAGAAAAGTTATGCCGTGAGCTTTATGTTCCAGGATGAACATAAAACCATGACCGATGCCCAGGTTGACAAGATCATGAAAAAACTTCAGCAAAGGTTTGAGCAGGAATTGCAGGCTGAACTCAGATAATATATAATAGTGAATGGTGAATGGTGAATAGTGAATAGTGAATTTTAGTGTCCGATTAAAATCATCTTTATTCTTAAGAATCTCTGCTATCATGGGCGGTTCAGTCCCTATACAGATAAATGGTGGAAGCTGCATTTAATTTCCGGTTATTTTAGCAAAGTTGTAGAAGGCACAAGTGGTTTTATTCGGTCCAAAATCATATAAAAAATAAAAAGTCCTTTCCCATAATCTCAGGAAAGGACTTAGTATTTTACGGGAGGCTAATTCCCAACAATTTAATTAGTTGGTAATAATACTGTATCAAGTACATGAATTACACCGTTGGACTGGTTTACATCTGCAACAGTGACCGTTGCCACATTTCCAGAGGCATCCCGGATTTTAACTTTATCCCCATCAAGCATAGCTTTCAACTCTCCACCATTCACGGTTTTGAATGTAGCTGTACCATTACCTTTTTTAATTGCGGCAACAACATCTGCAGCTTTAAAATCTCCGGCAATTACGTGATAAGTCAATATTCCCTGTAACATGGTTTTGTTTTCAGGCTTTAATAATGTTTCCACCGTACCTGCTGGTAATTTTGAAAAGGCGGCATTAGTAGGAGCAAAAACCGTGAAAGGTCCTTCACTTTGTAACACTCCGGCTAGTTCGGCAGCGGTAACTGCGGCTACCAGGGTAGTATGATCCTTGGATTTTGCAGCATTTTCCACAATGTTCTTAGATGGGTACATTTCTGCTCCACCTACTTTTTTGTTCTTTTCTTTCATTTGTGCCTGTAAAGCACTTCCAAAAGACAGGGCAAAAACCATTAAAGAAAGAGTAATCAATTTTAAATTTTTCATAGTATCAAATATTTTATTTTGTTCAAAGATAATTCATTTTTATTAAACAAAATATGAAATCGCAAAAATTTGTGAATGGATTAACAACTGTGTTACCTATGAAAAATTTTCATCCGTCCTTTAGCTTTAAATTAACTTTTTATTGCGTTGTACGTTCAATATCAATTAATTAAATTAGTTGCTTTAGGAACTAAAGATGAGACTGAGAAGAACCCAAATTCCCGAAAAACTATTACACTCCCGGAAAAGGCGCATTTCTGAAGAAAATTTACTCGAGCAGATTCAGGACATTTTTCACCAGGTTAATGAGAAGGATAAGGCGGTCATAAATCATTTAACGGGGGGTAATGATGGAGATGAACATAATAACTTTAAAATTAACCTTCTCGATGGAAACAGGATCTATCACATTTTAGATATTGAAAAGATCTGCATTCAATACAGATTAAGATTTTTGAATTCGGCATTGTACAAGGCAGATTTTCCCTATGAAACGGTCATAAAGATTAAAGAGCTTGAAAAGGAGCATGGAATACACATTAAAAATTTTAAACTCATGGCCCCTGCAAGCGTATTTAAGCTGAAGAATGCAGATGACCCTTTACTATTTGCTCCCATTGGTAATGATTATTTTTACCTTGTACATTCCTGGGGCAGGGACCTTCATCCCTTGAGAAAACTTCTTATGTGGCCATTTAGACATCTTGAGAATTTTATGTTCTTTTTGTTGATATTGAGCTTTGTATGCACTACTCTCATTCCCGCAGGAATATTCAGTCCTGAAAATACTACTACTGAATTTTTCATCCTGTTCTTCTTCATGTTTAAATGGATCACCGGTCTCGCCATTTTTTATGGATTCAAATATGGGAAGAATTTTAGCTCGGCCATCTGGAGGAGTACGTTTTCCAATGCATAGAACGTTAAACTCTGATTAAATTTTTACTCTTATATTATCTTATATACGTACCTTAGTAGTACAAAAACACTATTATGAGTACAGAAGATAATTACGAACGGGTTTATACCGGATCTGACGTTAATGTTCAATTCCTTCAGGATATATTTGATAAAGCAGGAATATCTTCAAGGGTTAGAAATGATTTCGATTCAGGTTTGAGAGCAGGATTCGGTGGTGGATTGCCGGGTCAGGTGCAACTTTTTGTGATCAAATCACATTACGATGAAGCTTTGAATATTGCAAAAACCACCTTTCCAAAAGATTATCAGGATGGAGAATAATAATACTCCCTCCCGCGACCGTATCGAGGAGACTCCTCCACAAAAAAGGAATATCTGGTACCTTGTTCTGGGGATACTGTTTGTAGGATATGGTAGTTACCGTTTATATACTCTCTCCAGCGATATTGAGAATAATGTATTCGGTTTTATCCTTGCTATCGCGTTCATAGCATTTGGATTTTATGATCTATGGAAATATAATAAAGGACTTTAAAGATTTCCTTTAGCATAATAAAAGGATCTGGTTCGGATCCTTTTTTTATATCTGCTCACCAGATTTATGCCGTTACCTGGTACATCTTGTCCCGCATCTCTTTGATCTTCTTATCATCCATATATTCATCAAATGTGGTATATCTGTCAATGATACCTGAAGGCGTTAACTCCACAACCCGGTTTGCGACGGTTTGTGCAAATTCGTGATCATGAGTGGTGAATAAAACGGTCCCTTTAAAATTCTTCAATGAGTTATTAAACGCAGTGATAGATTCCAGATCAAGGTGATTGGTGGGTTCATCAAGCATCAACACATTGGCTCTCATCATCATCATCCTGCTTAGCATACATCTCACCTTTTCACCCCCGGAAAGTACTCTGGAAGTTTTAAGTGCTTCCTCCCCACTAAAGATCATTTTACCCAGGAATCCACGTATATAGACTTCTTCCCTTTCCTCATCTGTCTTGGCCCATTGTCTTAACCAGTCAACAAGAGTAAGATCATTATTAAAAAAATCAGAATTATCAAGAGGTAAATATGACTGGGTTGTAGTGATACCCCAGGAAAATTTCCCTGAGAGTGGCTTTTGATTTCCATTTAAGATCTCATAAAATGCGGTAGTTGCCCGGGAATCCCTGGAAAAAACTACGACTTTATCCCCTTTTTTAAGATTGAGATCCAGATTTTTGAAAAGTGTTTCGCCTTCTGTTGATGCAGAAAGCCCTTCGATGTTCAGGATCTGATCCCCGGCTTCTCTTTCTCTTTCAAAAATAATTGCAGGGTACCTTCTGCTAGAAGGCTTAATTTCTTCAATATTCAGCTTTTCGATCATTTTTTTACGGGAGGTAGCCTGTTTTGATTTGGCAACATTTGCGCTGAAACGCATAATGAATTCCTGTAATTCCTTTTTCTTTTCCTCGGCTTTCTTGTTTTGCTGAGAGCGTTGGCGGGCCGCAAGCTGCGAGGATTCATACCAGAAGGTATAATTACCGCTATAATGATTTATTTTTCCAAAGTCTATATCTGAAATATGCGTACATACCGAGTCAAGGAAGTGACGGTCATGCGATACCACAATCACAGTATTCTCATAGTTCGCAAGAAAATTTTCGAGCCAGATGATCGCTTCATAGTCAAGATCATTGGTAGGCTCATCCATAATAAGCACATCGGGATTTCCAAATAATGCCTGCGCAAGAAGCACTCTTACCTTTTGCTGCCCCTCAAGATCTTTCATCAGTGTATAATGATACTCGGGTTTTATCCCAAGATTTGAAAGTAAGGAAGCTGCATTACTGTCTGCATTCCAGCCATCCATTTCCTCAAATTCTACCTGTAAAACACCTACTCTTTCTCCATCTGCATCATTGAAATCCTCTTTTGCGTAGATCTCATCCATTTCCTTTTTGATCTTATATAAGGGTTTGTTACCCATTATCACTGTTTCCAGCACAGGATATTCATCATATAAGTTATGGTTTTGTTCCAGAACAGACATACGCTTGCCGGGCTCCAGAAACACTTTTCCGCTGGTGGGATCAGATTTTCCTGAAATAATATTCAGAAAGGTGGATTTTCCCGCCCCATTGGCTCCAATAATGCCGTAAATATTTCCCTGGGTGAAACTGGTCGTTACTTCATCAAACAACACCCGCTTTCCAAATTGCACCGAAAGATTTGAAACTGATAACATATAGTTTTATGTATTAAATATCTAATTTTTTGCAAAAATAGCTTTTAATGCTCAAATGCTAAAAGATTAACAGTTTAAATAAGCCTTTTAACAAACGCTTAACGCACCTCCCATCAGGCACAATATATATTTGTTCTTTTTAAAACCCTGAGTTAACACTCAATTACCCCATGAAATTACGCTTCGCAATTGGCATCCTGGTTATAAACCTGCTGTTCGCATGCAAGAGCGATGTGCCCATGTCAAATGACATCTACTTCGGGGGGCTCATAATTAATCCCACAAGCAAATTTGTTGTCCTTTCCAGAAAGGATGAAGTGGTAGATACATTCTATCTTGATAATAATAATAGATTTGGAGGAAAATTGATTGGAGCCCAAGAGGGAATGTATGTTTTTAAACATCCTCCAGAAAATCAGATCATGTACCTCGAACCGGGGGACAGCACCCTGCTCAGGTTAAATACATTGGATTTTGATGAATCTCTTAGCTTTAGTGGACAAGGTGCGGCGAAAAGCAACTTCCTTAATAAACTATATCTATTAAATCAAAAAAACAACGAACTTATTCTGACTTATTTTAGACTGGATCCTTCAGAATTTGCGCATAAAACAGATTCTATTAAAGAATTCAGAAATAATCAGTTGGCAAGCTATAACAAGCGCAGCCCGTTCTCAGATGAATTTTATAAAATTGCCGAGGCTGCTATTAATTATGAATATTACCATTTAAGAGAGCGATATGCTTTCCTTATTAGAACGTATTCCCGGGAAACACTTGATCTTTTCCCAAAAGACTTCCATGATTACCGGAAGGAAATCTCATTCAACGATGAAACACTGGAGGATTACTATGTGTATCTCAATCTATTGGATGATTATCTAAAAACCCTTTCACTGGAATATTGTGAGGATAAAAATATTACTTCACAGGAATGTTTAAATCTTGCAGATTATGATAATATAAAAAGACGCATTATCCTTGCCGATTCTCTTATTGAAAATCCCCGGATTAAAAATAATTTTCTTGAAAGACTTTCGGCCCAGGGGATTATTTATTCAAAAAGCCGGGAAGAATTGCTGGCAATTTTGCAGTTGTTAAACGAACGGGAATACAATGGCAATAAGTTGGAAGACCTCCGGCAAATGGCCGGCCTGCAGAACGCGCTTTTACCAGGGAGGGAACTTGGAGAATTAAAACTTCTTAATACCTCACGGGATACGGTAAAAGTAAAAGATATTTCAAACAGACCAAAGATCACTTATCATTGGTCTGTAAACTCAAGACGTCATTATAGATGGCAGCATGAGATCATTGAAGACCTCAGATTCAAATATCCGGAAATTGACTTCATTGGGATCAATATCGATAAGAATCACTTTGACGAATGGGAAGGGGTGATTAAAACTCAAAATTTCCCTCCTCATTTTCAATATAAGCTCAATACCTTGAATTTAAACGAGACCCTTCTGAAAAATTATTTAAACAAGCTCTTTTTTCTTAATTCCAAAGGGAAAATTATTAGGGGTGATGTTAAGTTAAACAGTCTTGATTACGAGTCCGGAATCCTGGAATTTTTAAATCAGGAGATGGGTATTTAATATAAATCCCCCACATTAAGATAATGAAGGGGTTCCTTAAGTATTATTTTAAGAAATTAATTTCCTTTTTTATAGTCTGCAAGGAATTTCTCCAGTCCACTATCGGTTAAGGGGTGGTTTAAAAGACTGGTGATAGACGATAAGGGTCCAGTCATAACATCTGCGCCAATTTTTGCGCATTCCAGAATATGCATGGAATGCCTTACAGATGCAGCCAGTATTTGTGTTTCAAATCCATAATTATCATATATAAGACGTATGTCTGCTATAAGGTTGAGCCCATCTGTTGAGATATCATCCAGCCTACCTATGAATGGCGATACATAAGTAGCTCCCGCTTTGGCAGCCAGTAGGGCCTGCCCCGCTGTAAATACCAGTGTACAATTGGTTCTGATGCCTTTATCGCTGAAATATTTTATTGCCTTAATACCTTCTTTGATCATTGGGACCTTAACCACGATCTGGTCATGTAATTTTGCAAGCTCCTCCCCTTCCCTGATAATTCCATCAAGATCTGTCGCAATAACCTCTGCACTTACATCACCGTCCACAATCTCACATATTTTCTTGTAGTGATTGATAATATTTTCTCTTCCCGTGATCCCTTCTTTTGCCATTAGGGATGGATTGGTGGTCACCCCGTCAAGCACTCCAAGTTCCTGAGCTTCTTTAATCTGATCAAGGTTGGCAGTATCAATAAAAAATTTCATATAGATATAATTAATTGTGTTGTTTCTTTTATCATCCTTTTTAAATAAAGGCATGCAAATTTACAATTTATAATGTTTTAGCAACATTTTCTCATATACTTTATCGGGTAATATGCGCTTAAGAACAATAGAGAATTTTTGCAGCGGCTCCCCCACTTTATAATGTCCTTTAGGATTGCGGGTCTGAATGATCGTATAAATGACTTTAGCCATAACCATAGGATCATTTCCCCCATCTACATGCTCATTCATAATATCCAGGGTATTCTTATAGGATCTTCTATATGGAGAATTTTCAAGGACCGGAGCATGAAACCGTCCTGCTGCTATATTGGTAGCAAAATCTCCCGGAGCAACATTGGTCATTTTGATGTTGAAATCTTTTAATTCCATCCTGAAAGCTTCCGTAGTTAATTCCAGAGCACCTTTGGTTGCCGAATAAATTCCGCGGTATGGAAGTCCCATATAACCCGCAATCGATGTTATATTGATGACCAACCCGCCTCCCTGTTTTCTCATTTGAGGCAGGACTGCTTTGGTAACATTGAGAGGACCAAAATAATTGGTCTCAAAAGCTTTCTTTATCTCTTCCTCGGGTGTTTCTTCTATAGGACCGGTAATTCCCACACCCGCATTATTAATAAGAACATCTATCCTTCCTTCTTTATGGATTATATGATCTATTGCTGAAGAAATGCTTGCCTTACTTGTAACATCAAGAGGAATTAATTCAAATACTAATCCGCTAACCTTTTCCGGATTCCGACTTGTACCGTATACCTTATACTTTTTTTCTGAAAGATATTCACCAATTGATTTTCCAATTCCTGAAGACCCGCCGGTAATGAGAACAATTTTTGAAGAGGTATCTGTTTTCATAGATCACAAAGATGCGATAAAATTTAAATATCAGATACAAAAAATGGCAAGCTACCCACATCACACCGCTACGACCGCTTACCCTTGCTGCGTTCCCGCCCTGGGGGAGTCAGCAGGAGCTGGTTGTGTGGGACTTGCCGGTGCAAATATACGATCTTTGGTACATTTCACAAGACTTTTTTGATCTGAATTAATTAATTTAGCCCCACATAAAATCCTGTATTCTCATGAGCAAAGTTAACCTGCTGGCCCTGTTTATTTTAAATCTTCTCTTCATTTCCTGCGGAAGCAATTCCGGTAAAAAAACAAGCGAATTTTCTCTTGAAGTTTCAGGTGCAAAGAAAGAATTTCAGCTGGGAGAGACTTTAGAGATCAGCTTGAAAAATCCAAACAACCGTCTGGTTGACTCTGTGCGCTATTATTTTGAAGATCAAAGATTGGATCATTCCGCAGATAATCTAAATCTTAGCCTTCCTTTAAAGGATCAAAAACTGGGAAATCAAAACATCAGGGCTTTTGTTTATTATAGTGGCGAAATGGATACTTTGAATATTCCTGTAAAAATTTTCAATGATACTGCCCCGGTGGTGTATACTTATAATATTATAGCCACGTATCCCCATGATATAAAAGCCTATACCCAGGGTCTGGAATTTTATCGGGATACACTTTATGAAAGCACAGGACAGTATGGAAGTTCCACCCTGAGAAAAACCAATTTTGAAACCGGGGAAGTACTTATGCAGGTACCCCTGGCCGATAAATATTTTGGGGAGGGACTGTCAATTTTAAATGATAAGATTTACCAACTCACCTGGCAGGAAGGTGAAGGTTTGATTTATGATGTTCATTCATTAAATCGCATAGGTTCTTTTAAGTACAACCAGAGTAAAGAAGGCTGGGGTTTGTGCAATGACGGGACTCAATTTTATAAAAGTGACGGAACAGAAAAAATATGGATTCTGAATGGTAAGACCCTGGCTGAAGAAAACTATATACAACCTACCACTCACCGCACTATTTCTACCCAATTAAACGAACTCGAATGGGTGGAAGGAAAAATCTATGCAAATACCTATCAAAAGGACGGGGTCGCTATAATAAACCCTAAAAATGGAGCTATTGAAGGTTTGATAAATTTCCAGGGACTAAGAGATAAAGTTACCCAGCATCCTCAGCTCGATGTTTTAAATGGAATCGCTTATAACCCCAATACAGGTAAATTATATGTTACCGGTAAGAACTGGGATAAATTATTTGAAGTTGAGATAATAAGGAAATGACAGAAGAACCTGTACCACAAATATATGAGGAGACACTTACTGTAAGGAGAGAAGATCTCGATGAACTGGATCATGTGAACAATGTGAGGTATGTGCAATGGATGGAAGACATCGCAAAATCACATTGGGAGAAAAAAGCACCTATCGAGGTTAAGGAGAAATACTTATGGATGGTCGTGCGCCATGAAATAGATTACAAAGGTCAGGCATTTTTGGGTGACGAACTGCTGGTACAAACTTATGTGGGAAAACACACTAATGTCACTTCTCAAAGACATGTAGTGATAAGAAACAAGACAACCAATAAGGTTCTTATTAACGCATTATCCACCTGGTGCCTCCTGGACGCCCAAAGCCGCAGACCCGCAAAAATAGAGGTGGAGATGTTCCGGGATTTTTATGTTTAGACTAAAAATTCAAGGTTCAAGGTTCAAGATTCAGTCTCTAAAAACTTTCCCGTCATGCTGAACTTGATTCAGCATCTGGTGTGATTATAAGTACCTAACATTGTTATGCCCTGAAATAAATTCAAGGTGACGGTAATTGAAATTTGATGTTTTTTTTCTTGATTCTTTTTAATCCCCCTCGGGGGTTAGGGGAGGCAACTAAAAGTTAAAAAAGGGAAAAGTTCAGGATTCCAGGTTTTAGATTCAAGGTTATCGTCATGCTGAACTTGATTCAGCATCTGGCGTGATTATAAGTACCTAACATTGTTATACCCTGAAATAAATTCAGGGTGACGGTAATTAAAATTTGATGTTTTTTTTCTTGATTCTTGTTTCTTTTTAATCCCCCTCGGGGGTTAAGGGAGGCAACTAAAAGTTAAAAAAGGGAAAAGTTCAGGGTTCCAGGTTTTAGATTCAAGAATATCGTCATGCTGAACTTGATTCAGCATCTGGCGTGATTATAAGTACCTACCATTGACGTATTTTGTAAAAACCTGCAAATCAGCAAATTAATATTGTGATTTTAATAGCCATTTTAGGATTTTAAAATTCCTAAACGTCAATCTCATACGCTAGGTAATTTTTTTACCGCAGGTCTCAGGGTGACGGTAATTGAAATTTGATGTTTTTTTCTTGATTCTTGTTTCTTTTTAATCCCCCTCGGGGGGGTTAGGGGAGGCAACTAATAGTTAAAAAAGGGAAAAGTTCAAGATTCCAGGTTTTAGATTCAAGGTTATCGTCATGCTGAACTTGATTCAGCATCTGGCGTGATTATAAGTACCTAACATTGTTTTACCCTGAAATAAATTCAGGGTGACGGTAATTGAAATTTGATGTTTTTTTCTTGATTCTTGTTTCTTTTTAATCCCCCTCGGGGGGTTAGGGGAGGCAACTAAAAGTTAAAAAAGGGAAAAGTTCAAGATCCAGGTTTTAGATTCAAGGTTATCGTCATGCTGAACTTGATTCAGCATCTGGCGTGATTATAAGTACCTAACATTGTTATACCCTGAAATAAATTCAGGGTGACGGTAATTGGAATTTGATGTTCCTTCTTGATTCTTTATTGATTTTTTTATCCTTTCTGTTCCTACTCTTTTGTGCTTGGAATTTGGTGCTTGGAATTTGGTGCTTGGTATTTGGTGCTTTGAATTTCATCCTGTTTCTTGTCTCTTGACTCTTGTATCTAAAAAAAATCTCTTTTGTATGTTCTCTTTTCTATGTTCTCTTTTCTCTTCTCTCTTTTCTATATTCTTACCGTATAAACTTCCTTTTACCTGGCTCATGCTTCAGGATTCTCCATTCTTATTTCCTCAAATGAAGAACCTGTTAACAAAATCATTTTCTAAACCTGTAATTAATTGTATTTTTACCTTTTAAAACTGAATATATTTAATGGGTAAGATCATTGCAATTGCAAATCAAAAAGGGGGTGTGGGTAAGACCACAACTTCTGTAAATCTGGCGGCTTCCCTGGGAGTTCTTGAAAAGAAAGTATTATTGATAGATGCAGATCCACAGGCCAATGCAACCTCAGGATTGGGAATAGATGTTGAAAAAGTTGAACATGGCACCTACCAGCTTCTGGAACATTCAGTAAAAGCAAATGAGGCAATTATAAAGACCAGCTCTCCCAATCTGGATATCATCCCCTCTCACATTGATCTTGTAGCAATTGAAATAGAACTTGTAGACAAGGATGAAAGGGAATATATGCTTAAGCAGGCGATCACTCATTTAAAAGATGAATACGATTACATCCTTATTGATTGTGCTCCCTCCCTGGGTCTTTTGACACTTAATGCCCTTACTGCAGCAGATTCTGTGATCATTCCTATACAATGTGAATATTTTGCCCTGGAAGGTCTTGGAAAACTATTGAATACAATCAAAAGTGTGCAGAAAATCCATAATAAGAACCTGGATATTGAAGGCTTATTATTGACTATGTATGATTCAAGGTTACGGTTGTCCAACCAGGTTGTGGAAGAGGTACAAAAACATTTCAATGAGATGGTCTTCTCCACAATCATTCAACGCAATGTGCGTTTAAGTGAAGCACCCAGTTATGGGGAAAGTATTATCAATTATGACGCAGGAAGCAAAGGTGCCTCGAATTATTTAAGCCTTGCGCACGAAATTATAAAGAAAAATTCATAGAAGATGGCGAAAGCTACCAGGAAACAAGCCTTGGGGCGAGGTCTTTCAGCTTTACTGAAGGACCCTGAACACGATATAAAATCTGCAGAAGATAAGAATGCCGACAAATTGGTTGGGCATATTGTTGAACTGGAACTTACCGCGATTGAGGTAAATCCTTTTCAACCCAGAACAAGTTTCAACGAGGAATCCTTACGCGAACTTGCCTCCTCCATCAGGGAACTTGGAGTTATACAACCTATAACCGTAAGGAAACTCGATTTCAATAAATTTCAATTAGTCTCGGGAGAAAGAAGGTTCAGGGCATCCAAACTGGTAGGACTGGAAACCATTCCGGCTTATATCAGGATTGCAAATGATCAGGAGTCCCTGGAAATGGCACTGGTAGAGAACATTCAGCGGCAGGACCTTGATCCCATTGAGATCTCTCTTTCTTACCAGCGCCTTATTGATGAGATAAATCTCACCCAGGAGCAGTTAAGTGAAAGAGTTGGAAAGAACAGGTCAACTATTGCAAATTATCTTCGTTTATTAAAACTCGACCCTATCATCCAGACAGGGATGCGGGATGGATTTTTAAGCATGGGTCACGGCCGGGCATTGATTAATGTAGAAGATTCGCAGGTACAGCTGGAGATTTATGAAAAGATCCTGGAAAAAAATCTTTCAGTACGCGATACCGAAAAACTGGTAAGGGACCTAAACGGAACTGAAGCTGCAAAAAGAACCACCAAAGAAAAACCACTTCCCGCAGAATTTAAAAAAGGAATAAGGGAGTTTTCTGAATACCTTGGTACTAAAGTTGACATCAAAATAGCAGGTAAAGGAAATGGAAAACTTATCATACCATTTGCTTCTAAAGAAGAATACAAGCGTTTAAAAAAATTAATTCAGGGTGAATCATAACCGCATCATTCCGGTAATTGTCTTGTTACTGTTTGCAGGCTTCATGTACTCACAGGAAGACTCTCTTGTGATTGCTCCCACCGGAACTATAGTGGTAGAGGAAGCATTAGACTATGAACCCTATGATGCCCTTGCCCCAGCCCGTGCTGCATTTTACTCGGCCGTCCTTCCAGGGCTTGGTCAGGCACATAATGGAAAATACTGGAAGATCCCTATTGTTTATGCGGGAATGGGAGTTGGTGTGTATTTTTATATAAACAACGATAGGCAGTACGATCGTTTCAGGTCTATTTTCAAAAGAAGGCTTGCGGGGTTCACCGATGACGAATTTACCACCCCAGACGGGGTACAAAGGGTCACCAACGACGGATTAATAAGAGCACAAAGATTTTATAACCGAAACAGGGAATTATCGCTTTTAGTCATAGCAGGATTTTACGCATTAAATATTATTGATGCCAATGTTGATGCGCATTTACAACAATTTAACGTAAGTGAGGATCTATCATTAAAGCCGGCTCTTAATATTAATGAATTTACAGGAAGGACGGGGTATGGACTTTCGCTTAATTATAACTTTTAAAGTTTTTTCAGGATGCGCCTTAAGGTAAAAGATATAAGTCAATACATATGAAAATAGCGCTTTTAGGCTATGGAAAAATGGGGAAGGCCATTGAAAAGATCGCATTGGAAAGAGGACATGAAATCGTTCTTAAGATCAGTGAAAATATTGAAGATCATGATCTTGGTATTGCTGATGTAGCCATTGACTTCAGTATTCCCACAGCAGCTTTAAATAATATAATAACCTGCTGTAAAAACGGTTTACCGGTTATAAGTGGCACTACAGGATGGCTTCAGGATTATAATACTGCGGTAAATGTGTGTAAAGAGGAAAATTCAGCTTTTTTATATGCCTCAAATTTCAGCATAGGGGTAAATCTTTTTTTCGAGTTGAATCAAAAGCTGGCAAAGCTCATAAAACCTTTTGAGGAATATTCCGTAGAAATAGAAGAGATCCACCACACACAAAAACTCGATGCTCCCAGCGGAACAGCCATAAGCCTGGCTGAACAGATCATTTCCAATTCCGGCTACTCAGCCTGGAAACTGGATAAAGCTTCAGAAAATGAGATTCCTATTATAGCAAAGAGAATTAAAGAGGTTCCCGGCACGCATATTATCTCCTATAATTCAAAGGTAGATACTATAGAAATTAAACACACTGCCCACTCCCGGGAAGGCTTTGCCCTGGGAGCAGTAATTGCGGCGGAATGGATAAAAGACAAAAAAGGAATATTTACGATGAAGGATGTGCTGTCTGGTTTAGAATAAAATTTGTAACGGTAGCGGTAGCATTCATACTTATACCAGTAAATAATACAATATGACGATCACTCAATGGCTTTTGTTTTTCTTAGCGGTGCAAATAATTCATTTTCTGGGTACATGGAAATTGTACCGGAAAGCGGGAAGACAAGCCTGGGAAGCCGCAATTCCCGTATATAATGCTGTAGTGCTTATGAAGATCATCAACCGCCCGTGGTGGTGGACGATCCTGCTCTTTATCCCAATAATCAATCTTATTATGATCCCGGTTGTATGGGTTGAGACAATAAGAAGCTTTGGAAAGAACAGCACGACAGATACAGTACTTGTACTAGTAACTTTAGGCCTTTATATATATTACATAAATTATGCTTTAGATGTAACCTATATTGAGGACCGTAGCCTTAAACCCCGTACAGGTCTTGGAGAATGGGTAAGCTCAATACTTTTTGCTGTAATTGCTGCAACCATTGTACATACCTATCTTATCCAGCCCTTTACCATACCAACATCCTCACTTGAAAAAACATTGCTTGTAGGTGATTTTCTGTTTGTAAGTAAATTCCATTACGGGGCAAGGACGCCTATGACTGCGGTAGCTTTTCCCATGGTCCACGATACTATTCCAGTATTGGGAGTGAAATCCTATCTTGAAAAACCTCAAATTCCTTATTTTAGATTACCCGGTTTTCAGGACATTAAAAGAACAGATATTGTAGTTTTCAACTGGCCGGTGGATACCATGGTCAATATGTATTATACAGACAAGTATTATTACAAACCTATAGACAAAAAGACCAATTATGTAAAGAGAGCAGTAGGAATTCCCGGGGATACCCTGGAGATCATAAGCGGAAGGATACATATCAATTCCCGGCCCCTTGAATTGCCAGATCGGGCAAAATTGCAATATGCTTATCAGGGAACTACCAGGGGTGAGCCTTTTCACCCGTATAACCTCTATGAACGCTATGATGTCACCGATCATGTACAATATCATGCCCCTTCAGGTTCTTTCCGACTTAATTTAACTGAAGAAGCCTTTAACCGGTTTAGGAATCATCCCAATGTGGATACCATTTACCGGGTGGAAACACCTACCGGTACTGCCGAAGGCGATATTTTTCCGGCAAAGGGAGACCATTCCTGGAACAAGGATAATATGGGTCCTGTTTTAATTCCTAAAAAAGGAATGACAGTTCAGCTTAATAATGAATCAATTCATTTATACAGAAGGCTGATTGAAGTTTACGAAGGTTCTGAAATGAATACAGAAAATATACTGGGAGTAAATGGTACTGAGGTAACTTTAAATGGACAATCCCAGGATACTTATACATTTAAGCAGGATTATTACTGGATGATGGGAGATAACAGGCATAACAGCCTGGACAGCAGGTATTTTGGATTTGTTCCCGAAAATCATATTGTAGGAAAACCTGTGTTTATCTGGCTTAGTCTAGATCCTAATGCCAGCGGATTAAGTAAGGTGCGATGGGAAAGAATGTTCACAACCGTGGGAGGCAGCGGTAACCCCGTGTCTTATCTCCCCTATTTCCTGATCATAGTGGTAATCTTTGTAGCTTTTAATTTCTTCAAAAAAAGGAGAGAAAATAAATAGGTCAAACAATGGAAGAAATTCTGTTACACCTCCCCTACTTTGGTCCTGTTTCACATTTCAAAGAGGTGGTAAAATCTGCTCTCATCTGGTTTGAAAATGAAGATAATTACCAAAAACAAACCTACAGAAATCGGACTTATATTTACGGAGCAAATGGAAAATTGATCCTTAATATTCCTATCAAACATTTAAATTCACCCGGAGTGAAGCAACATCAAAAATATAAAGATGTAAGGATCGAGAATGATTTTAAATGGCAAAAACAGCACTGGAAATCTCTGAAATCTGCTTATCAGACTTCCCCCTTCTTTGAATTCTATGAAGATGATTTAGCTCCCCTTTTTCACAATCAAGAAAATTTTTTAATGGAATTCAATTACAAGTGTTTCCATTTGGTTTGTGATTGCCTGCAGCTGCAGGTTAATTATAAAAAGACAGGTGCATATATAAAACAACCTGAAGGGGTTAATGATATGCGAGGCCTCATCAACGCCAAAAAAGATGTGGTGATTCCCATTTATAACCAGGTATTTCAGGAGAAAGAGGGATTCATCCCAGACCTGAGCATCCTTGATCTAATGTTCAATGAAGGGCCTAACGCGGTAAATTATTTAAAGGAATTGAAATAACCTACCACGCCAGCCTGGCCATAATAGGATAATGATCTGAATAATCTACCTGAAAAACTTCAAATGAATTCACTCTTATTGGGGCATCAATAAAAAGAAAGTCAATCCTTAGTGGGAAATAATCAAGATCAAAGGTTTTTCCAAACCCCTTTCCGGACTCCAAAAAAGCATCCTGAAACCGGTCTCCCTTGATAAGCCTGTATATATATGAGAACGCGGTATTATTAAAATCACCCATTACCAGGGTTTTGTATGGTGATCTGTCAATTTCTGCCTTTAAGGTTTCTGCCTGGGTCTGTTGTAATCCAAAACCAAATCCAATTCTGCCAATCAACTGTTTTGAATCGGCATCCCTTATATCCTGAAGGCCGGGTTTAATATTTAGTGACTGAAAATGAACATTAAAAATACGCAAGGTGTCATTATCCTTAACAATATCCACAAATATTGCATTATTATTTCCATCGTCGGGGAAGTTAAGAGACTGGCGGTTAATTACAGGATATTTTGAAAAAATAGCCATTCCAAATTCAGACCCCTTGTCTTTTAATTTTATATAATTATAAGGATAATGTTTAAATATACCAGATTCCATAATATAATGCTCCTGGGTAACCAAAATATCGGGGTCTTTCTCGCTTACAATGGCAGATATCTTCCTTGGAATATTAGAGTCATCAACCCATTTATAAGCATTGAACATCCTTACATTATAACTCATCACGCTTAAATGATTTCTTGATTCCAGGGGTTTGTTTCCCACCTGGAACCACGCATTCACGTAACTATAACCTGCAAGTAATATTATAAAAGATAGCAAAAACTGTCTTTTAAACCTTAATAACCAGAATAGCATAAAAAGAAGATTTCCTACAATTAATAGAGGAACTCCCAGGCTCAATACAGATAATAAGGGAAAACTGCGGGGGGGAATGTGCGGTAAAAGGTAGGATAACAATAAGGCAAACGCCAGAAATGAGTTTATGATAAAAAGAAATCTATCAATAAATTTCATTTTTCTTATTTAGTTTTCCTTTCCCGCATCAAATAAAAAATCCTTTTCCTGCTTGGTAAGACTGTCATATCCGCTTTTACTTATCTTATCCAGAATAGCATCTATTTTTTGTTGTTTTTCGGTTTTACTTATTTTGGCAGCGAATTTTCTAGGGGTAGTATCTGTTTTTTTATAAACTGTGCGCATGGTGGATTTTGGTTTCTTTTCGCTATCAAAAATCCTGAGAAAACTTCCCATAATTTTTTCAAAACCACTACCTATATCATTACCTTTTTTAAGTTGGGAAGCATACATATATCCAAAAAGAGCTCCCCCTAAGTGAGCAAGATGCCCACCGGAATTACTGATAGGGATCTGGATAATATCAAGAACCACAAGAAATGCCGCTATGTACCAAAATTTAATACTTCCCAGGAACAATAACCTTATGCGCAGATTGGGAACATGGGTAGAAATTCCCACCAGTACTGCCATAACCCCGGCAGATGCTCCCAAAAGATAAGATCTTCCTGTTGCCTGAAATGCCGGGAATAGGTTATAACTGAGCATATAGACCAAAGCCCCAAAAATAACTCCTAAAAAGAAAAAAGTAAGGAACTTCCTCGGGGTAAAAAATTGAAGAAAATAAATTCCTGCATAATACAGGATAAGCATATTTGAAAGTATATGCCAGATCCCCGAATGCAAAAATGAATAAGTGATTATAGACCAGGGTTTAAATATATATTCACCCGGTTCTTTAGGAAACACAAACCATTCAAGTAGAAAATCTGAAGGCCACTGGAAAAGGAATGAAACTGTCCTGGCCAGATAAAAAAGAATAAAAACAATGATATTGATAGCAATAAGTTTCTCTACTACCGTCGCAGTTTTTAGTTTATATCGAAATTTATCTGCTGTTCCCATTTAATCCCATCTATGTTGATCAAATTGATTCTTTTTCCAGTACCACATCATTATAAAACCAAATAATGCCCCTCCAATATGGGCAAAGTGCGCGATCCCTCCTCCAAACAGAGAATATCCGGTAAGACCTGAGAACAGGTCAATTGCTATTAAAATTGGAATAAAGATCTTTGCCTTAATGGGTACGGGCACGAATAGTAAAAATAAGGCTACATTTGGAAATAACATACCAAAAGCTACTAAAATTCCATAAATAGCACCAGAGGCTCCTACTGCCGGTGTATGAAAAGAGCTGAACATATTCTGGAGAATGCCTACAGGCACATTATTAACTGCCATTGAGGCGGTTTCACCGGTTTCCAAAAAGTCCTGGATCGCAATAGGATTCATACCTGCATCCAGCAAAGCATTAAATCCCGTTTGTACGTGAAAATAGTTTACAAGGGAATGTATAATGGCAGCGCCTAATCCACAGGAGAAATAAAAGAAAAGGAATTTTTTTTGCCCAAGATATTGTTCAATAGGGCTGCCAAACGCCCAGAGTGCATACATATTGAATAATATATGCATAAAACTGCCATGCATAAACATATGGGTAAGTACCTGCCACCCGCCAAAGTTTGGATTTTCAAAATAAAAAAGTGAAAACCAATTGTATGCAGGGTTATTTGCAATGCTGGGCCCACCCACAAAATACGTACCTGCAAAAAATATAATATTAATAATTAATAGTACCTTGACGGTATCTGTCATTCTTCCCATTTACATGAATTTTTTTTCGATTTCTTCTACTGGCAAGGTAATAAAAACAGGCTTGTTTGAAGGGGTAAATGCAGGCTCTTTACAGGAAAATAAACCATTTACAATATGTTGTTGTTCGGTTGAATTAAGCAGGTTGCCAGATTTAACAGCCATACTTCTTGCCAGGGATTTTGCCAGCAGATCTGTTTGCGAGAAATTGTTACCTGGCACCTCATTTTCAAAGTCGGCAAGCAGCTGCTCCAGAAGCATTTCTACCTCACTTTCTAAAACAGTTGTTGGAATCCCAATGATCTCTACCGGGCTCTTATCTATTTCGCCAAAAATAAAGCCTGTTTGTTCCAGGGCTTCTTTAATTCCCTTTAATAATTCAATTTCATTTGGACTAAACCTAAGCTGCAAAGGAAAAAGCAATTGCTGGCTTACTGCGGCTGAAACGGTGATACTTCGCAATATCTCTTCATAAAGTATACGCATATGAGCCCTGTGCTGGTCTATTACCAGCATTCCGGTTTTAAGTGTACTTACGATGTATTTCTTATTCAGCTGAAAGGTGGAAGATACCTCCTCTTCTGCCCGGGCTGCCCCAAAAAGATTTCCCGTAACTTCTTCGCTCTCAAACTCAATATGTCTTATTCCTTCTTCTTTTCCTTCTGATTCCGACTTTAGCCCTGTATACAAGCCTTCCCAACTTCCGGATTCCTTTTTAAACCCTTCGGATGAAAAATTTCGCTCCCCTCCCTGATCTGATCTGAAGGGATTAAAATTCCTGTCTACTTCGATCTTTGGAATGCTGGCGCTTTTGTTCTCATAATGATAGGGGGTGTCCATAGTTGGATCCCTGTCAAAATCAAGGACTGGTGCCACACTAAACTGCCCTAAACTATGCTTAATAGCACTGCGAAGCATTGCATAAAGCGCATGCTCATCATCAAATTTGATTTCTGTCTTGGTAGGATGAATGTTTATATCTATACTCTTTGGATCAACTTTCAGGTATAAGAAATAACTGGGGTAAGCCCCGTCCTTAAGCAATCCTTCAAAGGCTGCACTAACAGCATGATTGAGATAAGGGCTCTTTATAAACCTGTCATTCACAAAAAAGAATTGTTCTCCTCTGGTTCGTTTTGCAAATTCCGGTTTGCCTACAAAACCCGAGATCTTAAGTATTTCTGTATCCTCATTTACCGGCACAAGTTTTTCATTGGTTTTCCCTCCAAATATATTGTTTATACGTTGCCTGTATTTGGTTCCCGGAAGCTGGAAAAGCTCGCTGAAGTTATGTATAAGAGTAAAGGCAATATCGGGATGGGCAAGTGCCACCCGCTGAAATTCATCAACTATATGACGTGTTTCCACGGTATCAGATTTCAGGAAGTTCCTTCGGGCAGGAATATTATAAAAAAGATTTTTTACAGAAATAGATGTACCTGTAGAGGTGGAGCAAGGTTCCTGGGAAACAACCTCACTTCCTTCAATTTTAATGCAGGTGCCAATTTCATCATCGGCTCTTTTGGTTTTAAGTTCCACATGAGCTATAGCCGCGATAGAGGCCAAAGCTTCACCACGAAAACCTTTTGTTTGCAAACTAAAAAGATCTTCAGCAGATCTTATTTTCGAGGTAGCATGGCGTTCAAAACTTAGTCGGGCATCGGTAACACTCATTCCCACCCCGTCATCAACAATTTTTATCAGGATCTTTCCGGCTTCTTTTATGAAAACCTGTATATTTCTTGCTTTCGCATCTATAGCATTTTCCAAAAGCTCTTTGATAACAGAGGCCGGGCGTTGTACCACTTCTCCCGCGGCAATTTGATTGGCCACATGGTCAGGCAGCAAATGGATAACATCAGTCATTTAGATCTAATAGGAGAAAATGGATAAATCAAAGTCTATTATCCATAGAAAGGCCAGTATAAGGACCAGTATGATGATTACCACCCGGGAATTGATCTCCCTGTTCCCCCTGTTTCGGCTGGAATTGCGGGCATCTGCCCACTGCGCCCCAAAATCATTGGAATTGGTGGTGTTCTTATACTTATGGAATCTGGAATCAAACGCGTAGAGATTTCCCGTATCTTTTCCTTTATAATAACGTGGAGTGTAATTATATCGGGAGTTTCTTCTGAGTTTAAAAAAATTACCTTTCAAATCTATGGATTTACAGATGGTTCAAATTTACTTAAAATGCCTAACAAAATGAAGCTTGTAAAGGCAAAATAAAGAACGCAACAATAATGCCGAAGGAAGGTCTAAAAACGAGAGTCTTTTCTTAACTGAGCCATACGTATGGCGGCTATGCCTGCCTCTGACCCCTTATTCCCGTGTTTTCCCCCGGAACGGTCTATGGCCTGCTGCATGTTTTGGTCTGTAAGAACACAAAATATTACAGGGATATCATGATTAACATTAAGGTCTTTTATTCCCTGGGTGACCCCCTGGCAAACAAAATCAAAATGTTTGGTCTCCCCTTCTATCACGCTGCCTATTGCTATGATGGAATCAAGCATGTCGTAACTTTCCTGCATTTTTTTACAGGCATAAATTAATTCAAAACTTCCGGGAACGTTCCAGCGAACAATATTTTCATTGATGACACCATTTTCTTTAAGGGCATCAAATGCACCCTGGAAAAGACCTTCAGTAATATTCTCATTCCACTCAGATACCACAATACCAAACCTGAATTCCTTTGCATTGGGAACCCTGTTCTTATCATAATGAGAAAGATTTTTACCTTCGGTAGCCATGATATTTTAGTTCATTGCCTGAGCACGGCCCAGGTAAACAGGAACCTGTTCGGCTTCAGGAGTACCGTCAAATTCATTTTTGATCCTGTTAAGATGTTTGGCAGCATCTTCACCTTTTCCTAATTTAATGGCGGTAATAGCAGCTTTTAATAAAGCTTTAGGGGTAGAAAAACTATTAGATCTCATAGAGGCCGCTTTTTCATAATAGTTAAGCGCCTCTTCGGGTTGATTTAATTGTAGAAATGCATCACCAATACCGGCGGTAGCCAATGGCGCAAGGATCTCATCATCACTCTTAAAATCTTCAAGATATTCTATTGCTTCACGATAACGGTTAGTATTTAAATAAGCAAAACCTGCATAGTAATTAGCAAGATTTGCTGCGTTTGTACTTCCGTATTCATCTATTATATCAAGGAAACCAAATTTACCCTGACCACCCAGGAGGGCCATATTATATAAAGAATCGCTTTGAGCACCCGAATTATCAAGAGCCTGATTAAAATACTCCTGAGCCTGGAACATTTCATTTGCAGCTTCCTGTTCTTTTGGCTCCTGAATAAACTTGCTAAAACCAAGGTATCCAAGGATTATAAGCGCAGCCAGCCCAACAATGACGTAGATGTATTTTTGATTATGCGCAACCCACTCCTCAGTCTTATTTGCACCCTCATCAAGGGTGTTAAAAACCTCGGCCGTTGTAGATTCTTCCTCCACCTTTTTTCTACGATCTTCCTTTGTTGTTGGTTTATGCCCTTTTTTCTTGTAAGTCGCCATAAAATCTGTTTAATGAGTGGCAAAAATAAAATTTTAATCTTAATTAAAAGGGAAAAATATTCTTATTTTTTTAATATTTCATTATGATTATTTTACCTTTACTCAATATATTCATTTTATTTACACGGCTGAATTACAGCGATTTATGCATTTAAAATCTATTTCCCTTATAAATTACAAGAATTTTGATTCTGCAACTTTTGTATTTGATTCCAAAATAAATTGTTTGGTAGGACCTAATGGTGTTGGTAAAACCAATATTCTGGACTGTATCTATCATTTATCTTTCGGGAAAAGTTACTTCAATCCCATTACAAGTCAAAATATCAACCATGAAGGAGATTTCTTTGTTATAGAAGGGAATTTTGAAAAAGAATCGAGACTCGAGCATATTTTAGTAAGCGCTAAGCGCGGGCAGAAGAAGGTGATTAAGCGCAATAGCAAGGCCTACGAAAAATTTAGCGAACATATTGGTTTCATTCCCGCTGTAATGATCTCCCCGGGAGACCGGGACCTCATCCTGGAAGGAAGTGAAACCCGTAGAAAATTCATTGATAGTGTAATATCACAAAGTGACCAGAATTATCTCAACACCCTGATACTTTATAACAAAATACTTGCTCAACGCAATGCTCTGCTAAAATTCTTTGCGGCCAATTCAAAGTTTGATCGCGATACCCTTGAGATTTATAATAAACAGTTAAACGAGTATGGCAGCCAGATCTTTGAAAAAAGATCAAGATTCCTGGAAGATTTTATTCCCATTTTCAATACCCGGTATTCAGAAATAACAAATGCACGGGAAAATGTGAGTATTGAATATCAAAGCAAACTTCGTGAAGATACCTTATGGAAATTATTGGAAGGAAATCTTCAGAAAGACATGATGCTGCAATATACCAGTGTGGGCATACATAAAGATGATCTCAATTTTGAAATATCCGGGCATCCCATCAAAAAATTTGGCTCGCAGGGACAACAAAAATCGTTTTTGATCGCTTTAAAACTGGCCCAATTTGATTTTATTAAAAAGATCAACGGTGCAAATCCTATCCTGCTCCTGGATGATATATTTGATAAACTTGATGAGCACAGGGTAGCTCATATTGTTGCGCTTGTGGCCGGTAATGAACTTGGGCAGATCTTTATTAGCGATACCCATGCAGACAGAACAGAGAAAGTGGTTAAAGAAAGCAATCAATCCTATAAAATCTTTAAATTATAATGAAAATTTCTGTTCTCCTTTTAATGATATTTATGTTTTTATCCTGCAATAAGGACCCGGCAGAAAATCTCCATCATCTTAATGGATACTGGGAAATAAAGAGAGTTGAAAGGAATGGGGAAATAGTTGTTGAATACCGTTTTAATGAAAATGTTGATTTCTTTGAGCTCAATAATATGAAAGGGATAAGAAAAAAGGTAAAGCCCCAGTTAAACGGAACTTACCTTGTCACAGATGATGCTGAAAATATTGAAGTTAAAATAGATGATGACGTTCTATATATATATTACACCACAGCATTTGATACCTGGAGAGAAAAAGTGAAAACACTTACAGAAAACGACCTGGAACTTGAAAATGAGGATGGGATCTTATACCACTATAAAAGATATACGCCACTTTTAAACGATCACAATGAAACGGAATAATGAAAATATAAAGCTAAGCGATGCACTGGCTGACTTTGTGTCTACCAATAAATTACAATCCGGCCTGGATAAGGTGAATGCCCGTGACGTATGGAATCAACAAATGGGTCCTGCCATTGAGAAATATACCACATCCTTAAAGCTGGAAGGAAATACCTTATATGTCCAGTTAAGCTCTTCTGTCCTGCGGGAAGAATTAAGCTATGGAAAAGAAAAGATAATAAGGCTTTTAAACGAGGCTCTGGGTAAAGATCTTATTCAGAAGTTAATTCTGAGGTAACTTTAAAAGCAAAGCCCGGCGAAAAGCCGGGCTTAGAAATACATCAATAGGATATTATTAAAACATCTCCCTTCCGGCAAAATGGAAAGCAGATTCAATTTGAGCATTTTCATCACTATCACTACCGTGAACAGCATTTTCTCCCACTGAGGCAGCATATTTTTTTCTGATGGTTCCTTCAGCAGCTTCAGCAGGATTTGTAGAGCCAATCAGAGTTCGGAAATCTTCTACTGCATTTTCTTTCTCAAGTATAGCGGCAACAATAGGACCTCTGGTCATAAACTCCACTAATTCTCCAAAGAACGGGCGTTCTTTATGAACCTCATAAAAGGTTTCTGCGTCCTTGGTGGTCATTTGAGCTAGTTTCATTGCAACGATCCTGAATCCAGCAGCATTGATCTGCTCCAGAATGCCACCTATATTTCCTTTTTCAACCGCATCGGGTTTCAACATTGTAAATGTTCTGTTACTTGCCATGGTATGGTTTTTAATTTTTTGCAAAATTACACAAATCAAGGCTTTTCACAACTTATTATAAGATTTATATTAAGGTTAAGCTAATCGCTAATCTGTTCAGTTTCCGATTTTGAGATAAAAAGTGGTGAACCTGAAAGGTAAATTTGTTTCATTTGCAAAACAATGGGTTAATTTCAGTGGACACATATTTTGTAAAACCTTATAAATTGTATCTTTACCGCATATTATGATAGAACAAAGTATTTTAGAGATCACATCTGCCCTTTCAAGAGCAAATAAAATAGTTATAGTTCCCCATAAAGGACCTGATGGAGATGCAATAGGATCCAGTCTGGGCCTATATCATTTTCTTAAAGATAAAGGTCACGATGTGAAAGTCATAGCTCCCAATGATTTCCCGCAATTTCTGAAATGGCTTCCAGGCCAGGAGGAAATTTTGATCTATGAAGAAGCCCGGGAACAATGTACTCCCCTGATCCATGAGGCCGAAATTATTTTTACCCTGGATTTCAATGTTTTGGATCGCACCGGAGAGATGGAGGAACCACTAAGAGAATCTGAAGCTACATTTATAATGATAGATCATCATCCTGAACCATCAGATTATGCAGATCACACATATAGTGATTCTACAATGAGTTCCACATGCCAGATGGTCTATAAATTCATTCAAAAACTTAGGGCTCTAAAATATATCACTCCTGAGATAGCCACCTGTCTTTATACCGGGATCATGACAGATACGGGATCCTTCAGGTACAGAGCCACTTCAAGTGAAACTCATCGCGTAGTTGCAGATCTTATTGATAAAGGAGCAGATAATACCTCGATACATCAAAATGTCTTTGACACCTTTTCAGAAAACAAAGTGCAATTACTTGGAGTGGCATTGCAAAACCTGAGGGTTAACAAAGAACTTAACACAGCTTATATTACTTTATCCCAGGAAGAACTGGACCGATACAATTTCCAAAAAGGAGATACCGAAGGATTTGTAAATTACGGGCTGGCTGTGGAAGGCGTGAAATTTGCTGTTATCTTTATAGAACATAAAAGCGAAGGTCTTATTAAGATGAGTTTGCGTTCAAAAGGTAAATTTTCTGTAAACCAGTTTGCCCGATCACACTTTAATGGTGGTGGTCACCTGAATGCTGCGGGGGGTAAAAGCAATTTATCCCTGGATGAAACTGTAACTAAATTTAATACTATCCTGCCTGATTACCGGGAGGAATTGAGTGCATGAAAAAATTATATATTTTATTTATCCTGATGATAATGGTCTTTGCAGGTTGTAAATCCCCCGAAGCAAGAAGACCCGTAACCCAGTCCTCCGGATCTTTTATCAATGAATCAATTGAGCGCAACCGCGAGTTGGTTGCCCTTGAAGAAGCAGAGATCCTGGAAATTATAGAGAAGGACACTTCAAATGAGTATCTAGCCTCAAATTCAGGATTTTGGTATTATTACAATAAAAAGTCAGGAGATACCACCAATGTGGAGATGGCCGGGTTTGGTGATGTGGTTAATTTTGATTATAGTATTACAGATCTTGATGGAACCATAATTTATGCTGAAGGGGAAATTCCCACTAAAACATACCACATGGATAAAGAAGACCTGTTTGGAGGCCTTCGGGAAGGACTTAAACTCATGAAAGAAGGAGAGATCGTTACTTTTATATTCCCATCACATAAAGCCTTTGGATATTACGGAGATAAAAAACGCATAGGAACCAATGTTCCGCTTATAACCAGAGTTACCCTCCATTCAATAAATGAACCCAATAATAACCCTAATAATTGATATGAAAAAAGTAAGTTTTCTATTTGTTTGCACTATTTTACTTGGATTAACAGGATGTAAGGAAGATTATCCTGATCTGGAAGATGGTCTTTACGCCGAATTCAATACCAGTAAAGGGACTTTCCTCGCCGAATTGTATTATAAACAAACCCCAATTACCGTCGCCAATTTTGTTTCCCTTGCTGAAGGTAATTCACATTCACTTATAGACAGCACTTATCGTGGGAAGAAATTCTATGACGGCCTTATTTTTCACCGTGTGATCAAAGATTTTATGATCCAGGCCGGTGATCCGTTAGGTACAGGAAGTGGTAACCCGGGATACAAATTCCCTGATGAAATTGTGGATACCCTTAAACATGAATCCAAAGGAATATTATCAATGGCCAATGCCGGACCCGGAACAAACGGTAGTCAGTTTTTTGTAACCCTGGCTCCTACCCCCTGGCTTGATGGTCGTCATACCATATTCGGAAAAGTAATCCAGGGCATGGAAGTGGTTGATACTATTGGCCAGGTAGAAACAGGAGATAGGGACAAGCCGGTACAGGAAGTTAAAATTGAAAGTTTAAGGATAATAAGAAAAGGGAATGCTGCAAAGAATTTTGATGCTCCAAAAATCTTTGAAGACAGATTGGCAAGCCTTAAAGCTGAGGAAGAAGAATTGGAAGCCCGGCAAAAAAACAGAATGGCAGAGGATGCTCAAAGATTTAATGCATTAAAGGAGGATGCCCAAACTTTGGAAAGCGGACTTCAGGTGCATTATCTTGAAAAAGGAAATGGTCCCAAACCTGGAGAAAATGATATGGTAAGAGTATATTATGAAGGTTATTTTACTGACGGTAGACTTTTTGACACCAATCGGGAAGAAGTGGCAAAAGAATTAGGAGTATTTAATCAAAACCGCAAAGATCAACAGGGATATGAGCCCATGCCAACCCCCTACGGTCCTACAGCTCCAATGATCCCCGGGTTTAAAGAAGGTATGCAGCAATTGAATGTTGGTGATAAAGCCGTGATATATATTCCATCGCATCTGGCTTACGGTCCGGCAGGTTCGGGAGGAGTGATTCCTCCAGATGCTGATCTTATATTTGTAATTGAATTGGTAGATATTGTAGAATAAATAAGGTTGAATTCTATACAAAACCGGCCATCTTTTTATAGGTGGCCGGTTTTTTTATTGTTCTTCTGGTAAGAATCTAATTATCTTGACAAACTTGTAATAAAATAAACATGTTTGAATTATTCCTGATTCTATTATCAATTAATCCCTCTCGGGTATATTTCTCAAAACCTCCAGGAAAAATTTCCAATATTTTTGGGCCGAGGAGATACTTGCACGTTCATCAGGTGAATGAGCCCCTCTTATTGTTGGACCAAAAGAGATCATATCAACGTCGGGATAATTCTTTCCAATAATTCCACATTCCAGGCCGGCATGACATGCAGCCACATGTGCCTTATTATGGTTCATTTTCTCATAAAGCTCTTCCATAACCTTCAGGATATCAGAATCCGGGTTAGGACTCCAGCCCGGGTACTCCCCTGAGAGATTAACTTCATAGCCCGCAAGTTCAAATACGGCTGTTATGGTATTTGCCAGGTCATTTTTAGAGGAATCAACAGATGATCTTGTTAGACAGTGCACATTTATGGCGCCTTCTTGAACCTCTATTTTTGCGATATTATTTGAAGTCTCTACTAAACCTTCAATATCCGGACTCATCCTATAAACCCCGTTATGAGTTCCATAGACAGTGCGTAAAAAAATATCCCTGTCACCGGTTTCCATAACTGTTTCCGGAATTTCCGCTTTTGTTAAACGAATGTTCAAATTGGGTTCCAGTCTTGAGAATTCCTTTAAAATTATTTCAGTCTCTTGTTCAATTACCTGCTTTAATGCCTTTACCTGCATATCATCAATAACAACCAGGGCTTCACTCTCCCGGGGAATAGCATTGCGAAGGCCTCCCCCATTAATAGAAGATATTCTTAAATCCAATTCCTCTGCGGTCCGGAACAGGATTCGGTTCATAAGCTTATTTGCATTCCCTAGCCCCTTAATTATGTCCATGCCTGAATGGCCTCCCTGCAGTCCTTCAATTTTGATCTTGTAAGCGGCTGAACCTGCAGGGGTATCTTCTTCCTGGTAATTTCCCATGGCTGTAATATCTACTCCACCGGCACAACCAATCCCTATTTCATCATCCTCTTCGGTATCGAGATTAATCAAGATCTCCCCGGTGAGCAAACCGGGTTCCAGGCCTTTGGCGCCAGTCATTCCTGTCTCTTCATCTATAGTAAAGAGTGCCTCAAGCGGGGGGTGTTCAATAGTCTTGCTTTCCAGGACAGCCATGATACTTGCAACCCCAAGACCATTATCGGCCCCCAGGGCGGTTCCCCTGGCTCTTACCCAGTCCCCATCAATATACATTTCAATGCCATCTTTATCAAAATCAAACTGAGTATCATTGTTCTTCTGATGAACCATATCCAGATGGGCCTGTAAGATCACGGCTTTTTTATTTTCCATCCCCGGCGTTGGAGGTTTTGTGATGATAACATTCCCCACTTTATCAACTCGGGTTTTCAATCCCAGATCTTCACCAAAATTTTTAATGAAAGCTATTACTCTTTCCTCCTTTTTGGAGGGCCGTGGCACCTCATTGAGATTTGCGAAATTGTTCCAGAGTTCTGATGGAGTGAGATTCCTGATTTCTTTATTCATAAATTTTTAAAGCATTATTTTTATTAATTGGATAAAAATATTAGATCATTAAAATTCCCCAAGGAATTACGATGACAGGTTGAACCTGTCAAAATTTTGATATCTTCACAAAGATATTGGTAATTAAAGGAGTTGAAAAATTTTTGGGCCTTTTATAGGTTTGTAATTTTAAATAGTGAAAAATAAAGCAGGTCTCATTTTAGCAGCGTTGCTGCCTATACAATACATTGGAATTAAGATTTTATCCAATTATCCGGAATTTGTGGAAACCTGGTACAGCCTGGGGCTTTATCCCTATATTTCAAAGATCATGAGGCTTTCATTGGGATGGCTTCCCTTCTCCTTCGGTGATCTTTTATACACTTTTGCCATAATTTCAATTATACGCTGGTTCGCCCTAAGAGTAAACACCAGGTTCAGGAATCCAAAAAAATGGATGATTCAGATACTATCCATTGCCTCTATCATTTATTTTTGTTTTCACCTCTTTTGGGGTTTTAATTATTACCGGCTTCCACTGCATCGTACGTTAAAGATTAAGAACGATTATAATACAGAAGAGCTTATACTCCTCACCCAAACGCTGATCCAAAAATCCAATGAGGTTCATTCCCAGCTTGTGGATAATGACAGCCTGCCTGTTCCTTATAATTTCCAAAAGGGGGATTTGCTTAAAAGAACCATAGAGGGTTTTGATCATGTAAGTAAAGAATACCCTAAACTCACCTATGAAGGCAGAAGCCTTAAACGGTCCCTCTACAGCATACCTCTCACTTATATGGGATTTAATGGATATTTAAATCCCTTAACCAGCGAGGCCCAGGTGAATACTCAAATCGTTAGATATAAAATTCCTACAACTGCAAGTCACGAAATTGGACATCAACTTGGTTTTGCGAAGGAAAATGAAGCAAATTTCATCGCCTGTCTTGCAACAATTAATCATCCGGATCCTTATTTCAGATATTCCGGACTCACATTTGCTCTCAGATATTGTTTAAATGAGTTATATATAAGAGATCAGCAGAAAGGGGATGAACTTATGGCTACTGTAAATCCCGGAATAAGGGAGAATTACAGGGAGGTGAGAGAATTCTGGTTGAAACATCAAAATCCTTTTGAGATTATTTTTCAAAGCAGTTATAACAGTTTCCTGAAAGCCAATAATCAACAGGAAGGTATGAAAAGCTACAGCTATGTGGTTGCTCTGTTGGTTAACTATTATGATGATGTAGAAAATGCATTTTAAACCAATTGGTTTATTAATTTTTTCTTAAATTCCATCCTTCAAAAATCCCTATTAATAAATCCAGTTTTTATGAAATTTAAATTGATGTTATGCGTCCTGTTATTTTCAGGGATCGGCATGCATGCACAGGATTATTTTCCTGTTAATGATGCAGTCAAAACCAAAAATTCCAATTATATCGTATTTGAGAATGCAAGGATCCATGTAGATCCTGATACGGTTATAGAAAATGGGATGTTTGCTGTTAAAGATGGAAAGATCACCGCTATAGGAAGAACGATTAATGTACCGGTAAACAGTGTGAGAGTTGACCTTGCAGGGAAAGAAGTCTATCCATCTTTTATAGATATTTATAGTGAGTTTGGCATGAAAAGCCCTTCAAGACCTTCAGGAAATTCAACCCAACCTCAATATGATGCAGCAAGGGAAGGTTATTACTGGAATGATCATATACGGCCCGAAACGGTTGGGATGCAGCATTTCAGTTTTAACAAGGATGAGGCGACAAAACTTCACAAAAGTGGATTTGGGGTTGTTAACACTCACCTGCCTGATGGAATAATAAGAGGGACCGGAGTACTTGTAGCTCTCAATCCTGAAGGGACAGAAGGGGACAGGGTAATTTCAGACCGGTCTGGCCAATATCTTTCTTTTGAAAAAAGTATTCAATCCAGACAATCCTATCCTACTTCTATTATGGGGGCCATGGCTTTACTTAGACAAAGCTTTATGGATGCCGACTGGTATTCTAAAGGAAACACCCAGAACAAAGATCTTGCTCTGGAGGCGCTTAACCGAAATAAAAATCTGGTTCAGATCTTTAAGACCAGCAATCTACTGGATGCTTTACGGGCAGATAAAATTGGGAAAGAATTCGGGATCAATTATGTGATCCTTGGCAGTGGATTGGAATATGAAAAGATCAACGAGGTTAAGAATTCTAAAGCGACTTATATAATTCCACTTAATTTTCCTGAAGCTATTGATGTTGAAGATCCCTTCATGGCAAGTTTTGTGAGCCTTCAGGATTTAAAGCAGTGGAACCAGGCTCCTGCAAATCTTAGGATCCTGGCAGATAATAATGTTCCCTTTGTTTTAACTTATTATAATTCCAAGGATGATAAGAAATTCAAAGAAAATCTTCTCAAAGCAATAAATTACGGTCTCGATAAAAAAACCGCGCTTGCAGCATTGACCACAATCCCGGCTAAAACAATTGGACAGGAGAACAAACTGGGAGTTATGAAACAGGGTGCATGGGCAAATTTCCTTGTAACTTCAGGAGATATTTTTGAGGAAGAAACAGTATTGTATGAAAACTGGGTTCAGGGGGAAAGAACGATCCTTGAAAATATGAAAACCGTTGATCTTTCAGGAAATTATAACCTAAAAGTAAGTGATAAGGAATATGATCTTAAAGTTACAGGCAAGCCAACAGCTCCAAAGGTTGAAGTTAAATCTGGTGACAAGAAGCTAAAGTCTAAGATCACCTATGCTGATGGCTGGATGAACCTGGTTCTTACTTCGCCCGATTCTTTGAATACAGAGTTTACAAGACTAGTAGCAAGGATTCCGGAAGGATTCACTACCATTTCAGGGAAAGCGATCCTTCATAATGGCCGTGAAACTTCATTTACAGCGGTGAGGACCGGTAAGGTTTCGGACACTGTTAAGAACAACGGAAAAGAAAAAAATCTCAGAGATATCGTACCTGTAACTTACCCAAATATGGCTTATGGTTTCAAAACCATGCCCCAACAGGAAACTATTCTTTTCAGGAATGCCACAGTATGGACCAACACAGACGATGGTATCCTTGAAAATACAGATGTTTTAATTAGCAATGGAAGAATTTCCAGAGTTGGTAAAAACCTTAGTGCAGGTAATGCGAGGGTCATTGATGCCACCGGGAAACACCTTACTGCTGGGATCATTGACGAGCATACACATATTGCGGCATCTGCCATTAATGAATCAGGACATAATTCCACAGCAGAAGTAACCATGGAAGATGTTATAGATCCTGCAGATATCAATATTTACAGAAATCTTGCAGGTGGTGTAACTGCAGCACAATTGCTGCACGGATCTGCCAACCCTATTGGAGGAAGGTCTGCGATCCTTAAACTTAAATGGGGAGCGCCGGCAGATGATCTTATATTTAAGGAAGCCCCTAAATTCATAAAATTTGCACTTGGTGAAAATGTAAAACAATCAAACTGGGGCAGCACCAGCCGCTTTCCACAAACCAGGATGGGAGTGGAACAGGTATTTACAGATTATTTTACCCGAGCCCGTGCATATGAGCAGGAAAAGAAGAATAATAAGAATTACAGAAAAGATATTGAAATGGAAACCCTGGTAGAGATCCTTAACGGAAACCGGTACGTTACCAGCCATTCATATGTTCAGAGCGAGATAAATATGTTGATGAAGGTAGCTGAAGCTTTTGACTTCAGAATAAACACATTCACTCATATTCTGGAAGGCTACAAGGTAGCAGACAAAATGAAAGAACACGGAGTGGGAGCTTCTACTTTTTCTGACTGGTGGTCTTTCAAATATGAAGTTATTGATGCCATTCCTTTCAATGCGGCAATTATGCACAATGCAGGTATTACGGTAGCAATAAACAGTGATGACAGGGAAATGAGCAGAAGGCTTAACCATGAAGCTGCAAAATCAATGAAATATGGTGGTATCTCTGAAGAAGATGCCTGGAAATTTGTTACTCTTAATCCCGCCAAACTTCTTCACATTGATCAATATGTAGGAAGCGTTCAAGCTGGAAAACATGCCGATGTGGTATTATGGTCCGGTCATCCTCTTTCGGTATATTCCAGGGCAGAAAAGACCCTCGTAGAAGGTGTCATTTATTTTGATATTGAGAGGGATGAACAACTTCGCGAGGAGATGGCAAAGCAAAAAAACCTTCTTACTACTCAATTACTTGAAGCCAAGAATGGTGGTGCTCCCACCCGTCCTGCAACCAGAAGGGAAGCCCCGGAAATTCACTGCGATACACATGAAATTCATTAAAAATTTATCACGATGCAAAGATCATATATAAAATTAATAGCCTTGTTGTTAACTTTGACAACCGGTGTATTTGCGCAGCAAACCCCCGCTTCCAAACAAACAGAGGCCGTAACCATAGTTGGGGCTACTGCTCACCTGGGGAATGGTGAAGTAATAGAGAACAGCCTTATTATTTTTGAAAATGGGAAAATTACCCAGGTTCTGGATGCCTTAACCACAAAAATGCAATACCGCGGAAAAGTAATAAATGCTGAAGGAAAACATGTTTACCCCGGCTTTATAGCTCCTAATACTACCCTGGGTCTTGTGGAGATCTCCTCGGTACGGGCAACCGATGACCAGAATGAAATAGGTGACATGCTTCCACATATAAGAAGTTTGATCGCCTATAATGCAGAGAGTAAAATTGTGGAAAGTATGCGCCCCAACGGAGTTCTTATGGGACAGATCACCCCAAGAGGGAGCCGTATTGCCGGAACATCTTCTATAGTACAATTTGATGCCTGGAACTGGGAAGATGCAGTAATTAAAGAGGATGATGGTATCCATATCAACTGGCCCAACAGTTTTACCCGTGGCAGATGGTGGGAAGGTGAGACAGGAATGCAATTAAATAAGAATTATGGAGAGCAGGTGGCAGAGATCTCTACCTTCTTCAATAATTCAAAAGCATATTTAGCCGGCAGTCAAAATCCCGCACACCTTCCATTTGGTGCAATGAAAAATGTTTTCTCCGGAAAAAAGAAAGTTTTTGTTCACGTGAATGGCGAGAAGGAGATCCTTGATGTACTGGAATTTAAGAGAACCCAGGGGCTAAAAGGCCTTGTTCTTGTAGGCGCAAATGATGCATATAAAGTAGCCGGCCAAATTAAACAGGAAAATGCAGCTGTTTTGGCCAAACGTCCTCACACCAATCCAATGCAGGATGATGAAGATTACGATTTTCCTTATAAGAATGCCAAATTACTTTACGACAGCGGAGTTTTGGTAGGATTGGAAAGCAGCGGATCAATGGAAACTCAAAATACCCGAAACCTTCCCTTTTATGCAGGGACCGTTGCAGGAACCGGCATGGATAAGGAAGATGCATTAAAACTCATAACTTCAAATACTGCTAAGATTCTTGGAATTGATGATATCGTGGGCACTCTTGAAACCGGAAAAGACGCAACGCTTTTCATAAGTGAAGGAGATGCATTGGATATGCGGGGAAATATTGTTGTAAAAGCCTGGATACAGGGAAGGGAATTAAGCCTTGAAAGTCACCAGACAGAATTGTATAAACGATATTCAGAGAAAGCTAAGAACGCAAGCAATGCAGGCAACTAAAAATTCCTACACGTATATCTTAATTAAAAACCTCCGATTTTTTGGGGGTTTTTTAAAATCAGAGAATTAATATTCTTACTAATTTAGCGGAATGCACAAAAATATATCCAGTATTCAGAATCCGGTGATCAAGCGTTTGTTCCAGCTTCAGGAAAAATCCAGAGCCAGGAAAAAAGAAGGCGTTTTTATCGTGGAGGGTGTAAGAGAGATCCAGCTTGCTGCAAAAGGAGGATTCAGCATCGTGGAGCTATATTTTTGTGATGAATTATATTCCGAAGAAAATCTGGATCAATTTCTTAAACACATAGATCCCGGGACGGTGGTAACTAAAATTAGCCCCGAAGTTTATGAGAAAATAGCATACCGTGGAAGTACTGAGGGCTTGCTCGCCGTAGTGAAAAGTAAGAGATTAAGTCTTGAGGATCTTGGCCTTAATGAAGGAAATTTTTTGATCCTCGTCGCCGAAGCACCCGAAAAGCCCGGGAATATAGGTGCTTTGCTGCGTACGGCAGATGCCGCCCGGGTAGATGCAGTTTTGATCGCAAATCCAAGGACAGATATTTTTAATCCAAATATTATACGTTCAAGCGTAGGTTGTGTCTTCACTACAAGGATCGCAACGGGAAGCAGCAGAGAGATCATAGAATACCTTAATCAAAAAAAAGTAAACATTTATTCTGCGGCACTACATGCATCTATCAATTATTCACAAATTGATTTCACCGGCTCTTCTGCCATTGTTGTAGGTACTGAATCTACGGGTCTTTCCAAAGAATGGTTGAAAAATTCGACTCAAAATATCATAATACCCATGCAGGGCGAAATAGATTCAATGAATGTTTCTGTAGCGGCAGGGATTTTGATATTTGAAGCTAAACGACAAAGAGGATTTTGAGAGCTGAAAATTTTAAAATTTAGCTTTTAAAAATTATTCAACATTTAAATATTATATCCAATTGAACCCCGAAACCCTATTCTACATTATCATAGCTGTGATACTCATTGATTTTATTATCGATAAAATCGTGGACGCCCTGAATGCAAAACATTTTAATGATCCCATCCCTTCAGAACTAACTGATGTTTATGATGAAAAGGAATATTTAAGGTCACAGAATTATAAGAAGGAACGATATAATTTTAGCCTTATCACCTCTATCTTTTCTTTAATTTTAATTCTGGCATTCCTGTTCTTTGACGGATTTGCCTGGGTGGATTCCATAGCAAGAAGCATTTCAGATAATACGATTTTAATTGGTTTGATATTCTTTGGGATCATATTTTTTGTAAGCGATCTCCTCACCCTTCCATTCTCCTGGTACAGCACTTTTGTTATCGAGGAAAAATATGGGTTTAATAAAACCACCCCAAAATTATTTGTTCTGGATAAACTAAAATCCTGGGGATTAATGATCCTTATTGGGGGAGGAATTCTATCGCTTTTAATATGGTTTTACCAGGTGGCAGGTGATAATTTCTGGTGGTATGCCTGGATCCTGATAACTGCTTTTACGGTTTTTGTGAATATGTTCTATGCGAAATTGATCGTACCATTATTTAATAAACAAACCCCCTTACCAGAAGGATCATTAAGGAATAAAATAGAGGAATATTCCAAAAAAGTCGGGTTTAAACTTGACAATATTTTTGTGATAGACGGCTCAAAAAGAAGTACCAAGGCCAATGCTTATTTTTCCGGCTTTGGTAAAGAAAAAAGGATCACTCTATATGATACATTGGTCAAGGATCTTGAAGAAGAGGAAATTGTGAGTGTTCTTGCTCATGAGGTAGGTCATTACAAGAAAAAACATGTTGTTTTTAATCTGATCGCTGCGATAATCACAACCGGTTTTACCTTGTGGCTCCTTTCTCTTTTTATCGGGAATCCCATTTTATCACAGGCTCTGGGGGTATCTGAGCCCAGTTTTCATATTGGGTTGATTGCATTTGGAATTCTTTACAGTCCAATCTCTGAGATCACGGGATTAATTATGAATTATTTATCCCGAAAATTTGAATATCAGGCAGATAATTATGCTAAGAATACCTATGGTGAGGAGGGGCTTGTTTCAGGTTTGAAAAAACTTTCCAAAACAAGCCTGAGTAATCTTACCCCCCACCCAGCCTATGTTTTTATGCATTATTCCCATCCCACATTATTACAGAGATATCGTAATCTAAGGAAAGCATCTTAGTTGTTTCTTTATTATCTTAATTGTACTTTTAACCTATGACAGAAGCTGCCATTGAAAAGGAAAATAAGAATATTGCGAGACAATATAAAGAACTCCTGCGCATAAGTTACCGCTCCCTTACAGACGATGATAAAAAACTTATCCGGCTTGCTTTTGATACCGCTGTTGATGCTCATAAAGACCAGAGGCGTAAGAGTGGTGAGGCTTATATTTTTCACCCTATCGCGGTTGCCAAGATTGTTGCCTCAGAGATAGGTTTGGATGCCACGTCTATCGCAGCTGCCTTATTGCATGATGTGGTAGAAGATACCAGGTACACCCTGGAAGATATTGAAAGAATGTTTGGACCCACGGTCATGAAGATCGTTGATGGGCTTACAAAGATTTCTCACCTTAAAAAGGATAAAGATGTATCCATGCAGGCAGAGAATTTCAGGAAAATGCTACTTACACTTAATGATGATGTAAGGGTCATTATCATAAAGATCGCAGACAGATTGCATAATATGCAAACTATGGAGTCTATGAAACAGGAAAAGCAGGTGAAGATCGCTTCTGAAACCCTTTATATCTATGCACCGCTTGCTCACAGGATTGGATTATATAGTATTAAAACCGAACTGGAGGACTTAAGCTTAAAATATACCGAACCGGAGGTCTATGTTGACATTCTTACCAAGATAAGGGAAAGCAAAGAAGAACAGGATGAGTATATAAACGCTTTTAACCGGGTGATCAAAGATTCCCTGGATCAGGAAAACCTTGATTATGAAATCAAGGGAAGACCTAAATCCATTTTTTCTATCAGGAGAAAAATGAATGCCCAGAATATTACCTTTGATGAGGTGTTTGATAAGTTTGCCGTAAGGATCATTTACAAAAGCGATATTGCAAATGAAAAGTTTCTCGCCTGGAAAATATACTCGATTGTTACAGACCACTTCAGGCCAAATCCCATAAGACTTAGAGACTGGATCTCATCTCCCAAATCAACAGGCTATGAAGCCCTTCATATTACAGTAATGGGTCCAAAAGGCCGTTGGGTAGAAGTTCAAATAAGAAGCGAAAGAATGAATGAGGTGGCAGAGAAAGGCTATGCCGCTCATTACAAATATAAGCATGGGGAAGAGCAGGAAGAAAAGGATATGGAAGAGTGGCTTAACCGGCTACAGGAAGCCCTGGAGAATTCTGAAACCAATGCGGTTGATTTTGTTGAGCAATTTAAACTTAACCTTTATGCCAAAGAGATATTTGTTTTCACCCCCCAGGGTGATTTAAAATCCCTTCCTAAAGGTTCAACCCCGCTTGACTTTGCCTTCAGCATACATACCGAAGTTGGCTTGCATACCCGGGGGTCTAAGGTTAACGGTAAACTTGTACCATTGAGCTATGAATTGAAAAGCGGGGATCAGGTAGAGATCATTACCTCAGATAATGCCAAGCCAAATGTTAACTGGCTGGACTATGCTACAACAGCCAGAGCAAGGGCCAAGATAAAATCCTCCCTTCGTGAGGAGAAGAAAGAAATTGCCGAAGAGGGAAAAGCAATTCTTGCCCGGAAATTAAAAGCACAAAAATTATCTTTTAATGAAAGAATGATCAATGAACTGGTGATCTATTTTAATTTAAAGACCAGTCTGGATCTCTTCTACCGTGTTGGAATTGGAAAAATAGATAATAAAAAGCTTAAGGAGTTTACAGCTTCCAGAAGTAATGCTTTTGTAAGTTATATCAAAAGTAAGATCAGAAAACCGACCATATCTGAAGATATCAATAAAGAGGAGATCACTGTAAAATATGATCAGCTTGTCTTTGGAAAAGAGGAGGAAACTTTGGACTATAAACTTGCAAATTGCTGCAACCCCATCCCGGGTGATAATGTATTTGGATTTATCACCGTAAGTGAAGGTATTAAAGTTCATAAAAAGGATTGTCCAAACGCGATTCAATTTCAGAGTAATTATGCTTACAGGATCATTCAGGCAAAATGGATTGATTCATCTCAACAGGATTTCAAAGCTGTAATTAAGCTCACCGGGATGGATAATTTAGGTTTGGTAAGCGAAATAACAAATGAAATTTCAAAAAGCATGAACGTAGATATGCGAAGTATAAATTTTGAAAGTTCAGAGGGATTGTTCAGTGGGAAAATTACCGTTATTGTAAAAAATAATTCCATTTTGAATACACTCATCAATCATCTTAAAAAAATTAATGGAATTGATAAGGTCTCGAGGGAATAAACCAATACATTTGCAGAGAGGTTAATAATATGAGCAAAAAAGCAGCAAATAAAAATGATCAGGCGGTTGTAAAAAACGTTTTTACCAAATTTCTCGAAGAAAAAGGTCACAGAAAAACACCCGAGCGTTTTGCCATTCTTCAGGAGATCTATAATAATGAAGATCACTTTGATATTGAGTCTTTATATATCAAAATGAAGAATAAAAAGTACCGTGTAAGCCGGGCTACTTTATATAATACCATTGAACTTTTACTGGAATGTGGCCTGGTGAGAAGACACCAGTTTGGCCAAAATCAGTCCCAATATGAAAAGTCATATTTTGACCGTAACCATGATCATATCATTCTTACAGATACCGGGGAGGTTATCGAGTTTTGTGATCCCCGCATTCAAAGTATCAGGCAAACTATAGAAGAAATCTTTAATATAGAAGTCACCAATCATTCGCTGTATTTCTACGGCACTAAAAAAGAACCAACAAATCAATAATTTATGGCAGTAGATCTACTACTAGGATTACAATGGGGAGATGAGGGAAAGGGTAAAATTGTAGATGTTTTTACCGAAAAATATGACATCATCGCCAGATTCCAGGGTGGTCCCAATGCTGGTCACACTCTTATATTTGATGGGCAGAAGCACGTACTTCATACCATCCCATCGGGGATCTTTCACAAAAACACAATAAATCTGGTGGGTAACGGGGTGGTAATAGATCCTGTTATCTTCAAAAGAGAATTAAAAAATCTTGATAATTTCAAGGTGAACTATAAAGCCAATCTCCTTATCTCCAGAAAAGCACACCTTATACTTCCAACCCACAGATTATTGGATGCCGCTTCTGAAGCTTCCAAAGGGAAAGCCAAAATAGGATCAACCCTAAAAGGTATAGGTCCTACCTACATGGATAAGACCGGTCGTAATGGATTAAGAGTTGGAGATCTGGAACTCGCTAACTGGAAAGAAAAATACCGGGCTCTTGCAGATAAGCACGAAAAAATGATCGATTTCTACGAATCAGATGTTCAATATGATCTTTCTGAATTGGAAAAAGAATTTTTTGATGCCATTAAAACGCTGAAAGAATTAACCTTTATTGACAGCGAGGAATATTTGTACCGGGCACAACAGGAGGGTAAGACTATTCTGGCTGAAGGGGCACAGGGATCTCTTCTTGATATAGATTTTGGAACCTATCCTTTTGTTACCTCTTCAACCACTACCGCCGCCGGGGCTTGTACCGGTCTTGGTGTGGCACCAAATAATATAGGTGATGCTTTCGGAATATTTAAAGCTTATACTACCCGTGTGGGCAGCGGACCATTTCCCACAGAACTCTTTGATGAAGACGGGGAGACCATGGGTCGGGTTGGAAAGGAATTTGGCGCAACTACAGGACGGCCACGCCGTTGTGGATGGCTGGATCTTGTGGCTCTCAGATATGCAGTTCAGATCAATGGTATCACCCAACTTATCATGATGAAGGGAGATGTCCTAAGTGGTTTTGAAACTTTAAAGGTTTGTACCTCCTACAATTATAAAGGGGAAAACATAAAACACCTTCCATATAATATCGAAGCGGAAAATGTTACTCCTGTATATACTGAAATGAAAGGCTGGAAAGAAGATCTTACCAAAATGGATGATATTTCACAACTTCCCAAAGAGTTTATGAATTATGTTGAATTTCTGGAAAAGGAATTGAATATACCAATTTCAGTAATTTCGGTAGGACCGGACAGGAAGCAGACCATTACCAGATGATGGTTTGATGGTTTGATGGTTTGATGGTTTGATGGTTTGATGGTTTGATGGTTTGATGGTTTGATGGTTTGATGGTTTGATGGTTTGATGGTTTGATGGTTTGATGGTT
>JBGTNH010000046.1:0-7396 GCA_041743165.1 Gillisia sp. | reverse complement strand
TGTAAAACTCTGCGACTTTGCGGTAAAAATTTTATCTCAAGATTATTATGCATTGTACTGAAGATTTCAGAATCTTTTTACAACACGACATGTTATGGCGGCTTAACTCTTTATATTTATAATAAATAACAAAAAAAATGTCACAACGCTTTCTAACCAAATCCCGCTATAAACTTGCCCTGGATTGCCCTAACAAGCTTTTCTATACCAAAAAGAGTGAGTATACCAATAAACAACTGGATGATCCTTTTTTGCATGCCCTGGCACAGGGAGGATTCCAGGTGGAGGAACTGGCGCGGCTGGAATTTCAGGATGGGGTTTTGATCGAAGGAAACGACTGGAATTATGATCTGCTGGCAGCACAAACCGTAGAGCTGCTGCAACGGGAAAACGTAGTGATCTTTGAAGCGGCTTTTAAATATGAAAATCTTTTCATTCGCACAGATATCCTGGTGAAGCGGGGAAATAATATTCAGCTTATCGAGGTAAAAGCGAAATCTTTTGACCCGGCAGATGAGAACCTGCTGTTGGGTAAAAAAGGCGGCTTAGTCGCCGGGTGGAAACCTTATTTGTTTGATGTGGCCTTTCAGAGGTATGTGATGCAGCAATGCCATCCTGAGTGGAAGATCAACTCTTATCTCATGCTGGCCGACAAATCCAAAGCATCTCCGGTCGAGGGTCTGAATCAATTATTCCGCATCAGTAAAAAGGCAGATAACCGCACGGGGATCAGCAGGAAGATCAACAGTCTGGAGGAGATTGGCGGTCAAAGTGTTTTGGGAAGAGTTTCGGTAGATGAAATTCTCAACGATATAGAATCGGGAAAGCATCTCTGTTACGAGAATTTGAGTTTCCTGGAGAGCATCAAAGTTTTTTCAGAATACTATGTAGCCGATAAGTATTTTAATGCCCCGGTATCCTGGAATTGTAAAGGCTGCGAATTCACCACAACCCCTGAGGAAGAAGCCGATGGGAAAAAGTCCGGTTACAAAGAATGCTGGAGCAAACAAAAAGGATGGCAAGAAGATGATTTTTTAAAAGCCAATAGCTTTGGGATCTGGAATTTCAGAAAAGGCAGTAGGCTTTTTGAGGAAGGTAAATTTTTTCTGGAAGATCTCGACGAAGATGATATTGGCGTGAAGCCGGAAGCCGGAAGGATCTCCCCTTCTGAGCGCCAATGGATACAGATTGAGAAAAATGTTACCGGAGACACCACTCCTTATATTTTAAAAAAGGAACTGCGGGAGGAAATGAATACATGGAAATTTCCGCTCAATTTCATCGATTTTGAAACCAGTGCCACTGCCCTGCCCTTTAATAAAGGCCGGCGGCCTTACGAGCAGGTGACTTTTCAGTTTTCCCATCACACCGTAGATGAAGCAGGACTTGTTAAGCATGAAAGTGAGTATATCAATTTCGAACCCGGGATTTTCCCCAACTTTGAATTTGTGCGTGAATTAAAGTCAGCTTTATCAAAAAATAAAGGCAGCATCTTCATGTATGCTCCCCATGAGAACACCATACTTAATGTTATCTACAAGCAGTTAAAAGAAAGCAATGAAAGGGATAAGAATGGATTAATGGAATTTATCCGGGAGGTTAGTTGTTCCACCAAATCGGGTACCGAAAGCTGGGAAGGAGACAGAAAGATGATCGACCTGTGTGACGTGGTGAAAAAATACTATTACGACCCGTACATGGGCGGCTCCAACTCCATTAAAGCCGTTCTCCCTGCCGTTCTCAATTCCTCTGCATACCTGCAGCAGAAATATTCCAAAACAATTTCAGAGATCGGTTTAAGCTCCATGAACTTTGACCCCTCCCATATCTGGTTTCATTTTCAGGACGGGAAGCTGCTGAGTCCGTACAAGGTCCTCCCTCCCCTCTTCGAAGACTGGGATGAAGAACAACTCGACGCTACGGTTTCAGGCATGCAGGACATCGCCGACGGGGGCGCTGCGCTCACTGCCTATGGCAAACTCCAATACACCGATATGCCGGAGGAGGAGCGGCTTGCGATAAAACAATCCCTTCTCAAGTATTGTGAGTTGGATACCCTGGCGATGGTGATGATCTGGGAGTACTTGGCCCCCTAACCCCCAAAGGGGGAACTCCTACGCCTACGGCTAATTGCTTTATCTGCAGATCTATTCCCTATTCATCAATCACTAATAACTATTTCCGAATTAACAAATAAACGAATCACTACATGCTATTCCCTATTCACCATTCCCCATTCCCCATTCACTATTCCCTATTTCCGAATCATCGTATTAACCAATCACCGAATTAACGAATTAACGAATCACTACATACTATTCCCTATTCCCTATTCCCTATTTCCGAATCATCGTATTAACCAATCACCGAATTAACGAATTAACGAATCACTATATACTATTCCCCATTCACTATTCCCTATTTCCGAATCATCGTATTAACCAATCACCGAATTAACGAATTAACGAGTTAACGAATCACTACATACTATTCCCTATTCCTATTCACCATTCACCATTCACTATTCACCCGATGGCGCAGATTTGCAATCCCTGACGAGCCAAATCTTCAAATCCTCAAATCAACAAATTTTCAAATCAAAAATCATCATACATTCCCCATTCCCCATTCCCCATTCCCCATTCACTATTCACTTTTTTTCTCTTCTCTATTCTCTCTTTTCTATATTCTTGATTCTTCCTCTTGATTCTTACTTCAATCTATTGTATGTTCCCTCTGAATACTTAATTTTAAGCCGAAGAAAAGAGTAGTCACATTTATTTTTCAAAGAATGGATCAGGAAAATTTAAGATTGAACACCTATACGATATCCGGAGACAGCAGCTTACTGGACGAGATAAACAATATTACCCCGGAGGTAAAAAGAATTTTAAATGAACTTCGGCCGGACATTGAAAAAGGACGAAAGCATACTATAAAAAAGGTCAATAAACTTTGCCTTCAATATCCCCGGGTTCCGGTTTTAAAAAATATACTGTCTACCTTATATCAACAAAACGGAAATATCAAACAGGCATTTGCCGTAAACCAATGGATCGTAAAAGAACATCCTGGTTATCTTTTTGGAAAGCTCAATCTTGCTGCCGAATTACTACTGAATAATAAACCTGAAAGTATTCCTTCTATTCTTGGTGACACAATGGAAATTGGAGAACTTTATCCGCAACGTCGGGAATTTCACATAGAGGAAGTATTTGGATATTATTTGATCGCTGTTCAATATTTTCTAGCTGTAGATAAGATCGAAGATGCGGAAATCAGGATGAAAATTCTTGAAGATCTTGATGAAGATCACCCTAAAACTGTTTATGGCTATCAGCTCGTGAGGCAATGGTATCTGAACAAAGCCGCCGCACGTTTTGAAGAGGAAAATAAGAACAGAAAAAATGCTGAGTTAAAGGATAACCGCTCCAACCTGCAAACCACTCAGGCTCCAGAATTCCACTTTCCCGGGGAAATGGATTGGCTTTATAAAAATAATCTTGGTATTGATCATGGTAAAATTGAACAAATACTTCAACTTGAGCGTTCAAAACTGATCCGGGACCTGGAAAAGGTGTTACATGATAGTATCGTACGTTTTGATTACTTTGTAGAAAAGGTTAATAAGGAAAACTTCGGTGTAAATAATATCAATTTTCCAATCCATGCCCTTTTATTACTTGCACAGCTTAAAAGCGAAGCGTCGTTAAATTCAATTTTCTCGTTGCTGTAACAGGATGAGGATTTTATCGATTTCTGGTTTGCTGATTTCCTGAATTTAGTTACTGAAGATGCGCTTTATCACTGCGGAAAAAATCAAACTGAAAAGATTTTTGAATTCCTGAAACAATCGAATATTCATCATTTTAATAAGGCTGTTGTAGGTGAAGCTCTGGTAAAGATCATTGAAAATTCTGAAGGCCAAAAGGAGAAGTTTGTTGAGGAATATCGAAGTGTCCTCAAAGTCTATATTCAAAATGCAGATGATGAAAACTATGCCGATACAGAATCAATAGCTTTTATAATTAGTGATGTGGTTGATCTGGGTTATAAGGAATTATTACCGGAAATTAAACAATTGACAGATCTTGGCATAGTGGCCCTGTTTATAACCGGTTCCTATAAAGATATGGAAAGAGATATCGTTAAACCGGTAATTGCTAAAACGGCAAACTTTTTTGAAAAAGATATATTTGAAAAGTATAAAGAACTGGAATATTATGAAACCCAGTCTGAAGATCCCATACCTGATGCAAATCTTTTTAATGATTTATATCACCGGGAAATGCAAAACCGGCATTTTCCCATTCAAATACCCGTTGCCCCTGTCAATAAACCTAAAGTTGGCCGCAATGATTCCTGCCCCTGCGGAAGTGGTAAGAAATATAAGAAATGTTGTATGGGGGGGGTAAGTTAGTCGGTGGTCTGTAGTCGTTAGTCTTTAGTCTTTAGACTTTTGACTGTAGTCAAGCTGTCACTTCGAGACCCTGGTAAAATTTTTACTAGCGTAAGATGTTGACGTACGAATTTCATCAAAGAATGTGATCTTTTTCTTTGCCGGATTTCAACGGCCTACGAAAGTTTATCGTGAAATTTGAAATGAGAGGGGCGTTAAGAATTTTAGGCTGTTTGAGCGAAACGTCATATTCTCACCAGTATATACCTCCCCGCGAGTTCCTAAAATTTAGCCACCGAATGAAAAATTTAGATAAGCTTTCGTCGGCCTAGACTTTTTTTGGTTCTTTTTTTGGGCGATGCAAAAAAAGAACAAGCGGACTTATGAAGACAGTGTAAACTCGATTCATCTTCTACAGGTTATTTAGAAAATTAAAAACTTATAGAATACGTCAATGATAGTGGCGCTGTTATAGCGATAGCGGAAACCGCGATGTATCGAGAACAGGTTTGAAACCGGAACGCAAGGACTTCTCGATACATTTTCTCCTTACGCTATCGCTTCAGGATAAAACACTACCATTGACGTATTTTGTAAAAACCTGTAAATTAGTAAATTAATATTGTGATTTTAATCCTCATTTTAGGATTTTTAAATTCCTAAATGTCAATCTCCTACGCCAGTAAAAATTTTACCGCAGGTCTCGAAGTGACGCTCCAGATTATTTTTACCCTCCGTCTTCCCCTCCTTATCACTCAGGGAATCCACCTCCCTTTGAAAAAAAGGGAGGAGCTTTTGATTTAGGTTAGATAAAGTCATGATTTAAGCCAGGCGTGTTACACTTTTTTGGGCTCCCTTTAGGGTAAGGGGTAAAACCAAAAAAGAGATGGAGGATCATATTGAGGTATCGAGAACCCTTCCGTCTTAAGCAGCAACATATTCATTATTCTAAAAGAAATTTCAAATGCTGCTTAAGCCACCCTGCCCGTATCCATTCAGGCGGGCTTCCCTTGAAAAAAGGGAAGGAGCTTTTAATCGAACGTTAAACATAATTGGTACTCAGATCATGCCAGATCCTGAACCCCCGTATCGGGCGGGGGGCATGTTCAGGATGACGTTACATTGGGAATGATGACGGCCGGCAGGTCTGCAGCTAAAAAAAAAACAGTGGAAGGCGGGGTAGAATGAGAAATACATTATACAATTTACAGTATACAGCTTAGTGCTACTTCTCAATTCTCACTACCCACTACTCAATACTCACATTCATTCTCACTACTCACTACTCCCCTCCCACCTAATCTCCACCCAAATCGGAATATGATCTGAGATCCTCCTGGCGGTAACCATATCGGGGTAGGCTTTGTAGAAAAGGACAACACCCGATCCGGTAACGGTAATCTTGTTGGAATTATAGAAAATATTATCGTATTCCGAAGCCAGGCATTCCTCCCCTACACATTGCATTTTCATGGTGGTTTTCTGGCCGGCAAACACAGGTTTGTATCCTGATTTCTTTAACGGATTGAACACTGTATGACTCTGAGGAATATTGAAATCTCCCAAAAAGATCAGGTTTTTTTCGGGATATTGACCCGGCAGGAATTTAAAATATTTGATCTCTGTTTCGGGTTGTTTTTTTCTTCGGAATGGCATGGAAATTCACCAGGGTAAATTCCTGGTCCTGATATTTGAAACTGGCCAAAAATGGTTCCCTGTCAATCAGATCTTCATATTTCTTTTCCAGCCATGGCCGGTTAACGAGTGTCACTTTAGATGTTTTCCAAATGTAGGCGTAACGTTTTGAAGCCTGCGGACTGCTACTTTTGGTGGGATCACTGATCACATAGTCCCATTTGGATCCGCTGCGGTTAAGTTCGTCTGCAAGCCTTGCAACCGCCTGGGGTCCCCCATAGCCTGCTACTACTTCCTGTAGCGCGATGATATCGAAGTCGGTTAATGTATTGGCAATGAATTTAATTTCAGCCTCGGTTTTAGTCTTACCCAAATTCTGCAGATTCCAGGAACTGATCTTTACCTGCGCGATTAGTGCGCCACTGAAAAAGATAAAATATATGAGGATCAGGTTCCTTTTCATTCTTAGCTATTGGGACATAATTAAATTACTATTTGCAAAGGAAAGGTTTTTCTCTGGTCTATTCACTATTCCCGGGCCCCCTAAATGGCCCCCTAACCCCCAAAGGAGGAACTCTTACTGACGGAATAATTTCTTGATCTCGGGACTATAACTATTCCCTATTCACCATTCACTATTAACCATTCACTTTTATGTCTCTTTTCTCTGCTCTCTTCTCTATTTTCTCTTTTCTTCTTTCTCAAATCGTCAGTTCGAGTGTCGCTGTTGGAGCGATAGTGGAAACAGCGATGTATCGAGAACAAGTTAAGATCCGGAATATAAAGACTTCTCGATACATTTTCTCCTTACGCTATCGCTTCAGGAGAAAATACTCGAAGGGACGCTCCAGATTATTTTAACCCTCCGTCTTCCCCTCCTTATCAGTCGGGGAATCCACCCCGCCCTTTCCTGGTCCTGGCGGGCTCCCTTTAAAAAAAGGGAGGAGCTATTGATTTAACATTCATCATGATTCTTATAAAGGATCATGCTAGATCCTGAACCAAGTTCAGGATGACGTAAGATTTGGTGCCTGTAACCTCTTCGTAGAATTCCCTGCAAACAAAATACATTATACATTTTACAGTATACAATATACAGTTTTGAGCAGCTTCTCACTACTCACTACTAAATTCTCAATACTCACTATCAATACTCCCTTGGTCTTTTCACCCATTCACTATTCACCATTCCCTATTCACCATTCCCTATTCCCTATTCACCCTTCCCTATTCACCATTCACTTTTATGTCTCTTCTCTCTTCTCTCTTCTCTATTTTCTCTTTTCTTCTTTCTCAAATCGTCAGTTCGAGTGTCGCTGTTGGAGCGATAGTGGAAACAGCGATGTATCGAGAACAAGTTAA
>JBGTNH010000045.1:0-10426 GCA_041743165.1 Gillisia sp. | reverse complement strand
TGTGGTTTGTGGTTTGTGGTTTGTGGTTTGTGGTTTGTGGTTTGTGGTTTGTGGTTTGTGGTTTGTGGTTTGTGGTTTGTGGTTTGTGGTTTGTGGTTTGTGGTTTGTGGTTTGTGGTTTGTGGTTATAAAGTTAAAAATTTGGAGGGGGATATTGGTAAGGAAGTACTAAAATTTTAGATTAATATTGAAGTGATGGTGTGAGGGTTTGATGGTATAATGGTATGATGGGTGCACATTAGGGTGAGGGCCCACCCCGGCCCTGCGGCCACCTCCGGAGGAGGGGAAAAGTTTAATTAGCAATTCCAGGGATCAAATTACAGTATACAAAATACATTATACAATTAATTACAACTCATATTAACGAGTAACAACAAATTCCTAATCACTATTCACTCTTCACTAATCACAATTCCCCATTCCCTATTCCCTATTCCCTATTCACCATTCACCATTCCCTATTCACCATTCACTATTCACTAATAAATTCCTCCTCATATACTCTCCTGATGCCCTCCTTAAAACCAATTTCATGTCTCCATCCCAGACTATGAGCCAGGGAAATCTCCAATAATTTTCGGGGTGTACCATCAGGTTTTGAGGTGTTCCACCTAATGATACCGGTAAAACCTGTGATATCCGCTATCATTTCAGTCAGTTCCTTTATAGAAATATCTTTACCGGTACCGACATTTACACTTACTGAACCCTCATAATTTTGCATCAAATGGAAACAGGCCCTGGCGAGATCATCTACATGTAAAAACTCTCTTCTCGGTTTTCCGCTTCCCCATACCTCAACATTTTCCAAACCCTTAACCTTGGCTTCATGGAATTTTCGGAGCAAGGCGGGTAATACGTGTGAGGTTTCGGGATCATAATTATCATTGGGCCCGTATAAATTGGTGGGCATCACCGAAATGAAGTTGCAGCCGTACTGCTTATTGTAAGCTTCACACATTTTTACCCCTGCAATTTTGGCGATAGCATATGCCTGGTTAGTTGGCTCAAGGCTACCCGTGAGCAGGTATTCTTCTTTGATGGGTTGTGGGGCATGTTTAGGATAAATACAGGAGGAAGCCAGAAACAGTAATTTTTTAACTCCGTTCAAATAACTCTGATGGATCACATTGTTCTGGATCATCATATTTTCATATAAGAACTGCGCAGGATAGGTAGCATTGGCTATGATTCCTCCCACTTTGGCTGCAGCCAAAAAAACATATTCCGGTTTTTCTTTTTCAAAGAAAGTGGCAACAGCTGCCTGATCTTTCAAATCCAGCTCGGCTGATGTTCTTAAAACAAGATTGGAATAAGCTTCCGCCTCCAGTTTCCGCTCTATAGCTGATCCCACCATTCCTTTATGCCCGGCGATGTATATTTTGGAATTCTTTTCCATTCTTTAATAGCTAATAAATATTTTAATTGCGTTTTCTTACAGAGGAGAGTGGGCAAAAGAGTTGTCAGTTGTCTGTTGTCAGTTCTGAGTTATTGTTGTCTGTTGTCTGCGGATGGAATAAAACAACTACAAACCCTAAAAGCTAAACCACAAATTCCAAATCCCAACAATTAAGGATTCACCACCCAAGAGACTCTTCGACTTCGCTCAGGGTGACAATTCATTGTCAGTTCGAGCCTTTCGGCAACGCTCAGGACAGGCTTAGTCGAGAACTCATTATAAGAACATTTTTACTAACCAGTGGCCCTTTCTATTCACAACTCTTCAAATAACACAACCACAAACAATAAACAATAAACTTTTTTCTTATTCACCACTCACTATTCACTATTTCCTAAACAACAAACCACAAACCACAAACCACAAACAACGAACAACTAAAAACTAAACACTAACGATTAACGACTAACAACTATTCACCACTCACCATTCACTACTCACCACTACACTATTCACTACTCACCACACACTACTCACTAAACCGAAGCGTTTCATGCCCCCCGTCCTTCAAATACTTTTCTTTCCTGAAAAGAGCAACATCTGCCTCCATCATTTCTTTTATTAATCCTGCCAGATCATATTTAGGTTGCCATTTCAGTTTTTCTTTACATTTGGTTGCATCACCAATAAGCAGATCAACTTCTGTGGGCCGGTGGTATTCAGGATCTATTCTGATGACGGTTTTTCCTTTTGGCACCTGAAAATCTGGGATGTCACAGGAAACAATAAACCCTTCCTCTTTTTCTCCTTCACCTTTAAAATCAATAATGATCCCTACTTCAGCAAAAGCCATTTTCACTAAATCCCTTACCGTGGTGGTTATCCCTGTTGCGATAACGAAATCTTCCGGAGTTTCCTGCTGAAGCATTAACCACATAGCTTCTACATAATCTTTTGCATGGCCCCAGTCACGGCTTGCATCAAGATTACCAAGGTAAACTGTTTCCTGCATTCCAAAGGCAATTCTTGAAACGGCCCGCGTGATCTTTCTGGTTACAAAAGTTTCTCCTCTAATAGGGGACTCATGATTGAATAATATTCCGTTACAGGCAAACATATTATATGCTTCCCTGTAATTTACTGTGATCCAGTACGCATATAGCTTTGCAACTCCATACGGACTTCGGGGATAGAATGGTGTTTTCTCTGTTTGTGGCACCTCCTGGACAAGTCCGTATAATTCAGATGTTGAGGCCTGATATATCCTCGTTTTTTGACTAAGTCCAAGTAGCCTGACCGCTTCCAGTATTCTTAAAGTACCTAATCCATCAACATTTGCCGTATATTCAGGAGTGTCAAAACTCACCTTTACATGGGACATTGCTCCCAGATTATAAATCTCATCTGGCTGGATTTCCTGAATGATTCGGGTAAGGTTCATAGAATCGCTCAGATCCCCGTAGTGAAGCTTGAATCTAATATCTTTCTCATGAGGATCCTGATATAAATGATCAATCCTGTTGGTATTAAACAACGAGGAGCGCCTTTTGATCCCATGTACCTCATAGCCCTTCTCAAGTAATAGTTCAGCCAAATAAGATCCGTCCTGGCCGGTTATTCCGGTGATTAGCGCCTTCTTCATTAGTGATTGGTGAAAGGTGAATAGTGATTAGGCCCCATTTAATAGTGAATTGTGAGTGGTGAATGGTGAGTAGTTTTAATCATTAGTTATCAGGATTTCGATTTTTTTAAAATGTAATTTCGGTAACCAAGAGTAAGCTTTCTTACTTCCGTGATCAAGTCTAGAGATGATGTTATTTCATTCAAATATCCTAGTCTCACTGCTATTAATAGTTGAGTTTCAACTTCTGCTAAAGAACCCAAGGCAAAACTAAGGAATTGGAGTAATTCTTTATCTCCTTTTCGACCAGCCCCTTCCGCTATATTTGAAGGAATTGAAACAGCAGCCCGACGAATCTGAGTTTTCATTCCATAAAGTTCATGACCAGGAAATACGCGGGAAATACGATAAACCTCTTCCACAAGGTCCATGGCTTTCTTCCAAACATCAAGGTCTTTATGATCCATTTATTGATTTTTATCTGGAATATAAAGAATGCGTAAATACACCATTCCCATTTACCCTCATCCCTTTTCCCTAATCACTACTCACTATTCCCTATTCACTACTCACTATTCACTATTCTATTCAAAATTCCGCATCGCCTTCCTCCACTTTGTTTTCAATTTGGTCATGAGTGGGATCTCATCGCTGTAGCCCTTGGTGTATCGATTATAACCGTAACCATAGCCGTAGCCGTAGCCGTAGCCGTAGCCGTAGCCGTATTTTGCACGGTGAACGAAATAGTTGAGGACGAAGCTGATGTTCTTGATCTCGCCTTTATTATACTTTTCATTGATGCTATCAAGCATTCCTCGTTTTGTGTAATCCTGTCTTATAAGATAAAGCGTGGCATCGGCATATTTTACCAGATTCATAGCATCTGCCACGATCCCGATAGGTGGTGTGTCGAGGATGATGTAGTCGTATCTTTCCTTCAGTTCGTTCATCAAGACCTCCATTTGGTCTGTCATAAGCAATTCTGAAGGGTTTGGCGGAATGGGACCGGCAGTGATCACATCCAGGTGAGGGATCTTACTGGCCTGTATGATCTCTTCGAGGCCGTTATTACCTATCAAATAATTAACAACTCCCAGCTCATTGTCAAGATCAAAATCATCAAAGATCTTTGGTTTTCTAAGATCCAGACCTACAAGTACAGTTCTTTTTTCACTCAGCGCAAACACGGTAGCGAGATTCATAGCGCAGAAAGTCTTACCCTCCCCCGAAACGGAAGAGGTGATCAAAACTGTCTTGGATCCTGTGACCCCCTGTTTCCTGTACATGAATTGCAGGCTACTCCGAAGTCCCCGGAAACTTTCGGCAATGGCCGACTTTTGCTTGGTGAATACCACCAGGTTATTTTCAGACTTGTTCTTACCAATAAGACCCAGAATGGGAATTGGCGATAATCGTGAGATCTCGTTGGCATTATGCACGTTGGTATTGAGGAATACCAGGAGGAAAACAAAAGTTAGAGGAATAACTCCGCCCACCATTAAGGCCATAACGTAGTTAAGCTGAGTATTGGGTCCAATTTGCCCGCCACCGGTGTCCTTGGCACTGTCTATGACCATTACGTCACTTACATTTGCCGCTTTAATTAAGCCTGCTTCACTGCGCTTTTCCAGAAAGAGATTATAAGTTTTTTCACTAATGTTGTACTGTCGCTGAATCTTTAGCAGGTCCTGTTCTTCCTGCGGAAGTTTTCTTATCTCCCCTTCAGCTATATTGATCTGCCGGTTAATATCATTGAGTTCTGATTGCTGAAGTTTTTTGGTAGATGCTATATTTTCCAGCAAAACGGTCTTTACGGAGTTGATCTGCCGGTCAATATCGGCAAACACCGGCGAATTTTCTTTTAAAGAATACTGATACTTGCTCCTTTCTTCAGCCAAGGCAAGAATGCGCCCAACCCCGCTTACAATACTACCTTCAGCAATTCCTGCAACTGAAGGGGCAGGCACACTACTATAGTCATTCCTGGTAATTAAATAATCCTCAAGAGTATTGTAATAAGCAATCTGTCTTCTAAGGTCTTCCTTCCGAACATCCAGGGTGGAAATTTTATTGGAAAGATCAGCATTTTCCGAAGAAATATCGAGGAAAGCATTACGGTTCCTGAAGAGATTAAGCTCATCTTCCACAAGCTGCAGTTCCTGAGACTTAACGGCAAGACTGGAATCGATGAACCTAATGGTCTTGGTGGCAAAAAGGTTTTTCCGGGCAAGCATATTCTGGCTTAGTACCGCAACAGTCCCGTTGAGATAATCTACAAGCTGGGCCTTATTATCGCCGGTAAGCCTTAATTTAAGAACAGAAGAATTCTGGGATTCCGGAGTTACAGATATACCTTTATAGCGGGCAGCTACTCCGTCAAAGTTCTGAAACGTAACATAGAAAGGTTTCCCGGGTTGCAGTGCCTGACCAGATCTCTGGACCGAGCCTTTGAAAAATGGAAGATTGATCCTTTCTTCTACCCTGAAATCCCTGCTAAAATCCTGGGGCTCGAGACTAATACCGGCCCTTTCCTTTGTGGTGTAATTCATGGTATTAATAGTGCCCGGGACAGAAGCCTGTAAATTAAAGGTTTCTTCATCTTTAAATGTTATGGTCATAGGAAGACCAACTGCCTGAAATGCCGCGGTATCAGCCTGAATATTGAATGGAGTAAACCCATAAGCGTTCACCCTTTGATATTTCCCATCCTGCTGATAGGTGATATAGAACTGAAGCCGCTCTACCACTTCCTCATTGTGGGAGCGGGAGCGAAGAATAGTGATTGCTGTATTTACCTTATCTGAAGTACCACCCCAGTTAAAGGTGAGGCTGGTAGTTGATGTAAAAAATGGATTCTGATCATCTTTTATAGAGATCATATTTTCCATCGAATAAACCGGCAATTTTCTTACGTTGTTATAATAAGCCACCGCCAGACTTATACCCACAGAAATAAGGATTAGTTGCCAGTAACTTATAACTTTTAGGATAAAACCTTTAAAATCAAAGGTTGAACCTACATCACTAATGTGATCATCTTCATGTGCCATCTATCGGGTAATTAGTAAAATTGCTGATGTTAAAACACTTATAACCGAAAATATCGTTGTAAAAGATTGCAATCCCGTGGTCCCAAACCCAAGAGCCTTTTGAGGCAGTGGATTAACAAGTATGAGATCATTGGGTTGAATATAATAATAAGGACTTTGAGTGGCAGAGATACTGGTGAGATCTATGCTATGCACCTGTTCCCTGCCTCCCGGGTATTGCCTTATGATCTTTACATCTTTCATATCTCCATATTCGGTAATACCGCCGGCATTTGCCACGGCCTCCATTATCGTAACCTGTTCCTTGTACACCACCTGGCTTCCTGTACCAATCTCTCCTAAAGTTGTATAACGTATCCCCGCCAGTTTCACCGTGACAAAAATGTTGGCCTCTTCCCTAAAATACCGGTCCAGCAATTCCCTTTCCACATTTTCCTGCACCTCCTCCACCGTGAGTCCCAGGACGTTAATCTTGCCAAGGGTAGGAACCCTTATATTTCCCTGCTGGTCTACGGTGAATCCATCATAATACATAGATTCTTCACCCGTAGCTCCCGGGTTTGCTTCCCCAATAGGATTAAACATTCCCACCAGTTCCTGATCCAACGCCTTCACCCTGATACTTAACAGATCATTCACCTGTATCCTGTACGGTTTCTGCAACCTCTGAATGGTGAGCACACTATCCACCGCCGTCTCATCTGCCTGTAAATAAGTGATCTTTTTAGTAGAGATACAGGAGGTACTCAACATGATTAGCAGGATGTATAGCAGGTAGTTTTTGTTCATTCGGGACTCGGGATTTGTTCTTTAGTCAAATTCTTTTTTATCTCTAATTTTCAACTTTTAACATGTTTCATTACCAGAGGACGGAGGGCAGAGATCGGAGGTCAGGCTATGTGTGCTTTGATAATTCCATGCACTTTTCTTTCCCGATACTCAAGCCTACCTGTTCACACTATTAAACTCTTTGTAGTTCTTAATATTATGTTATAGAAACAAATATAGTTGTTGTGGGGTAATAATAAAATATTTCGTGTTTTATCTGGGGAAAATCTTGAGAGGGATAGGGTTAAACACCCCGGACGACTGTCGCCCTCCTTAAAATGACGAAGCTTATAATTTTGCTCAAATTTGAATATAATTTAAAAAGCTCCTTCCCTTTTTTCAAGGGAAGGTGGATTAATCGGTTTCACGAAAAGTTTTTATTATCTTCTATCTCCTTAACCGATTAAGACGGAAGGGTTCAAACTCAATAATGAAAAATAATATCCACAACAAAAAATATCTAAAAGCACTTCGGCAAGATTTAAGGAAAAATATGACTCCGGCAGAAGCATTCTTGTGGAATGTTTTAAAAGAGAATAAATTTGAAAATCGGAAATTTAGACGGCAGCATAGTATTAAGAATTATATTGTTGATTTCTATTGTGCAAAGGACAGGATAATCATCGAATTGGATGGCGAGGTACATCTCAATGCTTATTCAGAAGAAAAAGATAGAAGGCGAGAAAAAGTTTTGGAGGAAATGGGATTTAAAGTTTTGCGGTTTGAAAATAAAATGGTCTTTGATAATCTGCAATCTGTCCTGCAGGAAATAAAGGAAAATTTTAAAAATTAACCACCCCGGCCTACGGCCACCCCTCCTTAAAAAAAGGAGGGGAGCTTTTATTTTAATTCGTAGTCTAAATTTAACCGGTACTCCGTCCTCCGCCCTCTGACCACTTACACTATGTTACCAACCAAAATAATAAATCTATTCTCCCTCTATCTCAACAAATTCTGAGTATTTTTGCAAAAATTTAATTCTGTGAATTATTTATCTGTTGAAAATATAAGCAAATCTTTTGGAGAGCTCAAGTTGTTCAATAATCTTTCCTTCGGGATCAATGCAGGGCAAAAAGTAGGGTTTGTGGCTAAGAATGGTACGGGAAAGACTTCCCTACTGCACATCCTCGCCGGAACCGATGCGCCCGATGATGGCCGCGTGGTGTACCGCAAAGATATCACCACGGCTTTCCTTGCCCAGGAACCTGACCTTGATCACAGCCTGACGGTAGAGCAGACAATTTTTGCCGGAGATAACGAGATCCTGCGGGTGATCTCCCGTTATGAAAAAGCGCTGGAAAATCCCGAGGATGCAGATGCCTACCAGAAGGCTTTTGAAGATATGGAACGGGTGCAAGCCTGGGATTTTGAGACGCAGTATAAACAGATACTTTTTAAACTTCAGCTGGAAGATCTTCACAAACTTGTGGGAGATCTTTCCGGAGGGCAAAAAAAACGCCTCGCCCTGGCTAATATGCTGCTTCATAAGCCCGATTTTATTATCATGGATGAACCTACCAACCATTTGGATCTCGATATGATCGAATGGCTGGAGGAATATTTCAGAAAAGAAAATTTCACCATTTTCATGGTGACGCATGACAGGTATTTCCTGGAAAGGGTATGTAATGAGATCGTGGAACTGGAAGAAGGTCAGCTTTTCACTTACAAAGGAAATTATTCTTATTACCTGGATAAAAAGGACGCCCGCATCGCGGTTGACCAGATCAATACAGATAAAGCCAAGCAGCTTTTCAAGAAAGAACTGGACTGGATGCGCCGGCAGCCAAAGGCACGGACCACCAAAAGCAAATCGCGAATTGACGATTTCCACGAGATCAAGGATCGCGCCTCAAAGCGTCGTAATGACCATACTGTGCAGCTGGAGATCAATATGGAGCGCCTGGGGAGCAAGATCGTGGAGCTGCACAAGGTTTCAAAAAGCTATGAAGACAAGCCCATCCTCAATAAATTTGAATATAATTTCCTGAAAGGGGAACGCATTGGGATCATTGGGAAGAACGGAACCGGGAAATCCACCTTCCTGAATATCCTCACCGGTAAGATCCCGCCCGATTCAGGAAAAGTGATCATCGGGGATACCATAAAATTCGGTTATTACACCCAGGGCGGGATACAGGCTAAGCCGGGACAAAAAGTGATAGATGTGATCAAGGAGTTCGGTGAATTCATTCCCCTGGCCAAAGGAAGGCAGATTTCTGCCGGTCAGCTATTGGAACGCTTTCTGTTTGACAGGAAAAAACAATATGATTTTGTAGAAAAATTAAGTGGGGGCGAAAGAAAACGTCTTTACCTCTGTACCGTTCTTATACAAAACCCCAATTTTCTTATCCTGGATGAACCTACAAACGATCTGGACATCGTAACCCTGAACGTGCTGGAGAACTTCCTGCTCGACTTCCCCGGATGTCTCGTGGTGGTTTCCCACGACAGGTATTTTATGGACAAGATCGTTGATCACCTTTTTGTTTTCAAAGGCAACACCGAGATCCTCGACTTTCCCGGGAATTATTCAGATTTCCGTGAGTATGAGGAGAGCCAGGAGCAGGAAAGCAATACCGCCAAAACCCCGGAAACTAAAACCCCCGAGAAAAAACAAAAAGACACCGACACTTCTTCCGGACTTACATACAATGAGAAGAAAGAATTCGGAAAACTCGAAAAAGAGATCGCCAATCTGGAAAAACGAAAAGTCACTTTACAAAACAAATTCCTTGAAAATTTGAGCAAAGAAGAGATTGAAAAGACTTCTATAGAGTTGAAGAGGGTGACAGATGAAATTGAGGTGAAGGAGGAGCGCTGGTTTGAGCTTGGCAGCAGGTAGTTGGTGGTTTGTGGTTTGTGGACGGTTGACGGTTGGCGGTTGTAGGTTGTAGGTTGACGGTTGTTTTAAGTTGTAGGTTGTAGGTTAAAAAAAGCGGAAAGCTTTTGATGGTTTGATAGTATGATGGTGCAAAGGTTTTTCTTTATTCATCATCATCCTGAGACCCCTATAATTTTTTTTATTAGCGGGAAGTGATGACTTATTTCCCCGGCCTACGAAAGCTTATCTTAAAATTTGAAATGAGAGGGGTGTTAAGAATTTTAGGCTGCCTGTCCGTTCAGGCGGGTTTGAGCGAAACGAATTAAACTCGCCAGAATTTATATTCCCGCGAGTTCCTAAAATTTAGCCACTGAGTGAAAAATTGAGAAAAGCTTTCGTAAGCCTGGACTTTTCCGCCCGTGCCGGTCGGACGGGTTTTGGTTCTTTTTTTTGCAATCGACGACCAACGGGAGAGGATTGCAGCAAAAAAAGAACAAGCGGTCCCCTGAAATTGGAATAAACTAGCGACGTTTTTTTCCAAATTAGCGAGAAAAATACACTCTAATAAATTAACGTGAGTTCGACTTAAGCAGATAGTCTTTGATCAATAATTTCGAGGTTTAAGGAAGGTTTTTTAGGAAAGAAGCTGTAGGCGATCAGCCCAGAGAGTAAGTTTGACAAGAAGTTATCGAAGCTTCTGTGTCT
>JBGTNH010000044.1:0-60766 GCA_041743165.1 Gillisia sp. | reverse complement strand
AAAATGATTAAAAGTTGAAACTGTAGTAAACGGATAAGGCAATCTCCACTCATAAGAGGTTGCTCCTTCTGAAATCCCGCCCTGATAATTCACTACTGCACCAGTAAGAACTGTAGAAGGACCGAACAAAGAAGATGGTACCCCCGGTGCGCCAACTCTAATAGTTTTACTTAAATTTATATTCGCTTGACATTTTGCTGAATTTATTCTTGCCGTTAATGTAACCGTAGCTCGTGTACTCCCTGAAGTTGTAAGAGTGATGGAATTGCCTGTAGTAGAAGATAAGGTAACAGCACTGGAATTATCAACAGACCAATTTATTACAGAATCTCCATAAGTATTTACGGAGTAAGTACCTGAGGAACATAATGTATCATTACCAATTATAACAGTTGAATTACATAAGAAAGTACAATCAACCACATTATTTGAAACTGTGTTTTTAATTTCATTTGCAAGCCAATCTCCATTTCCAAGATAAAAATCTAAATGGCCTTGATTAAAATTAGTGATGTTAACTGTTGTATTATCATCTACTTTAATTTTATCAACAATAAATGGGCTTGCCTGGTAAGAAGTGATGAAATTATCAAATGGGGTTTCTTTAGGAGAAAGTGGGGCATTGCTAGGTTCATATCTCTTTAAATAATCTGCGGTAGTCAAAGCGGTAAAGCCTTTGCCAATATCCAATGCACTGGCAGTAGGTATAAAAGAAAAATCAGGATCACTGGTTATGGTCACCTTAATACCATAAAAAGCATTGGATTGATTTGCTGTGGAACTTGCAATCCCCGTAGATTCCACTCCCCCAGGAAAATAATCATAAGGAAGAGTATTAGGAGGGGAATCGAAACTACGGTATGTAAGATTTACATTGAGGTTAATTACCCACAAAAGTTTTTTAGTGAAGGTTAATTTGCCGGAATAAACCTGAGCCGTTTGTCCATAGGCAGGAAGCGCTTTAATATTTATATCACCTGTTAATTTGCTATTCCCAGGCAATAATCCAAATAAAAATCCAGGTTCTAAGGTTAAAACGGTGGCAGCCAAGAATATTCTGGTGTTTGCATATGCGCCAAATGTTGTAAAATTAGTTAGCACATCAGTTAGCCATCCGGTTTTTACAAAACCATTAATAGACAATAGGTTATTTCCCGGATAAAACCCCTGGGTAATTGCACATTGGTTTCCATTGGCTATCGAGACATTCCGCTCAGTAAGTTCAGGATAGCCCATATTCTTTAATTCGGTTTGCCATTCCAGGTGGGTATTGTTATCAATGGTAAATTCTGTATTCACGCGCTGCACCAGCATTTGCTTTGCCGCGGGCTGGTCCAATAATTTTAGATAATCTGAAACGCCCACTCCATCATTAAAAAAAGGCATTATCACTTCGCCACCCAGAAGCTGGAATGGGGATTGAACGTACTGGCTCCTGACATGCCGAGCGGCGAACTGGTAACCCAGTGGAACATTTGCGCCCAAGTGGGGAGCATCATGGCTTATATACGTGCGGGTATCATGCGTGAGACCCTTATTTTCCATATCCCTAAGTGCGTACCTGGCGATAACGCCGCCCATACTTTGGCCAAGAACCACATTTGGCTCAGTACTACCCACTTTTGTTTTTTCTTGGTTCACCCACTTTATTACTTCCTGTAAAACATAGGCATTTCTCTGTAAATAATCCATCCCGTTGCTCCAGTTGACATAGATGATATCGTATTCATGATCGTTTTGAATACCTTCATTAGCAATAACAATAGCGCCTAGCTCCTCACTTCTAGAAGCCAAAACAGTATTTTCAAAATCCTCAATATCTGAATTCCCAAAAGGCTCCTCTGGTGAGGTAACAGCACCCATATCCAAACCTTCGACCACGATTAAAGGTTTTCTTATTTGACCCACTGTATTGCCATAATTCACCAAAACGGTGGCATTGCCAAATTTTCCCAAATAAGGGTCAATTGCGGTGATATTTAAGGTGTCCACCCCTATACCGTCTCCAATATGTGAAGTTTTGGAACCATATAGCCTTGAGCTTATCCCCGTCTCCACATGAATTTTGGAGTGGCTGTATAAAACCTCCCCTGTGCTCAGGCTGAGTTTGTAAACCCAGGTTTTTATACCCGCAGTACTGTATTGGATAAATTTTTCCTGCCCTGGGTTCAAGGTTTGGTACCCGCTGCCATCGTTAAAGTTGATTTGTATGGATTGTACCTGACTCCCTACATTGGAATACCATAAATTGGCAGGAAATTTTACCAGCATATCAAGGCTTTTATAATTGATGGTGGAAGGGGAAATGGCAAAAGCTTTTTGCGCCTCGTAAGGGTTTTGCCATATGCCATTTACATATTTATCATATATAAGATTGTTGGAAATGGTAATTTTGTCAGGATAAGCATTGTCCAGAAATTTGGAATATCTATAAAACAAACCACTCAACACGATGGTTTTCTTTTTACGAGCATTTTCCCAGTTGTTTTCAAAATTGGTATAGGGCACAAATCCTTGCGTACTTGTTGTCACCCTGGAGAACAATAAGGTTTTGTACAGTTGTTTTAGGGTTCCAGGGTGTACATACGAACTATCGTTTAAAGTTCCCTGGAAAGCCGGGAGAGCGGTAAATTCCATAGAGAAATCACTAAGCATGCCGTAAGGCACCCGTGTTTTGTCAAGGTTAGCAAAGGTGGTGGACATTTGGGTGCCAAAGCTGGTATTGGTGCTTTGTTGGGCAGAAAGGCATAGAGAAACCAGTAACAACAGGTAAAGTAATGTTGTTTTCATAAGTTTTGGGAGTTAGTATTTGTTTAAAAGCTGGTTAGTAGTAGCGTACATCAAATCGACCTTCCCTTATTTGAACAATTTCACCATCAATATTAATGGCATCAAACCAGAAGGTTCCGCTAATTATATTCTTTGATTCATCTAATTTTATAATTTCAAATTCGCCAATTTCCTGTTGGGTAGTAAGATAACCTATTCCGCTTCCGGCTCCACCTATAATATAGACTCCTGAAAAATTGCTGTCAGATTTCTCTATTAACGTATATTTTTCACCTTCAGCAAGTTTAATATTTCCAGAACGAACTTGCACTAAATCATTATTATCCCTATCCCTGATAGTAATAGAAAATAAATATTCGTTTTGAAAGTAATTGTATTGAGAGTGAAGCACAGAGCCACTTCCCAAGCTTCTACCACTGGGTAGCAAAACTCTCCCATTTACCAAACAGCCAGCGGTATTAGCACCTACTTGAGTAGCAGGCGGCAAACAATCTACAGGGTTTTCGCAGTCGTCCTGCTTCGAACAGGAACTAAGACTTATTAATAATAACAAGAGAAAGGCTATTGCAGTTTTCATATTTGCATAATTTTAAATTAAAGTATTAAAAAAATATATAAAATCACTATGATATTAAAAAACCTAATCAACAGATTACTCCATTTATTATTTAATTGATTTAGAATCCTGAAATTTATTTTTTAAATTTCAATTTCCAATTATGGTAAACCGTACTTTATTTACGGTTTTACCTTGAAAAATGAAAGTTTTCTAGTAAGGAGGAAATTAAAAAGACAAATTGGTTTTTACTCAAAAGGAGATAATACAAATAAATAGTGTAGTTTTAGGAAGAAATTTTATCATTCCAAAATTTACCTACTCGGTTACCTGGAGAAAAGAAAACAAAGAAAATTACTGAATTTACTGGTATTACGGGAGTGTCAAATTAACCCTGCCACCCCGACGAAGTTAAGCCCTGCACAGATGTGCAGGTCTTTTTTGTTTTACCTGGCCGGAAGCTTGCTTCCAGGGCAAGGTGAAACAAAAAAGACCCACCAAGCCAAAGCTTGGTGAAGGGCGAACTTTAGTCACCACCCTTTCAGGATCACCGACCGAAGGGAGGTAATCCTTTCACTTCCCAGGCTAGCTTCCATGGCAAATGTTAAACAAAAAAAGCCCACAAAGTGATAGCTTGGTGTAGGGCGAACGTTAGTCACTCCTCTCAGGATTACCCCTCCCGTAAGGAGGTAATCTTAAACTTCTCAAAAACTTCCTTCCAGAGCCAGTGTTAAAGAAAAAAGCCCCCCAAGCAAAAGCTTGGTGAGGCGCAATTAATTCTGTTTCTCTTCAAGTTAACTTCCCAGGCAGGAAGGAACAAAAAACCTGGCTACAGTCAATAAAAAACCATCCAGCCGGGGTTGGCCGGATTGGCGAATTTTAGTCGATCCTCCCTACAGAGTAATCGACCATCCCAGACTTATCACTCCGCAAAATTCCTAAAAAGTTATTTGCGCATAAGATTTACCCTACAAAAAATATAATTTTTAACTGTATTTTAAGTTTTTTGCCTCAAAATATTTGCATTTCATCGATAAGTATCTAAATTTGAGTTAGATTAGCCTTTCAAGACCCCCCTATATGAAAAAAGCGCTTATCATTCAGGAAGATATTATCATCCTTAGGATAATGGAAAGGCTTATGTTGTTAAACTCATATAACTGCAAAGCCATAAGAACAATATCCGATCTCAATATTGAAGATCAGGCGGAAGATTTTGATATCATAATTTCGGAAATATTATTTGACGGGATAGCACCTCTGGATTTTGTTTTTCAGATCCAGGAGATCATAGCTCATAAATCTTTGATCATAGTAACAAACATGGGTCAGGATAGAATCAAAAATGAAATCCTGAACACCAATAAGGTTGAAGGGTTTTTTGCGGTACCATTTGACCTGGACAGAATTCAAAAATTAATAGCCTGATATGTTTGTTGAGATACTCATCTTTATTATTAAACTTTTGTTCCTAACACTGTTTGGAACCTGGTTTACTATTGGAGTGAGCCTTCTTTACCGCAGTAGACGTAAACACCATCTCAATAAGATTGAAACTGCTTTTGCCGAAATAACATCCCGGTATCTCTATCCCCTCCCGGGGGAGCCTTTTGATCTTGTACGGGCAAACCGTTCTTTTAGAAAACTGGGAATAATTCCGGGTAAACCTGGAAATGTCCAGTATCTCATAGATCTTATGATACGTACTCAAAGAAGTCTTCTTGGAAAAAATTATGATAAACTTGAATTACTGTATGGGCAAATACCTCCATACCGTGCTTCACAAAAAAAACTGCGAAGTAAAAAATGGCATGTAAAGGCCCGGGGATTAAGAGAGATCTATGAGATGGACCAAAACCAATATTTAAAAGAGGTAATGAGGGAAATAAATCATGAAAATATTTATGTAAGGCGGGAGGCACAAATTGCGATGGTTGTATTCCTTGGATGGGAAAGCTTCCGGTTTATTCCGTACTTAAAAAGGGAAATGTCTTTGTGGCAGCAGATCAAAGTTGTAGAAAAACTGCATGACCTGTATCCTATTGCCAATATAAAGTACCTGAAAAAAGCATATAACAGTGAGAAACCGTATGCAACAGAATTTATCATGCGCATTATAAGGAAGTTTGAACTCCATGAAGAGATAGATTTTATAATTAAACATCTGGATTCTCCCAATTTTGATACCCGGGAAGCAGCAATTTACTGTATATCTTCCTTCAAACTTTCCCAGAAGCAACTTGTTAAACTTAAATCCAAATTTATGAATGTTGGAAATGTTGAACAACAGGTTCAATTGCTAAAATATATAAACCATATTTCTGGCCAGGTAGATATTGCTTTTTTTAAGCTTCTCCTTTATACAGGAAATGATATTCTCAAATTGTGTGCTGCCGAAATCCTCTGGAGTCATGAATGCCTTGAAGAAGTGGAAGAATTCTATTATCAACAATATGCCGTAAAACCCCAACCCGCTTAATTATGGAAGTGGGCTGGGATAGGATATTTTTCTGGATAGTCAATTTCTTCTTTTTTATTTATGGGGTCACTCTCATGGCTATTTATTTCAGCGGAATTATCCTGTCTGACAGGGCCGTGAAGAGAAATAAAAGACGCGCTCAATTCCTGCAGGTAAAGGATATTGTATCTGCAACAGATATACCTTCTGTAACCCTAATAGCTCCGGCCTATAATGAAGGTCTTACAATTGTAGAAAATGTGCGTTCACTTCTGGCTATACAGTATCCCTTTTATGAACTTATCATTGTGAATGATGGCAGTAAGGATAATTCCATGGAATTATTGATAGATAAATTTGATCTGGAACCTCAGGATGCCACTTTTATTCTTCAACCCATCCCTACCAAATCTGTTAACAAGATCTACCGAAGCCGAAAACCACAATACAGGCAACTTACGGTTATAGATAAAAACAACGGTGGAAAGGCAGATGCCTTAAATGCCGGGATCAACTTTGCTCATACCGAACTGGTTCTTTGTACAGATGCAGATTGTATCATTGAACAGGACGCCCTTATAAAAATGGTGAGGCCTTACCTGGAAGAAGGCCGTGAGGAAATTGTAGCCTGTGGTGCTGCAATTGGGATTGCTAATGATTCTGTAATAAGTAACGGTGTTTTAAAAGAGCTGCGTTTACCTAATAAACTTATACCCACCATACAGGTTGTGGAGTACATCAGGAATTTTTTAATAGGAAGGATGGGTTGGGGAGAAGTCAATGGTTTAATGCTGGTTTCAGGTGCATTTGGTATGTATCCCCGCACCCGAATGATAGAGGTGGGAGGATTCAATCACACCACAGTTGGAGAGGACCTCGAACTCTGTTTCAGGCTTCGCATGCATATGGAGAATCTAAAAAAACCATATAAGATCGTATATATCCCCGAAACCTTATGTTGGACAGAAGCTCCCACAGATGTAAATATCCTCGTCAAACAGAGGGAAAGATGGGCGAGAGGACTCTGGGAAACCCTTATGCTGCACAGAAATCTTTTTTTTAATCCAAAATACCGGAATATGGGAATTTTCTTTTTTCCCTATTGGTGTATTTTTGAATTTGGTGCTCCCATAGTAGAATTTTTGGGTATTATCTTCTTTCTTTTCTTCTGGTACTGGGGATTGATAGGAATCAATACAGCAATCCTTTTATTCCTGGCGATCTATCTCATTGGTTGTATCTTTTCAACTATTTCAATTTTTATGTATATCAAGAATTTCAGGCATTATACCACACCATCCCAGATCATAGAATTACTTCTGGCAGCATATCTGGAACCTTTTCTTTATCACCCCGTATTACTATTTGGACAAATGAAAGGATACTATAAAAAATTATTCAATCTTAATACAGGGTGGGGCGCTATGACCAGGAAGGGATTTAATACCTCGTCTTAAAACCGGTACCTGTAACCCACAAAGCCAATTCCCTGGGTGCCGTTACGGTTATTCGATAAATCTTCAGAAACCACACCTACGCTTACTTGGAAAAGATGGTGAATACCGGCACTAAAATGGATTCCCAAATTTCCGTAAAAAGCTTCCAGAAGAGGATTCTCCAAAGCCTGAGTAGATAGTACCCGCTCATCTGGAGAAATACCGTTACCTAGTCTTAAGAAAATATAATTATCTATTCCATTAAAATAATATCTTACATTTCCCTGGTAGTTTTGCACAAACTGCTTGTTTATTTCAGGACCAAGAAAAGTCCTTAAATTGAAATAAAACTTTTGATGATAGAGGGTCAGGCCTAAAATCCCGGTATAAAAACTATCCTCATTAAATTTTTGTACACGGCCTCCCAATTCTCCCTCAAAAACTTTCGCAAAATTGTAGAATACAGAAAGACTTCCCCGCAGGTCTGGAAACAATTCACCGTTTGAAAGCCCGAAATTAATAAAGGAATAAAATCGGTCGCTAAAAACCGGGTACGCTTCCAGTTCATATAAAGTCCCGTCCCTGAACCCGCGGTCTGAATATGTTATTCTGGCAATAGTGGCAGTTCGCCCAAAGGTATGCTGATATTCCCCGCTTATGCTATGCCAGGGGTCATTTCTGTTGTAAACTTCGCTGAATCCTATGTATTGATAATTGATGCCAACTTCATCAGTCACAGTCTGCCGGAGAATGTTTTGAAGGATATACCTGTCTCCTGAAGATAGATTATTTGCCCTGATTAGTTTTCTGGCAAGTGTCCCCGCTTCCTTATGTTGTTTAGTGTCGAGATAAAGTTGTGACCTTAAAACCATAAAGGAAATGTCATCAGGATAATTTTTTTCAACCCGGTTCAGATATTCAAGAGCCTTGTCTTTGTCCTGAAAGGCGTTGATCCTTTGAAGTGCCAATATTTTCACCCCTTCATAATGGGGCACTTTTTCCAGTAAAATTTCCAGGTCTTTGTCTGCTGCAGGCAAATCCTCAAGGGCCCACAAATTCCTTATTCGAAGAATCCTGATATCATGATAATCCGGTGCTAGTTCCAGGCCACGGGTGGTAAGTTGTAAAGATCTTTGGAAATCTGAAGACTGGTATGCCTGATTTGCATGCTGAAAAATGATATCGGTATTGGTTTCAGTAATTTCCTGCGCAGAAAGGTTTAGTAAAAACAGGAGCAGTAGTGGTAGTAAGTAAATCTTCATGGGGCTTGAGATTATTTTCAAAAGTAGAATTTTATAAATAGACTACCTAGATTATTTGAAGAATTTAGGCAATCCTCCTGGTTACGTCACTCTGAATGTTTGAAGTGACAATCACGCCAGATTCTGAATCAAGTTCAGCATGACGTTATATAAAATCGTCACCCTGAATTTAATTCTGGGGTATATATGTTTGAAGTGACAATCACACAAGATGCTGAATCAAGTTCAGCATGACGGAAAATCAATCGTCACTCTGAATTTAATTCTGGGGGTATAATATGATTGAAGTTACAATCGCGCTAGATGCTGAATCAAGTTCAGCATGACGGAAAATCAATCGTCACTCTGAATTTAATTCTGGGGGTATAATATGATTGAAGTTACAATCGCGCTAGATGCTGAATCAAGTTCAGCATGACGTTATATAAAAGCGTCACCGTGAATTTAATTCAGGGTATAACATGATGGGATGTTACAATCGCGCCAGATGCTGAATCAAGTTCAGCATGACGTTATATTTTGAGAAGATTATAATTGTTAATTCCAACCCATAAAAAATGCACCCCGAAAGGCGCATCATTATTATAGGGTTAGAGTTTAATTCTTTTACATATTACCTTCACCAACTACAAAGGATATCTTGGCATTAATACCAAAGGAAATAATTTCATTATTTTCCACCTTTGCATTCATTTCCTTGACGTAAACCGATTTTATATTCTTAACACTTTTCGCCGCTTCTTTCAATGCAATTCTGGTTGCATCGTCAAAACTTTTTTCAGAAGAGGCAATTACTTCAATTACTTTTACAATACTCATAATTTTCTAATTTTTGGTTAAACAATCAATTATCTTTAAATTACTTATTATACCTGTGGCATCCAAGATGATTAACATGTAGTTTAATGTGATTAACAAAAGTTTATTATTGCATATTCTCTTTTAAAATATGGATCCCCATTAATTTAATTAATAATTTATGCTTTGCACCCTTTGCCTGTCCCCCCTCATACAGAAAATTGACGAGGATTATTTTGATTGTTCAGTGTGCCGGGCTTTAGTAAAAGATATTTCCTTATACCCCAATGCGGAAGATGAAAAAATGAGATACCTAACCCATAACAATGATGTTAATGACCCCCGGTATCAGAATTTTACATCCCCGATATTCAATTATATATTGGTTCGTTATTCGGTCGATGATGAAGGTCTGGATTTTGGCTGTGGTACCGGTCCGGTAATCACAAAGATGCTTCAGGATTCAGGGTACCGGGTAGCACAATATGATCCTTATTTTGCCAATCATCCTGAAAACCTTGAAAAGACCTATGATTATATCGCGGCATGTGAAGTGGTTGAACACTTTTATAATCCACGCAGGGAATTCAATAAACTTCAGCAGCTTTTGAACTATAATGGTTCGCTTGTAATAATGACCCTGCTCTATGATGATAGTAAAGATTTCAAAACCTGGTATTATAGAAAAGATCCAACTCACGTATTTATTTATCGCAGGGAAACTTTTGATTACATCTGCAAAGAGTTTGGATTTAGGGAATGGTTTGTTGAAGAGAGATTGATCGTCCTGAAAAAATAATATTAAGTTTTACCTTCTCAAATTCTTTTGGCCATTTCTGTTGTTGGATTATTTGAACCTATAGCACCTGAACCCTGTTTTATTCCTATTTTTAGAAAAGCTAACTGATCAATCAATTGCCAGAAGCCCTATTTTCGAAATGTTGGAACACCGGTTAAATTCATACAATATTAATTAAACAGAGGCGGAAAAATTTAAAAGTTATTTTTGTCCATCAGGATGCAGAGATCGTTCCGCCGGGGGTGACAAATATCCTGAATTCGAGTACAAACACCTGGAGATTAACCCGGAATATTAAACCCTAAACCCTAAACCCTAAACCCTAAACCCTAAACCCTAAACCCTAAACGCTAAACGCTAAACGCTAAACGCTAAACGCTAAACCCTGAACGCTAAACGCTAAACGCTAAACACTGAACGCTAAACGCTAAACGCTAAACCCTGAACCCTGAACATTAAACCTTACATGCAACCCGCTGAAAACACTATTTACAAGTATAACCCCCGTCAATAACCAACTCACTACCCGTTACAAATTTTGATTCATCAGAAACAAGGTAAAGTATGCCATAAGCAATATCAAGTGATTCGCCTACATGTCCTATTGGGTGAAGGCTATCAAGATTTTCCCTGAAATTGGGGACATCTTTGCCAAAATCTTCAACCAAAGGTGTCCAGATGAACCCGGGATGTACAGAATTAACTCTTATTTTATCTTTTGCATATATCAAAGCATCATTTTTGGACATTAATCTTACAGCTCCTTTTGAAGCATGATAGTGCGGAATATCACCGGCGCCAATTATCCCGTATATGGATGAAAGGTTGACGATACTTCCTCCGCCCGTATTCTGCATATGAGGAATCGCATGTTTGGTGCAAAAGAATACTCCTTTTACATTCACATTCATAACATCATCCCACTCTTCTTCTTTCAATTCATGAGTGGGTTTATTTACCCCGGCTATTCCCGCATTATTCACGGTTGAATCCAGTTTGCCGAATTCTTTAACCACTTCATCATATACTTTCTTTACTTCTTTTTCATTGGAAACATCCAGGTGCCAATACTTTGCTATTCCCCCCGATTGTGTAATCTCTTCAACCAGTTTTTCCCCTTCTTCATCAAGAATATCTGTCACTGCAACTTTTGCATTTTCCTTTGCCAACAAAATACAGGTTTCACGACCAATACCTAAAGCACCACCGGTAACAATTACCACCTTGTTTTCAACTCTTTTCATGTCTTATAATTTAATAGGTTATTAAAATAACTAAAACAGGATTTTTATATATCCTTTCCAGCTTTTTAGCTTGCCTGTTAAATGTAAATAATTAGTAATTTATAAATTATGACAAATGTCATGTAATGAAAACCCAACCCTCAATGATCTGGCGATTTATTTCAGGATCAGGGGTTAATATTCAAGGTTCAAGATTCAAGATTCCAGGTTTCAGGTTTCAGATTCCAAATTCAACCCAACTCAACATACAAAAACTCAACCCTAAACGCTGAACGCTAAACCCTAAACGCTGATCGCTGATCGCTGAAAGCTGAAAGCTGAAAGCTGATTGCTGATTGCTGATTCCTCTTTTTCAAACTTTTACGCCGCTCATGATAGGCTTCACAAATTTCTTTCATAAGATGGGGGCCTTCAAATATCATCCCGGTGATGAGTTGTAAAAGGTCTGCGCCACAATCCAGTTTTTTCATGGCATCATCTGCAGATAAAATTCCACCACAGCCAATGATGGTGAATCGGTTTCCCCAGTTATCCCTGGTTTTACGTATAAGATCATTGGATAATTCAAAACAGGGCTGGCCGCTAAGTCCGCCGCGGTATGCTGTGGGGGCTTCATCCCGGTATTTGGCGGCCTCATAATTTTTGTTCAGGTTTCCTATGACCACTCCACTAACAGGAAATTTATCCAGTACCCTAAGCAGATCATTGAAGTCTTCCCAGGATGTATTAACAGGCATTTTGGCATAAACCGGTTTTGAAGTATTTATAGTAAAGAGCTTTTGCATGAGAGCTTCGAGCCTTGCAGGTTCTGCGAAATTTTCTCCTCCATGTACATTGGGGCATGAAATATTTATAGTATAAAAATCTCCCACATTCTCTTCATTCATCCTTTTAAATGTATAGAAGTAATCTTCTATTCCGGAGGCGGGATCCGCATTTTTTGCATCATTGGTTTTGGCAATGCTTATTCCCCTTATAAATCCTTCCCGGGTTTTCAAATTTTGCAGTCGGTTTATAATTTTATCGGCCCCTTCATTTTTCAAACCTTTGTAAACCACAAGGGATTGGGACCTTATCATGCGCTTCAATCTTGGTTTGGGATTTCCCTCACACGGCCTTGCGGTGACTGAACCTATTTCATCTCCCCCAAAAGACAAGCAGTCCAGAATAGCAGAAATACGGCCATTATAATCAAAACCGGCCGCCAGCACTACCGGATAGCGGTAGGTAATTCCATCTACGGTGGTTGAAATATCGGGGCCTTTATATCGATACATGGATGAAATCAGTCTTCTTCCCACATTTGTTTTGCCAAGCATTTCCCCTACATCAATAAATACATCATGTATCAGCTCGGGATCAAATTTAAACAGGATAGGTTTCAAAATTCTTTTATAAAGGAGCTTTATCATCACTCAGAGGTTTTTTGCTTTTTCCTTTCCTATTCGGGATAAATTAAGCTGGTTAAGAAATGAAAAAGTACTGGTTATATAAGGTTGAGTTGTACTCTAATTTAGGAATTTTTAAAGAATTCACCTATTGTTATGCCAGATTTACTCATGAAAACAAGTATAGTATCATGGGAGTTTTTATAATGGCAATCTTCTATTGTAGATTAATTTTCTGTATTGGGAATTGGCTATTTTACGATTCCGAAAAGTGAAAGAGACCCTTAATATCTATGGATACATCAGGGAATGGAATGCTGCAGTAGTTAGGTCATTCTAAAATGAATCTACAGTGATTACAGCTTAGCTCAATTTTAATGTAACAAGCTGATAATTGAGAGGTCTTTACATTAAACATAAAAAAAGATGAAAAAAATTTTACTTTTGCTGTCCATTATAATAGCATCCAATTCCTGTAAAATGAACACAGGATTTAATGACCAAAATACATATAATGAGGAAAGTCCAAATGAAATTAAAAAGACTCAAGTCCTAACCCTGGGATCCTTTCACTTTAACTTTCCTAATCTGGATGTAAAAAAAGTTACAGAGGATGATCAAATAGATGTATTGGATCCACAATACCAAAAAGAGATTGAATTAATTGTAAGCAAACTTGAAAAATTCAAACCCACAAAAATTGTTATTGAGAGAAGACCTGAATTACAAAAAAGATTTGATTCACTTTACAATTCATATCTTCAAGGTATTCATACTCTTTCCAGAAGTGAAGAACAGCAAATTGGTTTTAGGCTGGCAAAACGATTAGGCTTGAAAACACTTTATTGTACAGATGCCTGGGGAGAAGATTATCAAGATGTGAAGCAATTATTTGCAGATAAAGATTCAATACCCCGACAAAAATTTTTAGATTTTTTCTACCATAATCCTGATAGTCTTTTAACAAAGTCACAAAACGATAAGCCATTATATAAAACAAAAGGAATTTTGGCTGCACTAAAACAATATAATGACAGGGATGACCTAAGAGAAAGCCTGGGTAGTTACTTAACAGGAATTTTTAAATATGAAATTCCTGAAAACCACCAATTTGGTGTAGACTTTACTACAGGATGGTGGTTCAACAGAAATCTGCGTATTTTTAGGAATATACAGCGTATAAATGCTACACCTCAGGACAGGGTTTTGGTGATTTATGGTGCAGGTCATATGAATTTACTCAATGTTTTCTTTGAAGCTTCCCCCGAGTATGATTTATTATATGTGAATGATTATCTTAATTAACCTTGAAATACAAGGAGTAATTTGCATACTAACATTCGGGATTAGAGCAGCTAAAAATGCTTATTGAGGAATATTGGAATTTATTTTTTGGATACTGACCGCAAATAATAAAAATTTGAAATAAGATATGCTTTAGATGAAAGATTTCAATGGAAAGAATATGCTACATAGGCTTTAACGCAAATAATAAATTATTTAATAACAAATTAAAATTAGAATACAAATGACCGGACCAGATAAAGAGGGAATTTTCCCCTTAGCAAGTTATAAAAGACTCTGTTTTTTAAAAAATATTATCAGGAATCCCAATATAATTGTTGGTGATTATACGTATTACGATGATTTTGAGGATCCTGAAAATTTCGAGAAGAATGTAAAATATCACTTTGATTTTATTGGAGATAAATTGAGGATTGGAAAATTTTGTATGATCGCCTCTGATGTGAAGTTTATAATGAATGGAGCAAATCATTTGACCGATTCGTTGACTACCTATCCTTTTGCCATTTTTGAAAATGGCTGGGAGAAGGCCATGGATGGGAAGACTTATCCAAAAAAAGGAGACAATACTATTGGCAATGATGTTTGGATTGGTTACAATGCAACCATAATGGCAGGGGTAAACATAGGGGACGGAGCCATAATTGCCACAAATTCTACTGTAGTTAAGGATGTTTTGCCATATTCAATTGTAGGAGGAAACCCGGCGATCACTATTAGAAAAAGATTTTCAGATGAAACTATTGAAAAACTTTTGGAACTTAAATGGTGGGATTGGAATATAGAAAAAATCACGAAAAACATTCATAATCTGACAGGTAATAGAATTGATGAATTAGTTTAATTTTGTAACTGATATTTTATGCCAAATCCCAGAACACAATTTAAAATTGAACCTCTTTATTTTCAATGTTTAAAAATTAACAGAACATTTCCAGAAGGTTAAACATATTAAAATTAGAAAAACCCAATGAGAAAAAAGCGTTATATAAAAATGTAAAGGATTTTGGAGGTAACTGAAAGTAATAATTCCGGTGGTAAACTTTGTATTTCTGTACTCCGGTTCTCATTCACAGATGACTTTTGAAAAAAATTAATGAACAACAATGTTATCAATACAACGAAAAAATCAATGAAAAAATGGCTGGATATTAAAAATTTAGAAGGAGAAAAAGTAGAATTGGTCCCTTTAAAAAAAACTCATAAGGAAGGTCTCCTGGAAGCAGCTTCAGATGGAAAATTGTGGGAATTATGGTTTACTTCGGTTCCATCGAATATGACTATTGATAAGTATATAGATAAGGCATTAGAACAAAAGCTGGAAGGAAAAGGATTTACTTTTGTTATTAAAGAAAAAAATACGAAAAAAATAATTGGTTCAACCAGGTATTGCAATGCCATACCAGAGAATAGAAGGTTAGAAATTGGGTTTACCTGGTATTCAAAATCATCCCAACGTACGGGAGTTAATACAGAATGTAAATACTTATTATTGAAATACGCATTTGAAGAATTAAAGTGCATTGCCGTTGAATTTAAAACAAGCTGGCACAATTTACCCTCCAGGGCGGCCATTGCACGACTTGGTGCTAAACAAGATGGAGTATTGAGAAATTACAGGTTAAATTCTGATGGTTGTTGCGAGGATATTGTAGTTTTTTCAATAACAGACAAAGAATGGAAGGGAGTTGAAAAATCTATGATTTATGAAATGAAAAGATACCAGGAGGTATAATAATATCATCTCAGCCCTTTGTATCTGAATTAATCCTGACAATTATAGGGATTAATATTTATTTTTAAGGCTTCATCTTCTCTAATCTATTTCACAAATAAAATGCATCCCGTAATTCCTATTTCAAATGATAAACTGAAATTTGAAAAAATCATTCCAACCGTATTGGGCTAAAAAAAGCCTGGATTCAATTCTTTTTTTTTGCCACGAGCCAACCTATAATCAAATTCCAAACTTAAAGGTGTTAAGAATAAATCAATAATTTACTTTTATTGTGATTCAGTATCTGATGTTATTTCATTTAACAGAATAAAAAGAAAAATCAGGAATACCAGGCCAAACCCCAGGATACCTATATTTATTCCAAGCAATGTTTTCTCTGACCCATCCTCATACTTCATGGAGCCACCGTAAAAATCCTGCAAAATAAAGGCTACAAGAAAACCACCTGTAATAAGTAAACCCAGAATAGAGGGGAAAACCAATTTATTCCTGAACCAAACCAACCATATACACAGCAGGCCTATGCCGCTATTGGTAAATAATTGCCACACTTCATGGATACGGGCGTGAGGAGTCCAGTCAGGATTGAAAACATGGGTGTCATTAATTTCCAGAATTGGAACACCTACTGCATAAATTAGAATTCCGAAGGTTAAAAATAATTTAGTTATCATAGATACTGATGATTTGGTTTTTATTTATATTGATAACTTAAAAGAGAACAATTTCATTCAGAAATATTTTTACATTTACAATAGAAATTCCGGAGCTTAAAAAAAACATTAACTTTTAAATCGAAGCTGCTAATTAAAAACAATCCAGGGTTTTATAAATTAACTTAAGTTAATTAAAATGACAATTATTTCTTTAATGATGACTTTAAAAGTTAACCATCATCCCTGCATATATAGTGGTTATAGATTTTAATTTTATAGAAATTTAATTCCACCGGAAATATAGAATGAGGAATATAATTTAAAAATATTAATCGTAAATATATGGCCTGGAAATTCTAAAAAATTGTGTAAAAGGTCCATTTTTTATACTCAAAAGATCAAGAGATAAAATCTAATGGCTTAAAATTTTTTATTTAAAATATATTAATCAGGCCTGTCCCTGAATTATTCATAAAGTGGAGAGTTTTAGCAGGTAATTTATTAATTCTGTACATTAAATGATACTGGAAAGAAAACAACTTGATTTATACGGCAAAAAGATTTTTGAAATGATGATTGTTAAGCCACCAATCACCAAGTATAATATCATGGAAAATGAAGCTTGTTTCCTTCATATTATAGAAGGGAAAAGCCTGATTATTTCAGAAATTGACCGGGCTTCATTAATTACACAGGAATCGGTTTTAATGAAATGTGGAAGCTATATTTCTAACATGCTGCCTTCCATGAGTGAAAACTATTTTCATTCATTTGCCATTCATTTTCACGTTGATGTATTGGAGAAATTATATAAAGATGAGTTTCCATCCATGTTTAAAACACCTGCATCTGACCCCGTTTCCAGTTTTACAAGAATAGAAAATAAGGAATTGATTACTCATTTTATTAATGGTATGTTATTATACTTTAAAGCTCCTTCCACTTTAATTTCTGAGGATTTGCTTAAGTTAAAACTTAAGGAGATTCTTATACTGTTGTTTAAATTAAACGATGCGAGCAGAATTCAGGACATATTATCTTCATTATTTTCACCTTCAACTTATACTATTAAACAAATTGTTGAAGCCCATATGTACCTCAATATTTCTGTTGAAGAATTGGCCGCACTTTGTCATATGAGCATTTCCCGTTTCAAAAGAGAATTTAAAAAAATATATGATTGTCCTCCTGCAACATATATTAAATTAAATAAACTTGAAAAAGCGAAAAAACAATTAGTAGACACAGACAAGAGAATAAAGGAAATAGCATATGAATGTGGATTTAATGATCTGTCTCATTTTTCCAAAAGTTTTGTGCAAAGATTTGGTGTAAATCCCAAAGGGTACAGAGAGGCTAAACCATCCAATATTCCAGTCAGTTAGACATATTATCGTTCACCTATTTATTCCCAACCGGAGGATGGAATTTTTTTATCCTATATTGCAGATATTCAAGCAGATATAGTATAGTAGATTTACTTAACTAATATTTCTGTATTTCCCCACTTTCCTTTCTTTGATTTTCAGTATAATACTCCTAAAGGATGCTTAAAATTTATCAAAGATGAGATCTATTCACTTTATTTTCAAAATCTTATTATAACTCCGATATGAAGATTTTTTTAAAATAAGAATTTATTGAAGATTAATTTTAGGAATAGCCTTTAATTTATAAAAAATGAATCCTGCCACACCTATAATAACGCAGCAGGAAAACCAAAAAATTGAATTATAAACCTCTATAGAAGTCCTGTATAACATAGTAAACACGAATAAAAGTACACCTGTGTAGATCCAAATTGGATGATTTTCCAATCTTTCATCACTTTCAGGCCGGGGGTTTAATCCAAGGAGGATTTTAATCGTATTCCAGTCCCAAATGATAAGGTAAATATTTGCAAGCAGCAACCCTCCCGTAATAACCGGGGTATTATTAAAATCATAGGAAAGGGTAATGACAAAAATATTGATAATGATAGGAAAAAATACAACCGCACCCAATTTTGAAAATTTTTGAGTCATTAAAAGACCGCCTGCCACAAGTTGTGCCAGCCCCAGAAACTTCCAGTATAATCCAGACCGGTATAAGGTTTCAAAAAAATGCCAGGCTTCATCAATAGCTGCATATTCTCCACTTGCAGTGGTGAATCTACCGCCTTCAATTTTAATGATACTGGCAAAAACAAAGGTTCCCCCTATTAAATATCTTAAATAAATAGTAAATATTTGAAGATATTTTTTTTGCTTAATTTTTTCCATAAACATTTAATAAAATCCCTCAAAGATCTGTATTTTAAACCTTATTAATTAAATAAAATTCTAAAATTTTTTTGTGCGTTTCCACTCCACATTTTTAAAGTGCGGAATAAAGGGATCGGAATTTTTAGAATGATTCAGGGTGAAATAAATTAACCTATTACCATTATTTTCATTCTATTTTCATTTAAGGTTTATAAGATAATTCTCTTTATTAATTAAACTGTTTTGCTATAATAAATTAAATAGTCTTATATTATTTTCACTCTTTAACATAAATAAGGGAACCGGTTTTAAGGGTATCCTTTTTAATTTCGAAATCCCTGTTGAACACACCTAAATTGCTGGTGTAATTGCCATCTTCAGTTTTATAAACCATTCCATGTAGCACTCCCCAATTAAAAATATAATGATTGTCCTTTTGTTCAATTTTGATGGAAGGCCATTGTGCTGTGTTCTGGTAATTGCCCACTATAGAATTATTTGACAAAGTTTTTTCAAGTAGCTGAAGTTTATTAGGATATACGATCTCATCTTCACTTTTAAAAGCATTTTCAAAGTTAATCTTTTCCTTATGAAAAATACTATCGGCCGGGTTTTGGCTAAGCTTGTTATAGGCATAATTTGCCATTAAATGCGGTAAAACATAAGCTCTATTGTCACTTGAAAAGGCAATTATCCCTATTTTTTTCTCGGGAATAAAAGAAATGTGAAAACTAATTCCTGCCAGCCCCCCAAAACGGGTAAGGATGGTTTCACCCTGATATTTTGCAATATCCCAACCCAGGGAATATCCTGTTCGTTCATAAGTGAAGTACTCTTTTGTTTGTGGGGTAGTGGAGGTATGCAGATCATTCCAGGAATCTTTGGACAATAATCTGGAATCCTGCCTGATGTTTGCACTTAGCCACTTGGAAAGATCATTTATTGTTGAGATTATTCCGCCAGAGGCATGCATTGTTATATCGTTTTTATAAAACCCGGTTTCAATAATACCCTGCTCCTTTGAAACAGTAACAGAAGGCAGAATTTTCTTATAATCCAGGTCACTCACCTGTGCTGTGGTATTCAACATTTGTAGTGGTTGAAAAATATGGTTCTTCATTTCCTCTTTCCAGGAATTGCCGGTTATATTTTCCAGTACTACTCCCGTTATGATAGGACCAACATTTGAATATCTAAAGTTTCCTGAAGGATCGTGTAAAAAATCATTGTTTAAATCCTCCACGAGTTCTGAATTTTTACCACCATACCCCAGGAACGCAGTCTTCCAGGTCATAGTGGTGCTAAACACGCCATGGGTATGATTTAAAAGATCTTTAATTTTAATTTTATCTGTATCAATATTATTCTGGAAATCCAGCTCGGGTAGATAGCTCTTAAGGGATTTATTCAAATCTAATGTGCCTTTATCTTCCAGTATTTTTGCCAATGTGCCGGTAAAGGATTTGGTATGGGAGGCAATGTATATTGGTGAATTATTATTTAAGGAAGATGGGTTTCCCTTTAATATATCATTGTTAAGAGCATAGGAATAAACAATGCCGTTTTCGTCTACAACGGCAAAAATAAAATCTCCTTGTAATTTTTTTTCATTAAATATTCTTTTTACCTGTTCCTCAAAATCCTGAGAGAATTGCGGATGTGTTTTAATAAAATTATTAGTGTGTGAATTTTGTAAATCCTTGCTCTTGCATGATGTTGCCGTGATGATAAATAAAAAAATTCCGAAAAGAGAAAACCTGGAAATAAGCAATAAATAATATTTTTTCATTAGTTAATTAAATGTGATAGTGAATACTAACCCTATGACGGTGTAAAATGTAAAAAGGTTACAGAATTGTTTTAAACCACACTATTTTCGGGTCAATTTTTCTCTGATTTATCATTGGAAAGCAGGCAGAGGCATCATTTATATTCATTTTTCTACAATGGAAATTATTTGGAATAAATTAGCCGCATAGTATACAGGACTGAAGTTAAAGGAAGATTTGTGGGATTAAAAATTGGTATGTGAATAGTATTAGGCCTACCTAATGAGTATTTTTTCCTAAAAAAAAACATCTATAAGATTTCCGGATTTTGCTTATTCCATTCATTTTCAATATACATCATAATATATTTCAAAATATATTTTCTGACCTATCGGCACCCCCATAGGAGTTATACTGCCGGTCCATGATCTTCTTAAGAAAGGGAATCTGTAAAAGGAACAATCCTACAAAAGCAACCGCATATTGCATTGTTTTGGATAAATAAATTTTCGGAAAACTTATATTAAGGAGTTCTGAGTTTACAAATTCAAATGTGTCGGAAAAACTACTGTTCATTCCTGAAGACTGATAATACAGCCCTCCAACTGCTAAGACAATAGCAATTGCAAGTAAATACCAAACCGTTTTTGAAATTAGTGGACTATACGGTTTTATCGATGCTTTATTAGCTTCGATACGCATCATTACTGAATTCCTGAAATCAACTGAAGGTTTTTCGCTTAGCTTTTCTTTCAGCAGTTCAATGAGGAATTCTTCTTCCCGGTTAAAATCCTTTTCCATTCTTATTATCTGTTATAGGTTTGAAGTAAGATTTAAGTAAGCTCAACAACTGTTTCCTGCTTCGATATAATCTTATTTTAATATTATCGGGGCTAAGGCTGGTAATTTCCGCTATTTCCTTAATGCTTAGGCCCTCATAATAATAGAATTCAATGAGTGCTGCATCTTTACCGTCAAGGCTTGCAATACAACGGCTAATTATCTCCTTCCTTTCCTGCTCCATCATGATGTCTAGTCCATTTTCCAGGCCGTCAATCTCATCGGCAGGGAATTCTTCAACAAACTGAAAGCTTTGCTCTCTTTTATTTTTTTTTATCCGGTCCAGGCTTTTATGATATACAATCCTGTAGATCCAGGTAGAAAACTTTGAATCCCCCCTGAAGCTTGACAACGACTCAAAAGCCTTTATAAAACTGTCCTGCGCTACCTCTTCAGCCTCCTCCCGTTGCTTCACAATTTGAAGGGCAATACTAAAGACAAAATTTTGATGACGATCAACCAGTTCACCAAATGCTGAGGTTTCCCCTTCCAGGGTTCTTTCAATCAAATATTGGTCAGTGCTCTTGATCATTTTTTTATAAGACGACAAAAACCGAAAGTTGGTTACAAAAGATTTATAAATAAATTTACTGTTTATTGTAACCAAATCGGGAAACCTACCGTCCTAATAGAAAACAAACATATAAATTCACTTTAAAAAATTAAACCTATGGGATCTGAAGTTTTTATTATGGCAATCATTTTCGGTGTTATTTTCGGGATATTTTATCTATATATCTCTGCCCGAAACCGCGAACGCCTTGCACTTATAGAAAAAGGTGCCGACGCAAATATTTTTTACAGCAACATAAAAAATGGTGTTCCTGTTTGGAAAGTTATTGTGATAAACCTGGGAATGCTGCTTATAGGTATTGGAATTGGAATTTTCCTGGCAAATCTTTTCTCCTATACCTTTGGAATGGATGAAGACGTGGCGTATACGGGTACTATTTTCGTTATGGCAGGTGTTGGACTTCTTGCTGGTTTCTTTGTTGCAAAAAGGCTTGGCAACGAGGCTTAATTCCGGTTAATGTTCGGAGTGAAAAGAATGGGTGGGGTATTTAAATCACAAGACACAACTAGAATGAATGTTGACAGGAGTATCTTGATTTTCATGTCCTATTTCTTTCAAGGGTGAGAAAAATTAGGTGTTACATATCATTTTTTTATTTCTGATTTAATCACCTAATTTTTCAATGCCCTCAGAATGAAATTTTATTCCTGAAATTTATTTACCCTTTTCTGCGGAAGAGTTCCTAACACGATTTCTTTAATTTCATATGTCATTTTTCTTATAGGGATGTTCCGGTAATTACTTAATATGATAACGCTAATATCATCTGTTTCATAATAATGATAGTTGGAGATAAAGCCGTTCATGGTACCTCCATGCCTGATTAATTTGCCTGGCTCCTGGTTTCCATCAGCTCTCTGGTATGGCTGGATCCTGAATCCATATCCGTAATATCCCCACTCTTTATTGCCACCGTCGAATAAAGTATTCCTGGAATTTTCAGAAATAATTTTGTGTTTATTTACGCCCTTACCCCACTTATATAAATCGGTAATGGTAGAATAAATATCCCCTGATCCTAATGCATAAGAAACAACATTGTTGGCCCTTCTAAATGTTCCATTAATTTCCCGGTACCCCAGGGCCCTGTTCTCCGGAATATTGATCAGGCGTTCCACTCCGCTATTATCCATACCTAAAGGCCCAAAGGTTTTTTCCTGTAAGTAATCCTGATATCTTTTTTGGGAAACATTTTCAATGACCATAGCCAACAGTGTATAATTCAGGTTGCTATATTGGTGTTTGGCACCCGGTTCAAAACTTCGTTTTGAAGTATTGATAATGTCTAAAAGTTCAGCCGGGGTGATGTCCATTATTTCGTAATTGGTTAAAGGATCCAGGCTGGGAGCAAGGCCAGACTGTTGTTTAAGCATATGATGAAGTGTAAGGTCTTTGGCAAGTTCCGGTTTCAGGTTGGGGATATATTGTTGTACAGTGTCATGTAAATTGACCAGGCCTTCTTCTGCCATTTGCATAATGCTAACAGCTACGAAAGATTTTGTGAGAGAACCTATTAAAAATTGAGAATTGAGGTTATTGGGAATTTCATTTTCTACGTCAAACATCCCATAAGCAGAACGATGGAGGATAGAATCTCCTTTGGCCACTAAAACGGTTCCCTGGAAATGGTCCTTCTGAACATAAGACTGAATAAGATTTTCTATTTCTTTATCCTGAAGTACAGATTGACCGCTTATTTCTTCTGGTTGTTTTCTGATTTTTTCAAGCTCCATAGAAAAAATGACACTTACAATTTTCCATGTACTATCAACTTTTATGAGACCCCAGCTTTCCTTGCCCCAATTCCCTTTTCTACCATTACTCCAGAAGCTATAGTCAAATGTTACAGATCCTATTGTACCGTCTTCTACAATCACCGGATTATAAAAAAGCTCTGATTTTTGACCTTCCCTGGAAACATTCCTGAACCAGGTTTTATAATCGGATATTTTATAATCTTTAACCGAACTGTCTGGTTTTTTTCGTGCCTCCTGGGTAATTGGCTGATACACCCCTACCCAGGTTACGGGTACGTCTGCAAAGAGGGAGTACATGGTAATACTGTCTCTGGTCTTAATACTTTCCATAAATGTGTGAAGCAGGCCTTCAATTTGTTGTTTATCGCTTAGATCTTCGGATTGTGCAAAGCATCCGTTACATACGATGATAACAACTGTGGTAAAAAGAATTTTCTTCAGGATTTTTTTCATTTCTGATGTTTTAATATGGAAGCAAAAATGAAAAATTTTTGAAGCCATTAATTTACAGGTGACAGAAGCCTGGCCTGAGTCGCTATATAGCTTGTTTTGCCCTATAAAAATTACTCATCGACCGTATGGGGTAATTCAGAGGCAATAAAAGTTATTGGCAGAAAAAAGGATGCATAAGTAAAATTGCTCTTTTGAGCTTAAGTATGAGAATTCCTGACTTTTTGTATAAAAAAAACCTGTGAAGCTCACTTCACAGGTTCATATATTGGTAATGTAAGGACATCAAAACTTATCTTTGAATAATCTCATTTTCTTTCAAAAATATCATGAACTAGATTATTTCTTTAAGCAATTTTTGTGCTTCTTCTTTCAGTAAATTTTTTGATACCAACTCGTTTAAAATTGGTTTAGCTTTAGCTTTTAAATCCATTGATATATAGGTTTTAGCCAATAATAAGTGTAAATTTTCGTTGAAAAAATGAGGGTTAATTAATTCTACCAGGTCTACGCCCTTTTTTAATTCCGGCAGGTCGTCCTTTGAAGCCTGAATTTTGTAATAGCCATAGATTGCAATTAAAGGAATGTCGTAATCTTCTTTATTCTTTACTAATTCTTTTTCTGCCCAAATCATGGTTCGTTTACTATCCAACAGATCCTGAATTAAATAAACGGTCTTTTCATCCTGGTATAGTTTTCTTTCCACAGGGGTAATACCCAAAGCTTTAACAACTTCCTCAGCAGATCCTGGGGTGGAATAGGGATTTTGACCCGTTATAAACTTTCCGGAAACTGTAACCTTTGATAATAAGAAATCTGTCTGTTCAAATTCAACCCCTCTTGATTTCAATTTGTCCTCCAGCATAAAAGGAAATTCAGGCACCCATTTTTTGCCGAAAAGATCTTCCTCGATATTGGTGAAGCCTGTCATTTTTATATCTTTTACAATAAATCCCGAAGCATCCTGAATATTGACAAATGCAGCCGGCCCATGGCACACAGAGGAAATTATTGTTCCTTCCCTTTTATATAAATTCAGTATAATGTCCTGTAGTGAAGGGTCATAAGGTAAATCAAACATAGCTCCTTTTCCACCCACTATGTAAATTGCATCATACTCATCTGCATTAATAGATGCTGTGGTTCTGGTATTCTCCAATAGCTTAACAGCGGCATCATCTTCAAGAAAAATTTTATTATATGGTTTATCCTTATTAAAATTATCAGCTCCTACTTTCCCGCCCTTGGGACTGGCGATATCTACTAAAAGACCATTGTTTTTAAAAATTAAATAGGCTTGGGAAAATTCATCAAATTCATATCCCGGCCTTTTTTCACCATTTTCACTTCCATAACTACTTAAAACCATTAAAAGCTTTTTTTGCTTATTTTCTGTTTGAGAGAAAAGGATAACCGGAAAAATAAAAAGGAGTGTAAAAAGAAATTTTTTCATTTGTTTAATTTAATAGTTGATTATATATAACACGACTGAATAAGGCATTTGTTACATGGATCAACTAAATTTTGAAAATTATTTAGAACGCTCCATGACTGTAGAAACGCTAATTCAATAAATTAATACTTGTCTCCAAAACAAGATCTTTTCCAGGATAAATAGAATCCATTTTATTGACCACAAAGTCGGGAACAACAGAATGAACAGAATTATCCCCGTTTATCCTTACAAATTTCCTTGAAGGTGCGTAAACAATCAGTTTGGTATTGGGTAATTGAAAGGCTTCAATATTGCCTGTTTGATTGGCAAAACCTGCAGTAGGTCTGCCAACGGTTTGAGCTACTTTATTATCCTGGACAGTGGTGATAAAAATAATGCCGGCCGAATAGGTCATTTCGTCAAAAAGGACCATTACGTTTCCTTTAAATTGCTTTTTAGGATCAATTGGTTTTATCATTTGGTCTTCGCTTAAATCAAGCTCTTTTAGATCACCCGGTTTGCCCCTATAATTGAACCAACCTGCATTGTCTTCATGAATCCTGTCGTATGCTTTGGAAACCTGTGGCAATTTCTTATTTGTCAAATACCTTAACACCTGCGCCCCGGCATCAGATTGCCCACCGGTGTTGCCCCGTACATCTATGATTAGCTTATTCACTTTTAGGCGGGATAGACTATCGAAGGATTTTACGATAAAGTTTTCGTATTGACTTTTGTGTTCATCAACATCAAAGCTTGCCAGTCGTAAGTATCCTATATTACCACTTAAAATTTCCATCCTGTTGTATTGAACCACATTCAATTCGGGGCTTTTCCAGGTATCGTTCGGTTTCACCTGGATTTTTTTACTTCCTCCTCCAAAGACTAATTCAAATTCGCCAGACCAACCATATAATGAAAACAGCCAGTCTGAAAATAACAGAGTAGTCATATGTCTTCTGAGTTTCCTCGTTTCTCCGTGGCTGTATAGCTCAATTTTATCCAAAATTTCTGATATTGAAATTCCATTAATTGATTCAATATTCCACTCCTTTTCCACTACAGTTCCGTCAGATACCCGCTCATAACTGCGTTCAGGTCTTAAGATACCATCCTCATCCAGTTCGACATGAAATGGGAATGGAGGTGCTCCTTCCTCTTTTTTTCTTTTCCGTTCTTCTACCAAAGGGAAAACAAGACAATGAGCATCATTAAAGTATGGGTTAAGTAGTCCAATCACCTGAAAAAACTCTGTTCGGTTCATACTTTTGGTTAACATAGAACTAACTCTTTCTTTCATATATCGAATTGAGTCAGGGTTAGCCCGTTCGTAAAAATCGACATGCCTTTTTTCCACATTCTCAATTAAATAGTTTAAGTCTTCAAGCAGGAGCTGTTGATCAAAAGTTGTAGTATCAGTAATTTTGTTGGAGCTGCTTTGACAGGAAGAGATTGCGACAATACTTAAAAAAAGAAGTAGTCGACTTGATAAAATAATAAAACGATATTGCATAGTTAATGGTTTTCATGAAGACGATTAACTTGTATTAATGTAACATAATATTATATTCATCGACAAATAGTGCTGGTTCATATGCTCTTTTTTGTTATTTGTCTAAAAGATCCAGGATAAGAACAGTTGTGATTATATTTATCGCAATTCTTGAAGGGATGAATAACCTGAAACGTTTACCTGAATATTTTCCGCAAAACCGGCTTACCCAGCACATAACCTTCTGGTGTGTATATTTTCTGTTGATTCTTACCGGGGATCTAATTTTGCACGATTTTCCTTTTTATCAGGCTTTTATCCTAAAATTTTGTTTTTTAGTGCCTCAAATCCTTATGTCGTATTATCTGGCCTATTTTGTAATTCCTGTATTTCTTCTCCAAAAAAGATATTTACCCTTTGTTCTGTTTTTAATTGCCGGGACCTACCTTATCAGCTCCTTTGGAAGAATTTTAGTGGTGTATGTAGCAGAATCTTTTATACATACACCTCCCTTTGAGCAGGAGTCGATACAGGAGATATTAACTGATATTAAAACCCTGTTTTATCACTATATTATCTCTTTTTACTCTGTTGCTCTAATTTTTCTTTTCATAAAATATTTTATTAGTTATAATAAAGTAAAGGAAGAAGGTTTAAAGCTTGATAAAGAAATGGCCGAAGCCGAATTAAAAGCCTTAAGATCTCAGTTAAATCCACACTTTTTATTTAATACTCTTAACAATATTTACGCCCTGTCCCTTGAGAATTCACCTAAGACTCCGGAATCCATTGAAAAGTTATCAGGCATTTTAGACCACATCCTTTACAATTGCAATGGGAAATCCGTTTGGCTATCAAGCGAAATTGAATTGTTAAAGAATTACATTGCATTGGAGAAATTGCGATATGATGATCGATTGAAAGTAAACTTTATTACGAATATTGCAAATGACATCCAGATTCTGCCGTTGATATTATTATCCCTTACAGAAAACGCCTTTAAACATGGGGCGGGGGAGGATTGTGGTTCACCGAAAATTGATATTGATATTTCCCAGAAGGAAGGGAGATTCAGATTTAAAATTTCAAATACTATTTCCAGAGATTACCAGGGCAATAATGCACAGGGAATTGGTCTTGCGAATATTGTAAAGCAGTTGGATTTACTCTATCGGGGTAACTACAAATTTGAAACAGAAAATAAGAATAATTTGTTTACTGTTGAATTGGAAATTAATCAGAATCAGTAATGAAAGTTAAATGTTTAATAGTAGATGATGAGCCTTTGGCAATTAGATTGATTGAAAATCATATTTCAAAAATAGATGCTCTGGAAGTGGTTGCCACCTGTTCCAATGCTTTAAAAGCATTTGAGGTTATAAATACACAGCAAATAGATCTAATGTTTTTAGATATAAAAATGCCGAATATTTCGGGAGTCGATTTTCTTAAAACCTTAAAAAATCCACCAAAAACGATTTTCACCACTGCTTACAGAGACTATGCCCTGGAAAGTTATGATCTTGAGGTGGTAGATTATTTATTAAAGCCAATAACTTTTGAAAGGTTCTTTAAATCTGTAGATAGATTTTTACGAGAGAAGCAGGCAGGTGAATACGGGAAATATCAAAAAAATCCCGCTGAAGATTTTTTGGTGGTAAAGTCTGGCAATAAATTCTGTAGAACCCGCTGGAGTGATATTCTTTATGTAGAAAGTTTAAAAGATTACATTAAAATTCATACGGCTGATGGCAAGAATATTTTGTCCAAATACAGAATTGGGGATTTTGAAAGGGATATGGAAGGCCAACAATTTTTAAGGGTGCATAGGTCATTTATAATTAACCTGGAAAAGATAACAGCTTTCACCAGCAATGAAATCGAATTAGGAACCGTACAAATCCCGGTAGGAAGTAGTCATAAAGATAAAGTTTTGGCGTTTTTGAATGCCATAAAAGGCAAGGAACTAAGTTAGGCAAGAGATCCCCGAAATAGAAAAACAGCGATTTTAATATTTTTTCCTACAATAATCAGAGCTTTCATCGCAGGCGATGATAAATTGACATTTTTGATTACCTTTAAAAAATGAGATAGCCAAAAAACTTATCCGGGGAACTTTCCCCGGATAAATGTGCATAAGTCAGACTTATATTATGAGCTACTATTAAGTTATGTTAAAAGTATTCCGGAAAGCCAGGCAGCATCTGTTGACTGAAAATAAATTTCGTCGATATTTCATTTACGCAATTGGGGAAATCATCCTTGTTGTTATTGGAATTTTGATTGCATTGCAAATCAACAACTGGAATGAAAAGCGAAAAAATAATTTACTGCTTCATGAGTACGAACATAGTCTTATAAGAGAGCTAAGAATCGATCTGGAGAAGTTAAATTCCCTGGAAAACTCCATTAGGAAAAAAAAAGAGGGGATCAAAAATTATTTTGATTATTATAATTCTGAAACCCCGGGAACCGAAACTTTATTCCAGAAAGCATACAGCTTAAATCTATCAAAAGAAGCCTTCTATACAACAGCCTATACTATTGAAGATTTAATTACTACGGGAAACTTAAGCCTATTTCCCGAAACGAAAAGAAGTGCCATATTAAAATTAAAAAACGTTCATGAGATCAACAGAGATATGGAATCTTCGGCTACAGAGTGGGTTGCATTATATGAGGTTGAATTACCCAGGAATTTTGATTTGGCATTACTATCAGGGCTAACCTCTGAAGAGTTGGAGGCTAGCGGGAACCCGGAAACAAATTCTAAATCAGAACAGCTGAGAGTACTACACAACGTCATAATTCAAACATTTAGATTATATGAAGCTCAAAGTATATATTACCATAATATTATATCAGCGACCAGGGAACTCCTGAAAGGCTTATCGGGAAATAATACTGACAAATGAGGGGCTTTAAAAGTCCTTTGCTCACCACTTCTTACTACCTTCAGAACATTCTCAACTTCGTTTTTGGTAAGGCCTGATCAATTGAAGTTTCCGGAACAAAATTTACAAGTTAAACATAAAAATACACAAAATGAATGACCAGCAGATTCAAAAAAAAATACAGGTGTTGACAGCTTACGCTATAGTCAGTTCCATTGCAATAGCAATGTTATTTTTTTTCACATTTATAGCAGGACCAAATGTGAATTCTAAAGAAAATTTATCCGGTTTTAATTCAGTTGATTCCCTGCACGTTAAATATATCTCTGCAGAACGCATTGATATTCTCGAAGCAGATATGCAACTGGCTATAAGTCTCTCCAATTCTCAAAGAACACCAATGGTGCAATTTGATGGACAAAAGCTGGAAGGGGCTTCAAACAGGAATATTCCTAATATTGTCTTTTTTGATGGAAAAGGCGACGAGGTGGGGGGGCTTGCCTTTGCCAATCCAGACCCTGCTGGTTCTCCCTTCCAGGCCATCCGGCATCTGGCTTTTGACGGGTATAAGCAGGATGAGGTAATTACTTTAAGCCATTTTGTTCAAAACGGTAAATCCAGGAAAGGAATGTATATCTATGACCGGCCAGATATTTCTATACTTGATGCCATGGATAAAACGGGTATTCAACCGGAAGACGATTCTGAAACATTCAACAAAAAACTTGCAGATTTCAAAAAAAATCAGCCGGAACGTTTTGATGAGCTTTGGAAAAATCCACAACGTGTGGCCCTTCAAACCAATGAAAATAATCAATCTGAAATGTTGCTTAGCGATTCTCAGGGGCAAGTCAGGTTGCGGTTAAGTGTGTCATCAGACGGAAATGCCACTATCGAATTTTTAAATGAGGAAGGCCTCGTTATACAACGCATCGGGCCAAAGTAAGTTTACTTCCCGGTAGGTAAGAAGCATCTCTTAAGGCGTGATTAAAAATATGCAGGTTTTGAAATTGTATATAAACCTCAAATATAGTTCTTCCTGAATTTTTTTAATCTCTTAGGGTTTAATTCCCCGATGCTTGCATCGTTTTTACTTTTTGGAATTTGGGATTTGTTTTTTTGGAATTTGATACCTCGTATGCTTGCATCGAGGTAGTTCATTCATTAATATTTTTCCCTGAAAATCATGTGAAAAGTAAAGACAAAAAAAACTGCCTCAAATTAATGAGACAGCTTCTTTCTCTTCAACTTTTTGATTAATCCAGTTTTTTAATTGTAATGTTTCGGTACCATACTTTATCGTCATGATCCTGCAGGGCGATATGTCCTGTTCGTGATTTCCCAAAAGCCTCCCAATCGCTGAATTTGGAATTGGACACAAGTTTTTCCCATTCAGGGCCGTGTAATGGAAATTCTGTTATCAGGGTCCCATTCAGGGTTACCGAACCCCTGTTTTCGTTATGGTCTATTCTAATTACGTACTGGTTCCATTCTCCTGCTGGTTTGGTTGCATCTGTAGAAGGTTCTGCCATATCATATAATGCTCCTGCCTGTCTGATCGGGCCATTTTTCGCATCGGGATGTTTCTGGTTATCCAACACCTGGATCTCGGGGCCCGTGAGATAGGGTTCATTAAATTTTTCTTCTTCCTGTACGGCCCACATGATCCCACTGTTTCCCCCTTCAGAGATCTTCCATTCCAGCGAAAGTTCAAAATTCGTGAATTCCTCTTCAGTAATAATGTTTTCAGATCCTGCACGTGTTCCCTGGGTGGGAGCAAAGGCAATAGCACCATCTTCAACTTTCCACTGTGTGATTTCGTTTGAGTTATAAGCTTTCCAACCTTCCAGATTTTCCCCATTAAAAAGGCTTATAACTTCCTGATTTTCATTATTTACTGACTGCATTTCCTGTTCCTGATTTTTTTGGGTTAAATTATTTTCCTGGTTTTCCCTGTTGTCTTTGCAACTAAAAACAAAAACTACAATTGCGAGCAATATTAAATTAGATTTTCTCATGATTATATTTAATTATTAATTCCTAAAATTAGTCTTAATTTATTTTCATCCACCTCAGCCCCTGCAAAGTCATCAAATTTCTTTTTGGTAGCCTGGATAATATGGCTTGAAATAAAGGGGGCACCTTCCCGGGCGCCTTGTTCGGGGGATTTTATACAACATTCCCATTCCATTACTGCCCAAACATCACAACCATATTGAGTTAATTTAGAAAAAATAGTTTTAAAATCTACCTGTCCATCACCTGGATGACGGTATCTCCCGGCACGATCTATCCAGTCTTCATAGCCACCAAAAGTGCCTTTTCTACCGGTTGGATTAAATTCTGCATCCTTAACGTGAAACATTTTAATATAATCGTGATATAGATCTATATACTCTAAATAATCCAGTTGTTGTAAGATAAAATGGCTGGGGTCATAAAGGATATTTACCCGGTTATGGTTATTCGTTGCCTTGAGGAATCTTTCAAAAGTAACCCCGTCATGTAGGTCTTCACCGGGATGTACTTCATAACATACATCTACGCCCTGCTCGTCAAAGGTGTTGAGAATAGGCAGCCATCGCTTCGCCAGTTCCTTAAAACCCATCTCTACCAGGCCCTGGGGCCGTTGGGGCCAGGGATGAGCGGTATGCCAAAGTAAAGATCCGCTGAAGGTACCGTGAACCTCTAAACCCAAATTCCTACTGGCTTTTGCAGCGCTTTTCAATTGCTCTACGGCCCATTGTGTTCGTGCTTTAGGATTATTTTTATAAGCTTCGGGAGCAAAATTATCAAACATGGAGTCATAAGCCGGATGTACAGCGACCAGTTGCCCTTGTAAATGTGTAGATAATTCTGTGATCTCCAGGCCAAAGGAATTGATCTTGCCTTTAAGATCATCACAATAGGTTTTACTTTCACCTGCCTTCTTAAGATCAATGAGGGAAGTTTCCCAGGTTGGGATCTGGATTCCCTTATAACCTAAACCTGCGGCCCATTCGCATAAGCCTTCCAGGGTGTTAAAAGGTGGTTTACTGTCCATAAACTGTGCAAGGAAGACGGCCGGTCCTTTTATTGTTTTCATTTTTTTAAATTTACAATTAAATGTTCAATCTGTTATTTTAATCCAAACGTTCCCCTTTTGATGTGATTCTACCGCTTTTTCAATAAAGTTCATGCCGCGAATACCATCTTTCAATGTTGGAAATTCCCCGGGATGATATGATTCTTTATTAACTGCTTTAGCTACACCTTTATAGATGTTTCCCATGGAATCAAAAATTCCTTCTGGATGGCCCGGGGGGAGTTTAGTTCCTTCCAGAGACAATTTGCTGTTATAGCTGTGCCCTGGTTTTAAAACGCGCATGGGCTGACCCTCTTCCAGTAAATACAGGTAATTTGGATTTTCCTGTTGCCATTTCAATCCTGCTTTTTCCCCATAAATGCTAACGCTAAAGTTGTTTTCTTCTCCTGTAGCGATCTGGCTGGTCCTTATGATCCCCTTCACAAATTCTGAAAAACGCAACAAAATAGTTCCGTCAATATCCATGCGGTTTTCTTTATAGAGATAATTAAGATCTGCAAGTACTTCTTTAACTTCCAGGCCACTCACAAATTCAATCATATCAAAAGCATGAGTTCCAATATCACCCACACAGCAGCTTATTCCCGATTTTTCAGGATCCAGTCTCCAGGTACTTTTTCTTTTTTCTTCATCATGAATAATGGGATTGATCCATCCCTGGTAATACTGCACATCAATTTTTTGCACTTTTCCTATATCCCCTGCCGCGATCATCTCCCTCATTTGCCGAACCATTGGATAACCTGTGTAGGTGTAGGTTACCGCAAATACCGTTTGAGATTTTTTGAGTGTTTCTTCCAAAACCTTAGCTTCCTCATAGGTGGTAGTAAGGGGTTTTTCACAAATTACGTTGAAACTATTTTCAAGCAATTGTTTTGCCATAGGAAAATGAAGAAAATTAGGGGTTAAAATTGAGACCACCTGCATTCTTTCATTTTCAGGTAGTTTTTTTTCCTCCTCTATTAAGGTGTCCAGATCTTTATAGATCCTGTTTGTGGGAATTCCTATTTCTTTTGCAAAGGTTATGCTCTCTTCAAGAACAGGATTAAAAACTCCGCCTACCAATTCAAACCGGTCAAACATGGAGGAGGCCACCCGGTGAAGAATTCCAATCAGGGAATCTCCACCTCCTCCAAGTATTCCCAACTTTATCTTTTGACTCATAAATTATAATTTTGTATCCATTTTTACTTCAACATTTTCAACAACTTTTTTATCCAGCTTCTCGTTTTTAAAGAAAATAAAGAATATGATCATTACGACAAATGCAAATCCTGCAGGTACAATCCAGATTTGTTCCCACTCATGAGAACCATCGGCATTTAAATACAGGTCACTAATCTGGCCAGCCACGTAAAATCCTATGAGCATACCCACTCCATAGGTCGCAAGGGTAATTAACCCCTGGGCTGCACTTTTAATTTTTGGTCCTGCCTTTGAATCGGTATAGATTTGTCCTGCAACAAAGAAAAAGTCATAGCATATCCCATGCAGCGCAATTCCTATTATTAGCATATAAACCAATTCGCCTGAATTTCCATATGCAAAGAGTATGTATCTTAAAGACCATGCGAGCATACCAATTAACAAGGTCCATTTGAATCCGAATTTTTTAAAGAAGAATGGCAGCAATAAAAGAAATAACACCTCAGAGACCTGTCCAATGGTCATCATTGCGGTAGGGTCTGCCATTTCCACTTCTGCCAGGAACGGGTTGGCATTTTGGTAATAAAACGCAAGTGGGATACAAATCAATATGGAGGAAATAAAGAATATAAGAAAATTTCTGTCTTTTAAAAGAGCAAGAGCTTCCAGTCCCAGGATATCTGCCAATGTAACTTTTTCTCCTTTACTGCTGGGGGGTGTTTTGGGTAAAGTAAAACTAAATAATCCTAATACGGCAGAGGCTATAGCTACCATTAAAAAAGTATATCTAAGCATTCCCTCGGCAAGTGCGGCAGGCGCATCCCATGCAAATACAAGACTTATTACAAGACCTGCAACTATCCAACCCAGTGTACCAAATACCCTGATCACCGAAAATTGTTTTTCAGGATCATTCATTTGATAGAAAGATATGGAATTTACAAGAGCCAGGGTAGGCATATAAAGTATCATATACCCTAAAACGAAAGGATAAAAGGCACTAAAATCTTCAGATGCATACATCATATATAGCAAAGCGGCTCCCAAAAGGTGCAGTATTCCCAATATTCGTTCGGCATTGAAAAATTTATCGGCAATGAGACCAATGATAAAGGGTGCTATAATGGCTCCCCAGGATTGAGTAGAAAATGCCATTGCGGTTTGGGTTCCTGTGGCAGAAAGGTTAAATTGTAAGAAAGTCCCAAGGGTAACAAACCATCCTCCCCAAATAAAAAATTCAAGGAACATCATGGTAGATAACTGAAAGCGAACTAAATTTTTCATAGTTTTTATTAATTTATCTTAGATCCTTCTTCTATTAATAATTCTTTAGTGGCAATGATTCCATCTTCTGCGGAAAGTCTTTGGCCTTCATACTCTATTCCAATATATCCTGTATAACCAGAGTCTTTAATAATTTTTAGCATCCTGTTGAAATCAATGGTGGTTTCTTTTCCCTCTTCATTAAAATCATAAGATTTGGCACTCACGGCTTTAGCATAGGGCATCATTTCTTCTACGCCCTGGTACCTGGGATATTCTTCAATACATTTCGCTTCCCAGCGCTCTCCGCCTTCACGTTGAAGGCAAAAATTTCCAAAATCCGGTAAAGTTCCGCAATTGGGTAAGTTCACCTGGGTTATAACATCAACTAAAAGTCTTGCATTAGAAGAAAGATAGCCATGATTTTCCACCAATACGTTAATATTTTTCTCTGCCGCATAGGTAGATAATTTTCGAAGCCCATCTGTGGCGGCAACCTTCCATTCCTCGGGTTCATTACTCCCAAATAAATTCACTCTTATAGCATGTGCTCCCAAAAACTGGGCAGCATCCACCCATTTTTTATGGTTCTCTACAGCCTGATTTCTTTCCTCTTCATTTGCAGTTGCCAGGTCTCCCTCACCATCTACCATGATCAAAATATTTTCTACTTCAAATCTTTCACTTTTACTTTTTAAACTATCAAGTAAGACTTGCATAGCTTCCGGAGTATTCCCACCCTCTTCCAGTTTGCGGTTGTATAACTGAGATACATACTCAATGCCGGAAAATCCCATTTCACTGGCCTTTTCAGCAAAATCCATGGGATCCATTTCACCCGCCAGAATAGGGCCGCTTAAGGACCATTGCGCAAGGGAAATTTTAAAAAATGGTGAAGCCGTTTCGACTGCACTTAAATCCTCAACTCTATCTTTTTGCTCATTGTCTTTACAGGAGTTAAAACTTAATAATACACAAGTTGTGATTAACATAAGTTTAATGAAATGGGAAGTTAGTTTATTCATAGAACACATAATAAAAGGGTTTAAATGATAAATTTTTCTTAAAGTTTTTTAGATTCTTAAATGTAGACTTTTTTTTAAAGCTTTAAAATTCTTAAAAATAATTTGATATATTTGGTTTTCTACCTATTATAATAATTAAAAAAATTAAATGTGAGTAAAATTAATGAAACCGATACCTACGATGCCATTGTTGTAGGCACAGGTATTAGTGGCGGTTGGGCTGCTAAGGAATTATGTGAAAAAGGCTTTAAAACCCTCGTCCTGGAGCGGGGAAGAATGGTTAAACACATAGAAGATTATCCCACTATGAATGACGATCCCTGGGATTATAAGTTCAAAGGACAGGTACCCCGGGAAGAGGCTAAGAATCAATTAGTACAGGCACGAACCGGCTACACCATTAACGAGGCCAGTAAACATTTTTTTGTAGATGATCTTAAACATCCCTATAATGAGGTGAAAAGATTTGACTGGATGAGAGGATATCATGTGGGTGGAAGATCTCTGATGTGGGGTAGACATAGTTACAGATTAAGTGATCTTGATTTTGAAGCCAATAAAAAAGAAGGAATTGCAGTAGATTGGCCCATAAGGTATAAAGACATTGCTCCCTGGTATGACTATGTTGAATCTTTTGCAGGAATAAGTGGTGAAAATTTAGGATTAAGTCAATTGCCAGATGGGAAGTTTCTTCCTGCTATGGAATTAAATTGTGTTGAAGATCACCTGAAGCAGAGTATAGCTTCTAATTATAATGACAGGGTCCTAACTGCCGGGAGAGTAGCGCACATTACAGGAAATAAAGAATTTGAAGGAAGAACTCCCTGTCAATATAGAAACAGATGTATAAGAGGGTGTCCTTATGGTGCTTATTTTAGCAGTAATTCTTCAACTTTGCCTGCCGCTGAACGCACAGGTAATATGACATTAAGACCTAATTCTATCGTGAGTGAGGTTGTTTATGATCCCAATACAAAGAGGGCCACAGGAGTGCGTGTCATAGATACCGAAACCAAAGAATCTTTTGAATATAAGGCAAATGTGATATTTTTATGTGCTTCTGCAATAGCATCAACAAGTATTTTAATGCAGTCAAAATCTGATGCCTTTCCTGATGGAATGGGAAATGCAAGCGGGGAACTAGGCCATAATGTAATGGACCACCATTTCAAGGCCGGAGCTTCAGGTAAATTTGACGGATTTCATGATTCATATTATAAAGGAAGAAAACCAAATGGGATCTACCTGCCCAGGTTCAGAAATGTAAATGGAGATCAAAATCTTGGCTTCACCCGGGGTTACGGGTACCAGGGGGGAGCAAGCAGGGATAACTGGTCCAATATTGTAGCTGAGGCTGGTTATGGCGAAGAGTTGAAAGCAGCGATAACACAACCCGGGGGCTGGCAAATGGGCTTGATGGGCTTTGGAGAAACACTTCCATACCATGAAAATAAAATGACCCTTGACTATAACAATCTTGACGAGTGGGGGTTACCTACGGTCACTTTTGATGCCGAGTTTAAGGAAAATGAGATCAATATGCGTAAGGATATGGTAGAACAGGCTGTGGAAATGCTGGAAAAAGCAGGATTTAAAGATGTTAAAGGTAATGATGATATAGGAGCTCCAGGTTTGGGAATCCATGAGATGGGAACAGCCAGAATGGGAAGAGATCGTAAAACATCTGTATTAAACGGAAATAATCAACTTCACGATGTGCCAAACGTATATGTAACAGATGGCTCTTTTATGACTTCCTCTGCATGTCAAAACCCCTCCCTTACTTATATGGCCATGACCGCCAGGGCTGCAGATCACGCATCCAAAAACTTTAAAAAATCCAACGCCTAATTTTAAATTATGAACAGAAGACAAGCATTAAAGAATATAGGCTTAGGAGCTGGGGTTTTGGTTGTAGGACCCACAGCTTTAAGTTTATTGCAAAGTTGCAAAAATGATCCTGCTGTAGTATGGGAACCGGCCTTTTTAAATGCACAGAACGGCCATGCATTACAGCAGATCCTTGAGGTAATTCTTCCAACTACAGACACTCCCGGGGCAAATGACCTTAATATAGCTCAATTCATAGATTCGTATATGAATGAAGTAGCCCCTGTAGAGCGGCAGAAAAATTTTGAAAGAAGTGCCAATGCATTTGCGACCTCCTTTAAAAACCAATTTGACAAAGAATTGGAAGAGGGAAGCGAAGAAGAATATCAGCAAATTGTTGAAAAATATCTTCGGGCAACTCCTGCTCAAAGGGAAGAATACATGAAGCGAAATACAGAAACCCAGGATCCATTGGATACAGATCCGGAAGAAATACTTAATCCGGATACCGGGGCATTCGCATATTTACAGGATGTAAGAGGTATGGCTATCTGGGCATGGAAAACAAGTGAACAGGTTGGAGAGAACGTACTTTACTATGATCCAATTCCCGGAATGTATGTTGCCTGTGGACCTGTGGAAGAAATGTCTAACGGAAAAGCAATGTCATTGTAAATTAGGATTTTGTTATGCTTTTCTTTGTGTTTGAATTGAAACACCTGTTTTTTACAAGGGATTCCAAAAAAAAACATCCTTGAAATTTTCTGGTTATAAACATCTTAAATAGAAACCTTTGAGGACCTATAATGTTGCTATTAGGGTCTAAGAAATGTTAATGAAAATTTTTTTACCAAAAAAAAACTGTTAACAAAACATTAATTACATATATTAGTGGCTTAAAATTAAGCAATCACAACTAAAAAAAATTATTTTATGAAGCAATTGATATTAAAGAGTCTATTGTTTATTTGTGCATTTATGTTGATTTCCAATATTCAGGCACAAACACAATCCGTTTCGGGTACGGTTTCAGATTTGTCCGGTCCCCTACCGGGAGCTAACATTCAGGTGAAAGGTACTTCAAATGGTACAATCACAGATTTTGATGGAAATTATGTTTTAACAAACGTTCCTCCAGATGCAATTTTAATTTACAGTTTTGTGGGCTATGCAACCCAGGAGGTTGGTGTGAATGGACGAACCACTATTAATGTTAATCTGGAGTCAAGTGCTTCTGAACTTGAACAAATCGTGGTGATTGGTTATGGTACTACTACTGTAAAGGATGCTACGGGTTCTGTTTCATCTGTAACTGCCAAAGATTTTAACAGGGGGGTTATAGCTTCGCCTGAGCAGTTGATTCAGGGAAAAACAGCCGGGGTGCAAATTTCAGAAACTTCTGGTGCACCTGGTGCAAGAGTTAATGTGAATATCAGAGGGTCCAACTCAATACGTTCAGGGAACAATCCCTTATTTGTAGTAGATGGAGTGCCACTTGCATCAGGATCTGCTCCTCAATCTACGGTGGGTGGTATTGGTACAGCGGGAGGTCAAAATCCTTTGAGCTTTATCAACCCCAACGATATTGAAAGCATTTCAATTTTAAAAGACGCTTCAGCCACTGCAATTTATGGTTCCCGTGGTGCCAACGGAGTAATAATTATCCAAACCAAGGGAGGTAGAGGTGCCACCGAGGGTAGATTTGAGTTTAACTCAAGTATAAGTTTTGGAACACCGGCTAATGAGTATGACCTTTTGAACAGACAGCAATTTTTGGACGCTATCGCATCTGTAGGGAATGATCCTAATGCTCTGGATTTTGGTTCTGATTCTAATTTTCAGGATTTTTATACCCGTACCGCGGTAACAGAAAATGTGGACCTTAGTTACTCTAAAAGTTATAATGCAGGAAATATTCGTCTTTCTGTTGCATATAATGATCAGGAAGGGGTTGTGGAAAACACTTCTTTGGAAAGATTAACAGCCAGATTAAACGCCAGTCATCGTTTTTTGAACGATAAGTTAACACTGTCTGTACAGGCTTCTATTTCAAAGGTAGATGAGGAGTTCGCTCCTATTAATGGTACGGCGGGTTCTACCGGTGACCTTATAGGTGCATCCATAACACAAAATCCAACAGCTCCTATAGACCGTAACTTTGACCCGGGAGGAAATGTTTTAAACCCCGTAAGCTTGTTGAATAGTTTTGAAGGTCTCTCAGAAACTGAAAGATTTTTGGGGAATTTCTCTGCAGAATATGCCCTCACAAGTGAGTTAAGTGCCAAGGTTACCTTAGGTTTGGAAAAGGCAGATACAGAAACTACTTCCGTTTTTGCCTCAGATGTTATTGGTTTAAACGGGGTTTCCAATATTGGTAGAGGGGCTTTTGCAACTTTCAACCAGGAGAATTCTCTTTTGGAGGCCACCCTTAACTATAAGAAAACATTTTCAAACTCTGTTCTTGATATTGTAGGTGGATATTCTTATCAAAAATTTGACAGATACGGTTTTAATTCCGAAGGTGCAGGTTTTAATACTACCAACACCGGAGAAATGGCAAACCTGTTGAGAGCTTCTTTTAGGAGTGTGACAGGAGCAATTAATGGCCCTTTCACTGTTTTTGGTTATGGAAATGACGGAACCTATCTCAATAATCTACTCCCTTCATTTACAACCGGGCCACTTCCGGCAGGTTTTGAAAGGCCAATACCGGCGTTTGTTTTAAATAATAATTTTGATAATTTTGATGAATTACAATCATTTTTTGCCAGAGTGAATTATACCTTAGCAGATAAATATTTATTTACCGGTACTATTAGGGCCGATGGATCATCAACATTTGGTGAAAATGAACAGTATGGTTATTTCCCTTCTGCAGCATTTGCATGGCAGATTCATCGAGAAGATTTTATGGGAGATACCTTCTCTACTCTAAAGCTTCGTTTAGGTGCTGGTATAGTAGGTAGCCAGGAAGGTTTAGGTTTTGGCCGTTTTGTACAACGCGAGCGGGCTGCCGGTGGTGGAATTAGCAACGATTTAAACGTACTTCCCGTTCCAGGAACTTTTATTGATGGTAACCCAAATCCAGACCTGAAGTGGGAAGAAACCACAGATTTTAATATTGGTGTGGATTTTGGTTTTAACAATGACAGGTTAAGTGGTACTATAAACCTTTACCGCAAAGAAACGAATGACTTATTACTTGCGAGGCAACAGGCAGCGCCTGGCAGCGGGGGTGTTATTTTTAGTAATCTTTTGGATGGTAAAGTGATCAACGAAGGTTTTGAACTTTCTTTGGATTATGATTTTTTTAACACTGAGGATTTTGGGTTTTCTGCCAATTTTAACGTAGCTTACAATAGTAATGAAGTGCAGGACACCAGGTTTACAATTAACACTGGTCCCATAAGAGGAAATGGACTATCCAATGCTTTTGCACAGAGACTGCAGGCAGGACAGCCTTTATTTTCATTTTTTATGGCAGAGTTTACAGGATTTGATGCAGATGGCAATCCCACCTATGTTGATGCCGATGGGGATGGGGTAGGCGATCCAGATGCTGATAAATTCTTTGTTGGGAAGGATGCACAGCCAGACTGGAATGCAGGTTTGTCTTTAAACACGAGGTATAAGAATTTCGATTTTTCGGCATATTTCACTGGACAATTTGATTTCTATGTTTACAATGCGACTCAGAATGCATTCTTCACAAAAAGTGCATTACTAATTGGTAAGAATGTCACTCAGGGGGTTGCTGCTAGTAATGAAAATCCAGCCTCTTCAGTTTCTGTTTCATCACAATTTCTGGAAAGAGGTGATTTTGTAAGATTATCATCAGCTTCCCTGGGTTATAATTTCAACCTTAATGAAAACAGCTTTTTAAAATCCCTGAGATGGAGCTTAACGGGCCAGAACCTGTTTCTTATTACTGGATATAGTGGATTGGATCCAGAGGTGTCAACAGATACGGGAACTTTGAATGATTCTGGAATCCCAACTTTAGGTATTGACTATGCTGCTTTCCCAAGACCGCGTACCATTACCTTTGGTTTAAGTGCAACATTTTAATTAAAAAATATAATGAAAACGAAAACAATTTTTAAAACACCCGCCAGGTTGCTATCGGTTTCGCTTATTATAGCGATTACCTTATTCTCCTGTACAGATTTAGATATAGAGGGTACTGATTCAATTATTAAAGATGCTAATGCTGCTGGATTTCAGGGAGTAAGTGATCCTGCTTCCTTTGTTGGAAATATGTATAATAGTTTAAATGGTTATATTGGAGATCAGGCAAATCTATTTGCCTTAAGTGAAGTGACCACAGATGCAGCTTTGATTCCTACAAGAGGGTCTGACTGGGGAGATAATGGCATTTGGAGACAATTACACCAGCACGATTGGAGAGCAGATCACCTGTTTATTGAAAATGTCTTTAATCAATGGAATACCCTGCACTTTCAGGGTGCGCAGATTCTTTCGAACTTAACCAATGCAACTCCTGCTCAGGAGGCAGATGCGCATTTTTTAAGAGCCCTTGGAATGTGGGTAATTCTTGATAATTTTGGTCAGGTGCCGGTGCGTGATCTGGAAGCTCCGATTTTCGACGATCCTGAAGTGCTAAGAGGACAGGAAGCTGTAGATCAGATAGTATCAGATCTCAATGCTGCTATAGCGGGTTTACCTTCTCTTTCCCCGGGAAGTGGAGTGGGTGCTGCAGGTTCGCCCCATGCCCGTGCAAGTAAAGCTGCGGCACGATATCTTCTTGCAAAGGTACTTTTAAATAAGCATATCTATTTAGGCGCGCAACCCAATTCAGCAGATATGAATCAGGTTATTAGCCTTGTAGATCAAATTTCTGCAGAAGGCTATGGTCTGGTAGGAGGTTATTTTGACATCTTCAGGAATACCCTGGATAATGAAACAATTTGGTTCCTTACTGCTGAAGTTGGTAACAGAATCTGGAATGGACTGCATTATAATCAGGCACCGGATATAACCGGTGGTGGATGGAATGGATTTGCTACCCTTGCTGAGTATTATGATATGTTTGAGGGAGATCCCAACTTTAACAGGGGAACCGCCGAGGGCGTCCCACTTGACGGGCAGGAAGAGCGCAGAGGGTATGTCCCACCATCCGGGTTACCGGCAGGATCATTCCCTGGTTCAAATAATGCTAATAACGATGCATTTGCAGATGGTTCCAATGTTGGTTTTGGGTTTCTTATCAATCAACAGTATGATTATGATGGTACTCCTTTAAAAGAACGTGGTGGAAATCCTCTAACCTTTAAACGAGAATTTAAAAATAATCAGGGTCAATCCAGTTTAATTAACAATGACGAAACTACCGGAATTCGTGTTATAAAATATAATCCCAGATATGGAGGGTTTGTACCACATGAAATTTTCTTTAGATATTCAGATGCCCATTTAATGAAAGCCGAAGCTATACTTAGATCGGGTGGAGATCCAACAGCCTTGGTTAACGAGTTAAGGGTCCTGAGAAAAGCACAGCCTCTTGGAAGTGTTACAGCAAGTGATCTTCTGGAAGAAAGAGGGAGGGAATTGTATATGGAAATATGGAGAAGAAATGATATGATCAGGTTTGGAGAATACACCCGCAATTGGGAGTTGAAATTTCCAGGTGCTGTTGGTGATGAAAACAGGAACTTATTTCCAATACCTGCAAATCAACTGGTCTTAAATCCTAATCTTACTCAAAACCCCGGATACTAAGAGATTGAAGTAAGAATTTTAAATAAGTTATAAAGGGGGCCTCTGGCCCCCTTTTTTTTCTAATTGTTCTTTGGAAACAGGCTTTAATTTGTCCTTACCATTGAGGAAATAATCCAAATATTACGTAAATAGCATTATATTTGCTTTAACGTTTTCATGCCATGTTTGGTAAAATCCCAGGCAACAAAAAATTGAACTATTTTTCTAAAAAAACAGGGTATACTTTTTTCCTGATTCTCCCTTTTATTCTTGCCTGTAAAAACGATTCTTCGGTTTTTAAAGAGGTGAATCCCGCTGTGTCAAATATTCACTTTAGCAATGAACTTAAGGAATCACCCGGCCTAAATATTTTAAATTATTTATATTACTATAATGGTGCAGGGGTTGCAGCCGGTGATTACAATAATGATGGCTTAATAGATCTTTATTTTGTGTCAAACCAGGGAGAAGATAAATTCTACCTTAACAAAGGGGGGTTTAAATTTGAAGATGTAACTGTGGCTTCGGGATTGGTTAATAATTCAGGATGGACTACGGGAATAAGCAATGTTGATATAAATAATGATGGTCTTCTTGATATTTATATAAGTAAGGTAAGTAACATTGGAAATATTAAAGGACATAATCTTCTTTTTGTAAACCAGGGAATTTCTGATAAGGGAATTCCTGTTTTTAAAGAACAAGGCAGGGAATATGGTTTGGATTTCTCCGGATTTTCTACCCAGGCTGTTTTTTTTGATTATGATCTTGACGGCGATCTTGATATGTTTCTTCTTAATCATTCTATACATCCCAACAGGAATTATGGCTCAGGGCGAAAAAGAATGGAGATAGATACTCTTGCCGGTGACAGGCTATACAGGAATGATAACGGGAAGTTTGTGGATGTTTCCCGTGAAGCCGGTATTTTCCAGGGCAGTATAGGTTATGGACTTGGAGTTGCCGTAAGTGATGTTAATAATGATGGTTATCCTGATATCTATGTGGGAAATGATTTTTTTGAAAATGATTATTTATATGTAAATAACGGGGATGGCACATTCAGGGAAATTATTTCCCAGGATCCTTCCAAACTTGGCCATACCACCCATTTTTCTATGGGCAACGATATAGCCGATATAAATAATGACGGATTAACAGATATTATATCCCTGGACATGCTTCCCAATGACCTCAGGACATATAAAACTTCAGGCCTGGAATTTCCTTATCCCATTTACCAGAATTATCTTAAAAACGGGTTTTCACCGCAGTATATGCAGAACACCTTTCATGTTAATCTGGGACAACTAAATTTTTCAGAGATTGCATACGCTGCCGGGATCGCAGCAACTGAATGGTCCTGGGGAGTACTTGCTGGAGATTTTGACAATGATGGGTTTAAAGATCTTTATATTACTAATGGTATTAAAGGAGCCACCAATGATATGGACTTTATAAATTTTATCGCTAATGATAAGATTCAAAGTCGGCTAAATCACGAAATGACTACTTCCGATCTGGAATTTATAAGGCACATCCCCGAAAAAAAAGTTGCAAACTATTTTTTTAAGAATAACGGAAAGAACGGTTTTGAAGATGTTACAAATACATGGTCTAAACCCAGAAACACCTTTAGTAACGGGTTTATATATGCCGATCTTAATAATGACGGAAACCTTGATATTGTAATAAATAATGTTAATGAAAAGGCAACAATTTTAGAAAACCTTTCTGAAAAGAAAACTCAGAAAAATAATTATCTTAAAATAGCCCTCAAGGGGAGTAAACATAATATAAACGGTATAGGTGCGCGGGTTGAAATATATCAGGAAAACAAAATGCAGGTGCAGGAGCACTTTCTCACCAGGGGTTATTTATCCTCCCTTGCGCCCGGCTTACATTTTGGGGTGGGAACTTCTGCTACAATTGACTCTATGAGAGTAATCTGGCCGGGAGGAAAACAGGAAGTAAAATTACAGGTTCCCGCAAATTCTCACATAGTTCTGGATTATGCTAATGCCAGTTTTTTAGATAACAGTAAGGGAAGTGAGAAAAAAGAGGTTTTACTAAAACTGGATTCGGTTTTCAATTATAAACATATAGACTATCTTTCCCTTGATTTTGACAGGGAGCCCCTTGTGCCCTTTGCCTACAGTAACCTTGGTCCGGCAGTATCAGTTGCAGATTTGAATAATGATGGGCTGGATGATGTGTTTTTTAGTGGTGGTAAGAACCAGGCCGCGGTTTTATTCCATCAATTACCTTCAGGTAAATTTAAATTGGTAGAAAACGCTGGTTTTGAAAATGACCTTATCCAGGAAGACGTTGCCCATATTTTTTTGGATGTAAATGCTAATGGAAGAAAAGACCTCATTGTCGTTGCAGGAGGAAACGAGTTCAGCAAAGGAGAAGTGATGAGACCCAGGCTTTATCTTAATACAGAGGATGGATTTGTTAAAGATATCTCTCAATTTCAAAATATTTATTTGAATGCTTCTTCTGTAAAGGCAGTTGATCTTAATGGAGATGGCATTATGGATCTTTCAATAACTTCAAATACCCTTCCGGGCCAGTTTGGAAGAAACCCACTGCAATACCTCTTTCTCAATGATGGGAAGGGCAATTTTAAAGATGTTACAGAGACATATTCAAAAGAATTTAGAAATCTTGGGAATGTACAGGATGTGGTATGGGTAGATATTGACAACAATGGTTTTCAAGATGCTATTGTGGTGGGCCATTGGATGCCTGTAACAATTTTCCTGAACGATGGAAAAAAACTTCATTTGCAAAAAAACAATGGTCTGGATAATTCAAAAGGGTGGTGGAACAGCATTATAGCCAGAGATTTTGATAACGACGGCGATATTGATCTTATAGCGGGAAACTGGGGATTGAATTCCAGATTAACTGCTTCTCCAAAACAGCCTATACGGTTATTTATAAATGATTTTGATGATAATGGAACTTTTGAACCTGTTATAACCTATTATTACCAGGGGAAAGAAACAGTTTTGGCATCAAAGGATGAATTGGCTAAACAAATGCCTTTTATCAATAAAAAATTTCTTTCGTACCACGAATTTGCTAAAGCAGATTTAAAAGATCTTTTGCCGATTGAAAAAATTAAAAATTCGGAGAAAAAGGAGGTCTATGAACTGGCTTCACTTTATTTTGAAAATTTGGGTAATGGAAATTTTAAACGACATGTATTGCCTTTCCCCGCCCAGCTTTCTCCTGTCTTTGCCATGGAGAGTCACGATTTTAATAATGACGGTTTTGAGGATATCCTTCTTGTAGGAAATTTACATGAAATTAGTACTCAACTCGGTAGGTTAGATGCTTCGCACGGGTTAATTTTGCTAAATGATAAAAATGGGAGCTTTGTCCCAGGTCCTGAGATGCTTCCTCCTATAAATGGGGCAGCCAGAGATATTGAAAAAATATCAATAGGCGGCAAAATCCATTTTATCATAACTATAAACGGAAATTCTCCGGTAATTATAAAGTTCTCTAATTAAAAGGAAAAAAATGAGTCGCAGTTTATTTAGATTTTTTACAGTTCTTCTCTACCTTACTTCTTTATCTTCCTGCCAAAAGGAACATCAAAGCTCTGAAGTCTCTGGTGAAGAAGAATTATTGTTCACCCTGCTTTCTCCCGAGGAGACGGGTATAGATTTTTCCAATGACATTGCAAACCAGAAAAATTTCAACATTTTTATGTATAGAAATTTCTATAATGGTGGAGGTGTAGCTATTGGGGACATAAACAATGATGGTTTGCCAGATATTTATTTTACTTCAAATATGGGTCAAAACAGGCTATACCTTAATAAAGGAAATATGCAGTTTGAGGATATCACTGAAAGTGCCGGAGTGGGGGGGAATAAGCCCTGGTCTACCGGCGTAAATATGGTTGATATTAATAATGACGGCCTGCTCGATATATACGTGAGCAATGCTGGTAATATGGAAGGTAATAATCACGATAATGAACTTTTTATAAATAACGGGGACCTCACTTTCACCGAAAGCGCCCATGAGTATAACCTGGCCAAAACAGGATTTAGTACCCACGCAACATTTTTTGATTATGACAAAGATGGTGATCTGGATGTATATATTCTTAACAACAGTAACGTACCGGTGAGCAGCCTTGGCTACGCCGCCCAACGGGATGTTAGAGCCCAGGATTGGAAAGGCGTACCGGAGATTTTCAGGGGAGTGGGAGATATGTTATTGCGCAATGATAATGGAAAATTTGTAGATGTTAGTGAAGAGGCCAACATCTACGGCAGTCTTATAGGTTTTGGCCTTGGAGTAGTGATTAGCGATTTTAATGGGGATCTATATCCTGATATTTATGTATCCAATGATTTTTATGAACGGGATTATTTGTATATCAACAACCAGGATGGAACTTTTACAGAGGAAATTGAAAAATGGACTTCGAAGCTGAGCCTTTCTGCAATGGGAGTAGATATTGCAGATATCAATAATGATGGCCTTGCAGATATATTTATAACCGATATGCTGCCTGATTCAGACCAACGTGTGAAATCTGTTATGGAATTTGATGGGTATAATGTATTTAAACTAAAACAGAGTAAGGATTTTCTCCAGCAATACATTCATAACACGCTTCAGTTAAATAATGGAAATAATTCCTTTTCAGAGATAGCACAATTTAGCGGTGTTCAAAGTACCGACTGGAGTTGGGCGGGATTAATTTTTGACATGGATAATGATGGTTATAAGGATATTTTTGTGACCAACGGTATCATTCACGATCTTACAGATCTTGATTTTGTAGAGTTTTTCGCTAATGATATTATTCAAAAAATGGCACTTACGGGAAAAAAAGAAGCCGTAGATTCTATTATAAATAAAATGCCGGTTACACCACTGCCAAATTATGCTTTTCGCAATATGGGCGATCTAACTTTTAAAAATTCTGCTAAAGAGTGGGGTCTTTCTCAACCGGGCTTTTCAAATGGAAGTGCTTATGCAGATCTCGATAATGATGGGGATCTTGACCTTGTTGTGAATAATGTGAATATGCAGGCTTTTATCTATAGAAATAATTCTGAAAAATTTCCTGACCGGAATTATTTAAAACTAAAACTTGAAGGAACAGGAAAAAATAGATTTGCTATTGGCGCTAAAGTGAAAATGTATCACGGGTACCAAATATATATGCAGGAGCTCAATCCTTCCAGAGGCTTCCAGTCGTCTATGGATTATGTCATGCATTTTGGACTTGGAAAGGTACAAAAACTGGATTCTATTCGAATTATATGGCCTAATGATGATACCCAAAAATTTGAAGGTGTTCATACAAATCAATTGCTGACTATTAAACAGGAGGAAGCTACCGGTAAATATAAAGCTCCTGTACAAAGGCCGGTACCCCAACTCCTTAAAGAGATTTCCAATACTCCCCTGGTAGCTCACCAGGAAAATGAGTATTCCGATTTTGATTACGAAGGCCTGGTTTATAAATTGGTATCAAGAGAAGGGCCTGCTCTTGCCGTGGGAGACATTAATGGTGACGGGAACGAGGATATATTTGTAGGAGGTGCTGCCGGGCAACCCGGGAAAATTTACTTTCATAGTGGTAATGGAAATTTAAAACCCGGTGCAGGTAAAGTATTTGAAGAAGACGCTTTTCTTGAAGATACCGCAGCTGCTTTTTTTGACGCAGATGGTGATGGTGATCTGGATCTTATTGTTGGCAGTGGAGGAAATGAAATTGGACAGGAAAAGCAATATGTAACCAGGCTGTACCTTAATGATGGGAAGGGAAATTTCACGAGATCACCAATAGATATTCCCGGGGCTCAAACAAATGTTTCGGTAATCCTGCCATATGATTTTGATGGCGATGGGGACATAGATGTTTTTATTGGTTCCAGAAGTGTGGTAGGGACCTTTGGAGTGGATCCTAAGCATATATTTTTAGAAAATCTGGGCAACGGAAATTTTAAAAATTCTACAGAAAGTATTGCTTACGATCTTAGAAGTGCCGGTATGATTACAGGTGGAATATGGATTGATATAGATGGGGATAATAAAAAAGACCTTCTCACCGTTTCAGACTGGGGAGCCCCCCAGGTTTACCGCAACACCGGTAAACGATTAACCAAATACAAGACTAATCTTGATGACCTTCATGGATGGTGGAATGTTGTGGAAGCCGTAGATCTTAATGGGGATGGACTCCTGGACCTCATTCTTGGTAATGATGGTAAGAACATACCCTATAAACCTTCAGATTCCAATCCAATGCGCATGTGGATCAATGATTTTGATAATAATGGGACCATTGAACAAATAATTACCCAACATATCAATGGAGGGGATTATCCCCTTCATATGAAAAAAGAAATAACGGCGCAGCTGGTATCTCTTAAAAAACAGAATTTAAAAGCTTCTGACTATGCTAAAAGGAAAATCCATGAACTCTTTTCTGATGAAGTCATAAAGAATTCCATTGTTAAGAAAGTAAATACTTCAGAGAGTATAATTGCCATAAATAAGGGAAAAGGTAATTTTGAAATTCGTCCTCTGCCAGATAGGGTGCAGTTTTCTTCGATTTCGGGGATAATAAGCACAGATATAAACGGAGACGGTTTCACAGATCTTATAATGGGAGGGAATGATTATGGTTTTAAACCCCAGTTCTCGCGTCTAGACAGCGGTTTTGGGCACGTCCTTTTAGGAGATGGGAACTCAAATTTTGAATGGAAAAATTACAGGGACAGTGGTTTTTTTATACGCGGGGAAATAAGACATATTCGCGGTTTTAAAGATAAAAATGGAAAGCAATTTATTATTACAGCTATAAATAATGAAAAACCCAGAATATATCAGGTTAATAATTAAAAGGATCTTTATATTTTTCTTTTGTTTCGCCTTTCTTTTGGGGTGCAAAAAAAAGGAGAAGGACATGTTCACTATTCCGGCAATAAATGATACGGGTATTGATTTTGTAAATACCCTAACAGAATCTCAGGACCAGAACATTCTGGATTATCTTTATTTCTATAATGGAGGGGGAGTGGCAATAGGTGACATTAACAATGATGGGTTACCAGACATTTATTTTGTAGGTAATCAGGTTGGTAACAGGTTATACCTGAATAAAGGAAACATGAAGTTTGAAGATATCACCGAAAAGGCCGGGGTAGGCGGGAATAGCTCCTGGAATACCGGCGTAACTATGGCAGATGTTAATGGGAATGGCCTGCTGGATATATATGTATCTGCAGTGGTAGGGATCAATGGATTTGTTGGCCACAATGAACTTTTTATTAATAACGGGGACCTCACCTTTACTGAAAGTGCCGCCGAATATGGACTTGACCTGGAAAACTTCTCCAGCCAGGCTGCCTTTTTTGATTTTGATAACGATGGTGACCTGGATGTTTATATTCTAAATCATGCAATACATACTCCTGAATCTTTTGGTCCCGCTGAAATTAGAAATAACCGGGTGGAGGAAAGTGGTGATAAGCTTTTTATCAATGAGGGAGGAAAATTTATAGATGTAAGTGAAAAAGCCGGAATATTTGGTGGACCTAATAGTTACGGTCTTGGAATAAGTACTGCAGATTTTAACAATGATGGGTATACAGATATCTATATTGGAAACGATTTTCACGAAGACGATTATTATTATATTAATAATGGTGACGGCACCTTCACCGAAAGCCTGAAATCACATTTTAGCCAGGTTTCCAGGTTTTCTATGGGAAATGATGTTGCCGATATTAATAACGATGGATATGTTGATTTGCTTACTCTGGATATGTTGCCAGATGATGAAAAAGTATTAAAATCATCTGCCGGTGATGATAATGTAAACCTTCACAAATTTCGTACAGAGAAATTAGGTTATCACCCGCAATATACACGTAACATGCTTCATGTAAACCGAGGCGGAATTTATTTTGAAGAGACAGCTTTAATGAGTGGAATTGCAGCTACAGACTGGAGTTGGGGGGCATTGTTTGCAGACTTTGACCGGGATGGCAATCAGGATGTTTTTATTAGCACCGGCATTCCCAGGAGACCCAATGATCTGGATTATATTAACTACACATCAAACGAACAGATTCAGCAAAAACTGCAGCAAACCAATCTCGTAGATCAGGAAGCTCTTGACCTTATGCCCTCGGGAGCAGTTACCAATGTTTTTTTCCGGGGTAAGAACGGCGTCTTTGAAAACATGACTAATATCTGGATTAAAGAAGACTCCTTCATATCAACAGGCCTTGCCTATGCCGATCTTGATAATGACGGAAATCTGGATCTCGTGGTAAATAATATAAATCAACCACCAACCATCTATAAAAACAATAATTCTAAAGGTAATTTTCTAAAAGTATATTTATCAACCTCCTGGCCCAATAAATTCGGCATAGGGAGTAAGGCAATTTTATATACAGCAACCGGGAAACAGTACAGGCAGTTATATACTACCAAAGGTTTCCAGTCCTCTTCAGAGCCGGTAATACATTTTGGTTTTCCTGAGGGAGAGAAAATAGATTCCCTGACCATCATTTGGCCAGATAATTCTTTTCAAACCCTTGTTGATCCTCAAAAGAACAGCACTTTAAAAATATCTCCCCTACAAAACAGAAAACAATTTAAGGGATTTCATGAGAAAAAGGATATAAAGAAGTGGTTTACCAGGGCCAGCCAAAATTTCGGAATAGACTACGATCATAAGGAAAATGAATATTCAGATTTTGACTTACAAAAATTAATTCCGCATAAAATATCTGATAATGCCCCTGCAGTGATGGTTGCAGACATTAATGGAGACGGGATGGATGATATCGTATTTGGGGCTTCGCGTTTTCGTCCTGCACAAATTTATATTCAGGAGGAGAATAATTTCAGAAAAGTAAAGCCTGAGGCTATTGCTAAGGATTCTCTTAATGAAGATACAGGGGTAGCCGTTGCAGATTTTAATAAGGATGGTCAAATTGATATTATTTTTACATCCGGGGGAGGAGAGGGTATAGGAAAGAGCTCACAACTCCTGGACAGGTTTTATACAGCCCAGGAAGACTTCTCCTTTGTAAAGGACCTTACTTTTCCTGAAATGTACAGCAACTCTTCTGTCATTAAAGTTGCAGATTATGATAATGATGGATTTCCTGATCTCTTTATAGGAGCCGATGCCGTGAACTATAATTATGGTGCCGTTCCACAATCGTTTTTACTTCGTAACGAAAAAGGTAAGTTCCGCATCGTACAGCAGGATTTATTTTCAAAATTGGGTATGGTTACAGATGCTATATGGGAAGATTTTGATGGAGATGGAGACCTTGATCTTATAGTAGTAGGAGAATGGATGTCTCCTAAGTTCCTTGAAAATGATAACGGAAAATTTGTTGATGTAACAAAAAAGTATCTTCCCGATCCTCTTAATGGATTATGGCAAAAAATTATACCTTTTGATATAGATGGTGATGGAGATACAGATTACTTACTGGGTAACTGGGGCTTGAATACCAAATTTAAAGCTTCAGTAAAAAGCCCTTTGAAAATGTACTATGCAGATTTTGATGAAAATGGTTTAACCGAAACTTTACTCGCACAGGAAAAAAACGGGGATTATTACCTGCATTATGGGCTGGATGAATTATCCTCCCAGCTTAACTTTCTTAAAAAGAAATTTCCTGCATATAAGGATTTTGCAGGTAAAACCGTTAGGGAAATTATAGGAGATGATCTCTTGGCGAAGGCTGTAGAGCTGGAAGTGCATGAACTGGCCTCAGGCTATCTTGAAAACAGATCGGGCAAATTTATTTTTAGACCATTTTCAAAAGAACTTCAGGTCGCCCCAATTAAAGCCTTTTTAAAGTTTGATTTTAATGCCAACGGGGAGGATGAAGTGTTAATTGGAGGAAATTATTTTGGGGTTACGCCTTACCACGGTAGATTTGGATCTCTGGGTGGTAATATATTAAAAAAGGGAGGCAAATTGTTGAATGTTAGCGAAATTGGTCTTAATTTTACACAAAAAGCAGTTAAGGATTTTTCCATTATATATATACAGGATAATCCCTATTTACTGGTTACTTTTAATAATGAACCTGTTGAACTATATAAATTAAATCAATGATGTTTAAAAGATCAATCCTGCTATTTTTGACTTTAGCGTCATTATATTCCTGTCAAAAAGAAAAAGAGCCAATTAGAATCGATTCCAATGCTATCCATATAGCAAATGATAAGATTACTGAAATCATGGTTCATGATATATTTTCACCCCCTGTAGCCAGTCGTGTTTATTCCTATACAAATATTGCTGCATACGAAGTGATGGCGCAGTTTAGTGAAGAATATAATTCACTCGCCGGGCAACTAACCGGGCTTGAGCCGGTTCCTTCACCTGCATCAGATGATATTAATCCTGAAATTGCCGCCCTTATAGCATTTTATGATATAGGAAGAAACCTTCTGTTTTCTGAAGAAAAATTGCTTATAAGCACGGATAGCCTATACAATTCATGGGAAAAACAGGATCCTTTAACATTTAAAGCCTCCAGGGAATATGGTTTACAGGTAGCCGCCCACATAAAAGCCTGGATGAAAAAAGATAATTATGCAGAGACCAGGACAATGCCTAAATTTTCTGTTTATTCAGAAGAGGATAGCCGATGGCAACCCACCCCGCCAACCTATATGGATGCTATTGAACCACACTGGGGTAAAATGAGACCCTTTGTTATAAAATCTGATCAATTTACCCCGGTTCCACCACCACCCTTTTCGCTTGAACCCGGAAGTGCTTTTCATTCAGAATTAATGGAAGTCTATGAGTTACGGAAGCTGATGGAGGAAGAAGGAGATGATGGCGAAATGGTCCAGATAGCCAGATTCTGGGATTGTAATCCCTATGTTACTGTTTTAAAAGGTCACCTAATGTTTGCGACCAAGAAAATTACCCCTGGGGGACATTGGATGGGGATAGCAAAAATAGCCAGTCGTAAATCTGGTGCCGACTTTAACAGGTCTATCTATGCCTACACCAAAACCTCTATTGCCATAGCAGATGCCTTCATTAGCTGCTGGGACGAAAAATACCGCAGTAATCTTGTTAGACCTGAAACTCTCATAAACAAATACATTGACGATAGCTGGACTTCTGTATTGCAAACACCTCCTTTCCCTGAATATACCAGCGGTCACTCTGTAGTATCGGCAGCAGCAGCTATAGCACTCACCAACATTTTTGGCACTGATTTTAGTTTTGAGGATGACACTGAAGTAATATACGGTTTGCCTATAAGAGATTTCACCTCTTTTCAACATGCATCTGAAGAAGCAGCAAGAAGCAGGTTATATGGAGGTATCCATTTTCGTTCTGCTGTTGAAATTGGAATGGACCAGGGGCAGCAACTGGGATCCTACGTGGTTTCAAAACTTGATATGTATAAAAAAACACCGGCGCCTGTAGCTTCCAATTAATTTTATATGAAAATAGCGCTTTGGTTGATAATGGCTATCGGCTTTTTATTATTGGGATGGTACCTTTTTATAAAAGAGTATGATTATAAATTCCAGTTTAGTGCCCATTCCGGCAAGGCCTCTGTATACCAGGAAATAAAAAATCTGGAACAGTTTGGACTACATAATTCCGGGCAAAGTATAACTATTGATGGTACATCTCCATATTCTCAAATTCTTCAAAATATTTCCTCTAAAGATACCTCAATATCTTTGGAATGGAATTTCAAATACCAGAATGATTCTTTAACCCGAATCGAAGTGAATACCATTGATCACAGAAATAAATTGAAAAACAGGTTTGCAATTTTAAATCCTTTTAAGCAGAGTGACTATGTAAAAGATCTGGCACAAAAATTTACAAGGATTAAACAAAAAATGGATGAAAAACAAAAGACTTATCTGGTAAGGACAAATGGTTTTGCTCAATCTCCCGAATTTACTTGTGTTTGCAGCATTTCAAAAAACATTCCCCTGGAGGAAAAGGCTATTGAAATGGTGGTTGCCATAGAGGAAATTGAGACTTATTTTGTAAAGTACAACCTTAAATTAACTGATTTTCCTTTTTTAAAGGTAACTGACTGGAATATGAGCGAGGAAAAGATAGATTTTGAATTTTGCTTTCCTGTTGATGTGCCAATGGAACTGGAAGAGACAGATAATATGAAGATAAAAACATTTCCGGGACTTAAATCTTTAAAAGCTACTTTCCACGGCAATTACCGGGAGTCACATCTTGCCTGGTATGAGTTATTGGAAAAAGGACAACGGGAAAATATAAGCCTTGACCCTAAACCACTTGAAGTTTATCATAATAATCCGCGCATGGGAGAACATGCTATTTCCTGGAAAGCAGAAGTATACATGCCTTTAAAGGATTTTTAGAACAGCTTTCCCCGGTTACGACGCGTTTGAGTGAACAGTTTTCTTTTGTTCGTTTCTTACCCATGTTATAGTAAAAGGACCTGGGGTTTTATCCCGATGTGTCTGATATCGACCACAGGAGTAAGCAAGTCTGCTTTAATCTTTTCAACTGAAAAATCCACCGCGTATTGAATGCGTATTTCTACGTCCGGGTGCAAGTTTGCATTTATGCCTTTTGGTTATCATTTCCTTTATCCTTTTTTATCCAGGATTAATTCCTCCTATCGCTTTTACGTTTGAAGTTTTGTGCAATTCGGATAAAGTCGAATAAAAGAATTTTTGCAGGCTAATCCCATGCCATTGGAACAAGCTGCGATGCCAACAAGCTAAAACGATGTATTCATCCCTAAAAATAGCCTTGATTTTACAAGGTTAAATTGGGGACTATTACGTTTTTAATTTTAATCTCTTAGGGTTTAATTCCCCGATGCTTGCATCGTTTTTCCTTTTTGGAATTTGGGATTTGTTTTTTTGGAATTTGATACCTCGTATGCTTGCATCGAGGTAGTTCATTTATTTGCAGTATAAGTTTAAGCACTATTATTTTAGGTAAAAAATTGGAGTATAGAAAAAGGGAAAAGATTTTCCTCTTCTCCCTTTTTCTATACTCCATTGGCCATATATCTTCTATAGTAAAAATATATGGCTGGCTTAAAGACACGTTGGAATTAGTTCCTGCTATCGCCCCAATTGAAAACTAAAATATATAACGAAGACCCACTTGCATTCTCCATCTGGACAACAGGCTGGTATCTGGTCCAAAGGTATTTTTCAAATTTGGATTGAAAGTAAAAGTTGGTTCGTTTGTAGTGGGATCTACGCTTACACCAATAGGCTGTAAGACCTGTGGAGTTTCTACCACACCCCAGTCAGAATTTAATAGGTTTCCAAAGTTCAAAATATCTAAACTTAGCTGAATAGTATTGGTTCGTTCATTTGAAACTTTAAAATTATAGTCCTGTAATACTTTTACATCTACAGTGCTTCTCCAGGGAGATTTAGCGCCATATCTTTCAAAATAGCTTCCGCGGTTCTCTCTTAAATATTCATTGTTCAAGATAAATTGGTTGAAGGCTTCCCTTTGTCCGGCTCCTGTAAAATTCATTTGGCCTAATTCACTTTCCGTGGGAATATAGATAAGGTCATTCACAGAAGATCCGTCGTTATTTATATCCCCACCATAAGTGAAATTATAACGTCCTCCCTGAGCATACTCCATAAAACTCGAGATTGTGGTTCCCCATTGTTTTTGGGCTCCATATGACCATTGTTTTGACACAACTGCAATAAAGCGATGTGTATCTCCATATTTTGAACGAGAGAGGTCGGCGTTATTTGCATTCCCTTGTGTTGGGTTAAATGCAAAGGCATCTCCTGTAATTTCTGCTTCAATAGAATTTACATCCTTAGAATTGAGGTAGCTATAGGCAACGCTTGTATAGAGGCCGTTATCAAAATTCTTTTTAACAGACCCGGTCCAGTTAATAACCTGTCCTTTACCAGCATTTGTAAATACAAAAGCATTGTTTTCACCTTTATCTGCAGCTAAATAGACTGGCCTGTTATCTACACCTTGCAAAGTTCCTGTTGGGCTTTTTAGCCCCCAGTTTTGAACATGTGCCGCATTGATATCTTCGGTAAAGGAGAAATCCCCGGTAAAAATAATTCCATTATTTAACCTGTAATCAAGCCCAAGACTGGAGCGCCATACCTGTGGAAATTGAAATTCAGGATCTACCATTTGGAAGAATGTCTGATCGGCACCACTTACCTGATTGCCAATCCAGACAAAAGGTAATCTTCCGGTGAAAATACCTGTTCCCCCTCTTAACTGGAGGGTTTTGTCATTCTTTACGTCCCAATTAAACCCTACTCTGGGAGAAAATAATATTTTATCTGTGGGCAATTGAGTGGAATTTAATGTTACAGCCTGATTTGTTTGAGGGTTAAAATATTGGGTAGTAGGGTCAACGCTGGCTCCATTATCTGTATCAATGAACTTTTGGATCAATTCATCGGTATTAAAGAAAAGTGGCTTGTCAAATCTTAATCCCGCCGTAATTTTTAAATTGTTCAAAACTCTCCATTCGTCCTGCAGGTAGAATGCCAACTGGCCAACATTTAATTCAGATAATTTCCAACCACCGTCATTTCCGGTTCCTGCTGCATTTTTGGAATTAAAAGCATTTTGAGTTGCAGTTAAAGTTTGATCAATAACCCCGCCTGGCTGGGCATTTTCCAAAAATTCCTGTACACTGGAATATGGGTTGAATAATCCAAAATAAGGGAAAATACCAAAATTAAAAGACTCATAATCAACAAGGTTAAAAGAATTTTCAAATTCAAAACGTTCAAAGGAGACTCCTGCGGTAAGGGCATGATCTCCTAAAAATATATTCAAATTGTTTGTAAACTGAAATACTTTTTGATCTAATCTGTTATGGATGGAAAAAGGTTCATGACCGGCAATAATATAATTAGTTCCGGCTCCATCCTGAATGGTAATAACTGGTGCAGGCGCAGATAATGGATTTCTGAAATCATCAAAATGGGTAAATCCTGCCTGTAATTTGTTAGAAATATTATTGCTCAAATTGGAATTTAATTCCAACTGAAAAGATTGGATCTTATTGTTGATTTCATATCCTGAATTCTCAAATTGCAGGGTAGTTGCATTGGGACCCCTGAAACCTAATGCCGTGGGATGTGCAGGCTTTTCCTTGGAAGCATCCAGAAAATTATAAATAACGGCCAATCTATGGTTATTATTAATGTTCCAATCTAATTTAAATATACCTTTTACTGATTCAGAATCATAGTTGAAATTTTCAAACCTGCCGGTATCATAACCCAGATTTGCCAGAGCATTGGAAACCAAAAGTAGATCTTCAATTGCAACCCGTGATTCGTTTACAGCACCTGTTCCTCTGTTGGGTAACCAGGGAGAACCCAAATCTGTTCTGGAATCAACTTCAAAATTTGTAAAAAAGAACAATTTGTTTTTTACTATTGGACCTCCTAAGCTAAATCCGTATTGGGTTTGTTCCAGGTCGGCATTGAAAACTTCTTCTCCATTAATTTTATCTCCGGTTAAATTTTCATTTCTGAAAAAACCGTAGGCGGTACCGTGCAAAGTATTAGTACCACTTTTGGTTACAGCATTTACCGAAGCTCCGGTAAAGCCCGATAAGGTTACATCATAAGGCGCGGTCGTAACCTGAATTTGTTCTATGGCATCCAGGGAAATAGGCTGAGCATCAGTCTGTCCTCCCGGAGTAGCTGCATCCAGTCCAAATGGATTATTGAAAATTGCACCGTCCAGCGAGAAATTATTGAATTGGTCATTTCTTCCTCCAAAAGAATTTCCGCTTGCTGTGGGTTCCAAACGGGTAAAATCCTGCGCCGAACGGGAAATAGTGGGCAATGTTCTTAAATTTCTACTGCTTACCTGCGTCGCGGCACCTGTTCGGTCACTGGAAAAGACATCGTCTTTAGAGGTGGTTATCACAACTTCCTCCAGTAGATTGTTATCAATTAACAAAACAGCTTCAATATCTAAAGTTTCCCCCAGTGAAAGGGAAATATTTTCAATAACCTGTTCCTTATACCCTACAAAACTTATTTTTATTTGATATGGGCCACCAATTCTTAAGTTTTGTAAATTAAAACGTCCGTCAAAATTTGTTATTCCGCCATAGACGGTTCCAGTTGGCAGGTGTGTTGCGACTACATTGGCTCCGGGTACAACCTCCCCGGAATTATCTCTTACAAATCCCGAGATATTTGAAGTGGTCACCTGGGCAAATGCTCCGGATGTTGAAAATACAATTAAAAAAATAATGTAATAATTTTTCATAAAGAGGGAATTAATTTGAAAACGCCAAATTACCAAGTATTAACGATTGTTTACCCCTGATAGAATATTTTTTATTAACATAAAATTATTAATAAATTTTTCCGGCAAATAGAGGGTTTATCCTGCCGGTTTTAGATAGTACACGAATTTAATTTACTTCACTATACAGAATGGATAGTACATTTGTAAATCAAACAATAATGGTTTTCTCCGTTTCTATTCCTTCCTTTCTAAACTAAAGCAGCGATTACAAATTATATTTTTTAACAATTTTTTTGCTTTTTAAGCAAATCCTCTAAGCCCTAATGGACTTTTTACAAAAGGAAATTGGGGTGTTATTTTAAAAAGACAGAGTTCCCGATTGTTTGAACCCGGATTATGCATTAGAATAAGTAAAGGGAGGGTTGGAATTTTTGATTTGGGCAAAAATTCCGTCCATCCAAGGTCTTCGTTTAGTTGGTAGGGCGATCTTCAGGACCTTTTTATTAGCGTGACTTACCTGCCAT
>JBGTNH010000043.1:0-9990 GCA_041743165.1 Gillisia sp. | reverse complement strand
TAACCTGTTCTCGATACATTTTTTGCCTTCGCTATCGCTGCATCAAAAAATACTACCCTTGACGTATTTTGTAAAAACATGAAAATCAGTAAATTAATAGCGTGATTTTAATAGCCGTTTTAGGATTTTAAAATTCCTAAACGTCAATCTCCTACGCTAGGTAAATTTTTTACCGCAGGTCTCAGCATGACGTATTTTTTGTTATCGTCACCCTAAACGAACAGAGGCAGCCATGATGTTTAAGGGTATAAGATTTCGAAAAGTATTCCATTTAATTATTATACTCAATTTTCACTCTCTATACTTTCCGTAAGAATTGCCAGCATTGTTTTTATACCGTCTTTATAATTCCCCAACCTGATATTTTCATTCGGGGAGTGTTGATTATTATCGGGATTTACTGTTACTACTGTCACTGCCGGAATCCCCAGGGCATCGACGAAGGGAGAGATGGGGATGGAGCCTCCCCCCATTCTGATCTTGACAGGGCTGCTGCCAAAGGCCTTTTGAAACACCCTGTCCAGCCAAATTCCTGGGGCTAAGTCAAAAGGGGTGCGAAATGCCTGATAGGAAATTATACCTTCCCATTTTACCAGTTTGGGGTGTTGCATTCGCTCCTCATCTGTGGGATCTTCTTCGATAATTTTATATCCCTCTTTTTGTATATGATCTCTGATAAGTCTGAATAACCTTTCTGGGTCACTCTCAGGTACAAGCCGAACATCTATTTCAGCAATTGCTTCTGAAGGAATAATAGTACGCGCTTCGTTTCCTACATATCCTGATGCCAGACCACGGATGTTCAAAGAGGGATATTGTAGTGATTCCTGGTATGAATTTCCTACTTTTTCGCTTGTCGCTATTCCGAGTTTTGACTGAATTGTATTTTCATCATCAGGCACCTTTGCGAGGATGGCCTTTTCTTCAGATGTTAATGTTATTCCGTCATAATAGCCGGGAATACTTACCCGCCCATTATCATCTTTCATGGAGGCCAGCAATCTGGCCATTCCAAAAGCCGGATTGGGTGCGTAATTTCCATAATGCCCGCTGTGTTGCGGCGCTTTAGGACCATAGGTTGTGAGCGTGATGGTAGAAATGCCGCGGGCTCCAAAACTAAGCGTAGGCTCATTGCTTTGATGTCGCGGCCCGTCCATAATCAGCATCATATCTGCCTCCAGTTTTTCCTTATGTTTTACCACCGCATCGGGCAAATGAGGAGATCCCAGTTCTTCTTCAAAATCCAGGACAACCTTGATATTGTAATCGGGTTGTAATCCCTCCTTTTCCATGGCATCCCAGGCAGTAAGGAACATGGCGATGGGTCCTTTATCATCACTGGCCGATCTGGCAAAAATTCTCCATTCCTCATCATATGCCAATAGTAAGGTATCCATTGGTATGGCTTTCCAGCCGCTATTATCCTTTTTTTTAAGCACAGGCTTGGACGGACTTTCCTGATGCCATTTGGACGGATCAACAGATTGTCCATCCACGTGAAAATATATTAATACTGTCTTTTTTGCCGGTGAAATGTTTTTTTCCAGCAACATTAAAGGAATCCCGTTTGTCTCCAGGATCTTCACTTCAAATCCGCGGCTTTCAAAATTCTCTCTGCTCCAGTCAATATTTTTCTCCAGCTGTTCCGGATAATGGGAATCATTGGGTATGGATAACAGCTCATTAAGGAGGGATATCCCGTGCAGGAAATTTTCTTCAGTTATAGAATTGAGATTTTTGGTTGTGTTTTGTGCAGATGTGCCTATTGTAAAAAGACCAAATAACAAAACGAAGGTGATAATTTTTTTCACGGGGAAAATTTTAGCTTACAAATTAAGAAATTTTTGAACTCAATTGAACAAACTATCGAAATAGTGCTTGTCTCTGGATGGAAGTAGTTAGTCTGGTGTTTGTAATTTGGGTTTGGGGTTTGGGGGTTTATGGTTTGAGGTTTATGGTTTGGGGTGTATGGTCCGTAGCAAAAACACTTTTTTACCGTCACCCTGAACTGACTGCCATAGGCAGGCTGGTTTCAGGGTATAACATGAGGGAAATTCAAATCAAGTTAGATGCTGAAATAAATTCAGCATGACGTATTTTTTGTTATCGTCACCCTGAACTTGTTTCAGGGTATAACATCCAAATACCCGTAAAGACTATCCACTCTCCACTTTCCACTCTCCACTTTTTTAACCTATAACATACAACCTACAACAGACAACTTTTAAACTTTCCAACCTTCAACTTTCCAACTCCTTCCTACATAATAAACTTCGAACTAATAGACCTGTTCTGGTGTACCCTTTGCATTACATCTGCAAAAAGTTCTGCGCAGCTTACTACTCTTATTTTTCGGCTTTCTTTTTTGAGGGGAATGGAATCGGTAACGATCAATTCTTGTAATTTTGACTTTTCAATGCGCTCATAGGCTTCCCCTGATAGTATAGGATGAGTACATATGGCACGTACGCTTATTGCTCCGCGATCCATCATCAGGTCTGCGGCGGCGGTTAGAGTTCCGGCTGTATCAACCATATCGTCTACCAGCACAACGTTTTTACCGGTAACATCTCCAATAAGTTCCATATGGGAAATGACATTGGCCTTCTCGCGTTGCTTATAACAAATAACCACATCGCTTTCCATGTGTTTACTATAGGCATAGGCTCTTTTTGAACCTCCCATATCGGGGGATGCCATTGTAAGATCTGCAAGATTCAGGCTTTTGAGGTAGGGTAAAAAAACTGTTGAGGCAAATAAATGATCTACCGGTCTTTCAAAAAATCCCTGGATCTGGTCTGCGTGAAGATCCATCGTAATGATCCTGGTGGCTCCGGCTGTTTCAAGAATACTCGCCACCATCTTTGCAGCTATAGGAACCCTTGGTTTATCCTTACGGTCCTGTCTTGCCCATCCAAAATATGGCAGTACCGCCGTGATGTGGCGGGCAGAAGCTCTTTTTGCCGCGTCAAGCATCAATAACATTTCCATAAGATGATCGCTTCCCGGATGTGTGGATCCAATTATAAAAACTCTGGAACCACGAACCGATTCTTCAAAGGAGGGTTGAAATTCTCCATCGCTGTATGTGCTGGTTATTACATTTCCTAGAGGCGCGCCGTAGGCTTCTGCAATTTTTGCTGCAAGTTCACGGCTTTGAGTACAGGAAAAGATCTTGGCATCTGTAATAACATTTGGCATAAGGAGGAGGTTTTAGTATGGTTATGTTAATATCAATTTATGTCTCAAATTTATAAATTTATTCTCTTGAAAAGAACTCACATCCTGCACAAGTTATTTTAATTTATCACCGGGTGTCATTTTGAAAAATTTAAAGCTGTTTTTACTTTACCCGGTTCGTTTTTATATTTCCCAAGTACCAGGCTGAATGTGGTGCCATGCTCCTCGCTGCTTTCCAGTTTTATCATGCCCCCATGCCCCTTTGCAACTGCTTTAACTATGGTGAGACCCATCCCCCAGCTTTTCAATTTTCCGGGGCCATAACCATTTGAAGTGTTGAGAAATTTAAAAATCTCCTTCTGCTTATCTTTAGGAATGGCATTACCCTCATTATGAACTCTAATAATTACCTTCTCTAAAGTATCTTCAACAGAAATAGTTATAGGGGTTCCCCTTAATCCATATTTCACAGCATTGTTTATAATATTCTCCAATACTCGCGTAATGAGGGCGCAGTCAAATATACCGGTGATTTCTTTCTTATCGCATTTGAAAATAAACTGATTGGAGTAAATTTCTGAAGCCTCGTTATAAACAGATTCGACATAGGGTACCAGATCTTTCTCTGCAAATTCCATAGTAAGACCTTCTCCTGCGCCGGTGGTCACAGATTCCAGAAGATCTTCCATAAGTTCAAGGGATCTTTTTATATTGCTTTTGGTCATTTCCTTAAGCTTTATAAACCTTTCAGGTTCATCTTCCTGCCGCAGCATGCCTATAGCAAGGTTAGCGGCAGTAACAGGATTGCGCAGATCATGTATGAGAATTCCCAGTAATTTTTGCCTTATTTCATCTATGGATTTGCTGAATGCACTAACTGAATAAAGCATGGAGTTTTCGATAATATATTTTAAAATGTCAGCGATTTCAGCGGAATATGCTTTCTCCCTTCTAAACATTCCGGTGAGGATCCTGTGTAAAATAATATATTCGGCAAGCACCTGTTCCACATTATAGCCTTCAGAGGATGAGCGATGCCTGCCATGTCCCATACTGCGTTCGAGCATCTCTTCAAAATTACTTTTCTCCTCACTTATTTTGAAGTCATCAATAGCATTCAATATTTCAATGATATCATCAAGAAGTAAGGGGACATGATTTCTAAGGATAAGATCTGTGGTTTCTCTTGGAGCTAAAAGTTCCTCCCTTACCTTCTTAACCCATTCCTCTATAATTTCCTCCTTATGTTTCTCTATTAAACAGGCCGCTTGCTGCATGTCACTATACTCTTGGTCTAAATAACAAAGTTATAAGATTTCAACTTAAAGCATAATACAAGTTTGCCATATTGTGAATAATTCTCTGGAATGGGAGATTCTTAGCCAACCCCCTGGGCGGTAAGCACAGAAACCACCCATATGATCACACAGGAGAAATATATCCCAATGGAATTTGCCATAAAAGCCCGTTTTCTTTCTATTCCAAAAAGAAAAGCCGCAATTGTGCCGGCATAAACCCCGGTGCCCGGGATAGGCATCATCACGAAAATTAGAAGGCCCCAAAAACCATATTTCTGTATATTATTCCCGGCTCCAATTTTTGCCTTACGGGCAATAAATATTGCAGATTTTTTATAAAACCGCCATTTGAGAAAATGGCGGTTGATGTTATTAAGAAAAAACTGCATAACGGGGAAAACCATCACGTTTGCGGCAAAGCAAACTACAAAAGCCACATAATAATTCACATCATTAAATATGGCATAAGGGATTCCCACCTTGGCTTCTCCAAAAGGAGATATGCTCCATAGCATCGCATTTATAACTTCACTCATCTTCCTGCTATACTTCCTTTGTTATTAAAAAAATAGTATATATCAAATATGTGGCCAGAAGCATACCCGCCTCCCACCTGCCAAGTTTCCTTTTTCTACCGGTGATTAAGACGAGAAATAAAAATATTGTTCCGCCAAAGAGCAAATAAAGGTCTGTATTAAATACAGTGTCATAAGGAATGGGCCTTACAAGGGCACTTGCACCAAGGATAAAAAAGATGTTGAAAATATTGGATCCTATGATGTTACCTGCCGCAATGTCAGTTTTTCTTTTGACTGCAGCCACAACAGAGGTTGCTAGTTCGGGAAGTGAAGTTCCCATTGCCACAATGGTCAATCCTATAAGCTGTTCACTTACACCCCAGGCAGTCGCCATTTCTACTGCACTGTTTACCACCAGCCTTCCTCCAAAAACAAGACCACCAAGACCTGCAATAATAAATATCCAGATCTTTAAAAGACTCAATTGGGATTCCTGAATTTGTGCTTTTTCGGGTTCAAGTTTCAGTTGCCGGTATACATAATACAGGAAACCCATAAATAGCAGCAGGAGGATCACAGCATCACAGCGGGATAAAATTGCCTCATCGCCAAAAAAACTGTTTGCCATCAGAAACAGCAATATGGCTGCAATTAGGGAAATAGGTATTTCCTTACTTATAGTGCTGGATTGCACCATTAACGGAGTGATCAACCCAGCTACCCCCAGTATAAAGAACAGGTTAAAGTTATTGCTGCCAATAATGTTGCCAAATACAATCTCCTGTTGGTCCTGTATGGAAGCCATTAAAGTTACGACGAGCTCTGGAGCTGAAGTTCCAAATGCCACAATGGTCAAACCAATCGCAAGGTCAGAGATCCGCTTCTTTTTAGCCACGGCAGAGGCTCCCTCAACCAGCCAGTCTGCCCCCTTGATAAGAAGGAGAAGACCGGCAATCAATAAAATAAATTGAATTATCATGAGTTTTAAGCTGTCCTTTTTATAATAGGGTGAGCCATCACCAACCGTTGAATGTCTTTTTGCAATTTCTCTGCATTTTTAACTTCAAAATCCTGATAGGTATTGAAATCGTAATCATACAGACACAAAGTTTCTTTATCCTCTCCGGTATAAAATGTAAATTCTATATCTACTTTTTGCAGGATGTTCTCTGTCTTTCCGCTTTTTATAACAGGAAGGGTTGAAACATGCATATCTGTATGTTTAACATTTTTAAGGTCAAAGTATCTCACCTTTATTTCCTCATGTAACTGCAACACCAGAAGCTTCTGTGCTGCGGAATCTATTCCTGTAATATTGAGATTCCATGAATTCATTATGTCTGTATTAAGCCTGAACAATTCGGCCTGGGTTTTAAATAATCTGATCGATTTTTTATATCCCGTTAATTGTAATAAGGGTAAAAGGTAAAATGGCAGGAATACAATCAATGTCATAACTACCGAAATTATAATAAGTTCTGGTTTCATTTTTTTTGAGAAATAATTAATTATTGGATAAATAAATTTTCAGCAAGAACCCAGATATACTGGCGTGCCGGAATCAATTAAGCAGGCTTAAAAAACCTGTCCGGAAATTAATCACAAAAAGGAATGAAACGGAAAGATGATCGCAGATATATCCAGCGAAGGAATAATAGTATGCGAGAAAATAAAATAACTGTTTGCCCGCGATATCCGGCGAGGGCATAAATGCTGCGGAACCGCTGCAGCAGGAAGAATAGTCCTGTTCGTCCGGACTTCAGAAGGAGTATTTAAGATGCTTTCAAAAAGATCCTGATTGTTTTCAGAAAGTTGAAAATCAACATAACTTTCCTGTTCTGGTGGTGAGTTGTTTTCAAAAGCAGATACAATACCCGTGTTGCCCAAAGTGAGCAGCAGGAGAAGACCGAATGTCTTTAAGAATTGCATCTTTAAACTATTGATTTAATGACCAAATGTAGATATTAAATTTGTTAAATTTTAAAGTATTTAAATCAGCAAAGAAGATAATTTTATCGCCCGAAACCATGGGAATAGCTGTGATTTTCTTCAACCAATATAAAACGATTTATTCCCGATCTCTTAAATTCCACACAATCTTCTTCCCGGCATGAATAAAGTTCACAATAATTTACAATTAGAAATTCTTTCGCCCGATTTTAAATCCTTAAATTAAAGATGAATTTAAAATATATGTGATGAGTTATTATTTTTCAAAAACATTAGATATTCCATTTGATGAAGCTATAGATAAAGTCACCATGGAATTAAAAGAAGAAGGTTTTGGGATTCTTACTGAAATTGATGTAAAAGAAACTTTTAAAAAGAAACTGGATGTAGATTTCAGGAAATACAAGATCCTTGGTGCCTGCAATCCGCAAATGGCGCACAAAGCCATTTCAGCCGAAAGCAAAATTGGGACCATGCTGCCATGCAATGTTATTGTTCAGGAAGTAGAAAAGGGTAAAACTGAAGTTTCTGCGGTAGATCCCGTAGCTTCTATGAAGGCTATAGAAAATGATGATCTTGGAGTAGTTGCGCAGGAGGTGCGCTCAAAATTAAAAATGGTAATTGAAAGGCTATAAGCCTTGAAGGTGCATTTAAGACACCTCTCCCCCTCCAGCTTGTTGTGGGGTATTATGGCAAGGTTCGGGTAGTTTTTCTATTTTCTTTGATTCTGCCGGAATCCAAAAGATTCTCACCTTACCCCCCAGACCGGGGGAGTAATTTTCTATGTGGTAATATCATCTTTACACGGGCCGGGTTATGTAACAAATGTAACTGATGGGCAGAAGCTTATGGCCTAATTTTGCCCTGTGATCTAAATATTATAACAGATCTGTAATGTTCAAAAAATCAATTAAATATCTGGATGATGGATTTAAAAGAAATAATTCAAACAAACTCGGGAACGGTGGTCGATGTTCGTACATATGCCGAATTTCAGGGAGGAAGCGTGCCCGGAGCATTAAATATTCCGTTGAACGAGATTCCTTTGAGGATAGACGAGCTCAGGGAAATGATTTCCCCTTTGATATTGTGTTGTGCTTCGGGAAACAGGAGTGGGCATGCTGCAAGTTACCTCAACAGGCATGGAGTTGATTGTCTCAATGGCGGATCATGGATGGAAGTCAATTATTTAACCTCTGAAAAAAATTAAAATGCTAAATAAGATAAAGGAACTTTTGGGAATTAAACCCGCAACTGACTATAATCAACTGGTCAAAGAGGGCGCGGTCATAATAGATGTGAGGTCCAAAGCCGAATATGCAGGAGGTCACATAAAGGGGTCCAGAAATATTCCGCTTCCAAATCTGAGTGCTAGTCCAAATTTTGTAAAAGACAAAAATAAGCCTATCATAACCTGTTGCGCCTCGGGAATGCGAAGTGCTTCAGCCAGGAATGTGTTACAGGCAAATGGATATTCAAATGTTCACAACGGTGGGGCCTGGGCAAGTCTTAATAATAAAATTTCCTGATCATGAAAAAAAGAATCTTAAGCGGCTGGACCTGGATGAGAAGCGTATTTCTTTTCATTGGGTTGTGGATGATCATTCAAACCGCACTTGAAGGCCAATGGTTGGGCATAGTTCTAGGATCCTGGCTAACAATAATGGGGATATTTGGCCTGGGTTGCGCAGCCGGCAATTGCTATAATGGCTACTGTGAAGTAGATGAGGAAGAGGATCGATAAAATAAGTACAGCTAACTAATTTAAATTATCCAATGTGGAATACATAAAAACCAGATAGATCTTAAATCTATCAAATGACAGAAAAGGAGAGATCTCTTCCCCGGCCCCGACCTGAAAATATAAGTTGCAACTCCGCCGGAATTTCCCAATGGCATGCCCGGGATACGGTCACCGGAACGTTATTTTACCGCGCTGTAAGGAGCTGCTTTATGATCACATTTCCTGCATTGCAGAGAATTCAAATTTTGAATTCCGAGGCTTTAGTTGTCCTTCCGAAGGTTTACTATGCAAAACTGAAGGAAAATATGCCATGACAGAGATAACATTGTAACCTGTCCTTGTTATTACCAATGAAGCCGACAAATAAAGGGCAAAAAGGATCATGATAAAGGTCGAAAAACCTGCTTCCTCACCATTTCAATAACTTCTGTAGCGCGTCTGGAGGCCATAGTGTTGATAGAGGAAGAGGAATTGGTGTTAATAAAACCGATTTGAAATTTAATCCCGGGTTCCAAAAGACCCGGGATTTTTTATTTAAAAACAATATGTAATTACTTTCTGAGATAGCAATATGTCGCTCCTCCGGAGCTCATGTGTGGGGGTTGTTCGATTTTTCTATAAATATATCGCTCCTCCGGAGCTTTAATCTGAACAGTATTCAAGGTGTAATTCTTTTGGCGCACCAACTTTACTCCAAAATATTATCGATACTTTCTGAAGTTTGAATTAAAAACTCACTAAAAAGCAATCATTTGGACCAAACCTCACAGGTCTTCGAGACCTGTGAGGTTTAGGCCGCAATTTAGATTTCTTCCAATTCCAAAATTTTGGCGGTTTGACCAGTCTTTAAATTAATTTGGCGATTAAACGGGAGATAGCAATATGCCGCTCCTCCGGAGCTCATGTGTGGAGGTTGTTCGATTTTTCTATAAATATATCGCTCCTCCGGAGCTTAAACCTGAACAGTATTCAAGGTGTAATTCTTTTGGCGCACCAACTTTGCTCCAAAATATTATCGACACTTTCTGAAGTTTGAATTAAAAGCTCACTAAAAAGCAATCATTTGGACCAAACCTCACAGGTCTTCAAGACTGTGAGGTTTAGGCCGCACTTGAAATTTCTTTCAATATTCCAAATGCAATCCTGTGGAGAACCTCATTTTTTGTTCTCAAATAATACACTTTTAACCCGGATTATGCATTAGAATAAGTAAAGGGAGGGTTGGAATTTTTGATTTGGGCAAAAATTCCGTCCATCCAAGGTCTTCGTTTAGTTGGTAGGGCGATCTTCAGGACCTTTT
>JBGTNH010000042.1:0-58144 GCA_041743165.1 Gillisia sp. | reverse complement strand
ATTTAACCCGGATTATTCATGAGTAGTTTAGCAGTAGTAATTTCTTAGAGCCGCTTTAGTTTTCTTTTGAATCTGGATAAGTTTTGATCATTTTTCTCCCTGATGGGTGAACCTGGGATAACTTTTCAATACAGTTTTGTTGATTTGCAGGTCCTAAATGGGTGAAATTTCACAACAGGGCACACCTATCCTATAGGATTATTTATCAGGATAATATAGCCTACCCAGAGAGCAGTTCCTTAAATAAATGCTGGTGTACAAAGGCCTTGGATAGGCGGTAATAGATTCTTCTTTTGGTGATTTTTATCGTTGCACCTATTTTTAGCAGGTGAGTTCTAATGCTGCTGATCTGCCATTTTTTGGCCTTTTCATAAGAAGTTTTTTTGATGTTTGCCTTTAAGATCAAGAATAGTTCATAGGCCAGGCTGCTGATCAACAGGCGGAAGAAATTTGCCCAGAACCCATGATTGGAAAGCCGGTCAGAGAAGCACATATTCTTCACTTCCTTGATACGGTTCTCACTGGCTTCCCCTCTCTTCACATAAAAGCCAAAATAGATTTCCCTGGCATCCTGCTCTTTAAGATTGCTCACTATGTGCCTTATGTTCATACCAAGGCCGGTACTTTCAATTTTAGAGTAACAACGCTGGGGTTTATGCCAGGTACCGGCCTGATAGTCAAAACTGATAAAGTGCTGGTGTTTGATGCCGGTGTTCTGGTAAAGATGTTTTACCGCTTGCTCCGCCCTTTTGACCCTTCTTTGGAGAACTTCATTGCTGGCAAGTCCTATGGCATAATTCAGACTATAATCATCAGCCAGTTTATAAAAAGGGGCTGAAGAGAACCCGCTATCGGCCCGGATGATGATTTTCATTGCAGGGTACGCTTCCCGGATCCTGGTGATGACCCTTCTCAAAATACCCACATACCACTTATTGGAATGGCTGTTTCCGGGGCGAAGCACCGGTACTATGATCTGACCGGTCTCCCCATCGTGGAAAAAGAGTTCATTATACATGAACTGGCCGTAATACCCGTTGAACATCGCCAGTTGTTGTTTCCCGTGCGTGCGATCATCGGTGGCATCGATGTCAATGATAATACGGCTACGATCTTTAAGGCTCGAGACATAGCGATCGATCCAGGCATAGCATAAATTAAAAATAGCATGATTATCCAGGCTGTTCTCAAACCGGGAGATGGTAGGCTGCGAAGCCAGATCCCCCTCCAGGATATCTTTATACAAAGGATCATGCTGCAGGTGGGCCACGTCATTGGCATCCTCATATCCCTGCATCAGCATAAAAACCCGTTGCTTGAGAAGTTTTTCCACGCCATGAGAGACCCGGAGTGGATTCCGGTTATCGGGGATAAATTTGCTGAAGTGGCGAATGAGCTTGTGTTTTCTCTCCAGTTTCTCCAGAAGAACAATGGCTCCATCGGAACTTATTTCTTCTGCAGAAAAATTAACTGAAATTGATTTTTTACCTCGGTAGAAAACTGTATTTTTAGTACTCAAAATTGGGTGGTTTTAGTGTGGTTAAAGATGCCTCTAAGCTCTTTAAATATAACACTTTCCGCCCAATTTTTCTTTATATCTCATGAATTTTTCGGGTTAATAGCTGCTTTTTACCTTAAGTTAATGGAAACGAAGGTACAGGTTTACAAAGGACAGAATATCTTAGTGATTGTTGCAGCTTTTCATTTATATAAACGAAATAAAAAATGAAGGATTCTCTTCTCTGGATTATTCGATTTCAGGATTGTGAATAAAAGAGTATTACGCCCTTTCAGGGCTTTTTTTATGGGGGGCTTTATTTATCATCCCGCTTCACGGGATACTGGTAGATTGCGCCCTTTCAGGGCTTTTATTTGATTTAATGGTTTACACTAAAGGGAGGTGGAAAAAAATACATGTTGATACTAAGTAAACCTCTTAATCAATTCCCGCCGCCCTGGCGAGATGGAGATAGGATTTGATTAGATCTTACTATTCGAATCTTTTTCCGCTTTACCCCGGCCCTAAAGGGGGGGGAGGAATTGATATAATCCCAATGCCTCACAGCAAACCAACCACAAACCCTAAACACTAAACCCCAAACCCTAAACCTTCTTCGCTTCCATCTCCAAAGCGGTCTTTTCCAGCTCTTCGTACCAATCCTCCCCGAATTTTCGTACCAAGGCTTGTTTTACGAATTTATAAACCGGTACCTGCAACTCTTTGCCCAAAGAACAGGCGGGATCGCATATGTGCCAGTGGTGATAGTTCACGGCGGCAAATTGGGTATAGTCCTGAACTCGCACGGGGTAAAGGTGACAGGAGACAGGTTTCTTAAAGCTGATCTCCCCCTGGTTATAGGCTTCCTCAATTCCGCAGAGAGCGATGCCTGATTTATCAAAGGTTACATACGCACAATCTGCTCCATCAATGAGCGGAGTTTCCAGTTCCCCATCTTCCCCCAGGATCGAGGTGCCCTGAGCCTCTATGGCTGCGATGCCTTCCTTGCGAAGGAAGGGTTTTATCTTTGGATACAGCTCCTCAAGAATTTCGGCCTCTGCCTCTTCCAAAGGGGCACCGGCTTCGCCATCAATACAACAGGCTCCTTTGCACGCAGAAAGATTGCACACAAAATCCTTTTGGATGATCTCTTCAGAAACTATGGTTTTGCCAATTTGAAACATGGCGCAAAGATATTATTTCCAATACTTACCTAAAGCATTTAAAATATTAAAATTTCCTGACTCAGATTCCAGTTGAAAATATATTATTTGAGATAGCAATTTCAGCATTTAAAGATTAATTTTGCCGCTCAATTAAACCAATACCAAAGTGCTTGATATACGTGAAATTGGGACCGCAAGTATGATTCTTTTTGCAGTCATTGATATAATTGGCAGTATTCCAATCATCATTGACCTCAGGAAAAAAGCAGGACATATACAGAGTGAAAAAGCAACCATAGTTGCCGGCATCCTGATGATCACTTTTCTGTTTGTGGGGAAGGAGATACTTAACCTTATTGGGATAGATGTTAATTCCTTTGCAGTCGCGGGATCTTTCATCCTTTTTTTCCTCGCCCTGGAAATGATCCTTGGAATTACTCTTTATAAGGATGATGCCCCCGAAACGGCGGCGGTTGTTCCTCTTGCTTTTCCACTTATAGCCGGTGCCGGTACTATGACCACACTATTGTCCCTTCGTGCAGAATATCACGCCGTTAACATTGTGGCCGCAATTCTTATCAATATCGTAGTGGTATATATAGTCCTCAAATCCTCGGGAAAAATGGAGCGTTTCCTTGGAAAACAGGGCATTAATGTGATTAGAAAAATATTTGGGGTAATTTTACTGGCCATCGCAGTAAAATTATTCACAGCCAATATTCAGAGTTTGTTTGTTTAAAACAGGCTTATTTTATTCAGAAAAAATTAAAAAATGAAGATATTTATTTACCTCCTAATGCTGCTTGCAGCCATTATCATAATCTATAATTTTACCCTGCTGGACTTTAACGACCTTTTGGGTGACCGTAGTGCTCTTGCCCTTATTGGAATTGTAAGCGCCATCTGCGTTATTGTGCTTATGGCGATCCTGCTTACTGCCAAAGCTATTGAGAAAAAGCATAAGGAATAACAGATGTTTTGATCATTAAAGTGGGAGGGGCAGGATTATACCCGATCTCTGGATCTGCTAAGGAAAAATCCTACGTGCAAAATACGAATGTAGGAATCTTATTGCATTAAAATATATCATTTTCAACCCAAGGCATGCATTTACGTCATATTATGGACCCCGGTGGAAACCCGCACAGGACATTCAATTTTCTGGTCTATGAAACTGAAGGACTTAGATTTACAGACAGGAAGGATTTTCAAAAATAGATTACGGGAGCACACTTTTAAAAATCTTGATTGAGGGAATTATAAATAAAATTTCCTACACCGGGAGCCAGATGGTAAGTGATGCAGATTATACTGCTCTTATAACTATCAAAGGCATAAAAAATATGTTATTCCCACAAAAAGTCTGCTTCCTGCAGGCATAGAATTCGGCTCAATAATGAAAAATCGCAGGTTTGTAAATATTCCTTGTGTTGCAGGCACGTATTGCCCCATATAGTAACCAGCACACTATAGACTTCCTTAGATGCCCTGGGGTAACACATGGAATATAACGATATGATGGGATAAGGGATTACATCCTGTAATGAATGACATGCTTTAAAAAAGCATAATATAGGTAGTAATGGTTACAGGAATACAAATGAAAGTAAGAATTATAAAGACCCTGTGAAGTTTTCTGAAAAGCAAAGCCCTTCTAAGTTGTTTCTTAAATTTTGAATCTATTGAGGATTCAAGTTGCTCTTCAATTTCCTTAATTGATACATTTGAAAAATCTACTAGAATTTCCCTTTGTAAAAATAACAATGCACTGTTATCCAATAACCTGAGACTTACAGTAATTATGTAAAAACACAAGGGGGATAACAGTAAAAAAATGGCTGTATAATCGTTATAGGCATCCATAATAAACGAATATACTAGTTTGTTCCAGATAATTCTATCACTTTTTCGATAATTCGGTCATCTTCATTAATAATTCGTTGAAATTCATCCTCCCCAAATAATTGCTGAGCCATAACAGCCTGTAAATATCGTCTTACCAAGGGCTTATAACTGTTAATTTTAATGGGGATATTGTTGCTTCTGGCATATCGCTGAAAACGGGAGACCAGTTGATCTGGTAAAATATCATTATTCTGGAATCCCTCCCAGCTCAGGGAATTATAATAGTCTCGGTCTTCTTCGAGAACCTCAAAAATGAACTGACTCAGAATTCCGCTTCTTAAAAAATACGTAAGGTTTTCCCTTTCAAAATTTGTATCCTTAGGCACAAAGACATCGGGAATTATTCCGCCGCCACCATACACAATCCTTCCGCCGGGTGTTCTATACTTTAAACTGTCATCCACGTTAATACTATCACGGGTATTGAGTTCGCCATTCTTGTACCGGCGTATATAATCATTAAAATAGGCTTCATTTCCCTCTCCATAGGGCTTTTGGATTGAACGGCCAGTAGGGGTGTAATAGCGGGCTATGGTAAGTCTTACCGCACTGCCATCACCAAGTTCCATTTCCCTTTGTACAAGGCCTTTACCGTAGGAGCGCCTGCCTACAATAACTCCTCTGTCATTATCCTGGAAAGCTCCGGCTACGATCTCACTCGCCGAAGCCGAATTTTCATTAATGATCACATACACCTGGTTGTTTTCAGAAATTCCTTTCCGTCGGGCATAGGTTTCTTCCATAGCTCCCTTTTTATTTCGGGTAAACAGGATAAGCTTATCTTTTTCAAGGAATTCATCTACTATATTAATAGCTTCAGATAAATACCCTCCGGGATTATCCCTTAGATCGAGTGCAATCTGGGTAGCACCTTCCTTTTTTAATTGCTCCAGGCTTTCCCTGAATTCTTTATAAGTTGTTTCGGCAAAACGGTTGATCTTTATATAACCCAGGTTTTCTGTGAGCATGTAGGCGGCATCCACACTTTTAAGCGGTACTCTTGATCTTTTCACGTTGAACTTGAGAAGGTCTTTTAAACCTCTGCGGAAAACGGTCAATGTAACATTGGTGTTCTCTTTTCCCTTAAGCTGAGAGATCAGGGAATCATTACTGATGTTTTTATTGAACAGCTGGGCATCATTGGCAAATAAGATCCTGTCGCCCCCTTTGATCCCTATTTTTTCACTCGGCCCCCCTTTTATAGGTTGTATCACCACAATGGTATCATTAACACTTTGAAAGCTTACTCCAATACCTACAAAGTCCCCCTTCATGTTCTCAGAAACACTGACATACTCCATTTTAGGAATATAAACGGAATGCGGGTCAAGGTTTTCCAGGATCCGGTTTACCGTTACATCAACTATGCTGTCTGTATTCACTGCATCTACATATTCGTAATCTATGTAGTCTATGAGCCGGTTTAATTTTTCTTTCTTGGGGTTGGAGGAGAACAATCCCTGACTGGTGGAAAAGTTGATCCTTGAGCCCAGGAGTACACCGGCGGCGCAAACCAAGCCCAATAAAAAAGGTAAATATATTTTAGTGTTATTTTTCAATGTCTTAGTCCAGTTCTTTTACCTGTTGTAATTCAACCCCGGCCTTTTTAAGGAATTCCAGTCCTGAATTATCTTTATAATCTATACAATACACTACACGCGTTATTCCAGCCTGGTGTATCAATTTACTGCATTCCTTACAGGGGGACATCGTGATATACAATGTAGCGCCCTGGCAGGACTGTGTTGAGGCGGCCACTTTTAGAATAGCGTTGGCTTCAGCATGAAGTACATACCATTTTGTATAGCCCTCCTCATCTTCGCAAAAATTCTCAAAACCGGTTGGGGTGCCGTTGTATCCGTCAGATATTATCATTCTCCCTTTCACAATAAGTGCGCCAACCTGTCGTCTGCGGCAATGGGATAATTTTCCCCATTCCCGGGCTATGCGCAAATAAGCTTTATCGTATTTAAGTTGCTTGGTATCCTGCATCATAATAAAAATTCCGCAAAATCCCGAAGCTCCTCGTATTCACGATTATGAGAGCTTACTAAAATATTGCAAGAGCGGGGTTTAAACAATTAATGTAAGTTAAAATTTAAAAAAAAGACTGTAAATTTTCACGCAAGATAGGAAGAATAATTCCTATGACTATAGCAGATAATACCAGGATCCAGTCCCGTCTGTTTACCCGGAAAAAATTCTGGGAAATAAAGGCTAATATCATCAGGACCAATACAACTATGAGCTGTGCGACCCCAACCCCCAGAGAAAATTCAAGCAGGGGCAGAAACTTACTTTCAGCAGGAAAAATTCTACTGATGGTGGCTGCAATACCAAGACCATGAATGATCCCGATAAATGCGGTACCAAAGTAAAGCAGATTCATATTTTTCTGTGATTCCTTTTTCTTTGCGGTGAACATATTATACAGTGCGGTAAAGAGGATGGTGAGCGTAATAAGTAATTCTATCCACCGCCTGCTCACCAACACTACTCCATAAACCGAAAGAAAAAAGGCTAAAGTGTGCCCAAAAGCAAATAAAATTACAAGCCATAAAACCTGTTTCCAATGAGAAAAGGAAAATGCTACAACCAATACAATGAGAAACAGGATATTATCATAGGCGTTCCAGTTCAGAACATGTTCCAAACCCAACTTGAAATAAGACCAGAATTGCGACATAGTTAAAATATGTTAAAGCGAAATTACAATTTTGATCTGATATTTCTCAGATTTGAGGGCAGGATGTTTGATATGCAGGTTGATATCAGGGTGAATCCAAGAATTCCTCCTACCGCCCCTGATTCGTATTGACCTTTTTCAATTCTTCTGAATTTATTATATTTAAGTAAACTGAAAAACAGCAAATTATGAAGATGTTTATGTATATACTGGGAATTTTTCTGTTTAGCGCATGTCCTCCTAAAAATCAGGAACATTATACGAAAGAAAGGGAAAAAATGGTACGTGAGCAATTGGTAGCAAGAGGGATAATGGATAAAGCCACCCTTAATGCTATGCGAAAAGTAGAACGGCACAGACTGGTTCCAGAAGAAATGAGGCCACATTCTTATGCAGACAGCCCCTTACCTATAGGCAGTGGACAAACCATCTCCCAACCTTACATTGTCGCTTTGACCACAGAGGCCATAAAACCCAGGCCTGGGATGAAAGTTCTTGATGTTGGGACCGGCTCAGGGTATCAGGCAGCAGTTCTGGCCGAGATCGTGGATGAGGTTTACTCGATAGAGATCGTTGAAGAACTCGCATACCGTGCCAAGGCAGATCTTGCTGAAATGGGATATAAAAATATTCACGTAAAGGCCGGTGATGGATATCATGGCTGGGAGGAACACGCCCCCTTTGATGCCATAGTAGTAGCTGCAGCCCCCGAGAAGATACCTCAACCTCTCATAGATCAGCTTAAACCGGGTGGCAGACTTGTCATTCCCGTAGGAGACAACCCCGCCAATCAATACTTAAGGCTTGTTGAAAAAGATAAGAACGGCAAGATCAAAGAACGCGATCTGCTCAGGGTGCGGTTTGTTCCATTTACGAGAAGGCCCCCCGACCCCCAAAGGGGGAGATAGGCCCCCTACGTCCCCGGAGAGGGAATCTCTTACCTGGACGCAATGATTCTTTTATTTACAACCAACTTTTACTAAGGGCAGGGGCAAGCCCAGCCCCAACCTTTCATTTTTTTCCACCAACAACCAACAACTGGCATCCGGCAACTTTTACTAAGGGAAGGGGCAAGCCCGGCCCCAACCTTTCATCTTTTATAACCTTCAACCTACAACCTACAACCTACAACCGATAACCTGATCCCTACTCCCCCTGCGCAATACTTTCCTGAAGCAGGAGGGCGGCGCTGAGATTTGCCAGAATAAATCGTTCTTTTGGATCTGAGGTGTGGAGATATACTTTTCCGTTATCTATAAGGGAGACAGCTCCAACCGACTCATTGGAACTGTTGAAAATCTCAAACCCCAAGGACCCTCCTCCCCAAACTTCTTTTGGGCCTTTTTTTCCATATATGCTGCTAAGAGGTTTCAGTGTGAAATAAGTTTTGTCGTCCAGGGCAAATACTCCCTGGTATTTGTTGGCAAAAAAAGTGGAAGCATGATTGTCCAGCAGTAATTGCCATGGTCTTCTTTCGTCGTTTATATACAACTGGAGATAGAAGAGGTCTTCGGCATAATCTGCTTTTCCGAATATATCCTCCAGAATATTAATAATACTATTGGGATTGTTTCCTATCTGCCTATCCCGGGAGTTGTATGAAGAAGTTCCATAGACATCTGAAATATTGCCGTGTGTATCGCTAAGCTGAAAATAATAAGCCTGGTTACGATGAACGTATTCCATGGAAATAAGTGAAGGATAATCCGGATCTGAGATCGTTCCAAAAGGCAGATCTAACCTCGTATTGCCACCCCTGGTCCAGGAGCGCTTAACCCTGCTGGTCTTATAATCTCCAAACTCAAGCTTCTGATTGATCATCCAGCCCTGTCTCCCTTTCACAGCGTAGCTTTCAAGTGAATTACTGTCTGATACATTTAACACAGGTTCCATGGTGTTACAGCCGATTAAAATAATCCCGGCAAAAAATACAAGTAATAGTGATCTCATGATAACAGATATTTTCTTTAATACGATCACGATTTAAAAATGTTACATAGCTAAAGAAAAAAATCTAAAATCTTTTGTAATAAATTATTGTTATAAACGTCTATATATAGAAAGGGTATTGAAAAACGCCGGGTTTTTATCTTCCAGGTTCGCCTGTCTATATATCTTCCGGGCCACAGAATTAAAATTTTGTGGCCTTTTTTTATTTTCCTGAAGGAAGGAAAAAAGTGAAAAAGGAAAAGAGTGAAAAATGGTTTGATGGTTTGGTGATTGGATGGTATGATGTTTTGAAGATGGGAGGGTTTGATCTAAATACAACCTACAACCGCACCTAGGCATGCCTTGGCCCTACAGGAATACCAACCTGCCACCTGCCTCCGGCAGGCAGGCCTGCACCAAACACCAAACACCAAACACCAAACACCAAACACCAAACACCAAACACCAAACACCAAACACCAAACACCAAACACCAAACTACAAATAGACGGCACGGTAATAGCCTTACACCAACAGACTTTCCACTTTCCTCTGTTCAATTTTCCAACTTATTCCCTAACTTTATTATGTTGAAAGAAAATGCTATGATTTGATCCATGATATTTGAAACTACCACACCCGGGGTTTTTCTGGTATACATCCTTATTTTTTTTGTTGCGATACTGATAAGGTATTTCGTGGCGGCGGGATTATTTTACTGGTATTATTATATGCTGAAGCATCAAAAGTTCAATGATAAACGCCTGAGCAAAAGAGGGTGGAGAAAAGGACAGATCAGGAAGGAGATCATCTACAGTATAAAATCTTCTGCAATCTTTGCTGCCGTGGGCGCAGCGACCTTTTGGCTGTGGCAGGAAGGCCAAACCGCCGTGTATCTCGGTATGTACGAATTCGGCTACTGGTATTTGCCGCTGAGTCTGCTCATCATATTTTTAATTCACGAGACCTATTATTACTGGGTTCACAGGTGGATGCACCATCCTAAAGTTTATAAATATGTGCATAAAGTACATCACGATAGTCTCACCCCAACCCCATGGACTGCCTTCTCATTCCATCCATGGGAGAGTGTAATCGAGGCGCTTATACTTCCGCTTATTTTAATATTTATTCCTGTCAATATTTATATACTTGGATTTTATCTGCTGGCTATGACCGTGAGCAGTGTGGTCAATCACCTCGATATCGAGATCTATCCAAAATCTTTCCTGGAAAGCGGGATCGGGAAATACTTCATAGGCGCCACCCACCACCACTACCACCACTCTGAGTTCAATACTAACTACGGACTCTATTTCACATTTTGGGACAGGTGGATGGGAACAGAGCGGGAATGATGGTATGATGGTTTGATGATTTGAAAATTTGATGATTTGAAAATTTGATGAGAGCCCCCAAACCCCCAAAGGGGGAATTTCTAGCTCGGGAGAGACAAATTAAAAAAGCTCCCCTTTTGAGAAGAAGAGGGAAAAATTTTGCTTCCTGATAAGGAAGAGGAATTGGGAGTTTGAATAGCGGGAACGTCAACAAACCGAGAAATCCTTCACTACCGTTACAGGATGACAAAGGTCGAACATATAACTTTCAACCTGCCACCGGCAGGGAGGCCTACAACCCACAACTCACAACGGTACGGAGTACGGACAAGGCATGCCTTGTCCTACGGGGATCCACCAACTGAACCTACAACCTACAACCGACAACCTACAACCGGGAACCGACAACTCCTAACTCTTAACTCATAACTCTCCCCGCCTGCTCCACATGCCTTTCATTATGATAGATCACCACCCGAAAAGTATCACCGAGTTTTAATTTGATGAGTTTTGAGATGCTGATCGAGGTTTTGGTCTTGTTCAGGCTTACTTTCCGGGAGCGGTCAAGGAGTTCCAGCATTTTCTTCTGCTGATCAATAAACCGGGTGAGGACTTTTTTATCAAGTTTGCTTCCGGAAGGATTCATGCTCTTAAAGGTTTTCATCTTCTTCACCTTTTCGCCTGGCAGCATCATTTCGGCAAAATAGTTTCCTAAGAGTCCTGATTTGAATTCAGATTCCGGAGTAGTGGAATTATTGCGAAGCCGTTCCTCTATCTCGGGAAGATAGTATTCGCCGTACCTGTTCAGGTGCTCAATACATTCCAGCACACTCCAGGAATCAGGAGAAGTCTTTTTGTTTAGCTCTTCCAGCGAGAGTTGATTGAATTTTTCAGCCTGGTTCATATGATTGCCGGCAAGCTCTTTTAAGTTATCGAGCAGGATTTCTGTTGGAATTTTCATTAGTCAGTAGTGATTGGTGAATGGTGAATAGTGAATGGTGAATGGTGAATGGTGATTGGTGAATAGGGTTTGTGGTTTGTGGTTTATGGTTTGGGGTTTGGGGTTTGTGGTTTGTGGTTTGTGGTTTGTGGTTTGTGGTTTGTGAAAAAATTTTCCAACCTACAACCTACAACCCACAACCGCCAACCGGCAACCGGCAACTGGCAACTGGCAACCGCCAACTGACAACCGCCAACCGCCAACCGCCAACCTGAAAAAACTCATAACTCTCAACTCCTAACTACTAACTATTTCCCCCCTTTCCACCAATTTCCCTACCTTAGTTCAATCAAAAAATAAAACTACAACTCCTTATGTTCAAGAAAAGTTCCTTTCCACTATTTATCCTTACGATTCTACTCACCGTTTCTGCATGTAAAAATGAAAAAACCTTTGATGAGGAAGCAGAAAGAGAAGCCACCGGGGCGCGGTTCGATTCCATTCTGGCCAATTATTATGAGGAGGGGTTAAAACTGAATCCCATTGCAGCTACCACCTCAGGGGATATGCGCTATAACGACCAGTTTCCCGACTTCCTCTCACCCGAATACACAGACAGTCTGCGGAATTATTACTCGCGCTACCGTGTCCTGGCCAATCAGGTGGATGAAAAACCGGCTTACAGAAACGCAAAGGATGAGTCGTAATATCCTGCTTTGGGAGTGCAACATCAACCTGGACGGGCTTGAGTTTAATAAGGACAGATATATGCCTATAGATCAAATGTGGAGCGCCAACCTTTTTATGGGTCAGCTGGCCAGTGGGGTGAGCTCTCAGCCTTTCAAGACTGTGGAGGATTATGAGAACTGGCTGCGAAGGGTTGACGGGTATCTCACCTGGTTCAGCTCTGCGCAGGAAAATATGCGCACGGGTATGGGTAACGGCTATGTGCTGCCACGCTCGCTTATCATGAAGGTGATTCCGCAAATGCAGGCTATGACCGGTAATTTAGAGAATCATTTGTTTATGGGGCCTACACAGAATTTCCCTGAATCTTTTTCTGCGGAAGAAAAGGAAAGACTAAGTGCCGAATTCCGCCAGATGGTAGAGGAGAAGGTGATCCCGGCTTACCGGGAAATGCACGATTTCCTTCAGAATGAATACCTGCCAACAGGAAGAGAAACCAGCGGAATTGCAGATATCCCCGATGGCGAAGAATATTACAATCACCAGATTAAACTATATACCACCACCAACATGACTGCAGATGAAATCCACCAGCTGGGTCTGGATGAGGTGGCCCGCATTTCGGCCGAAATGGAGAAAGTAAAGGAGCAGGTGGGATATGAAGGAGACCTCAAATCTTTCTTTGAGCATGTGCGCAACAACCGCCGGTTAATGCCTTATAAAAACGCCGAAGATATTGTAGAAAATTTTAATGCGATTTACGAGAAGATGAAACCTTCTGTAGACAGCCTGTTTGATGTTACGCCAAAAACAGCTTTTGAGGTGCGTCGTACCGAAGCCTTCCGGGAAAATTCTGCCAGTGCCGAATACAATCCGGGGTCGCTGGACGGCACCCGTCCCGGAATCTTCTATGTTCCCATTCCCGATGCTGCCAATTATAATGTATACAGCGACGAAGCCCTCTTTTTGCACGAGGCTATTCCCGGCCATCACTACCAGATCTCGTTGACGCAGGAGAATGAAGATCTGCCGCAGTTCAGAAAAACGCTTTGGTACAGCGGTTATGGTGAAGGCTGGGCCCTTTATACCGAATCCCTGGGCAAGGAACTGGGATTGTACACAGATCCTTATCAATACTTCGGGATGCTGGGCATGGAAATGCACCGCGCCATCAGACTTGTGGTAGACACAGGACTTCACAGCAAAGGCTGGACACGGGAGCAGGCCATTGAATATTCCCTGGAGAATGAAGCCGAAAGCGAAGCCAGCGTAATTGCTGAAATTGAAAGATATATGGCCAATCCCGGCCAGGCGCTGTCCTACAAAATAGGCCAGATCAAGATACGCGAACTCCGAACCAAAGCAGAAACCGAACTGGGAGACAACTTTGACATTCGCGCTTTCCACCGCCAGGTGCTTGAAACGGGGTCTGTGCCGCTTCAGTTACTCGAAAATAAGATTGACAGGTGGATTGGGGATTCTAAGTCAAAGAGTTAAAAAGTTAAAGAGTAAAAAAGTTTTTGCCTTCGGCGTTTAGGGTTTAGGGTTCATGGTTCAGCGTTTTTGCCTTCGGCGTTCATGGTTTAGGGTTCATGGTTCAGCGTTTTCGGCCTTCGGCATTCATGGTTTAAGGTTCAAGGTTCAAGGTTTCAGCGTTCAGCGTTTGACGTTTAACGTTTTGCCTTCGGGGTTTACAGTTCAAGATTTAATAAAAGTCCAAAAGTTCCAGGATCGAAGTTTACTAAATTATGAGGAATGTGTTGAGATAAAAAATCCAAAAGCTCCTTCCCTTTTCAAGCCCCGATAGGGATCGGGAGGTGGATTAATCAGCTAGCAATTGTATTCTCGATTAAGACGGTTATTATAGCTGATTAAGACGGAAGGGTTCAACAATCGAAGGATCTCTCCGACACGGGAAGACTTCATATAACCAATACTCTTCCCATATCTCTTTATAACCCCCAAAATCTGTATCTTAGAACCTACATCAATATAAACCCTGATATGATCAATAAAATAATCCTCCTGTTCTGTTTCGCTTTGGTCTTTACTTCGTGCAAAAATGATAAAAATTCTGGCAGCGAAGAAAATGAAAGACGGGCTGCAAGTGCAAAATTTGATTCCCTGCTGAATGGGTATTATGAAGATGGCCTTCGGTTAAATCCGGTATCGGCCACTTCTTCCGGCGATATGAGATATAACGACCGGTTTCCTGATCTCCTTTCAGAATCTTACAGGGACAGCCTTCGGAATTATTTTACAACTTACAGGGATAAGGTTTCAGAAATAGATGATAAAGATCTTAGCGAAACTGAAAGGATGTCAAAGGAGATCCTGTTGTGGGAGTGCGAAATGAGCCTTGCCACAATGGAATTTCACAATGAACAATACATGCCCATCAACCAGATAAGAGGCGCCAACCTCTTTATGGCCCAGATGGCCACCGGGAAGGGTTCGCAGCCTTTTAAGACGGTTAAGGATTACGAGGACTGGCTTAAGCGGGTTGACGGCTACCTTACCTGGATGAATTCTGCTGAAGGTAAAATGCGCGAGGGGATAGAGACCGGGTATGTATTGCCGGCATCGCTTATTGTGAAAATAATTCCGCAAATGGCAGCGATGACAGGAAGTGATTTAGAGAATCACCTTTTTTACGGACCTGTAACCAACTTTCCGGAGAGCTTTTCTGAAGAAGAAAAAGAAAGACTTACCGAGCAATACCGTAAGATGGTGACAGAGAAAGTGATCCCCGCCTACAAAAGGATGCACGATTTTATGCAAAAGGAATATCTTCCCGCGGGTAGAGAAACCAGCGGAATTGCATCTGTGCCCAACGGAGAGGAATATTATAACCATCACTTAAAACTATATACTACCACAAATATGACTGCAGAAGAGATCCACCAGCTTGGCCTGGATGAGGTAGCGCGGATTTCAGCCGAAATGGAAAAAGTAAAGGATGAGGTGGGTTATGAAGGCGACCTTAAATCATTTTTTGAATATGTGCGCAATAATAAAGAGCTGATGCCTTATAAAACTGCAGATGAAGTTGTAGCCAATTTCAACGACATCCATACCCGTATGGAGCCTCATATTGGTAAGTTATTTAACAAAAAACCAAAAACCACTTTTGAGGTGCGACGTACGGAGGAATTCAGGGAAAGATCATCGGCGGCACAATACAGCCGTGGTTCCTTTGATGGTTCCCGTCCCGGGATATTTTATGTTCCCATTCCAGATGCAACTACTTACAATGTGTACAGCGATGAAGAACTTTTCCTGCATGAAGCTATTCCCGGGCATCATTACCAGATCTCTATGACCCAGGAAAACCCAGATTTGCCGGAATTCAGGAAAACCATTTGGTATAATGGTTATGGCGAGGGCTGGGCTTTATATTCAGAATCTTTGGGAAAAGAACTGGGGTTATATGAGGATCCTTACCAGTATTTTGGAATGCTGGGCATGGAAATGCACCGGGCGGTGCGCATGGTGGTAGATACCAGCCTGCACAGCAAAGGCTGGACCCGGGAAGAGGCCATCCGGTATTCCCTGGACAATGAAGCCGAATCTGAAGAAAGCGTAATTGCCGAAATTGAAAGATACATGGCAGTTCCCGGGCAGGCCGTGTCCTATAAAATAGGACAGCTTAATATACGCGAACTCCGCGAAAAAGCCGAAAAAGAACTCGGCGATAAATTTGACATCAGGGAATATCACAACCAGGTACTTGAAACCGGGGCTGTGCCTTTACAATTACTCGAGAATAAGATTAATAGGTGGATTGGGGATTCGAAAAGTTAGTAAGTTTAAAGTTAAATTTGACGGGAGCTTTTAGTTTTTATAATCAAAGTTTTTGGAATAAGAATGACGATCTGCTACAGCAGTAAAAAACTATTTCTAATATTAGAGGAATAAATAATATTTATTTTTTTCTAAGTTGGTTCCTTTTTATTCGATTAATTTCTTTTTCAAGTAACTCTCTACTGTTTGCAAATTCGTTCCAGATAGGTTCTACTTTATTTTTGCCTCCGGTTAACCCAATAATACCTCTGTCTTGTTGAACTGGATCGACATTAGCAAAATTACTTAATCTCATAGCCACAGCACTCGGAGTCCTGTTAATTAAATTGCTCTATTCAATAATTTTTGGATGTTTATGGTGAATTTTACCGAAAGGCAGATCAAGATAAAGACTTAGAGCTAAAATAAGTTCATCTTTACTCCATATTATATTTCCCTTTTTCATTACTCAACTTTTTCTAAGGATGTTTGAATTTCTTGTTTTAGCAATGTGGTATTATTTAAAATATACTTTTTTATGGCCCAAGCAATATTATAGGCTAAAGGCATAGGTACTCCATTTCCTATCATTTTAAATTTTTTTGATAGTTTTCCTGGAGTCGTTAGAATATATTCATCTGGAATACCTTGGAGCCTCAAGGTTTCTCTTACAGTTAAACGGCGATTCTCAACTGGGTGGAGATGAACTTCATTGTTTCCATAACATGCAGTAGGGCTATATTTCTTCCTATGGAGTCTTTTAAAAGACGGTCTGTAAGTATCGCCTTCTAGAATATTGGCCGATTTTGAAAGATTTTTTAATTTAAAAAAGTCTTTTGCGTTAGGTAGCTCCATTTCCGCTTTTTTTAAAAGAATACTTTCAACACACAATTCTTCTGGAGGAGAGGGGCAACCCTCCGTTTTACCGATTTTCCCTTCCGGTTCACCCCAACTAAAAGCGGATTCGGCTTCAGGATATATAGGTTCTGGCCATCGAAATGACTTTTTAGAAAGAAATGTATCTACTCTCTCTCTATTTTTTTTTACTCCAAAAACAAAAAGTCTTTCTCTTTTTTGGGGAATGGCAAAATGTAAAGAATTTAAGCATTTATATTGTATCTCATAATCTTCTCCAAAAAGATCCAAAAGTGCTTCAAAAATTTTCTTTGTATTTTTTAATAATACAAGGCCAGGAACGTTTTCCATCAAAAAGAAATCAGGTTGTAATTCCATGATTTTTTCATAAAAAGAAAATGTGAGCGTTCCTCTTAATCCATCAAAACCGGCTTTTGAACCTTGTATGGAGAAATCTTGGCAGGGAGGTCCTCCTATAATTCCAAATGGTTTCTTTCCCAGTACTGGCAGTTGGTGAGGTAATATTTTATCAATGCTGCAAACAGCGCTTATTTTTCTTTCTCTTTTGGACCAGCTGCTCATACCTTCTTCGTAAAATCTGGCGAAATCTTCATCAATTTCATTTGAAAAAACCACCTCAAAACCAGCTTTTTCAAAACCCATATCTAAAAAGCCACCACCACTAAAAAACGACAATATTGGTATTTTATCTTCTTCGTTAGGCCTCATATATCTTTGTTGTTTTAAGAGCTTCATACTTTCCGTTGATTTCGCTTTTCCTAAGGTTGTAAAAAGCGATTTTTTTTCCAATTGAATTAGTCAGAAAGGGCAAATATCTGCTGTTGAGGTGAAAAATTGTATTGACTTCATCATCTCTTTGCAAAGTAGCATTTAAATTTCCGTTTTGGAATTGCTTTACGGCTGCTAAATTCCCTTTTAAATCGCAGAACTGAGAATCTGACGAAGCCAACGGAAGATCCCAAAAATAGCGACATGATGGGCGGTACAAACAAAATTTACAGTTATCCATATCAGGTTTTGCAAGTAGTTCAAGTTTATCTTGTTCAATTAGATTGTTTATCTGCGACAGTGCTTCTCTCGATTTCTCTGCAATGGCTTCGCATTCCTTTGGAGTAAAAGCCACAGAATACTCATTTTTTTCTAAATCTATGACGGATAGTTCATCCGGGTATTTTCCATACACCTCTTTATATAAATAAGCGTATAGTTTTAATTGATCTTCATATTCTTCTTTAATCTGACCTTCTTCAATGATAATTTTACCACTTTTGAAGTCTGAAAGTTTAATGTAATTGTTTCTATTAAAGATTATGTCCGCATACCCTCCAATCAATGAATCTTGTGCTTCGAGCCATTTTTCGGTAAGGATGTGTGAATGAGAGACAGATTTAAAATTTCCTTGGGGTTTTTCCATATTTTTTGAGTAAAGAAGCGATTTTACCTGCAATTTTTTTATGGTATAACCGGGTACATTTTCATTTAGGGGAGTGTAAAATCCGAACCCGTTATCTTTAAGAGTTTCCTCCTCTTGAACCTGTAGGCGACTCCAATTCTCTTCAAAATCTTTAACCGTTGCTATTTCCCTGCATGTTATAAGGCGAATACATTCATGGATTACATTTCCTAAATGATTCGCAGGGGGATATGGCAACAGAGGAGCAGAATGCGAATTGGCAAGCACCACCTTGTAAGGACATCTATTAATTGCGGTATAACGGCTAGGGGAAATCCGTTTAAGTGGTCTTATAATCATTGTTTTTTGTATCAATTGTGAAATAACTTCTGGTAACACCATCCTGGTCTCCTGTGAAGATTGAAAGTATCCACAAACTTTATTATTCCCTTATTTTTTTGGGCTTCTTGATAAACTTCATAAACTCCTTCAGCTAACCAAGTGCCATCCGGAATATCAGGTATCCCGTTATCATTTACTTTGCAGTTCCAAAAAGGGTGTATGATGATTATATAAAATGCTTTTGTTTTGGATACTAAAACAGCAGGTAGTTTAATTCCTTCTAATATTTCAAAATTAAAACTTTCTGCGAAACTGTTCCGAAGTCGTATGGCATCTGAGGCCCACCCTTCCAATTCAATAAATTCATTGAATTGACCATTAACTCCTGCTGTGTAATTCTTGTTTGTCAAAACACGTATTAGGGCTATACCTAACCGCCAGTCTAGCAAACCGTGATAATTCATATTCCTGAAAACTTTCAGGCAGTCATAACAGGCATCTTTACAGTTTTCCCTGTGAGTATCAGAATGTATTTGTGCCAAATATCCTTCATCATCTTGCGTCGTAATTGTTTTCCGGGTAATATCAGAAATATTGTTAAATAGATGTCTCACAAACCCGGAACCATTTTGTAGTTCGTCCGTCAGTATTATTTCAGCCGTGTTTCTCCCACTTTCCAAAGAAATTTTTCTTATGTCTGCAATCTCTATTTCAACCGGATCCACATCAAGTTGGTCAGCTATTATTCTTTGCAGCAGAAATGCTGCAGAGTAAAAGGCTGACCTTATTCCTGCATGGTTTGAAGATGATATGTTGTCATACATATCCAAGGTAAGTGCCGGGTTAATATCAATCGGATGTATTCTAAAAACTTCAGTATTTTTATTTGCTCCAAGAGCTATTTCTTCGAATTCTTGTTGATTATTCTGAGGCGAAAATCTAAATCCATTTTCTTCAAACGGAATCAAATAATCTTCCAAGATCCACTGATTATTGAAATAAAAGGGATAATTAGTATTAAAAGGAAAAACATTTCCAGTTCTTATTTCCTTTCCTCTAAATAAACGGTCGTTATTAGTGTTAATACGCCACGTTACATCCCTATCCGCAATACTAGCTTTAAAGTTATTCCCTATAATGGGACTCTCCCGAGTTGATTCATCACTATTTTCGGCAAGAATTGGTGGTCTTGAAAGGGTTAAATCGGAAATTTCTTTGGAATCCATACCACTAGATAAATTTGTTCTATAGGCCGTGGGAGACTTTAATGGAAAGATATTTTCTGGGTAAGTTAAAAAGGATCCACATTCCGGACATTCGTCTATTTCCGGTCTGTTTTTGTGGGAAGAATTTATATGTCCATTATTACAGCGGATCATCCATCTTTCATTGTAGAATGGGGAACTATTATTTTGTGTAATCACTGGTTGACTGCGCCTACTGTTAGTAGGGATATAATCGCTTGTAAATCCAATTGCTGTATGGATGGCCTTGTCTTTTGTTTTTTGGGTACCTGGAGCAAATTCGTAAATGGCAAGATCTGTATTCCTGTCGATAGATCGTAGGTTGTATTCATTACTGTTATAGGCTATTTCATGGTAGAGGTTACGCACTGAAGTGGGCATCCCGAACATAGGTAAAACACCGCCTTCTGCCAATTTTTCCGATGTGTCAATTGTTGAAATTTCATCATTCTCTATTACTTGATTGATTTTCCCTAAAAGGCCGTCAATACTTGTGATCCAATCTTGGAATTCTTTCTTTTTTGCCTCACCGATCCCGGGCTTCAATGCAATAATTGTTTTTTCTATTTCCTCATTATTACTGTTTATCCACTCCTGAATTCTTTCCCTGTAACTATTCCAATGATCTGTTTTACCAAATTCTCCATGAATACTCGTTTGTCTTTCGTTTCGGGAAAGGGTTAATATATCTTCCCTTATATCTGCATTAAGTGGTAAAAATGCTTGGCGCAATACCTCTTTAGATAGCAATCTCTTTAAAATTCTGTCCTGGCCCATGGTTAAAAAAGGAGGTGGTGGCGGATCACCTGTTATTTTGTGAGTATTATTAAAATAAAACTCATCATGGCTGCGTCCTCTGCAAAAAGTAAGTATTACTGAAAATGCCTGGCCTCTTCGTCCAGCACGACCCACTCGTTGTTGGTAATTAAACCTTTGTGGTGGCATATTTGCTAGCATTACTGCCTGTAAAGATCCGATATCGACACCAACTTCCAAAGTTGTTGTAACGCTTAAGAGATCAATGCTCTTTGCCAACGGTTGTCCATCGTCTTGAAGAATAATATCCCTAAAATGTCTTTGACGTTTGAACTGATCGTCGGTTTGGCCTGTTAACTCCTCACAATGCAATCTTATGGGTTTGCGTTTTTCAACCGCCGAATGATAGGATAGGTAATTATTGTTCCAGAAGTTACTGCATATATTTGTTGCGTTTTCAGGCATGAGTGGCCCTTCTGGAAATTGGGTGCAAACACCAGCAGATTTATGCAAATGTGGCCGTTTTCCTCTTAGACTTTCCCAAACTGGATCTCCTCCAGATGCAACTTTAATATATAACTCGGGTAAATTAATTCCTTGATTGTTTAGGACATTTAGTGCTGTTAAGGTATTCAACACTGATTCTCCTAACTCTCTTTCATTGATGCTGTGTCGCTCCGAAACTCTTCTAATATATTTTCTTAAAAGGGAAGGAAATGAGCTATAGTCTGAAACATCAAGAGTAGTTTGATTGTCAAAATCATTGGGAGTGTATTTATACTTATGCCCAAGAATGCGAATAGAGGAGTTTATAATTTCTAGAAACCTTTCACGGGGCAATCCAGCTTTAGAAGCATTGTGCCTTGTAGCGTCAGAAGTAGGATTTACAGTTAAATAGCCCAATCCTGATGCCTCGAGGGAGTAGAATAGATTGCCAAAAAATAAGCTGGCCATTTGGACCAAAGTTCCCCTTTTAATTTCATCCTGAAATTCAGGGCTATCATTTTTCCAAGTTCCAGCTTCAAAATCAAACATTGAAAACCAAGGTGTATTGGTACGGGGGATATTTTGAAGATGAATGGCCGGACCTCCAGGGTTGACTCCGAGGTCTACAAAAGCTTTAATCAAAGGTGCACATGCATCAGTATTAATTAAATGTACAAGGTCATTAACGCGGATCGTGCGGTTTCTGATTTTTTCAATTTTCTTTAGGGCTTTCTCCCTTCTTTGTCTCATTCTTGGATTTGGATGATCCATATCTAACATGCTGTCCTCTACCGCTTCTTGAACTTCATAAAATTGCGAAGGATGCGAATGTTGAAATTCTTGGATATCTTTTCCTTCCTCAAGTGCTTTTACAATAATAGCTTTAGTAATTAGTTCCGTTTGCAACTCCCGGATTATAACTTCACGCAGCAAATCTGTAAAATGATTCCTTTCGATACCATTGGAAATTTGAGCTGCATCTTCCCGGCTATCTGAGAACACAACTAATTTTCTTCTTTTTGAAGTATTCCCTAATTGGTATACCAACTCCTTTGCAAATAACTGGGTCGTTTTGGCAAAACCTGTTCTGAACCCTCTAATGGATGATCTTTTTACCCTGTGCTGTTCATTTACACCACATCCCGGACAAGTACATGGAAGCGCTTTATGTGAATTAATAAAATTTCCTAATTCATTAAAATTTTGAGGTTCGCTAAATTGGGCCATGTCTGTGCCATGTTGATTGGAATTACCCCTTCTAACACAAAAAAAATAACCATTTATCCAATCCTCCTTACAAACACTAATAACTGGAATTTCAGGACATACATCTCCTGAATATTTATTTATAAATGCTGGAATCCAGTGTGCTGTAAAAGCTGTAGTGGAAAATTCTTCCGATGAGGTTGTTTGCCTCCACCAAGCATCATGTGGATGATCCCATTCAGCATTTCCTAACCTTTCATGAGGCACAAATTCTTGATCGCCTTGTGGCCAGAAGATGCCATATTCTTGGTAGGATCTTTTCTCAACTAATTTTGCCGTAGTTTTCTCGGGAATTCCTTCGATGTTTGGACTAACCGCTAGCAGTTCACATAAAGCTTCTGATTCTCCTGGCAAACCTCGCTGACCTCCTAATAAAGTCGTTCCACAATTATCACAATATAATAGTTCCAATACCCTATAACCATCCTCTGATTTTATTTTAGGTACTGAAGAAATTTTACCTACTGTTCGGGAATCTTCATAGTTTTTTTCAGGTGATATAGATGCCCAAAGTCCCTCAATGTTCCTGAAAAAATAATGAAAGCGGAAACGTTGTAAATTTCTTGGATGATCCCTGAAATCGTTCTTAAATTCTGGTTCATCAAAAAGGGACCTGACAATTAATAATCCCTTTGCTGCCTGAAGTAATTTTTTCTCCTCCACTGGTCCAAACAAAGACTCAAAAAAATATGGAAGGTTAGGAGGGTTGCCATCGCCTGGTTTCCTGAACGTACACACAGGACGGGGGATTCTTTTTCCATCTTGTATTATACTGCTTGCCTCAAAAAATCTCTCCCGAAGCTTAATTTTATGGTGAAGTAACAATTCTAAGAAATCATTTATTGATGATACGCTTTTGGTAATACTAAAAACATCACGTAAGGCATTTCCTGCAGATATACATGTTTCCGAAAACACAGGATCGTTAACCTCTTTTCCAGTTGATATATATGCCTCATAAATTCTTATAAAGGGGTGTGAAGGTAAGGATGCATCTTCCTTTGATAGGGTTTCAATCGGTGATAATTCACCAGGAATAATTTTGAATTTATCTTTAACATCTTCCTTCTGGAATCCAAAAAAGTCACCTACATACTCCAAGCTCTTTTCATCATTGGGGTCTAAGGAAGCACTGGAGGCTAAAATTCTCAACTGTGAATGATCTGGATTTAATCCTAACCGCTTCATAACCAATTTTAGAAGGTAGGCTATTTCTGTTCCCTGCGTCCCGCGGTAAAGGTGCAGTTCATCAATGATAAGGTGAAATATTCTGTTTGGTTTTTCTTGTTCGCGTAGGTTTTGCGGCAAGTCTTCACAAGCAAGCCACTGGCGAGTTTTTTCGAAAATAGGTCCATCAATTTCCCGCATCAACATAATACTGAGCATAGAAAAATTTGTAATCATTATATCAGGGGGTGCTATTTGCATGTCAAATCGACATCTCATTTCAGCCCCATCAAGTCTCTGGAAGAAAGATTTTAGTTCCTTCTCATCCACTTCATTGCCCTTTTGTTTTTCTTGCAGTATATAATCCTCAACCTTTTGCTGATTTCTTTCAATTGATAGTAAATCCCGTTTAAGATTATTTACTTTGGTGGTATTTATTTCGGGAATACCATTTTCATTCAATCTTTCCAGCTTTCCCGCAACTGGAGTACTACCATTGTACCTTCCAAATGAAATCGAATTTTCTCCAGTGTGCTCCTTATACCACTGCCTAACCGGGGGTGAATCCAGAGCTATTCTTAATCGGGTCATCTGGTCTTCTACTAAAGCGTTCATTGGATATATGATCATTGCCCGCAATGCTTGAGGCCGTGTCTCATGTGCCCTTTGCTGGACCTCGTTACTTAGCACATAACCATTATTAGAGTTCACAATATCACTTGCTCTTAATGACCCCCTCCACCAATTATCAGTATATCGACTTTTTAAAGCAGGATGACTCCAAGAAGGAAGTTCTTTTGATAATTGTGCAAATAGTGGTAAAAGAAAGGATTCGGTTTTTCCCGAGCCTGTACCGGATGTTATAATACAGTTTTTGCCTGACAATGCTTGAGTTAACATTTCAGTTTGATGGGCATGAAGTGGAAACCCAGGTATTAGACCTTGATTAACTAAACCTTTGAAAAATTCCTGTTGAACCTCACTCAAGCCTGGTAAATCAGCGGCATTAAGATCGCTAATAGTTTTCCCGCTGGATTTGTATTCAGGCAAAGGTTCGATCCAAGGTTGCCTGTAAAGAACTTTGTCTTCATTTAACAATTCTTCTCGTTCCTTTTCCAGGCTCTCAAATTTAGTTTTAAACGCTGTTTTTACGTACCTGATAAAATTTTCTTTTATCGTTTCAAATGATCCAATGGGGTCTTTCATATTTCTATTGATGTTTCTTTCATTCTCTGTCCAACCTTAAGAAAGGTATTATATGCAATTACATGAGGTAAATTTTTATAAATATTAAACCAAGTTTTCAATCCTTCAATTGTTGCGAATTTTCTTAATGGGGCTTTCCCACTGTATAAAGTCATAGCCTGATTAATTATTCTTGGTAAAGGGAGCGTGGCTGGAATAGCAACAATATTTTTTTCTCTGTCATTAAAAATTACTTCTTTTTCAAAGTAATTGAGAATCATATAGCGAGCCCAATTTTTATCAACAGCATAGGACTGGCCGTCCTTCCATATTCTGTGTTTAAAGCTGTATTCAGTCAAACGGTACTCAACCAAGGAATAGGATTTATCCACCATTTTAATATCTACTGGAATAAATCGCAAGTGGAATGGATCAAAAATTTTAGCGGGCCAACCTGAGTCATCGAACCGTTCATCAGGCTTCAATTGTTCAACATATTCTCCGATATTTCCTGAAAATTCAGAGAGCCTGAACTGAGGGAATTTGCCGGGGTCGAATGTTACTGAACAAGCTTCAGCAACTTTTTTAATCTTAGTCTCGATTTTATTTCCGTCAATTTCATCAAAACCTGATATGGTCACAGTAGGGGGCAAGAGAAATGGAGATAAAGATAAATGTTGTTGTTGAAAATTAAGGTACAACCCTTCTTTTTCAGCCTCTTCACAAATTTTTTTAATTGACTCCTCTGTCCTGCCTCCTATTAAACAAACTTTTCTCCCACTAATTGTTGGGATAAGAAGAAATTGAGGGGGAACAACTACGATTTTTTTGGTAGAATATTCATAGTCTAATATTCCCATGAAATCCAAATAATTGAGAGACCATCGTTTCAATCTTGAAAGTTCGATAGGATGAGATTCTATCTCATTTGGATCAAACCTATTTTGATAAATTGTTTCAAAGACTTCAAAATAATCTTTTGCGTTACTTACATTCTTTACAGTTAAAAAGGTGACAAGAAGGTCTTGATAGGAATTAATGTCATCTGAGCAAGAAAGTTTATTAGTCTGAGTGGAAAACGGTTTAAAATCTTTGTTGTAATGGTTCTGACGTAAACTATATTTTCTTTCATCTGGAGTTAAGCACCTACTCCCAATTACAAATTCCAAATATCCCTCCCTATTAATAATTTGTCCGAATTTATCACGTGCTGGCAGTATATCTTCATCAAGGGATTTTAATATTTCTGTGGAATTTATTATGTAGTTCTTTAATTGTGCTCCCTTAACATCCTCGCCGTCTACTTTAATGTTGAACTCTTTATTTATCAAAATATTTGGAGGGAGTGACCATACAGGTTGATCAATATTTTTACGAGTTAAATAACTTCTATCTTCGCTGCCACTATATGTCAAATATATTTTCTCGGTCCCTCGTCCATTTTCAAGTTCTATATCTGGAAGCAATTTGTTAAGCCAGGTGCGTACCCCAATTTTAATACCCCCTGTTAGTGCTATTTTTTTTTCCGATTTAAACTGTAACGCTGGAATATCGGGATGACCTATAGGGGGATTGTTAAGTTGATAAAACACAAAATTCCCGAAAATTTTTATTGTTGTTAACTCTTTAAAATCACCTTCTGCAAAACACTGTCCCCATTCCTCTATGGAGTTAGACAATTCCTTTTTAGCCATTAAGATCATTTTTGTGGAAACTATACTAGGCACCTCAACCCATCCATTTAAATGAAAATTTTTACCTTCTATAAAAAATCTAATATCTTTTGCGGGAAGTTTTGCTTTCCACTTATTTAAACTATCTCGAACATCAATTTCTTCGAGGGCTGGCAGAAATAATGGTTTTGACCATCCTTTTCCATATTGTAGACACTTGTATTCCACGCGATCAAACGTGAATGATAAATCTTCTGGAAAGTCTAATTTTGTATATAATCTATAATAGAACTTATATCCTCTCGCTGAGTCCCCTTCAAAACACAAACGTAGCTGAGCAACAGTGTTTCCTTTTTTAATTGAATCGGTTTCTGCATCGTATTGATCGGTGATGCCAGTCCAATCTTGATAGTTTTTTTTTATTACATCTAAAATGGAATGACCCAATTCATTTTCTGGGTTTTTAATTACATTTATTAGCCGACTTGAAAGCCCTAGTTGCTTTTGTCCCGTTTGTACCAATATTTTTCGAAGTGTAGATATATTTAAATCATCTTGAGGTACTAAGCCTGATTTTTGAAAAAATTGGGGGAGTTGTCTAATTGCTTGAATTGGGAGAATGCTCTGAGAAAGTGGTTTGCCTACATAAATCCAGCTTTGATGCGAAAAAGGATGTAATTCAAAGAAACCAAGGCTGGTATTCTTCTCCAGAATGCTCCACTCTTCTAGATCCTTCCAAAGGGCATTCCAGTTGCACGATTCATTTTGACTAGGCATTGGAGGTAGCTCATGTTTTGCTAAGAAAGCCCTAATAATAGGATAGTAAGCATCGTGCCGCAAGTTGGTTTGATTATTTTGGGTTAAAGGCAAAACAAACAGCGAAAGATAACCTAAATACAAAGGATATTTAACATCCACTCCATCCAGTCTTATAGGATTTTTTTTCCACTTTTCAAAAGCATAAATAGCGTGATCCAAAATGGAGCCTCTTAGAGGTTTTCCTGGAATACCTCTCCTAATTGATTTTATATAATTTGAGAAAATTTCCTCATCAGTCCCCTCTATTTCATTTTCTCGCCCAATTTTACAGATATCATACTTTGTAATAAATAAATGAACTTCTTGCTCAGCTTTTTCTTCATTAAATAGACATTTTCCAATAGCATTATTCCATTGAAGATAATTCATCCCATCTGGAGAACATTTCCACTGGTTCTCCACGTATAATTTTTTTTGATTGTTGGTTATAGATCCAAAACTATTAATCTCTGTCATAGTGGGGGCTAAGAAGTATTAAATATACGGTGTTGCCATTTTCTTGTGCACACAAGCACATAAAGAAAGCTTTGATATTTGTAGGGAAGATATAAGCTATCAGAAGGATAAATATAAGAGTTTTTTAAGAAATTTCGAATTACAGATATTTAAGAACTATTTTAAAGAAAAAATATTTCTCCACTATCCCCAAATCAGCCTCCACCCAATGGCCCCCCAACCCCCAAAGGGGGAGTTTTCTTATCTCGAAGTAAATGTTTTCTTTTAAACTTTCAACATTCCAACTTTAGTACTTCATCGCCTTCCACCTTCCCACCCGGGAATTCCCATTTGTGAGGGTGCTTCATTTTTTCACTCCGCTGGGCGCAGAGGATCTTTCCTTCTTTTTCTATGATGGCGCAGGTGACTTTCATTTAGTGAATAGTGAATGGTGAATGGTGAATAGTGAATGGTGAATAGTTTTTAGTCGTTAGTCTTTAGTTTAATATGTTAGAGGTTATAGAGCTGAGGACAGTTCGGAAAAGAAACAAATCAATAGCCACGAAACAAGACTTTAAAGTCTGCCTTTACTTAATTGTGAGTTTTAAAGATTGATTAAAGCTGATTGCTGTTAATCTCCATGATCCCTCTCTCTAAAACATCTCTGCCATGGCCGCAGCAGCCAGGTCGTCCTCCAATAGGTTTCCTTTTTAATAAAAGTGCTTTTGGAATATGGGGTTGATCTCATTCAAATTTAAGCTATTTAAACTTTTAATTTATAGGGAACCCGTAATGCCTGGGATAAGAACTATGATATTTGGTAAACAGCCAGGGGACCATAATCCCTCTATTTCACAATCTTACTCAATTTGTCTACTTTTACCCTTACATCCCAAGACCTACTATGAAGATTGAAAATGTTGAAACAGATTTTGACCTTGAACCATTTTTTACGCGCTCACATGATTATTTGTGTATCGCGGGATTTGATGGGTATTTCAGAAAAGTGAATCCTGCATTCATAAAACTCATGGGTTATACGCGGGAAGAATTATTTGAACGTCCCATATATGAATTGGTTCATCCTCAGGACAGGCAAAGGACGGCCGAGACCCGGGCCAGAATTTTGGAAGGAATTCCCCTGGAACACTTTCAAAACCGATATATCACTAAAACAGGGGAGGTGGTGTGGCTTACATGGACTTCTATCCCACTCATTGATCAGGAATTAATCTATGCTATCTCCAAGAATATCACTCACCTCAAAACCATGGAGGAGGATAGACAATATCTCATTAAAGATCTTACTTCAGTAAACTCAGGACTTACTCAATTAAGCTATACTACCTCCCACGACCTCAGGTCTCCTGTAAATAATATGATCTCTCTCTTTGAACTACTTGACCTTTCCAGGATTGAGGATGAAGAATCTTTGCTGTACCTTAATCTTATAGGACAAGCCGCTCATATGCTTAAAAATACATTAAATGAACAGGTTGACCATTTAAAAACCAATTCCTTATTAAAACCCAATCTTGAATTGGTAAGTCTTGAGGAGATTCTCCAAAGCATTCGGGATTCCCTTCGCACATTAATTGATCATTCCGAAACCAAATTTGAAACAGATCTTTCTGAAATCGAATTTCTTCATGTCAATAAATTTTACCTGCGCAGCATTTTTCTTAATCTTATTACCAATGCCATTAAATATTCCAAACCCGATATTCCACCTGTCATTTCCATAAAATCCACGAAAACAGAAGCCGGGGTGCAAATTGAATTCAGGGATAATGGAATGGGTTTTAATATGCATAACAAGGAAAATATTTTTGACCTGCACCAGGTTTTTACTGCTAATATAGAAAGCAAGGGGATTGGACTGTACCTGGTAAAAAGTTATATGAATAGCCTTGGCGGCAGCATAACAGTGGAAAGCACCGAGAATTCAGGCACTACTTTTACTTTAAATTTTGTTGATTAGTCGTTAGTCGTTAGTCGGTAGTAAGTGGGCGGAGGGCAGTACTTTGTTATAGTCTATAGTTTATAGTCGTTAGCCTTTGTAATTTGTGAAATCTGTTGGCTGATTGCTGAAGGCTGATTGCTGAAAGCCGACTAATAGTCGGTAGTCGTTAGTAAGTGGACGGAGGGCAGAGGTCGGAGGGCGGTTTGGAAACAGAAACAAGAGACAAGAAACAAGAGACAAGAGTCAAGAAACAAGACTTTTAGTTATAGTCTTTAGTAAATAGAGTGGGTCGGTGAACAGGTTTCGGAGCTAAATCTGCAGGCTGAAAGCTGAAAGTTTAGGAAGAAAGAAAATCTGACCGCTGATTGCTGAAAGCTGATGGCTGAAAGCCGACTAATAGTCGTTAGTCGGTAGTAAGTGGGCGGAGGGCAGTACTTTGTTATAGTCTATAGTTTATAGTCGTTAGCCTTTGTAATTTGTGAAATCTGTTGGCTGATTGCTGAAGGCTGATTGCTGAAAGCCGACTAATAGTCGTTAGTCTGTAGTCGTTAGTCGGTAGTAAGTGGACGGAGGGCAGTACTTTGTTATAGTCTATAGTTTATAGTCGTTAGCCTTTGTAATTTGTGAAATCTGTTGGCTGATTGCTGAAGGCTGATTGCTGATTGCTGAAAGCCGATTAATAGTCTGTAGTCGTTAGTCTTTAGTCTGTAGTCAGTGGTCGGAGGGCGGAGGTCGGAGGGCAGTTTGGAAACAGAAACAAGAAACAAGAGACAAGAAACAAGAGACAAGAAACAAGAGACAAGAAACAAGAGACAAGAAACAAGAAACAAGACTTTTAGTTATAGTCTTTAGTAAATAGCGTGGGTCGGTGAACAGGTTTCGGAGCTAAATCTGCAGGCTGAAAGCTGAAAGTTTAGGAAGAAAGAAAATCTGACCGCTGATTACTGAAAGCTGATGGCTGAAAGCCGGTTAATAGTCGTTAGTCGGTAGTAAGTGGACGGAGGGCAGTACTTTGTAGTCTATAGTCTATAGTCGTTAGCCTTTGTAATTTGTGAAATCTGACCGCTGATTGCTGACAGCTGATTGCTGACCGCTGATTGCTGATTGCTCACAGCTGATAGCTGAAACCTGGCAAACTAAACTCCCCTCCCTTGATCAACATCCTTAATAAAGCTTATTAGTCCGTTGAAGTAGGTTACCTGATCATCAAACATGGCCATATGGCTGCCTTCGGGGCAGTGGAGATAGCGGCCGTTTTGCACCTCGCCGGCCATCCATTTCATGTGGTCGGGGTCCATGGTGTCATGACTACCGCCTATAGTGAGGGTTGGAACACTGATGCCTGCCAAATCTTTACTGCGATCCCAGTTTTTTAGTCTTGCATCTCCCGCGATCCCAAATTCGCTGGGTCCCTGCATGGTGACATACAGATCTGCATTCACATTTTCAAAAGACCTTGTCATAGGTTCTGGTTGCTGATCTACCGGCATACGAAGAACGTGCTTTGGATAAAAATGAGCGTAGATCAACTCCGTATACCGCGGATTTCCAAAATCTTTTCTGGCTTCCAGGTCTTTTATTTCAGCAAGAACTTCAGGGTCAAGTTGAGGGCCCAGCACATTTTCGGCATAAGCATTATAATCGGGTACCGAAGACATCATATTGGATATGATGAGGCCTTTGAGATTTCCGGAATGGGCCAGGGCATATTCCATCGCCAGGATCCCACCCCAGGAGTGTCCCAGTAAAAAGAAATTACTGTGATCAAGACCCAGTGCTTTTCGCACCTGCTCTACTTCATCTACATACCGCGCTACACTCCACAGGCTGCTGTCGTTGGGTTTGTCGCTGTATTTTGAATCCAGCTGATCGTAATAATAGTATTCTATTTCTGCATTTGGAAAATAAGAATCAAAAGCTTCAAAATATTCATGGGTCATTCCCGGTCCGCCATGGAGCAGCAAAACTTTCATCGAGGGATTGTTGCCTACTCTTTTGGTCCAAACCTTAAACTCTCCCGAGGCAGTTTGAATGGGGATCATCTTCACGCCCCCTGTCATGATATCATCCCTCCCGGAATAGTCAAGGTAATTTGCAGCGGTTTTCATAATACGTATTTTACTTTAAAAAGATAAAAATTCCAGATTTTCATGTTAAGGGAATTTAAGAAAAAATTTGTTGGTTAGTGTGGAAAAAGAAACAAGAAACAAGAATCAAGAGACAGGACTTTATAGTTGATAGTCGTTAGTCTGTAGTCGGAAGTTTTTAGTTTGTGGTTTGTTGTTTAGGGTTTGTACAGATAAAGCTGACCACTGATCGCTGAAAGCTCTTCCAAAAAATTATACGTCACCCTGAGACCTGCGGTAAAAAAATTTACCTAGCGTAGGAGATTGACGTTTAGGAATTTAAAATCCTAAAATGGCTGTTAAAATCACAATATTAATTTACTGATTTACAGGTTTTACAAAACACGTCAATGGTAACGGCCGGCTCAAGCCGGACTAGTTTCAGGGTATAACATGATAGAAAGGCCCCCCGGCCCCCAATGGGTGAGTTTTCTTACTCTGACGGGATTAGTTGGTAGTCGTTAGTCTGTAGACTGTAGTAGTTAGGAAGTGGGCGGAGGTCAGAGGTCAGAGGTAGGCGAATTAAAACCAGAAATTTATACGTCACCCTGAACGGCCGGCCCATGCCGGACTAGTTTCAGGGTATAACATGATGCGAACTTAAATCTCGTTAGATGCTAAAAAAAAGAAACAAGAACCAAGAGAGTATAAGCTGACAGCCGATAGCTGAATGCTGACAGCTGATTACAGCATTATTAACCGTTCTTCCGTCCTCAATTGATCTTGATTCACCGGGTTAAAACATTTAAAATAAGGTCATTATGTTTTTTATTGGCCCGGAAAATTTTTATCTTTATTAGTATATCAGATTTTTAAAACTTAAAAATTAAGGAGGTAAAGATGAAAACAATGAACCAATTTTTAATTGCTCACGTAAGTGGGAACAGATCTAAGAGTCTTAAGAAGTTTATGATACCTGTGCTTATTTTAATGATGGTATTTAATATACCCCTTATACATGCTCAGGAAACGAAAACTCATGGTGCAACTGCAACCGGCGAGGGAATCATCTATGAGGCCGCTGAAGTAGAGTGGAAAAATGGCCCTGCCTCCTTTGAAGCAGGATCCCAGTTTGCAGTTCTTGAAGGTGACCCTTCAAAAGATGGATATTTCAACATGCGGTTGAAGCTACCAGACGGATTCAGGATCGCACCGCACTGGCATCCCCAATTCGAACGTGTTACGGTGATCTCAGGAACTTTCCTGCTGGGTCATGGAGATTCGGGAGACAGGAATGCAACCCAACGGCTGGAAGCGGGAAGTTATTTTTCCATGCCACCGGAAATGATACATTATGCCATTACCGAGGGAGAGACAATTGTGCAACTTGCTACCATGGGACCCTGGAATATTATTTACGTGAAAGATGAAGACGATCCCCGGAAGAGGAAGTAATAAAGCCCCCTAACCCCCGAAGGGGGAATTTCTTATCGGACGGGAAAAAGTTTGTATACTGTTGTCTTTATAATTTATGAAATCTGATAGCTAATCGCTGATAGCTGAAGGCCGATTAATCTGCGAAATTCTGCTTATTTTCTGCGGGACTCTGAGTGAAACCGGGAAAAAGAAACAAGAGTCAAGAGTCAAGAGTCAAGAGTCAAGAAACAAGACTTTTTTATAGTCTATAGTCGTTAGCCTTTGTAATTTGTGAAATCTGACAGCTGATCGCTGATTGCTGATTGCTGATAAAAGTGGGCAGAGGTCAAAGGGCAAGAGAATTGAAAGATAAAACTTATCCGTCACCCGAAATTTCTGCAAACCCAAAACTTAACCCGTGCAGACTATCCACTTTCCTTTTTTCACTCTCCACTAAATTCAATAGAAGCTGTACGCTGATCGCTTACGGCTCAAAAATCTGCGCGATTCTGCTTTTTTTCTGCGGGAAACTTTTTGAGTGATAGTGATTGGTGAACGGTGAATAGTTTCAGTCGATCGTCTGTAGATTGTAGTTTACAAAGGTCGGAGGGTTTTTGTGGATAAATCTTGATAAACCCAAAATTCCATCCTTTAAAATATAAACAAATTTGCTTATATTTGTGTTATGGATAAAATATTAAAATACAAAGGAATACATCCGGGAATTGTTTTAAAGCGGGAATTGGAGAAGCGTTCTTTAAAACAACGGCCCTTTGCCGTGTCTATCCAAGAACATCCGCAAACTTTAAATGCGATTACCCAGGGAAAGCGAAACCTTAATACCCCTCTTGCTCTTAAAATTGAGAAAAAACTTGGATTGGAAGAGGGGGCATTGGCACTTTTACAAACCTATTATGATATACGGAAAGAGAAAAAAAAGCAGGTTCAGGAGACCCCTGATCTTTCCAAACTAAGAAAGGCTTTATTCTGGGATACCGACTTTAATAAGATTGACTGGAAGGAAAAACATAAGGCAGTTATTAAAAGAATATTTGAACGCGGTAATGAAACTGAGAAGGAAGAAATAATACGTTTTTATGGAAGAGAAATCGTAAAAGCTGTACTTAACGCAGATAACAGAATACCTTATTCTGTATCATCTATTAAATAACCCATGCTTTATTTTAATACGGTAAATAAATTTCTTCGTGAAAGTTTACTTCGAATTATGACAGTGTCAGAATTTTCCCAGTTCCGACTGGTTGGTGGCACAGCATTGAGCTTACAAATTGGGCATCGCGAATCTATAGATATTGATCTTTTTAGTGATGCTGATTATAACACTATTGAATTTAAGAAAATATCGTCTTGCCTGGAGGCAATGTTCCCATACGTAAAATATTCCCCATTTGATCCTGCAATCGGGAAATCCTATTTAATAGGAGAAAGTGCGGAAAAAGCATTAAAACTTGATATCTATTATACTGATTCATTCATTGATCCTCCCCTTGTTAAGGATAACATTAGATTGGCCACCATTGAAGAAATTATTGCAATGAAGGTAGATGTAATTCAAAGAGGAGGCCGTAAAAAAGATTTTTGGGACCTACATGAGTTATTTAATAACTACAATTTCGAAGAAATGTTGAATCTTCATGAAAAGCGATATCCTTATTCTCACGACAAGAAATTAATTCTTCAAAATTTCACCGATTTTACTCTAGCCGATAACGATTTTGACCCTATTTGTTTATTAGGGAAGTACTGGGTGTTTATTAAAGAGGATATAGAGAATATCGTACAAAGCTATAACCGTGACTTCAAAATTTAATTTTAAAATGGTGTTTCGCAATTGAGCTTATTAAATGCGAATGTCTTTATACAATAAACAAAACCTCTGTCAATGAATATAAGTAATATAACTTCATTATTTAAAGGGCGAACCGACGTGTTTGCCGTCCATTGGCAGAAAGAAAAAAAGAGTGGTTATATACCTGCCTATAACTACGATCCATATATGTTTCGGTTACACAAAATGAAAGGTGGATCATTTAAAGATTATAAAGATAAGACTTACCTACCTTTAAATAATCTTCAAATTCAAAAGCATATAAATGGTCAAAAATTAATAGGAATCTACCCATTACTGAAGGACAATAGCTCTTGGTTTATAGCTGCCGATTTTGACAAACAGAATTGGATTGAGGAATGTCTGAAATTAATGAAGGTTTGTAGTGAACATAGAATTTCTGCATATTTAGAAAGGTCACGATCTGGTAATGGTGGACACGTATGGATATTTTTCGACCGACCATATCAGGCATTTAAAAGTAGGAGGATCCTGCTTAAATTAATGGAAATGGCTGGTTTGTTTTCAATTTTTGATAAAAATTCGAGTTTTGATCGTTTGTTTCCAAATCAAGATTATCTATCCGGAAAAGGTCTTGGAAATCTTATCGCTTTACCTTTTTTTAAACCTGCAGTTGATAATGGTAATAGCTGTTTTGTTGATCCTTCCACTACAGACTTAAAACCTTATCCCGATCAGGAGAAATTTTTATTTGCAATTCAGAAGACACTGGTTGACCACCTGGACACATTATATAATTCCCTGGATCTTAACACCTCTGTAGTTAATACAATTAAAGAAAATAGTTCAGGAAAACTTCAAATAAAATACAGCAATGCTCTTCATTTAAACAAAGCTGGAATCAGTTCAACTTTAATTAATTTTTTAAAAGAAGAACTCAATTTCGCAAACTCTGAATTTTTCATTAAAAAGAAATCGGGTAAAAATACCTGGGGAACACAGGCCTACATTAATTGTATTGATGTAACTGAAGAGGAGATAGTCATACCGAGAGGGTTTGCCGGAAAATTGATTAAGTTTTGTAATGAACAGGAGATGAATTATGATTTTCACGACCACCGGAAAAAACTGGCGCCGGTTAATTTCATTTGGAATTTGTCTCTTCGATCTCACCAAAACCTCGCGATTGAAGCATCTTCCAAAAAGAATTTCGGAATTATTTCAGCTCCTCCAGGTTCAGGAAAAACTGTTATGGCTCTTAAAATAATTGCTTCTAAACAGCAACCGGCCCTTATCATTGTGCACAGAAAACAATTAATGGAGCAGTGGATTGAAAGCATTCAGGCCTTTCTTGGCATACCAAAAAATGAAATAGGAAAAATAGGTCAGGGCAAGACAAAAGCTGGCAAACAGATTAGTGTTGCTATGATCCAGAGTTTGGGAAAATATATCGACAAACATGAAACCAGAGATTTTACCCAATCTTTTGGCACCATAATTATTGATGAGTGTCATCACATTCCTGCCAAAACTTATAGAACTACTATAGCAAAATTTGCTTCATTTTATCAATATGGGTTGACCGCTACTCCCTTTCGTAAAGGAAATGATGAAAAGCTGCTGTTCGCTTATTTGGGTGAAAAAATCGCAGAGATTAAGCCTCTAAATATAAAGGAATATAAGCGACCAAGAATTGTTGTTAGGAAAACTTCTCTGGATATTCCTTTCAATTCTAAAACAGATACCTTCGAAACCTTATCGAAAATCCTCATACATGATTCTTCCAGAAATAGTTTAATCTTAAGGGACATAGAAGCAGAACTAAAAGTGGGTAATAAAGTAGTAATTATCACAGAGCGAAAGGAACATATAGAATCTTTAAATCAATATCTTAAACAATCTTTTGAATCTATAACCCTTAGTGGAGAAGATACGGAAGCAAACCGTAATTCAAAATGGAAATTATTGAAAGATGGAAACTATCAGGTTTTAATTACTACCGGACAGTTTTTTGGTGAAGGTAGCGATTTGCAGAATGCTTCATCTCTTTTCCTAGCATATCCTTTTTCTTTTAAAGGTAAACTGGTCCAGTATATTGGGAGGGTACAACGTTCAGAGAAGACCCCTGTCATATATGATTATCACGATTATAAAATTGATTATCTCAATCGGCTTTTTTTAAAAAGAAATAAGCATTACAGGCACTTTGATAAACAAGCTACCTTGTTTAATGAAGAATTGGTAACTCCTACTTCTCAAATTTTGATTATTGACAAAAAAATTAAAGTTCCAATTAATAATCTGGATTTTCGATATGGAGCAATTGCTTTTAGCTATGGGGCTTCAGAAATTGGGTCTCTTGAATTTGAAATAGAAAACGATGACTTAAGGCCAGAATTCGATGTCTTAAAACAGTACTTTTCAAAAGCTCTCAAGTCAAAGCACATAGAGGTTGAAATATATGCGGAGTTTGAAAATAAGAAATTGGTGGCGCAATCTGCATACTCGAAAGACGTGGAAAAAATTAATCAGGAATTTATCGAAAGTGTTAAATTTCGGTTTGTGCAAAAAGATATTTTAGGAAAAGCGCCTTCCTCCGAAACGGATAAAAATTTATTGGATTTAGAGAGTTTACAGGGCAATGATTTTTCAATATATAATTCCGAAGAAGATCTAATCAACGAGCTTTTAAGGAATGAAAATGTAAAACATTTTCGCCAGATCCAGTATCTGGCTGCTAAACACGAGAGTGAAATCCTGAGAATTCGATTTGTATTGCAGCCTTTCTCTTTTGTTTTCCTGCTTTCAGGAAGAGATGCATATCATTTAGTTTTAGAAACCCTGGACACTGAAGAAGCCACCTACATTTGGCATCTGGACAAAAAAAGGGATCTTTAAAAGATAACTTAAATCTCGTTGATAAAGATTTAAATATTATACGAAACAGAGGAAGGCAATATTTTTTGCAAACTATAAAAAATAATTTTAGCAGAATAGTACATGATTATTCTGATGAACGAAAAGGGTTTGTAGTGTGGAAAAGCGCTTTGGAAGAAAGAATTTATTAGTCTTAATTTAAGACCTTTTCGAAGCAACGCAGTAATTAAGGACGAACTATTCCGTAAAACTTCTTTTTAAACTCTGTGGTGAGATAAAAATAATTTCGAAGAAATGAGAATCATCCCTCACAGAAATAATTTACATCAAATGGATAACAACAAGCAAAACAGGACCCCCAACAGATTGTGGCAAGCTCCCCCCCACAGGTTTTATTAAGATTTATTTCTCAACCTTCAAACCTTCAAACCTTCAAACTTTCAACTTTCAACTTTCCACTTTCCACTTTCACTCTCCACTATTTTCAACTTCACCTCGTTACTGCCTCACAAGGTCACTAAAAAAACTTATATTTGATTAAACTTTAAAAACACGAAAACAATGGTAATCTGGATTTTAATAGGGGTCCTCGTAGTGCTGGTGATCTGGGGAGTAGCGATTTACAACAACCTGGTGAGCCTGAAGAACAACAGGGAAAATGCTTTTGCCGATATTGATGTTCAGTTAAAGCAAAGACACGATCTTATTCCGCAACTTCTTGGAGCTGTGAAAGGTTATATGGAGCATGAGCGCGGTACACTGGAATCGGTTACTCAGGCGAGACAAAGAGCAATCAACGCCACCGGGATCAATGAAAAGATCGCGGCCGAGAAAGATCTTAGCGCCGCTTTACAGGGTCTTAATATCCAGGTAGAAGCTTATCCTGATCTTAAGGCGAGCACCAATTTTATGCAATTGCAAACAGAAATCTCTGATATTGAGAACAAACTTGCCGCAGTGAGACGCTATTTCAACTCGGCCACAAAAGAGCTCAATATCGCGATTCAGAAATTTCCTAACAATTTATTCGCAGGAATGTTCGGTTTCACCACTCAACCCATGTTTGACCTTGGCGCTGCAGGAAGAGCCCAAATGGACGTTGCCCCTGAAATAAAATTTTAACCGGTGTCCTCATTTGTAGGTATTCAAACCCAGATCAGACGGAATAATACAAAATCTATTCTTCTGCTTATCGCATTTCCCTTGCTTATCCTGGCTTCGGTATTTGCGGTGGTCTATCTGCTTAATTTTTACACCAACGAAAATCCCGATCCGGCATATGCGGTAGATGCATTTTTAGATGCCATTCCCTTTGTGCTCATCGCAGTGAGCATCTGGTTCATCATCGCTTATTTTGCACATAACAAAATGATCTCCATGGCTACCAAATCACAGCCACTGGAGCGAAAGGAAAATATGCGGGTTTATAACCTCGTGGAAAACCTGTGTATGAGTGTGGGAATGAAAATGCCCGCTGTGCGTATCATTGAAAGCGATGCCCTCAACGCCTTCGCCAGCGGACTCAAACAAAAGGATTATACGGTTACCCTTACCCGCGGACTTATTGAAAAGCTTGATGACGATGAGTTGGAAGGTGTGATCGCCCATGAATTGATGCACATACGCAACAAGGACGTGCGCTTGCTGGTGGTAACGATAATTTTTGTGGGGATCTTTGCCTTTGTGGTCCAGATCGCTTTCCGCAGTTTTTTATACGGCGGAATGGGAATGAATAACAGGCGAAGAGGCAAAGATAGTGGAGGCGGCCAGTTAATGATCATTATCCTGGTTGTGGCTTTTCTCGCATATCTTATTTCCATGATCTTCAAATTTGCCCTGAGCCGGAAAAGAGAATACATGGCCGATAGCGGTGCCGCTGAAATGACCCGGAAACCCTGGGCCCTGGCAAGTGCATTGAAAAAGATCGCACCAAACCACCACGTCAAAGTACGCAGTGAGGAAGTACAACAAATGTTCATAGAAAATACTCCCAAGGATACATCTGCCGGCCTCTTCGGCGGACTCGGAGGTCTCTTCTCCACCCACCCACCAATTGAGAAAAGAATTAAGTTTCTGGAGCAATTTTAAAGCCTTTGGTTTAGTGAATAGTGAATGGTGATTGGTGATTGGTGAATAGTCTGTAGTTTTTGGTTTGTTGTTTGTTGTTTAGGGTTATTATTCCTGACATCGCTTCCATGTTTACCATAATACCTTTTAAAAATCCCTTTTTAACGTCACCCTGAATGGCCGGCGATAGCCGTGCTGGATTCAGGGTATAACATGATGAAAAGTGAGAACCTCGTTAGATGCTGAAATAAGTTCAGCATGACAGTAAATGTCGTCACCCTGAATTTAATTCGGGGTATAATATGATTGAAGTTACTATCACGCTAGATGCTGAAACAAGTTCAGCATGACGGTAAATGTCGTCACCCTGAACTTGTTTCAGGGTATAACATGATGAAAAGTGAGAACCTCGTTAGATGCTGAAATAAATTCAGCATGATGGTAAATGTCGTCACCCTGAATTTAATTCGTGGTATAATATGATTGAAGTTACTATCACGCTAGATGCTGAAACAAGTTCAGCATGACGGTTTAAAGTCTAACGACTACAGACTAACGACTACAGACTACCAACTACCCCAACCCTTCCCCAATCTCCCTTAACCTGGAGACGGTAAGGGGCTTACTTATAAAACCCGATACTTCAGATATGGAGAGGGCTTTATCCCGGTCACCCATTGCAATGGAAGAGGTGACTATGTAAATCTGGGTTTCGTGGTGGAGGTTAGGGCGGTTGACTTTGAGTTCGCTCAAAAACTCCCATCCATCCATTCCCGGCATATTGATGTCCAGCAGGATAAGATCAGGGAGCTTCGATTCTGGATCCTGCAATTCCTTTAAAGCTTTGAAAGCATTTTCAAAACATTCTACTTTATTAAAAATGCCTGCTTTGGCAACAATCTTTTTGACAATGATTTGATAGATATAATCATCATCGATAATACAGATGCTTTTGCTCATTGAAAATATACTTTAAAAACTGAACCTTCCCCCGGGGTGCTTTCTACTTCAATCCTGCCGCCCATTGCATCAATCTGATTCTTGGCTATAAACAGGCCAACCCCCCGGGAATTGGTATGGTTGGAAAATGTTTTATATAAACCAAACAATTTGTTTCTGTTCTTAACCAGGTCAATACCAATCCCGTTATCCTCTACCTCCAGCAACCATTTTTCTCCGGTTTTTTTACCATTTATAACAATCTCCGGCGACCTTTGAGGGCTGCTGTACCTCAAAGCATTGGTTAACAGGTTGAGCAAGACGCTTTCCAGATAGGCCGCATTGAATTTCACAACCATCTCTGCGGGAACATTGGTGCTTATCCTGGCATTTTTTTTCTGGATCTGTACCTTCAGCAATCCCAGGGTATCCTCGACAAAATCCTTTACTTTTAAATCCTCTACAGTAAGGTTTAAATTGGTCTGGATGGAAACTACCTCATTCAAATCAAACAGGGTTTGATTAAGCGCTGCAGAAACTTTTTCAAGCATGTTGATATAATTTTCCCTTTCTTCAGCATCAGCGGTATGCTTATATAGGTCAAGGATAGATTCTATATTGCTGGAATGGGAGCGAAGGTTGTGTGAAACTATATAAGAGAAATTCAGCAAACGTTTATTCTGCTCCATGACCATGTGATATGACTCCTTTAAATGGGTCTCGGCCATTTTCTTATCGTGGATATCTTCAATAAGCGCAATATGTGTGGTTGGTCTCTCTCCCTCATTCCAAAGGGGAGAAACAGTAAGATTTACCCACACCAATTCCCCATTCTTCCGCTTTATACGCTTCTGCATACTAAATTCCTTTATCTCACCATCTCGCAGTTGTTTCATTTTGCTATGATCTTCCTGAATATCCCCGGGATGCGTAACATCAACAACACTAAGTTCTTTTATTTCTTCAGAAGTGTAACCAAACAATTGTTGAAAGCGATTATTGGTCTCCAGGAACATCCCGGTTATGGAATTCACCCTGGCCATTCCTATAGCTGCCTGATTAAAAATGGTGCGGAATTTCATTTCGCTCAGGGTTAACTCCCCTGCCTGCGAGTTTACCAAAGCCTGAAGTTTTTGGGGTTGTTTTAGAAGATTGGTCATGGCCAGGCCCAGGAAGACGGAAAGCAGGGTCGTGAAAAATCCTATAGGTATAAGTGAGTTAAAGAGTTCGCGCGGATTTTTAAGGGCGATATAGGCCTTCCAGTCACCATCTGCAAAATTTATTGTTTCTGAATATTCCACACTCCCGGCCGAAATTGGAGTTAAAAAAAAGATCTCTTCTCCTGTGCCGGGGTGAATCTTAGAAAACTGAAACTCATATTTATCTGCACTTAGCTTTTCCAATCCTGACTCCTCCAAAAGAGTTTCAAGTTTGATGATAACTGCTGCAAAGCCCCAAAAATCGTTTTTAATAAATACGGGTAACCTTCCTATAACTGCAAGTCCACCCTGCCTAAGTTCCAGCGGACCGGCAAAATACATTTTTCGCTCCCGCATTGCGTGAAGGGCCTCCTCTCTTACATTGGGATCTTCCAGAATATTGTAATTTAACACGCTTTCATTTTCCTGTACTGGATATACATGTGTAATTATTCCTCCGGGCACCATTTGCACGGCATTAATCGCAGGATATTCACTTATAAGTCGTGGAGCCACATCCTCAAAACCTGAAATAGTGCCATTACTTTCTACCAGCAATGCAAGACTTAAAGCTGCTGAATAACTGTTTCTTAATGTGTGATCTATATTGTTTTCTATAAAACCAATGAGATTGGTCATTTCCCGCTGCTCAGTTTCTTTTAGTATTTGATAGCGCTGCCACAGGATAAATACACCAAGGAGCATAAAAAAAAGGAAAGTAAATATTCCAATTGTAACAGGTTTACTTAAAAAGCGCGGGCTCTTATCAAATGCATTTGGGGCTCTTAGCATATAAACGGCCATATACTCCTCCCTTATAACTCCGGGAGGATTTTTAATTTATAGAGGGTTAAGATAGACAATTTTTTATTCTCAGGGAGAGGTTAGTCGGTAGTCGTTAGGCGGTAGTCTTTAGTCGTTAGTAGAGGGCAGAGGTCGGAGGTCAGTGGACGGAGGTCAGTGGGCAAAAGGGCTAGAAAGTGGTCGGAGGAGTGAAGGGCCAAAATTGTACGTCACCCTGAACGGCCGGCGATAGCCGGGCTGGATTCAGGGTATAACATGATGTGAAACGGAAAGTCGTTAGTCGTTAGTCTGTGGAGTGGGCAGAGGTCGGAGGTCAGTGGACGGAGGTAAGCTGACCGCTGACATGACAAACCCTAACCCATAACTCCTAACTCCTAACTCAAAACTGACAGCTGACTTTAACGCGGAGATTTTTTGATGCGATCCCAAAGCTTCCGGGTCATTTCAAATTTAAGTTCGTTATCACCGTGTTTTCCTGTATGTTCCCAGCCCGTTTTTCTGTAAAATCTTTCGGCCCTGGTTCCCGGTGAGGTGCCTAGCCACAGGTGATCCTTTCCATGGGAGAAATACCACTCCAGCATTTTGAATTGTAATGACCTCCCGATTCCAAAGCCTTCAAATTCCGGTTTTATAAAGAGAGCCCAGATATTGTTCTCCTCAAGATCTGCAATGGCGAAACCTATGATCTCACCTTCATTTTCACATACCCAACCTTTTCCCCGGTTGAGAATATAATGCGACACATCATCATTTGTCACACGGGAAGGATCGCTAAGGACATTCTCTGTTACCGAATTGCGAACCTTTTGTATACCGGTAATATCCTCTATAGTAGCTTCTCTGAAAATCATTTGCTCGGGGATTTGAAGGATATTGTTTAAAATTAAGCTTATTCTGTTTATTTTACCTTTTCACTCAGCAATTTTCCAATTTCAACGATGTCTATTTTTTTACCCAGTTTCACGGCAAATGCGCCAACTCCCGAAACCCAGATCTTGAGATCGCTGTCCCAGTCAAAGGTGCCGGCTGTTTCCACAGACCAGGAGGTTATCTTAGAATAAGGAAACATCCTATATTCCTTTTTCTTACCTGTAAGGCCCTGAATATCTATAGCAATGATCATTTTATCTGTAAAAATTACCTTGTCACGCGTATGTTTATAGAACAAGAGTATTTTTTCGTCTGCAGAAAGGAACATGTCAAAAAGTTCTCTTCCTTCTTCATTCAAAACCTTATCTGTAACACTAAATTTTGCTAAAAGATCTATAGGCATATTTGCTATGTTAACGGAACAGTAAAATTAGGGCTTGTATAGGCTGAAACTGCGTGTGCTAAGAATAATTTATGATTTTTATCAACAGAATAATTTAAAAATTGACAGAGGGGAAGGAAAAATAGAGCAAAGTAATTACAGGTTGAAAATTAACGCAGGGATGTCATTTTTCAAAACCCGGGGAATTTTTTTCAAAAAAAATCCTGTCCATAACTGCTGAAAGTGCAGAATGAACGATAATTGTTAATCAGGAATGAATAAGTAGTTTTATATCGATAGAGCCAGATTTATAAACGCACTTATTACTGAAATAATGATCAATGCCACCACAAAAGTTACGATGATCTTGCCAAAAACATTCAGTCCTGAGGTGGTTGTTTTGTAATTGTCAATTAATACCTCCAAAGTTTTCATAGCTTGAATTTGTTTTATGTTAAACCTTTAATTCTCTGAAAGTTAATGAGATTTTAAGAGGATTAAAAATAATTTCGCTGAACCGCAAATTTATCCGACGAAATACACAGGAGGAATAATAATAATTAAAAATTTTAACTTTTTTAAAACAGTGTTTTAATTTGAGTTTTATATATCAGGAAAGGAATTAAAAGTTGAGATTTTATTCAATTTAAAGGGAAAATTTTTATAATTTTGACCCTCCAAAAGCTCGAGTGGCGGAATTGGTAGACGCGCCGGATTCAAAATCCGGTATTTTCGGATGTGCGGGTTCGATTCCCGCCTCGAGTACAAATATAATCCCCCCATCAGGGGGTTTTTGTTTTGTGCCCCGTAAGGTAATTAACTGAAATAATATTAATTTCCTTGAGTTATTAATATTTTTACCTGAACCTGTCAGTTTCAGCAAAATAAAACGACAGATTGTATATTAAAATGCTTTAAATTTCGTTTCATTAAAAAAGATTATTAATGGGAAGACCTTCTACAACACCAAAAGAGCTTAGAGATGGATATTATATTGAAGTCCGGAATAAAAATCAAAATTCCGGGGTGAAAATCAGAAGAGAAACTCTTGGACTGCTCTTACATGCTATTAATGAATATAAATATATCAAAGATGTTATTATTTTAGGGAAACAGGAAAACGGAAAAATGAAGGAGATCCCGGACCTTTGTGTTGAATTATAGTTTATAAATAAAATTCCAACCTTCCCGGAATATTGTACAGACCTATTAATATCTACCGCCTGGAGGATTAATATTCTGAATCTTTACCCTTACCCTCATTTTTTAGTATTTTGTATGTTCATCTTCTGGGTAAGCACATAAAAAATGATAAGCACTTACACAAAGTATGAGTATGTCTTAACCCCTGGCATCTGGAATTATTGCTTTTTAAAAAACGGGAAGGTTGCGCTGGGAATGTATAACACCCGGGTTTAAGATTATAATTTATCGTACATAATATTTTATCATTTTTCACTTAAGCAATCTTTTACTTCCCCCGAATTAACAAAAAATCAGAAAAGTTTTTATATTGGCTCAATGAAAAACTTTTACTCCTCACCATGCTTTATTTTTTTTCACGAATTATAGTTTCCTCCAGAAAAAAATTTTCTTTTTGGATCTGGAAAAAACAAAAGATGAGGCTGCTTTAACTACAAGCCAGACGAAGCTTTTTATAGGTTGTCTAGGTTTAATTAAATTTTAATTTTCTGAATTTTTTAGTACTATAAAAGTCAAATTATTTTTAGTCAAAATGAAATTTTATGAAAGGGGAATTTGAGAATGGAGAGGTCACTTCGGTAGGGGATAAGAAACGACAATTTATTTCCAAAAACAGCAGAGATAGCACCTTTTTACCACATAGTTTTATGATCATTTTTTTTCTGCTATTTTTTTTAATACCCACCTATTCTTACAGTCAGTTTTTCAATAAGGATGATTCATTTATAGAAAATGCAGGAGATGCCGCGGCCATATTGCTTCCTGTTTCTGCAGCGACTACATCATTAATTCTCGGGGATAACAAAGGGGTTTGGCAATTTTCAAAAAGCTTCCTCCTTAATCTAGCAGTCACCGGCGCCGGTAAGGCGCTTATCAATAAAGAGCGCCCCCTGCAGGGGGGTGATTTCGCTTTTCCTTCTGCCCATACTTCAGTGGCTTTTCAAGGCGCATCCTATATTCACAGGAGATATGGTTTTAAATACAGCATTCCAGGGTATATACTAGCCAGCTTCGCGGCTTATAGCAGGTACAATGCAGCCAGGCATGACGAATGGGATATCCTGGGAGGCGTCATTGTGGGAGTTGGCAGCACATATATATTTACAACTCCAAGGGAGAAAAGGCAAATAGAGCTTACTTTTTCCAGTGGTGAAGATGCTTTCCTGCTAGGTTTTAAATATCGTTACTAACTTCTAGTCGGGGAACTACCACACCCCAACTCCTGTTCCCTATTTAAAAATGCTTAATCCGTTAATCTGGCAGAGGCAAGGTTTGGTATGGAATGGAATAGGAGGATTTATAGACGGGATATGCTTTCATCAAATTTTTCAACTTCATGGAATGGTATCCAATAAGCTTCTAATAGCTTCCATGGTGTTTATGGCGTTGATTATGTTTTGGTGTTGTATTTTTCTCAGCGCATATTTTAATTACCCTAATAACCTGAATCATTCTTTTCCTCTGTTTATGAAAATGTGCTACCTAAATCCTTATACAAAACCAATTGAAGATACCATAAGGGTTGGCGGGATCTTTAATTTATCAGAATGGTATTTTCCACCACCACATTATAAAGCTGCTTATTGTGATTGAATTCGACCTAAATCCTGATATCGGCAGTTATTACCTTTTCCAGATCGGGAAGGTTGCGCTGTGAATCCTATGTTATACACCGGTTTAAGATAATTATTTTTCATAATAAGCATTTTTTATTTCTTGAATTAACAGTAAATTAAGAAAAGTTTTTATATTGGCTCAATGAAAAAACTTTTACTCCTCACCATACTTCTTTTCATGAATTATGGCTTCTCCCAGGAAAAAATTCCCTTTTTTGATCTGGAAAAATTAAAAGAAGAGGCTGCTCTATCTACAAGCCAGGGGGATTTGGAAAAAACAATTGAAATATTAGATAGGGTTAATAAAAATGATTCTGTTTATTGCGAAAATCTGGTATCCAAATCATTTTATTTAATGAAACTGGGGAGGTTTGAAGAGGCTACTGAAGTAGTAAATGAGGGATGGAGCAGGGATTGCCGGGAATCTGAGCTATACTATTTTATTAATAAAGGAGTAGCACTTGAAAATCTTAACAGACTGGATGATGCTTACAACAATTACTCTGAAGGCATTAAAAACTTTCCGCGAAATGGACAACTTTGGTATAATCAAGCGGTAATCCTGGAGAAACTGAACCAGACAGAAGAGGCTGTAAAAGCCTATCAAAAAGCCATATTTTTTAAGCCCACTTACAAAAAACCTCATTTGCAACTTGGGAATATCCTCTATAAACAAGGAAAGATGGCCCAGGCTATGATGTGTTTTAATACTTATATTCTTTTGGAACCAGATGCAGAGGATGCTTTAAGCATCCTGGGTTCTTATAATAACCTGGTAATCTCAAAAAATACAAATTCCCCAAATCCTGATCTTAGCCTGTCAATAGATGAGGATGCATTTGAAACGATTGATCTTGTCCTGGATAATAAATTTGCATTAAATGAAGGATATAAGATCAAAAATATAATTGACCTGCCGTTGATAAAACAAAATCACGCTCTGCTTGTCCAGCTCAAAGATTTTGAAGGGGCCGGAGGCTTCTGGTCTCAAACTTATGTGCCACTTTATCAATGGGTAATGCAAAGTGGTGCCTTTGATAATTTTGTATATACGATGTCTTATTCATTGGAAAATGATAATTACAAGAAGGTCATTGAAAAGAATAGCAAGGGAATTAAAGAATTTATCACTGCGTACCAGGCTAAATGGGGAGAGGTACTTGCTAACAGTACTTATCGCCCGGACCTGGAAGAAAGTGGACTTAATTACCATTATCTTAATTCATATCTCGAAGCTGTGGGTAAAACTGAAAGTGGTAAAACGGTAGGGAAGTATAAATTTTTTAATGAAGATGGTTCCTATGGAGGGGAAGGAAGTTTTAATGCAAACGGAGAAAGACATGAAACCTGGACCTGGTATTACCGAAACGGGCAGATAAAGGAAATTGCGAATTATGCAAACGGGCTGTTGCAGGGAGAAAATATTGATTTTTTTGAAAACGGTAAACCTCGATATCGGGCTAATTTTGTTAATGATGAATTAGACGGCGAATACCGTTTTTTTAATGAAAAGGGAGCAATGCTGCAAAAAAAGCATTTTCAAAACGGTAATCTCGACGGACTTTTTCAGGCTTATTTCGCAGTAGGTGAGGCACTACCAGAATTCTATGTGCCTTATTCATCAGGCGATGTTTCAGAAAAACTCATTGAATATTTTGCAACCGGGGGTATATACCAGGAGATACAATTCAAAGATGGAGAGCCACATGGGTTTGAGAAAACTTACCATCTCAATAATCGCCTGTTTTCAGAAATTATTTATGAGAAAGGTACACCGGTGGGCGAGTATAAGACCTTTCATTCTAATGGGAATATAAAGGAATTGGGAACTTATGAGAATGGAAAATTTCATGGCCCGTTTAAAATCTTTTATTATGATGGTACCCTTCACAGTGAAATAACCTATAATAATGGTGAGCTACATGGGATATACCGGTCTTATGATACCGACCAAAAATTATTTTATGAATATGAAAACCAGAAAGGTAAGATCATATCCTATACTTTTTATAACAAAGATGGAAAGATCATAGCCAATGGCAGTAATAAAGACGGGGAGTTTTATTATAAAGGTTATACGCCCTACGGAAAGCTGGTTTCAGAAGGCTTATATGATGTGGCCGGGGGTATGACAGGTAAATGGAAGTTTTACAGTGCAAATGGGGTTTTGGAATCTGAAGGGAATTATCTTGATGATATGATCTCAGGAGAATACAGGGAATATTATATGAATGGCATGATCAGAAAGATCAGTTCTTACGAGAATGGAAATTTGTCAGGATATTTTGTAGAATATCATCCCAATGGTAAAATGAAATCTCAGGGTTGGTTAAAGGATAATTTTAAGGTGGGAGAATGGAGGGATTATTATCTTACAGGAGAACTTCGATCCATTAATTATTACCATAAAGGAAGTTTTCACGGTGATCAGGTATATTATGGAGTGTCTGGAAGAATCTCCCATATTAATACCCTAAAATATGGAGACCTGCTAAGAGATCAATATTTTTATGGGAACGAGGATCCTTTTGAGATAATTGATTATGTCTCCAAAGAGAGCCAATACGAGATATTGGTTCATCACCCAAATGGAAAAATAAATTCAAGAGTTTCTTATCTCAATGGTATAAAACACGGTCCATACGAATATTTTGATTTTGACGGGAATAAAAGACACCAGGGAAATTTTCTGAATGGCAGTGAAAATGGAGAATGGATTAGATATCATTCAAATGGGAAAGTGGAGAGAGTATCATTCTATATTGAAGGTAAATTACATGGAGAGGTTAATCTTTTTTATGAAAATGGAGGCAAGGAAAGCCACCGCCTTTATGATTATGACCTCCCCACAGGTATATGGACCTCATATTATCCCGATGGTGAAAAAGAAACCGTAACCACCTATGAAAACGGTGAATTCCACGGGCGTACAGAATTTTACGGTAAAAGTGGAAAATTACAATTAATAAGGTTTTATGATCATGGCAGATTAACCGGTTATAGTTATAATGATAAGGATAGAAATGAAGTACCTGAAATTCCCCTGCCTGATGAAAGCGGAAAAATAAAAGCATATTTCGATAATGGCCAGGTGTCAAGGGAGATGGAATATCTTAACGGAACGCTGGTTAATTCTTATAAAGTCTATTATTACGATGGTACCCCAGAAAATGAGTTCACTTTTATAGATGGGTATTATAATGGCCCTTATATAAATTATTACCCAAACGGCAAGAAGATGAATGAGAAGTATTACAACTATGATCAATTGCAGGGGAAGGAAACCTTTTATTACCAAAATGGTAAAATAAAAGAAGAAAGAAATTATATAAACAATGTAAGGGAAGGGGACACATTATACTATAATGAAAAAGGAGACCTGCTAAAAAAAGAAAAATATGTCAATGGCGAAGTACTATCTGTTGAAGTGCGGTAGAAGCACTTTTTTATATTTCATTTTTTTCTTTTTTAATATTACTGTATTTGCGCAGAGTAATTCAGAATTCCTGAAATTACAGAAACAATACCCCGATTCCCAGGTTCTGAAGCTCATCAACGAAACTGTGGTTACTCTGAGTATTAATAATGGGAATATTGATATCACTCAGGAAATCCTTGAGGAAAATCTATATATGGACGAGTCGGCCACCCGGGGTTCAAAAAGATCCCTGAATTATTCCTCTTTTTTTGAAATGGGAAAGATTGAGGCATCTACATTCATTCCGCAGGGGAATAAATATAAAGAACAAAAAGTCACCAGTTTCATTGAAAAAGATGAAATGGGAGATTCATTTTATGATGATACGAGATCTGTCAATTTTATCTACCCGGGGTTGCAAAAAGGTGGTAAAACAAGATTGAATTATTCTCAAAAGATCAACAATCCAAGATTTCTCACACCTTTTTACCTGGGTGATTTTTACCCGGTGGTAAATAATAAATTAACCATTATTGCTCATAAAGACATCAATTTTAGTTTTCGCCAGTTTAACACAGAAGGTTTAGATATAAAATATACAGAAAGCCAGAAGCAAAATAACAGGATCTATACCTGGGAAGTTAAGAATGTAAAGGAATATAAACCAGAAGGTAATGCCCCTACCTATAAAAAGGTAATCCCGCATATCATACCGGTGATCACCGATTATAAATTTAATGGTAGTACCTTGAATGTCCTTAATGGCGTAGAGGATCTCTTCAACTGGTATAACACACTGATAAGGGATCTTAACAATGATGAACCAACCCCCCAACTGGTAGATCTGGTTCAAAATTTGACCAATGGTAAGGAGACAGAACTGGAAAAGGTTAAAGCCATATACTACTGGACCCAGCAAAACATCAAATATATCGCCTTTGAATATGCCCTGGGCGGATTTATACCCCGGGAGGCAAATTCGGTTTTTCAAAAAAAATATGGAGATTGTAAAGATAACTCGAGTATTTTGCTTCAAATGCTGCAAATAGCCGGGATAAAAGGTAATCTCACGTGGTTGGGTACAAGAGAAATTCCTTATACTTATGAGGAAGTACCTACCCCACTGGTTGATAATCACATGATCCTTGCCTATCTGGCCGGGGAGCAGATCTACTATCTGGATGCTACCGGCAGACATTTGCCCATAGATCTTCCTTCCTCATTCATACAGGGGAAAGAGGCCTTAATTGCAATGGATAATGGAAAATTCAGAATTGAGACCGTTCCAGTTGTTCCTTCTGAAAAAAATTCGGTTTCCGAGACTAGCTTTATAAGACTTGATGGGACCAATGTCCTGGGAAATTCGAGTGCAGAAATTTCAGGTTATCCAAAAGTTGAGACCCTCAATTACCTTGAAGATATAAAAACAGGAGATAAGCAGAAAGAATTCTATAAAGCCTTGTTTGAAAAAGGAAATAACAGATTTCTTATTGAAGAATTAAGCGAGATCAACAAATATGATTATGAAAAAAACTTTATTGTGAACTACAACTTCAATATAACCAATTATGCTAAAAATGTTGGTGATGAGATCTTCCTTAACCTAAATTTAAACAGGATTCTTACAAAATTCAAGACTCCCGAAGACAGGAAAAATGAAGTGGAATATGAATATAAAAATCAATATCATTTTACCAATAGCCTGGAGATCCCCGAGGGATATGAGGTAAAATATCTCCCAAAGGATCAGGACGTAAAAAACCATTTCATTTCTTCAAGTATTTCCTATAAAGTCAAAGACAATATAATAACGTATAACCATTTTATCAATCTGGATTTTATAATTCTTGATAGGCAGGCTCAAAAGGAAGTAAATGCTCTTATCAGGGAAGTAGAACAAGCCTATAAGGAAATCATAGTCCTTAAAAAAAACTAAACATAATCAGATGAAAAATCTTTTCTTCACCACAGTTTTCCTGCTATATACCCTCAGTTATGGTCAGGATGCGCTTTACTTTCAGTCCTATTCCTGGGAAGACAGACCCAATTTTGAAGTTAGCCCTAATTCCACAGAGGATGTCTTAGAATTAAAAAATAAGATAGTTACAGAATTCTCCTTTGCTGAAGATGATTCCTTTGTTGAATATTTTATGGAGCACAGGGTAATTTGGTTGAACTCTGATGCTGCAATAGAGAATTTTAATAAAATTTATCTGCCGCATTCATCTTCTTCCAATCTCGAAGTTAACAAAGCCAGGGTGATTACAAAAGATGGAATCATCCTTCCGCTAAGTGAAGAAAATATATTAACGGCTCAGGATGATGAAACCGGAAGACAACTCCGTTATTTTGCATTTGAAGGAATTGAAAAGGGAAGTTTTATAGAGTACTTTTATGTGGTACGAAGGAACCCTCAATATCAGGGGAGTAAACTTATGCTACAAAACAGCATGGAAAAATCAAATGTTGAATTTGAATTAATTTCACCGAAGCATCTAATTTTTGAATTCAAAAGCTACAATAATTTACCGCCGGTTGTAAGAGATACAACTGCAGAAGGGAAACTTCATTGGAAATTGAAGATGGATAATATGGCCAAGCTTGAAGATGAAGAAGCTTCCCCTTATAATGCAGCAAGGGCCTTTTTAGTTTATAAACTGGATCGAAACCTATATAATAATACCCGGGAAATTTCATCATATGGAAAGGTGGCCCAGAATATTTATGCTTATTATTATCCTGAATATTCCAAACGCACAATGAAAAAACTGGAGCAATTTGTTTCAAAAGCAATTTCCAACGCTGGTAAGGACGAGACAGAAATGGTGCGCAGCCTCGAATACCATATTAAGAATAATTTCTATCACGCAGATGGTAATAATGAGGATCTGGAAGACCTTGAAAAAGTAATTGATCAAAAGGTTGGGAATAATACAGGATTATTGAAATTATATACCGCCAGCCTTAAATATTTGAATATTAAACATGAGATAGTTTTAACGAGTGAAAGGCAGTATCTTAAATTTGACAGGGAATTTGAGGCGAATAATTTTCTTACAGATTTTCTTATTTTTTTTCCAGAGACACAATTGTATCTCTCGCCACATGAATCAGATTCCAGATTTGGCTTCCCCCCCGGATATCTCACAGATAATTATGGGCTTTTCATAAAGGAGATGACGGTAGGCAATCTAACTTCTGGTGTTGGTAAAATCCAATACATAAATCCAGTACCTGTAGATAAATCTATTGACGAAATGGTTATAGAGGTCGCTTTTGACCCGGATGATCTGAGTACTACTTTTATAAATATGGACAGGTCCATGGGAGGATACTATGCAATGTATTTCCAACCCTTTTTTCATCTTGTAAAAAAGGAGGATAAAAAAGAACTGATAGAAAGTTTTGCCAAACTGCTGGATGAGGATGTAGAAATTACCAGACAGGAAATTGTTAACGGAAATTCAGAGCTATTCGGAGTCAAACCTATCCAATTTTTATTGGATTTTAGATCTGATGCCTTTGTTGAGAAGGCAGGAAATAAATATCTTTTTAAAATAGGGGAAATCATAGGGCGACAGATCGAGTTATACCAGGAAAAGCAACGGGTATTACCTTATGAAAATGAATTTACCCGAAGTTATTTAAGAACTATTAATGTACATATACCAGAAGGCTACAGAGTGGCAAATCTGGAGGATCTCGTTATCAGTAATTCACACTTCCAAAAAGATGATGAGGTGCTTTCATTTCACTCTTCTTATGAAATGAAGGATAATATCCTTTTAATAAAAGCAGATGAGTATTACAAGATCAACATTATTGATACGCCTATTTATGAAGAATTCAGAAAGGTAATAAACAGTGCTGCAGATTTTAATAAGGTCACCCTTGTATTGGAAAAAATATAGATGCAGATTATTTTTACGCCGTTGGTTACTAAGTTGCTAATGTTTATCCCTCCTTCAGTGGTTTTATTATTTTGATATGTGATTGCTGTTGTTTATTTTTTGAAACCTTCGGGTTTTACAAACCAGTTCGTAATTTTAATTGTTCTCTTTTGCATTTAAAAAAGAGCAATGATTTTTGTAAATAATCAGTGCCTGTTTAAGCTAACACCTCTGCGATTATTACATTATAAAGCTGCTTATTGTGAATGTTTTTAACCTAAATCCCGGCATGTATGATTATTCTGTTCTTGCAAGCGGGATCATCTTCATGGCTATTGGTTATGCATTGATTTATAACCGGGATCCTTTTTTCGTCTGGTATAAAATGAATTTGAGGTGCATATTCTGTAATCAAATTTTCTACCCCAAAATAAAATCGGCAGCCATTTGAGCATGAAGGTTGGTTGTGGCAATAAGCGGCAGGTCAAAATCTTTTTGATCCAAAAGCATCGGCAGTTCTGTGCAGCCAAGGATTATACCATCGGCTCCTTTTTCTTTCAACAAATTCATTTGTTCTATATAAAAAGTTCTGGCCTCAGCGCTAAAGATGCCTTGGGTGAGCTCTTTTGAAATATAATCATGAGTAAGTTGGAGATACGCCTCATCTGGAATAATTGTTTCTATTCCAAAATTATCTTCCAGTCGGGAGGATATAAACTCTCCTTTCATAGTGGGTAGGGTGCCAAGGAGTCCAAGTTTGGTGAGCTTGTGTTTTTTTGCTTCTTCACCTATGGCATCTGAAATATGCAAAATGGGAATATTTATCTGTGGCTGAACAAAATCATAGACCAGGTGAGGAGTATTGGCGCAAACGACAATAGCTTTAACCCCGGCTTTTTGCAAAGTTTGAGCGATCTCAAGGTATTTCTTGTTGATCTTTTCTAAATTATGCTCCCGCATAAGCTCAACATTAAGGCTGTAAATAAGAAGTTCGGGATTAGCCTGGTTTCCTAATTTTTCACCCACAATTTCATTGATTAGACGGTAATACACTATGGTGGAATGCCAGGAGGTACCCCCTATTAATCCTATCTTTTTCATTGTTAAGTTTTTAAATATTTTATTCCAGACATTACGCGGATGAATTTATCTTTATTACATTACTAAATTATAGTTTAAGTCAAAGCCTGAAAGTTACTTTTGTTACACAGCTTTAATTTACCAACTTATTTTTATTGTAGCATTGGTTACTGTAAAATGTTTATTATATTTTCTTTGTACACTTAAAAAATAAATATGGATTGGATCCTTGAACCCTGGCCCTGGTATGTCTCGGGGCCGCTTATAGCAGGAATAATGTTTTTGTTGATTTTTGGAGGAAAGCGTTTTGGAATGTCTTCCAACCTGGAAACTATGTGTAGCATTGGAGGTGCAGGTAAGATCACTGATTATTTTGCTTTTGACTGGAGATCAAAAAGGTGGAATCTGGTGGTGGTTGCCGGAGCAATAGTCGGCGGTTTTATAGGAGCCAACCTCTTAAGTCCCGATCCTGCAGTAAATATCAATCAGGATACTGTTAATAATCTTGAAACCCTGGGGTTTGAAAGCGCGGGAAATGCTTACCTCCCGGCCGAACTTTTTGCTACCGAAGCCCTTACAGATCCTAAAACACTTGTGATCCTGATTATAGGCGGAATGCTTATAGGGTTTGGGGCAAGATATGCGGGTGGATGTACATCAGGACATGCAATTTCAGGACTGAGTAATTTGCAGTTACCTTCATTAATTGCCGTTACAGGCTTCTTTATTGGAGGGCTTATTATGATACATCTTTTATTCCCTTTAATCTTTTAGAAAAATGAAATATTTAAAATTCTTTGTAATAGGGATCATCTTCGGGATCGTAATGTATAAGAGTGAAGCCGCTTCCTGGTTTCGTATTTATGAAATGTTCAGGTTTGAGGCCTTTCATATGTATGGTATCATGGGATCTGCACTTGCATTAGGTGTGGTAGGTATTTACCTCATCAAAAAGTTCAAATTAAGATCTATAGACGGGGAGCTAATTAAAATTACTCCCAAGGAGAAAGGCTTTAGCAGAAATATGTATGGAGGGATTATTTTTGGCCTGGGATGGGCGCTTGCAGGTTCCTGCCCCGGCCCTATATATACTCTTATAGGTGCGGGTTATATTTCCATCATTGCAGTCCTGCTTGGGGCTTTACTTGGAACATTTATTTATGGTCTTGTCCGGCATAAATTGCCGCATTAGCTTTTTAATTTGCAGGATAAGTGCAATTTATTCCCGTTTCTCCATTAATGAATTTTGATCCCTTGTTTTCACAGGGGATTTGCTTTTCCACACTGATCTTTCAGAATATAAAAAACGTAAATTTGTGAAAAACACTACACAAGTATGTTACAGGAATTAAAAGAAGCATATGGTTTTCTTTTTGAAGAAGAACTCATAAAAGAAATTGTTGAAACCGGAGTTTTAAAGACTGCCAAAGAAGGTGAGATCATCATGGATATTAATGATTATATCACTTCGATGCCTCTTTTGCTTGAAGGAGCTATTAAAGTCCTGCGGGAGGACAAGGAAGGGAATGAATTGTTGTTATATTTTCTGGAACGCGGGGATACCTGCGCACTTACACTTTCCTGCTGCCTGGGACAAACACGAAGTGAAATAAGGGCTGTTGCTGAAAGAAATACAAGTTTTATAATGATCCCGGTTAGTAAGATCGAAGAATGGACTGCCAGATATAAAAGTTGGAGAAATTTTGTGTTTGAAAGTTATCATTCCCGTCTTACCGAAATGCTGGAGACAATAGACACTATTGCTTTTATGAATATGGATGAACGGCTGTTAAGGTATTTACAGGATAAGGCCAAGATCAACCAGTCTGAAGCTCTTCAGGTAACCCACCAGCAGATCGCCTACGATCTCCATACTTCGAGGGTGGTAATCTCGCGTTTGCTGAAAAAACTCGAAATTGAAAAGAAGATTCAATTGCAACGCAACCAGATCATGGTGCATGATTTGTAGAATTTTTGACCAAAATAACATGCGGGATTCAATTTATTTCTGCTTAATCGTGGTCATTGTAACCATTGTTACATTCATTGGATGACCCGGAATCTTAATTTAGCCTTTTAATTTGTCGCAATTTTTAAAATGAATAAAAAAACAAAGAAAAATTTCATTGAAATTGGAATAATCCTCGTCATTTTTGGCGGACTCTATATTACAGGCTTGCATACTGAAGTATTGGGATTTCTGCAAAGAGGCATACTTGCCACGGGAATAATGAATCCCAAACTTGAGAAGGATGCAGCAGAAAACAAAGTCCATCCCCCCGCAGATTTTAAAATGGATCTCAGAAACTCCCAAGGGGAGAGGCTGGCAATGGAAGATCTTAGAGGGAAGGTGATCTTCCTTAACATATGGGCTACCTGGTGTCCTCCCTGTATTGCGGAGATGCCGGGGATTAATAAATTATATAAGGATGTTGATAAAGATAAGGTCGCATTTATTCTTCTCTCAGTAGATCAGGAATTTCAAAAAGCTGTTGATTATAATAACAGGAAAGGATATGATTTTGAAGTTTATGAGGCTGTTGGGGGAATACCGCAAATGTATCGCACTCAAAGTATACCCACTACCTATGTAATTAATGCCGAAGGAAATCTGGTACTCACCCATATAGGAATGGGGGATTATGACACTAATAAATTCAGGCAATTTCTTACAGACCAATATTGATCATAACATGTCCATTAAAAAACCTCCTATAGTTATGTCCGGTAGGTTTTTGCATTCCCCTTAAAATTCTCTTGATTTCAAAACATGCCGCTCCTCCGGAGCTCACATAACTCTAATTCCTATTTCTATAAATATGCCGCCTCTCTGAGGCTGTAATATTTTTCATATTAAACCCGTATTATGCATTTAAGAATTAAACCTGTTTGTTAACTCTCTATATTCAGTATATTTCGTATACATTTTAATTTCACCCATATGGTTAATCTTCCCATTGAGTATTCTGAT
>JBGTNH010000041.1:0-17274 GCA_041743165.1 Gillisia sp. | reverse complement strand
TAATTTTATCGGTAGAAATCATAAGCAGATAGTTAGTTAAATATTTGGTTTTTAGATACTTAAATATACTAATTTTCTGCTTTTTCTTTGTTGTTTAATCCCTCTTTTTTTACCTTTTCTTATATCGAACTCACGTTAATTATGATCGAAGTAAAGGTCAAAGACAAGATCACCCCTGCCGAAAGAATAAAAATTGTCATTTTTATTTTCATATTAATTATCCTTGGCATCATACTCTTTTGATATCATAAGCCATAAAAGTTAGCGGACTTTTAAAAATCGTTAAATAAAAGTTAATATATTTCCAAAAGTTTTATTAGTTTTACTTCCCCAATCTACGAGATTAAAAAGTTTTTTCATTTTAATTTCAATTAGTAACCCCATCCATGTTGTAAACATGGAAAATTATGAACACCTATGAGCAAACTCAGGACCCTGATTCCAGAAACAGATTACGCCGCGGCAGCGCTAAGGATCTGTAAACTGGAAAAAACCCTAATCCTCTGTGAAATTCTTCAATCCCCTGTTTCATATAATTCAATAGAACAGGATGAATTATTTTCCCTTTTAGAAAAATCACCCGGCATCTCCCCCTTGAACACCTCAAGTCTTAATGAAAAATGGGATAAGCATGAATTAAGGTTAAACCACTCAAATAATGCAGACAATAATAAGGAGATTCGGTATTTAAAGATATCCTAAGATTCTTTAATATAAAGCATCATTGTGCCCGGCGCAGAAAAGGAATCCCCTCGTTTGAGCAACTTCCCCCGAAATTTCCTGTTTTGCGGCCGGGTTTTTTATTTTTCAGGATTTTATTTTTGAATCTAAGGCTCTTTATATCAATATTTTAAAAAAGTCTTTTCCCAATTTGTCGTTTACCGGATTTAAATATTGTTCCTTTGCAGGGAATGAAAAGTCTTGTAATCATTTTTGGGGTATTTATAGTTGGTTTACTGTTTATTGTAGCATGGAATTATAACTCCAATTCCCAAATTGACCACAATAATTATAATGAGATTTCCTGGCGCCTTCCCCTGGACAAAGAAATTAAGAAAATTAAAGATTCATTTCATAATAGCAATATTTTAGGTTGCCGTACATATTTTATAAAAAAATTTGAAGGTGAGAAATATCTTATAGCCTGTGATACCGGGGACGGGACCTGGGCCTATTATACAGCTTATACCGGACAGCATAAAATTTATCGAACTCCAAGAGAATTTACGGCAACACTTTTACCGCCCTCGATTCCCAATGAAGATCCTGAATCCGATATTTTGGATCCAAAACCAAAACCTCCGGCAAAATCCCTTTATTCCAGGGAAAGTTTGGAAGCCAGATAATAATATCTCTTTTTATAATCTCTACTACTCCTGAATATTTTTAATTTGAATATTTTGAGATCTTTTAACGGGAAATTCAAAACATCCTTATCTTTATCAAAATTTATTACCTGCAATTGAGAAAAGAGATCCACCGCTCTATGGACATTAAACATCTTACTTTTCCAGATTTAATCACTTTTGTAATCATTTTTAAGGCTTTAATATTATTTACCTTTTTATATTTTTTGCTATGGAAATTCACTTTGATAAATATCTTTTTTCCCGTCTGTTTAAATAATATTTATATCATACCTCCTGTTACATTGAGACATGGTAAGCCCGATATTTCAGGAAAATTCCTTCCCGCTTTATATCAAGTTCAATTTTTACAGAAAACCCATAATATTCCGGTATCATGGCCAGGTTAAATTACAAGATCATTTCCCATATCATGGGGTTGCTTCTTTTGGTTAACGGCGGGTTCATGCTTCTTGCTTCAATTGTGAGCTGGTATTACCAGGATGGGGTGACCATTCAAATCTCAATTGCATCCCTTATTACAATGTTTACCGGGATTTTTTTAATGTTTATTACAAGGGGTCACCGCAAAGAGATAAAAAAGAGAGAAGGTTACGTAGTAGTTACATTTGGCTGGATCTTTATGGCATTAAGTGGATCTCTCCCTTATTTAATAAGTGCTGCCATCCCTTCTTTTACCAATGCTTTTTTTGAGACAATGTCTGGATATACCACAACCGGTGCGACAATCCTCATGGACATTGAATCTATTCCAAAGGGAATATTATTCTGGAGGAGCCTTACACATTGGATTGGAGGAATGGGAATAATCGTACTTGCTATCGCAATTCTTCCGTTGCTGGGTATTGGAGGGATGCAGCTTTTTACTGCAGAATCCCCTGGCCCCAGTGCAGATAAATTAAAACCTCGGATTACCGATACTGCCAAACGCCTGTGGTTCATTTATGTGGGATTTACAGCTGCGGAAACACTTCTCCTTAAAGTTGCGGGTATGGGTATGTTTGACGCAGTTAATCACGCCTTGAGTACCATGGCCACTGGTGGATTTTCTACAAAAAACGCCAGTGCTGCATATTGGAATGACAATCCCCTCATTCAATATATTATAATTGTTTTCATGTTTCTTGCAGGGACAAACTTTGTAATAAGTTATTTCGGTTTCAAAGGTAGGATTCAAAAGGTTTTGCATGATGATGAGTTCCGGTGGTATGCAGGTTTTATAGGGGCATTTACAATAATTGCGGCTTTGGGGATCTACTATCAGGCAGATTTTGGTCTTAGTTCCATTGATCATCCACAAGTATGGGGGGAAGCAGAAAGCGCTTTCAGGCACGCACTTTTCCAGGTGCTGGCGATTGTAACAACTACCGGGTTTATAACGGCAGATTATACATTATGGACTCCCTTTCTTACCGTGTTTTTCTTTGGAATGTTCTTTTTGGGAGGATCAGCAGGATCTACCGCTGGTGGTGTCAAGGTGATGAGGCATATGATCATGATCAAGAATGGCTTAATGGAATTTAAACGTACCCTTCATCCCAATGCGATCGTCCCTGTAAGATTTAATGGGAAAGCAGTAAGAAACGATATTGTTTTCAATCTTCTGGGTTTCTTTATTTTATACATGCTGTTTTTCATTTTAGGGGCACTTGTCCTTGCTGCTCTGGGCCTTGATTTTCCATCGGCAATTGGTGGCGCGGCTTCCTCGTTGGGAAATATAGGGCCGGCCTTTGGAGTATTGGGACCTGTAAACAATTATGATATTTTACCAGATGCCGGTAAATGGTGGTGCAGCTTTCTCATGCTTATAGGAAGACTGGAACTTTTTACGGTACTTATCCTTTTGACACCCTTCTTTTGGCGCAATAGATAAATTTCTCAAGATTATAGGAATGCAAATCCGGAAGAGGGTCGTTTTTCACTCTTTTCTTTGAAAGTGATTTTTCCCAATAAATAGATTTGATGGTTATCTATTATAGTATACAGGTCTATTGTAGTGGTTGATTAAAACGCAGATTTTACTAAAAAGTATTTCCCTGCCTTATATCACCAGATCTGTAACCGCGTTTAAACCATTCCATGCGTTGTTCAGAAGTTCCATGAGTAAAGGAATCGGGAACAACCCTTCCTGAAGTTCTTTTTTGAATAGCGTCATCCCCCACGGCACTTGCAGCGCTCAGAGCTTCTTCAATATCTCCTTCTTCAAGGTATTCCCGGTTATGATGTGCCCAAACCCCGGCATAGAAATCGGCCTGAAGTTCAAGCCCTACAGAGAGTTCATTTGCTTCCCCCTGGCTCACACGTTGTTGGCGGTTTCGCACCTCTCCGGCTGTTCCCGTAAGATGCTGCACATGATGGCCAACCTCGTGTGCTATTACATATGCTATGGCAAAATCACCACCCTGGGCACCAAAGCGCGTTCTAAGTTCCTCAAAAAAACGTAAATCCATATAGATTTTCTCGTCTGCCGGACAGTAAAAGGGACCAGATGCTGAAGAAGCTCCCCCGCAGGCTGTATTCACTGCATCTGAAAATAACACCATTCCCGGCTCCCTGTAATTTGAACCATTCTCCCGAAAGATATTATTCCATACATCTTCTGTATCTGCAAGAACCGTGGCAGCAAATTCTCCGAGTTCTTTTTCTTCGGCAGTGAGTTCCCTTTCCTCGGTAGCTCCCGGGCTTTGGGTTTGGATCTGGTTAAGAATATCTGTGATGTCACCGTCTCCGCTAAAAAATTGTATAGCAAGAAATATGAGACCTATGATACCACCACCGGCGACAAGTTTTCCCCCCGTGGACTTCCCACGACGATCTTCCACATTACCACTTTGTCTTCTGCCTTTCCATTTCATAATAAAGGGGTTTTATATTTTCTACCAAATTAGGTAAAACGGGAAAGGTTTAATGTTGGGGATTTCTTAAAGTTGAGCTGTCAGTATTGGGGAAACACAACAAAAAAATTATAAAAATTTCTTTTCAATAGATCACCAGGGTAAAATTTGTTGTCTCCTGATTATAAGGATCAAAGCAGATTTTGATTACATTCAATCCTTCAATTTTTTATTATGTTGCAGGGTGATCCTATATTGTTAAAAGATCCTTCCATTTGGCAGGAGTTGAAAAATGCCTTCCGGGGAACAGGTGTTGATTATACCAAAATTGGTCTAAGGAGAGCTATCTTTTTGCTAGGTGTTCCTATGATCCTGGAATTGTTGATGGAATCAATCTTTGCAGTAGTTGATATTTATTTTGTTGGAAAACTTGGAGCCTCTGCGGTTGCTGCCGTGGGGATAACCGAAACTTATTTATTTCTTCTTTATTCTATAGGAATGGGACTATCCATGGCAGTTACTGCTGTAGTAGCCAGGAGGATTGGTGAAAAAAATGCAGGAGATGCGGCTAGTTCTGCAATACAATCTATTTTTCTCGCAATTCTTGCTTCAGCTCCATTTGCAATTGCGGGAATTTTTTATTCCCGGGAATTACTTGAGTTGATGGGAGCAGATTCCTGGGCCATTGAAAATGGATATCGATATACCCAATGGATGCTGGGAGGCAATGCAGTGATCATGCTCCTGTTTGTCATCAATGCGATCTTCCGCGGGGCGGGAGATGCAGCAATAGCCATGTGGGTTCTCCTTATTGCAAATATGCTGAACATCATCCTGGACCCCTTGCTGATCTTTGGTTGGGGCCCCTTCCCGGCCATGGGAATTGAGGGAGCTGCTATAGCTACCAATATTGGCAGGGGAGTGGGGGTACTGGTACAACTCTGGATTCTTTTTAAAGGAGGTAAACATATAAAAATTAAAATCTCCCAGCTGAGATTGAATGCCGGACTAATGCTGAATATTTTACGCACATCTCTTGGGGGTGTAGGCCAGATGATCATAGGGATGACTTCCTGGATCTTCTTGATAAGAATCCTGGCTGGAGTGGGCAGTGAAGCTGTTGCAGGGGCTACTATTGCCCTTCGCATTTTAATGTTTACCATGTTGCCTGCATTCGGTCTTTCAAATGCTGCAGCTACCCTGGTAGGACAAAACCTGGGGGCCAATGATCCCAAAAGGGCAGAAGAAGCCATATGGAAGGTAGGGCTTTATAATATGATCTTTCTCCTGGCGGTATCTGTAGTTTATTTCTTTTATAATGAAGAGCTCATGACGATTTTCTCGAGTGACCCTGAAGTAGTTAATGTGGGCGCTACCTGGCTCAGGATTCTGTCCTATTCTTATTTTATTTATGGATGGTGGATGGTGACTACCCAGGCTTTTAATGGTGCCGGGGATACCAGGACTCCAACCTACATCAATTTTGTTTTTTTCTGGCTCTTCCAGATCCCCCTCGCATATTACCTGGCTATAGAAATGGATTGGGCGCATTCAGGAGTATTTTGGGCGGTATTCTTTTCAGAAACTTCTGCAGGGATTTTTACAATCTGGTTATTTACAAGAGGAAAATGGAAGCAGTTTAAGGTGTAGTTAGAAGGATCTCTATATTTATGATCGGGGCTGGTTCCGGGAAGCATTTTTCTCACCGGGTAATTTTCCTGATGATTTCCTTCTTTCAGAATCTTCCGCTTTTTTAACCTGTTGCCTTAATTTAAAGATGGTATATACTATGACCACGATCAATACAATAGACATAACAATGGCAAATCCTGTCCCCATACTTTCGAATGTTTTCATAATTAAGAATTCTTTCAATTTTAAACACATTTTAAATTAGAGGATCATTTACTTCAAAAGAAATTTCTTTCCAATTCATCCTTTCTAAAAGCCATTAGATATTTTTGGGTTTCAGGAGTCAATGGGACATTATTTTCAGCCTTCCCGGCATATTGCAAAAAGATCTTTGCTCCCTCAAGCTGCACCTCCTTCACGTCATCCTGCTTTGAATAAGTTTTGTTTTTCACGGGTTCACAGGTAAGAACCCGGTCATAATTTAATTTTTGATCCAGGCCGTAATGAGTCATTGCAATCACATAAAGGAATTGCTGGTGATTCTCATTAGTAAGTGCTTCAAAGAAATCCCCGAATGTTGGGATATTCATTTCTGTTTTTTTGTTCATCCAAAAGGATACTATTTGAGTAGCCGCAATGAATTCGGCTGAAGTTTGATCTACAGGATTATTAAAAATATAGGTTGTGGCTTCAAAAATGAGCGGTTGGTATTCTTCGTGGTTGGCATTTTTATCATTAGTCAGTGCTTCCAGACCTTCTTTGAATTGAGAAAAGCAAAGAAAAGGAAATGAGAAAAATAATATGAAAAGGATGTTCTTAAGCATATGCAATCTTTTTATAAATTTTCAATTTACAACCTTCTGAGAGACGGGGCGCAACCCCATCACATCATCAAACCATCACACCATCACACCATCAAACCATCATTCCATTTTCGATAATGCTATCTTCTCCAACTTTTCCTGAATCATCTCCTCGGGATACCAGGTTCCCCGAACCATTACTCCGGATCGATCCTGCACGCTGGAAATATTTTCCAGAGGGTTTGAATTCAAAAGAATAAGGTCTGCCCGGCGGCCGGATTGTATCGTCCCGAACTCTTCCGGAGTGCCAAAATACTCCGCAGCATTACGGGTGCCCGTGACAAGAACTTCGTATGGTGTAAGGCCAGATTCCACCATCATCCATAATTCATGATGAATGGAAAAACCCGGGACGTTGAAAAATTGCGGGGCATCAGAGCCCAGTACAATACCTGCGCCTGCATCATGCAATTTTTTTGTGAGATCCCGTCGCAACTCAACAAGGGCAGCTGTGGCTTCGGGTTTGAAATCATCACGCCGGATGTAATCATTCTTAAATTTCACCCAACCATCGAGGACATTACGGGGCATATATCGCATTTCAGGACGCGTAATCATTTCTTCAGCACTTTCTTCATTGGCGAGGTGCTCAACAAGGCTCAGCGTTGGTACATTCCAGGTACCGGCTTCTATCGTCATTCTTATGGCTTCGTCCATTCTTTCACGGTCAACAAGGTCAATGATCCCACTCCCAAAGAAACCTCCACTTTGGCCCTTTCTGGCGTCTTCCGGCACAAGGAATTCCACATAACGGTCATAATGATCAATTGATGTTTGACGGGCTTGCAGGGCACCGGTGAGGCCTACAGCTTCAGGAACATGTCCTCCAAAGGGCATATTTATCTCATGGGCAGTTTTGGCCATTTGCCTGTAGATCTCCGGTTCCAGGCTCCCAATCTTAAGGAGGTCAAAACCTTCGGCTTTTCTTTCCCGCACTATTTTATCTGCAGCTTCAGGTGTTTTAATATTATCAACCCCGAGCCAGGGACTTGCGGCAAAGATCGTGGGACCGGGAACCTCACCCTTGTTCACACGCTCCCGGAGTTCAAGGTGATAAGCATTCCCCAGCATATTTCTAACCGTAGTCACTCCGTTGGAGATATAAAGAAAAAGAACATTTTCAGCATATTCAGGCTGGTCTTTACCGGGTATATGCCCGTGCATTTCGGCCAGTCCCGGCATCAAATATTTATCATTTCCGTCAATTTTTATAAATCCATCAGGCAGGTCGGTTTCAGAGGATAATGAAACCGATGTGATCCTGTCCCCGGTCACCACCACCGTCATATTCCTGATAACCGTATCCCGGTCCATAGGGATCACATTGACATTGGTGAAAGCATATTTTCCCTGAGCAGATGAACTGGCAGATTGAGTATGGCCCATAAATGGGTGGCCGAAGAGAAGACTGAGGAGAACTAGAACGAAAATTTTATTATTATAAAGCATAAGCATTTAGATTTATTTATATGAAGTCAATCTTACTAATTTACATAAATTATTAGTAAGTCTGATCTTGAATCAGATCAAATAGAGTAGAGAAAAGAGAAAAGAGAGTAGAGAAAAGAGAGAATGAATCGATTAAATTCCCAATTTCAAATTAAAGCACTGAGGGCTGGATATAAAATTCAAAATTTAAAATTTCTCTGATCACTTATCGAGGTATTAGGTACAAAATACAAAGAAACAAACTTCAGATAACCAAGGACCAAAATCAAATTCCAGGCAATAAATTCTAAATTCAACCTACAACCTACAACCCACAACGCCGAAGGCTATCCCCACCAGTTCCGGGTGACGTATTTTTCGATCTCAACTATAACAAAAACACATAAACCCGCTAATCCGGGGTACAGCCAATATTGAACCGGGAGAGAGACTGTAAGGAAAAAGTTATTCATGAAAGGAGCATAAACGAATACCAGCTGTAGCAAGGTAAGAATTCCTGAAGCATAGAAAACATAGCGATTTCCGAAGAAATCCTTACTAATCGCGAGACCTTTCATTTTACGGCAATTGAAAAGATAAAATAACTGGCAACAAACAAGGGTGTTTACTGCTACGGTGCGGGCTGCGTTTTCATCCAGGCCCATGTGGAGCATATAATAGAATACCGCAAGGGTAAGGGCACCAATGATGATGGACACATAAATGATCCTCCATATAAATTGTTTGCCAAGAATTGACTTATTTGAGTCCCTGGGAGGTCTTTTCATCACATTTTTCTCCATGGGTTCAAATGAAATCGAAAGGGCAAGGGTTACAGCAGTCACCATATTTACCCAAAGAATCTGGGCCGGGGTGATAGGCATGATTATTCCCAGTAGTACCGCAGCCATAAGAACAAGCGATTCTGCACCGTTGGTGGGCAGAATAAAAAATAAAGCCTTTTTTATATTGTCATAAACAGTTCTGCCTTCTTTTATGGCATTTACAATGGTTGCAAAATTATCATCTGCCAGGACCATTTCAGAGGCATCTTTTGTAACCTCGGTCCCCTTGATACCCATTGCAACGCCTATATTTGCCTTTTTAAGGGCAGGAGCATCATTCACACCATCGCCGGTCATGGCGCAGAGCAATCCGTTTACCTGTAAAGCTTTTACAAGTCTTAATTTATGTTCCGGCGTGGTACGTGCATAGATGCTGTGGTCCAAAACTATGTTTTGCAGCTCTTCATCACTCATTTTCTCTATTTCCTGACCGGTTATCACGTTTTCATAATCTTCAATTCCTATATCCCTACCAATTGCTTTTGCGGTCAGGGCGTGATCTCCCGTGATCATCTTAACCCTGACCCCAGCCGTTTTACATTCCTTTATAGCCAGCACGACTTCATCCCTTGGAGGATCAATAATCCCGATAATTCCTAAAAAAGTAAATTCCGGTTCATCAAAGGGGAGGTTTATCTGAATTGTATCTTTTGCCGCAATTCGGAATGCAGCCCCTAATATGCGCTGCCCCCGGAAAGCTACTTCATCCATTTCCTCCAGCCAGTAATCCCGGTTGATCTTTGCCGGGCCCGACGAAGTAAGTTGATGAGCGCACTTATCAAGAACCCGCTCCGGCGCTCCTGTCATAAATATGAGTTTCTCATTATCCACTTCATTGAGAGTGGCCATGTATTTGTGTTCAGACTCAAAGGGAATAATATCCAGCCGTTGGGGTTTAAAATCCTCAAAACCTGCCTTTAGGCTTAAACATAGCAAAGCGGCTTCTGTTGGAGCCCCGGTAATCTCGTAATGTCCCTCATTATTTTTGGTAATTTCTGAATTGTTACAGGCCCTGAGACACTGCATAAATCTGGAAAATACCGGATCTTCATTTACTTCAAGCTGTTGATCATTGAGCAGAATATTTCCCACGGGTTCATACCCCGTACCCTCTACTGTATATTTATTTTCTGAAGTAACCACCATCTTCGCGGTCATTTCATTTTTAGTGAGGGTACCTGTTTTATCTGAGCAGATCACATTCACAGATCCCAGGGTTTCTACCGAGGGTAATTTCCTTATGATAGCCTTTCTTTTGGCCATTTGCTGCACCCCGATTGCGAGGGTGATGGTCATGATGGCCGGTAATCCTTCGGGAATGGCAGCAACCACAAGTCCTATGGATGCAAGGAAAAGTTCAGGAAGGGTATAATCCCTGAAAAAATATCCGAAAGCAAAAAAAGCTGCGGTTATTGCTACGATGATCAGGGAGAGCCATTTGCTGAAGTCCTCGATTTGCTGAAGGAGGGGAGTGGTGATCACCTGTACATTTGTCATCATTTTGTTGATCTTTCCAAGCTCTGTAGCCCCGCCGGTTTCGACTACCACGGCCGTTGCCTTACCATAAACCACAGTAGTACCGGAAAATCCCATCCCGGTGCGGTCTCCCAGGAGGACATTTTCTTCAACTGTTTCCGTATTTTTCTCGACAACATCAGCCTCTCCGGTTAATGGCGATTCTTCAACCTGAAAATCTTTTGATTCAATGATCCGGACATCTGCGGGGATCTTATCTCCCGATTTTAATTTTATCACATCTCCCGGAACCAGATCCCTGGCTTCTATATCCTTTTGCCTGCCATCCCTTACAACCATAGCATGCTGGGAGAGCATATTGCGAATACCTTCCAGAGCTTTTTCTGCTTTGCCTTCCTGGATGTAACCAATAATAGCATTTACCACTACTACAAGCACTATTACCCAGGTATCTATCCAATGGTCCATAAGGGCTGTGATCACCGCGGCAATAAGCAAAATATAAATCAACAAATTGTTGAACTGAAGTAGAAACCGTACAATTTCAGATTGCTTTTTCCCTTTCGGAAGTTCGTTCAGGCCATATATTTCTTTTCTTTTAAGGACTTCCTCCCTGGTAAGCCCTTTTTCAAAATTTGTCTTTAACTGTTCTTGTATTTCAGCAGGTGTGAGGGTATGCCAAAGATGGGAAGAATTTTTTTGTGTAGTTTTTTCCATATTTATACTCTTACCAAAATTCAGCAGGCATCGTAAGTTCCCGATATAAAGAACTAGTATTTACCCTCTTAAATTTACGATTTTAGTTAGAGAAAAACCGATAATAAAAAGACAAGAATCAAGATAATTTAATAAGAAATTCGATTATGGAGACCTTCGTAATGAGTGCTCTGTGGATAAAGGAATTATGTTTATATAAAAAACAGGAACCACAAGATCAGCAACTTCTCCCGGAAAGCTTAATTATACTTCAGCTTTATTGATGAATTAAATAAAAATTGAAAATAAAAATTTGGAAACCAACATAGAACAACAAAGGTTAATGTGTCGAAAATGGGCAACTCTATACAGGACTCTAAACTCTGCAAAATGACAACTGATAAGGGTCAACAGTCACAGGTTATGCCAACCATGCCTTGAAATCCTTCACCCGCTCGCGGGCTACGATGATCTCTTCACCGTTAAAATGGTTCAATTTCAGCTTTAGACGGGAATTGGAGTAGGAAATGATATCCCTGATCGCATTGATGTTGACAAAGAACTTTCGGTTGACGCGGAAGAAATTTTCAGGGGAAAGTTCGTTTTCGAGTTGGTCAAGAGTTGTTTCCAATAGATAATTTCTTCCTTCCGCAGTAAAAATATATGTTCCCTTATTCTCACTGTAAAAACAGCAGATCTCTTCTACCGCGATCATTTTTAAATGTTGACCTACTTTAACCGTAAAGCGCTTTTTATAATCCCGCTCCATAGGATGAACAAGCAGCTTTTTAATATCTTCAAAATTGAGCTGAATAGATTGCGATTGCAGAGATCCAAATGTTTCTTTTAAATTACTATACTTTTCAACTGCCATTTTAAGTTCAGCCTCGTCTATAGGTTTCAGTAAGTAATCTATGCTGTTAAGTTTAAAGGCCTGAAGTGCATATTCATCATAAGCGGTGGTAAAGATAACAGCACTTTTAATTTCGCTCTTTTCAAAGATTTCAAAGGATAACCCATCACTTAGCTGAATGTCAAGAAAGATCACTCCGGGATGCTCGTTTTGGTCAAACCAATCTATGGATTCTTCCACCGAGTGCAAGGTATGCATTACATTCACCCCCAGTTTATTCAACATCCTGTTTAGTCTGCGTGCAGCAGGTTTTTCGTCCTCTATAATTATTGCGGTCATACTTTTAATTTAGGGGTTTAATTAGTACGGTTGTATATATTACTCCCATTTTTCCATTCTTTCCCGGTCACGATCCATGATCTCTTTTATCTTTCTTTCTTCCCATTTATTACCCAAAAAGAGTCCGGAACCAAATACTCCGGCCCAATGAGCAGCAAGGCCAATACCCCAGAATAAGGCGGTGTAGAAATTGGATATTTCGAAACCGTTCTCTTTTAATTGAGTAAAATTATTACCCATAATTAACAAGGCTATATTTACAAAGACATATACCAATAAATGAATGTAAAATCCTTTTATATCCTTTACACGTTTTTGAGCAGCTTTATAAATTTCTTCTTCCTGAAAGTTTCTTTCCATTATTTCCAACTTTTATTTTGTTCTTTATTTTTTCTCATGATCTCCTGGATCTTTTTTTCTTCCCAATTTGAACCATAACCAAATACAGTAAAGGCATGGATGCTTAAACCTAATCCCCAGCCCAGGGCCGGAAACCAGAACCATTGAAATTGCGGGTAGGTTTTGAGGTTGATGAATATTAAAAAAGGAATAACCAAGCAATAGGATAGAAGATTTCCATAGAATTCTTTGATCTCTCTTACCCTTTCCTTTGCTTTAAAATAAGCATTATTTTCATTAGGCCTTATAGTATCCATCACTGTAATTTTTTGTGTTAAAACCGGTATTTTTACCCGGAATATGTTTTCGCTTTCGTCTACTATCACTTTGCGGTTAGTCACCAGGTGATATCTGTTAATTATATTTTGAAGTCCTACTCCTCTCCGGTTTTGAAGGACTTCTTTTTTCTGTTTGTTATTTTCTATTACCAGGTAATTATGATCTTCATAGATTCTGATCCTTAAAGGTTTGCCGTCGCTTACCGCATTATGCTTTATTACATTTTCAAGCAATAACTGTAATGATAACGGGACCACCTTGGCCTCGGGGTTATCCAGGTTTTGAGGCACGTCATAAAAGAGACTGTTTTCAAACCGCATGGTAAGCAATTCCATATAAGTCTGGGCAAATGCCAGTTCTTCCTCCACACTTACCAGTTCCTTATCTTTTTGTTCAAGAACATATCGGTATACTTTGGATAGGGAAGTGGTAAAACGTTGGGCATTGTCTGGATTTTCCTCAATAAGAGAGGTAAGAACGTTCAGGCTGTTGAACAAAAAATGCGGATCTATCTGATTCTTTAAACTTTCAAATTTAGCCGATGCAGTTCCTGCGATCACTTTTTGCTCCTTGACCTTGCTTTCCTGTAATGCTTTATAAAAATAGATAGCATGAAAAAATAGGGATATCACCAGGGTGAAAAGCAGGGCCACAAAGTACATCTGGTAATTCTCCCCTGTTATAAACTCACTAAAGGTTTCCCGGTCGATTAAAACTTTATGCACTACTCTGACCAGGAAAAAAGTTGTGAGTGTAAGTAATACAGAGCCCAAAAATCCCAATAGGAATCTGTATTTCTTAAACCTTTCATGGTCAAAATTGTGGTTTATATAATGAAAGAACCTTGAGTTTACGAATGTTAATGGGATACTGTACAGGGCATAAAGTAATAATGATTCTAAAAGATTGTAATTGAGAACTATTGTTCCTGTTGCTATGAACCTGAAAATTTGGTCTATGCAGAAAAGGATGAAGCCTATAAGTACCCCAATTACGAATATTTTAAAATTGTCTTTCATTTCTTAGATGAATATGAAGGGTCACAACTTACCAGTATTTCCTCTGCCTGACCTTTTCCCCATTTGGGATGGAATTGTGATTCCGGTTTAAAGTTATCAAAAAGATCAATAGATCTTGACAGTTCTGCACATATTGGTTTCACATCTGACCCAAAGAATTTTGCTGATCCCATTTCAAATTGTGCTTTGCTTAAGACCACACGTGGATTATGAGGATCAAGTTTTTCTGCACGGCTATATAGTTGCATTATTTTCGGGGAAAGGTTTTGCCCGTAAGACATAGGATCAAAATTGATCCAGGCGGTATGGATCATAGCTTGTAGTACAAGTAGTTCTGCATTATCCGGATTTTGGGTTAATGCCCTGTCTATCGCAGTTTGTGCCGTAGTTAAATATTGATTAACCTTGTCATAATCTTTGGTTCGGAAAGCCGCGGTACTATTAATGAGACCCACATAATAATTGGGTAGCCATGAATCCTTTTCGGCAGAAGCGATCCTTTGAAACAGGGCAGATGATTCTTCTGTCCGGCCCTGATCCCAAAGTTCCATTCCTTGTTTCATTCCTTCTTCAAAATTTGTTTGGGCCCGTAACATTCCTGAAACCATTAATAATAAGATAATAATTAGCTTGTCCATAATTTTAAGTTTTTTAGTGGTTATTGTTATACAAAGGTTGAGATTAGTAAGGTTCTTTAAAATTTGTTTTTACTGAATTGTAGAATGATAAGGATGAACTGTAAATTTGATTTGAATTACCTAAATCAGAGGTTTTTCAACTGATTACTTTCCTTATTATCACTCAGGGTCCAGAAAAAACCAAGAAAGAAAAACCTATCTGCAGTAGGGGTAATAGCCCGACTTTTGTAAATACCATTTGGGTCTGGAGTAGAAGAGAACTCATAACCAAATACATTTTGGCTTCCCGGAACATTTGAAACTGAAAAATACAGGATCTTTTGAGGACGCAACAGGTAAGCCCAGTTAAAACTCAGATTATTATAATCCCTGGTCCTTCCATTCATGAAATTATTGGAGTTAGGATCGTTAAATGGCCTACCAGTACTATAATTATAACTAAAACCCATCTGTGATCTCCAGGACTGCACCCAGTATTTGGTGACCAGGGAAGCGGAATGATCTGCCACGAAATGTGGCGTGACTTTTAAAGGATAATTTCTGTAATCTCTTTCTGTATCTATATAGGAATAAGAAAACCAATATTCTAAATTCTTAATACTACGGCCATCCCTCCAGAAAATATCCAGTCCCCGGGCATACCCGCTACCCGAATTGGAAAATTCAGAATCAAATGCTGCAACCTGTGTGTCATATTTTATCAGGTCTGAATAATCCTTATGATAAATTTCAGTTCTGAGAAGTCGGCGATCCTTATTGTATTGAAAATTCAGGATATAGTGGGAGGCTTCTTCTGCGGAAAGATCTGTTGTATATTTCAAATATTCCTGTCCCGGACTTTGGATGAATTTTCCAACGGCTGCAGAAAATTGCACATTTTTGTTGATCCTGTAGGCTGCCGAGAGTCGGGGAGTGATGTTATTTTCCTTTATCAGGTCATAATGTGAATACCTGAATCCAATTTTAGCGGCAAGATTCCTGCTGAACATAACATCAGCTTCTGCATACCCTGCAATGTGCTGAAGATTATATCCACTCTTGTATGAAGTTAATATTCCGTCGAAATAAATTTCATCAAATCCTGTGCTGAAATAGTCAAAACCTGCTTTCAGCCTGATCCCATTTGAAATCCTTTTCCCAAGACTGGCTTTAAGATGAAATGCATTTTCATTATTTTCAATATTCGTAGCATCCAGGTTTGTAAAGTTATTGCTGTAACCATGACTTAATCCTGCAAAAAGTTGCCATGTTTCCCAGATCGTCCCCCGGTAGGAAGTATTGAGATAGAAATTCTGATTCTTCAACTCTATATTTTCCAGCCGGGTGGCATCTATATTTTGACGATTGAATTCGAAACCGGATGTATCAAAGGCAGCATAAACTTTCCAGAACCCATTTTTAAATTGCTGCCTGAATATTGACTCTCCGGATAATGATTCATAAGCTTTCTCCCAATCCAGTTTTTCAGGAACCGCCATTATATAGGGTGCAAGATTAATATACGAGGTATTCACACTCAGTGAACTATTCTCCCATTTTTTGGTATGTCCCATACCCAACCCCACGGTCATCAGGGAAATTTCAGTTCTGTCTTCCTCAACTTCATCCCGGGTTTCGAGCAATAGAACCGACGATAATGCATCTCCATATTCAGCGCTGTAGCCACCAGTTGAGAATGAAATTCCGCTGAATAAAAACGGAGAGAACCTGCCTCTTGCCGGTAAATTCTGAACTGAGGCAGTATAGGGTTGCGAAACTCTTAACCCGTCCACGAAAGTCTGTGTTTCACCTGCTTCCCCGCCACGAACGAATAAGCGGCCACTTTCCCCAACATTCTGAGTCCCGGGAAGGGTTTGAAGGGCTGCAATTATATTGCCCGCACTTCCCGCTGTGGTAACGATATCAAGAGGTTTGAGAACAGAAACTCTTGATTTATCGCCCGCCTGAAAGTTACCGGCAGTAATCGTTACCGCATCCAATGTGCTAAGATCCTCCTTTAAAATAATTCTTAGATCTGCCATTTGTGAGGAGTCGCCTTCTTTCCTGAATTCAAGGAAGGATACATACGAGACAATAAGCACAATAGGCGCTGTACTTTGAGTATAAAATTCAAAACTTCCATCTTCAAGCGTTGTAGTGCCATCATAAGTTCCATAGAGATAAACATTTGCTCCAAAGACTGGATTTCCCCCGGGATCTGTTACAGCACCTGAAATTTTATTCTGGGCCTGAAGATTTGAAAATAAATAAAAAAACAGGAAGATGGTAAGGAATGCAGTTTTCATTGTTCATTTGTTTGAGACAAATGTGCAATGATGTCACAGGATCCAATAATTTAATTATCTGAACCGTTGATTTTTAAGGATGGAATGCGGGTTGGATATGGGATCAGGGAATTAAGAATGTTTTGTTCCACTCTTCATTATCTTTTGTGAAAAGTGCCCGCACCCGGTTGGGTTCATCTCTTAATTTAACGTGAGTTCGATATAAGAAAAGGTAAAAAAAGAGGGATTAAACAACAAAGAAAAAGCAGAAAATTAGTATATTTAAGTATCTAAAAACCAAATATTTAACTAACTATCTGCTTATGATTTCTACCGATAAAA